>CAWEUH010000026.1:0-18343 GCA_963811985.1 uncultured delta proteobacterium
AGCCTTGAGGGCGGGGTTGGGGTGGGTGAGCTGAAAGCCACAAAAGGCATTCGCCAAAAACGACTACAAATTGGCAATCGTCGCCGTCGCAAGAGTTTCAAGCGCAATCTCAGGCAGAAATTCCGCGGGAGAAACAACGTTCAAGTTTGGCAATTCGGTTCGTGTCAAGCCGCGCACGAAACGTCGTGTGTCCGGTGCGACTAGTAGCACATCGGGCGTGTTCCCCTTAACTTCGGCTTGTTCGATTGCGCGGCGAATGGCGGCGATGATGTCGCGACATGCGTCGGGGGCCAGCGCCAGAAACGCACCAGATTGTGTGCGCGCAATCGAGCCGCGAATCACTTCTTCGAGACTGGGGTCGAGCATGATTACGCTGAGACGCCCTTTGCCTTGCGTGAACTTCTGGGTCAGAGCGCGCCGGAGCCCGGCCCGCACTTTCTCGGTCAGTTGAAGGGGGTCACTTTCGGTCGATGCAACCTGACCAAGCGCCTCCAAGATACTTTTCATGTCGCGAATCGAGATCCCTTCATCGACTAGGCGGCGCAGGATCTCGCTCAGTGTACTAAGGGTGATGGGTTTTGGCACCACCTGACGCACGGATTGCGGCGCGACCCGTTCGAGCTCATCGAGCAGCGACTGGGTTTCCGACATTGAAATGAAGTCGGCAGCGTGCGTTCGCAGTGGTGCCATTAGGTTCTCAATCAAGAACTCGGGCCAGGCCGGGGGCAAGGCGGCTACCCTAAGTGAAGCATGCCTAATCTCGTGAAGGTAGATGTGTAGACAATTCGATTCAAGCGCCGTGTCCTTCACAATCTGGCACGGCGGCAGGGCAACCCCCAGTTCGAGGAACAACCGCTCGCGCAGCCGATCGGTTGCCGTGCGCAGCCCGAGTTGGTTGGCGCGGTCGCGCTTGACGTCATCGATGGTGCCCCCGAGGTCAGCGGCGATGTGCAGCGACCAAGGTATGACCATCGGCACGAATATCATTTCGGCCTCGTGACGGCCGCGCCGCACGATTTCGCCCTCCGGTGTCCGTTCGGCTCGCGCACGCAGGGTCCGCTCCCTTGCCCGTGCCGCCAAAAACAAAAGCAAGCCGATGACGAAGAACGGCGCGAACGGCAAGCCCGGCACAAAGCTAAGGGCCACCACGAATAGGCTGGCGACGAGCAGCGCTCGAGGCGCTCCAAGCAGCTGTGCACCCAGATCCGCGCCAAGTGATGCTTCGGGATCTTCGGAAGACACGCGTGTTACAAGGACGCCCGCCGATGTCGCCAAAATGAGCGCTGGGATCTGCGTGACAAGGCCGTCGCCGATGGTCAAAAGTCCATAACGCTTCAGGGCCACCACTGCGTCCATGCCGCGCTGCGCCATGCCAATCGCAAGGCCCCCGAGAAGGTTGACGCAAACGATAAGGATGGACGCAACAACGTCTCCTTTGACGAACTTCATCGCGCCATCCATGGCGCCGTAGAATTGGCCTTCGCGCCCCAATTGGCGCCGTCGGCGCTGTGCTTCATCGCTGCTGATGGCTCCGGCGCGCAACTCGGCGTCGATCCCCATCTGCTTGCCCGGCATGGCGTCGAGCGTGAAGCGGGCCCCAACCTCTGCGACGCGCTCGCTGCCTTTCGCAATGACAAGGTATTGGATCAGCGTGAGAACGAGGAAAATGACGCCGCCGACGACGTAGTTGCTGCCGACGACGAATTGCCCGAATGATCGAATGACTTCACCCGCATTGGCTTGCAAGAGGATGAGCCGCGTCGCAGCGACATTGAGCCCGAGCCTGAGCAGCGTCGTGATGAGAAGCAGCGTCGGGAATGACGCGATGTGTAGCGCATCGGGAACATAGAGTGTTACGAGCAATATCGACACGCTCAACGCCAGATTGGTCGACAGCAGCACGTCGAGCAGCGGCGTTGGAAGCGGGACAATCATCAACGCGACGACCGCCACAACCACGCCGGCCAGGGCCGCGTCGTACCACCCAACTCGGTTCAGCCGGTTTGGCAACGATATCTGGGGACCCCTCATTGTTTTTCCGAGCCTAGTGCTCCCTTTGGCCTTTGCCCCGACCCAAATAACTGGGTACTCGAAACTTGACCCGGGATCAATGAGCTAGCAAAACCCTACAGCGAGTGTGCCCAATCGCCGTTCCACACAGCAAAGTGCATCACTGCGGAGCAACGAATCGCCGTGTGCAGCGGGTGCGCGCACTCGCTGGCACGCGGGCCGAGCTTTGGGTTTGGGCAGGTTATTGTTTTTTGCGGCTCGGCCGCAAATAGAATTGCGCTTTTCAGTGGTGGCCCAATCATAGTCTGCGAAACAATAGTGAGACCGCTTTCAAATCCATTGTCATTTTTGTAGGGTAATCCGGTGATGAGTCCGCAGGCGTCAACTAGAGCACAGCTTCGCTCCTATGCCGGAACGTCGATCGGACGCAAACGCAAGCACAACGAAGATGCGTACCTGACCGACGACGAACTTGGCCTTTGGGTGGTTGCGGACGGGATGGGTGGCCATGCTGCCGGTGAGGTTGCTAGCCGCGAAGCCTGCGATGCAGTTTTTGGCGTGGTCAAGCGCGGCAAAGAGAAGCTCGCGTTTGAGGAACCGCCCTCCGAAAAATCACTGTTGGCGGCGCATCGGTTGCTCGAAGGTGCCATTCAGGCGGCGACCTATATCGTCTATTCGATGGCCGAGCTCGACATGGGTAAGGCGGGAATGGGCACGACCATCAGCGCCATGATGACGGTGGGTGGCACCTTGGTGCTCGCGCAAGTGGGTGACAGTCGAATCTATCGAGTTCGAGCCGGTACGGCCGAGCAACTCACGGAAGACCACACACTCGTGGGCTGGCAGGTGAAGCAGGGCATCATTACCGAAGCGGAAGCTAGGGTCAGCAAACAACGCAACGTGATAACGCGCGCGGTCGGTAATCGCGACTATGTGCAGGTGGACACGTTCCAGAGCGACAGCGTCCGAGGCGACGCATTCTTGCTCTGCAGTGATGGGCTGCACGGATATCTGGAAACGGACGAAATCCCCGAGTTGATGGCGCTTGGGGGCAACCGCACCGTGCAGGCGTTGCTCGATTTGGCCAATGAACGCGGCGGCCGCGACAACATTACGGCCATTGTCGTCGAAGTAACCTAGGGATACGTTCTGCCGGCTTGGAGAGAGGACGTTCGGCGACACTGCGGCGTCAGATCGGGAAAATTCCGGATTGACCTTGGTGGACGGCGCGCGCCTGGCAGGATGGTGCGTATCTCGGGCAGGCACGGAAACGGGACTTCCAAGCCCGCCCTCCACAAACGCCTCCATTTTCTTGGCCCAGGGTTCCAGGCTCCGTTAGGAGGGATGGACCAGCCACAGGCTGTTTAAGAGGAACCGAGCATGAAACCTAGGCGCATTGGAGTCGTGATGGGGGGTACTTCCGCAGAGCGAGAAGTCTCGCTTCGTTCGGGTCGCGCCGTGGCACGGGCTCTGGAGAAGGCTGGACACGACGTGGTGCGCTTGGAATTGGGAGCCCAGATCCACGCGTTAAGAATGCTCGCCGAGGCGAGGTTGGACGTGGCATTCCTGGCGCTTCACGGCCGTCTCGGCGAAGACGGTTGTGTTCAGGGAATGCTCGAGCTTCTGGGGATTCCCTACACGGGTTCGAGCGTCTTGGGCAGCGCTCTTGCCATGGACAAGCTCAAGTCGAAGGAACTATTTCGACTTCACAACGTTCCGACGCCGCCCTACTACGTTTTCGATGGCGCGCCGGATCGCGACGCCATCATCGAATGTCACGCTTCTTTTGGTTTTCCCGTCATGGTAAAGCCGCGGCGCGAGGGGTCGAGTATCGGCCTGCAGCGCGCGGACAATTTCGAGGGGTTGATCAACGCAATTCACGTTGCGCAAGCGCATGACACGAGTGTGCTCGTGGAGCGCTTCATCAAAGGTCGCGAGATCACCGTTGGGATTCTCAGTGGACGCGTGCTCGGAGCGCTCGAAATTGCGCCCTCGGATGGGATCTTCGATTTTCAGGCGAAGTATCAGTCAGACAAGACTCAATACTTTACGCCGCCCCGGCTGCCCGAGGCCCTGTGCGCGGGTGTGCTTCAATTGGCAGAGCACGCAGCGCGGGCACTGGACGTGAGCGGCGCGGTACGCGTCGATCTCATTGTGTCCGAAGGCCGTAACGAATACGTGCTCGAAGCCAACACATTGCCCGGCATGACCCAGACAAGCCTCTTGCCCAAGATCGCCGAGGCTGCGGGCTACAGCTTCGTCCAACTGTGCGAGGCCATCGTAGAGGCTGCTCGGCTGCACATCAGTCAGCCAAGGGCACTGCGAGAAGCGGCCGTTGTGCCGATGGCAGCACTGAGCGAACGACTCGTCGCAACCGGCTAAACTTGCAGCATTTTTGTTCCTTGCGTCACCCGGGGCCCCAGACTACCCTTCGCGCCGCTTTTAGGTCCCCATCGTCTAGCCCGGCCCAGGACACGGCCCTTTCAAGGCTGTAACACGAGTTCGAATCTCGTTGGGGACGCACGTTTTTGCCTTGTTTTTGGCTCGATTTCTCACCGGTAGGCAGAACTCTTAGGCAGAACTTCTGGCCTAGTCGCGAGGGCAGGGGGCCGAATGGCTCTCCAAATCCATCGCGCAGCACTTCCGCTTCCCGGATGTAACCCTGTGTGGTTGTGAAGCTCGAGTGTCCCGCCCGTGCCTGAATCTTCTGCGGCTCGTCGCCACGTACAGCCATCCACGTGATACCCGTTGCACGTAAATCGTGGAAGCGGATCGGACGTTCGCTTGGCCCCTTCGATGTCAACGAAGCACGATCGACCTTGGCGACTTTGAGCCAACGCTTGAGCCCAGCTGACAGGTTGAAAGCGGATGGCATATCGGGCAGCAGATCGCCCTTGCCCTCCACTTCGCCGTGCATCGTAACCAGCAGTGGACGCAATGCTGATTCAATTGGGATAGTGCGGCCCCGCTTGGATTTGGTGGACTTGATTTCATCCTTACCAATTGCAATCGACTTGGTGATGCGGATGACATTGTGCTGCAGGTCCACGTCATCCCAAGTCAACGCGCGCAATTCGGATGCCCGGCAGTAGGTGTAGACGGCGATAGTAAACAGCCGGGCCCACGGCAACGGTACGGCCTCGCAGGCCAATAGTTGGTTCATCTCGGACGGGAAAAGGTACTGCTTCGAAACGGCCGCCCCACGGTCAGGTCCTCTTACTTTCAGGGAGGGGTTATCGTCACGGCAACGGATGGCCGCTGATTTCGCGTTACAGGCATCGTCGATCATCTTCGTGGCCGTGCCCCAGACGTCGATGGCTGACTTCCACGAAAGCGAACCGGCCCGGACCTTGCCGTCAAGCGCAGCCGATAGAGCTCTGAAGTCGTTGCGGGTCCAGTGCTTCGGGTGCTTCGAACTGAGGACAGGGGCTATGTGGTGCCGCCAGTGGCCGTCCTTAGTGACACGTGACGAAAGCCCCCGTCGGTCGCGTTCATCAAGCCAGAAGGTAACCCAGGCTTCACAAGATACCTTGGCCTCTTGCTTGCTTGGTTTCGGTCCGGTGCCCTTGATGCCCATGGCAGCAGCCTGCTCAGTCAGAGCGGCCGTCCTTTCCCTTGCCATAGCCTCGGAGGTACCGGCAGGGAATGGGTCGAGCCATTGCCGCGATCCATCGTTCAGCGTCACCCGACCACGCCAGCGGCCGTCCCCTGTGGGCTGCACCGTGCCTGTGGGTTTTCGTCCCGTTCGTTTCATGATCGACTCCGTTTCCGCTCTTGACGAATTAGGTCAACCAAATCACTCCGGCGCGATCGACTTGGGTCCTGCTCGTTCACTAACGCCGCTGCTGGCTCGACTGGTCGCGGACGTGGCCGTGTTCGCAGCACTATGACTTCAACGTCGTGCAACGGTCCGCGCACGGCGAGAAAATCGGGTTTCGGTTGCTTGCTCATTTCAGCGTCCTCTCGACTTCGGCGAGAGTTTCGCGTGCCAACTTACAGGCCTTGCGGGCTTTCACTCGTTGCTCCGTAACTGTCCAGTCATTGACGAAACATTGCAACTGCGTTGCAGCATTGAACACAATTGCAATTGCGCCCGGTAGGTAGGTCTCCGGATTCTCAAGCTCAGCCAAGCGCTTACGAAACGTTCGTCTCGCTGCACTTAAACGCCATAGCTGTCGGTGGGCTTTTTCATTTCATTCGCCTTTCATTCAGGGCGTTCAACACGTCCCAGTGCAAAAGTACTTTGATGGCCAGCACCCTTGGCTCATCTGACCAAAACTGGTCATTCTCGTGTTCGATGGCTTCGAAGGGCACCAACACATCGACCGCGAGCCGATAGAACTTCTCGCCAATGACCGCGAGCGCTTCCAGTTGGGTGAGGATGCGTTTGCGTTCTGCGGCTGAGTCGAATTGCTTCCAGGGTAGTTGTTCATGGTGGTGGTGCCGTCGTCTCCGGCGCTTCACGCGCCCCGCTTGGTTATAGGATTGAAGCAGTCACGGTCAAGAGCCGGCAGGCCACTGCATTGCTCACGGTGCTTGCACCCTTCACAGGTTGGCAGCGGCGCCGGCTCCTTGAGAATGTTGCCGAGCCTGGCTTGCTCATAAACGTCAAGGGCATCCTTGAGTTGCTGCATTGGTTCGAACGTCGGCGAGCATGCGAGCGTGTCAACGATTCGGCGCGCGGCTACTGCCAGCAGGTCGCCGGCAAGTTTTTCCATCGTGTTGGCGGGAGGGATCGAGCCGCTCATGATTGCACCGGGCCTGGGCTTTTGGTTGCGTGGTAGTGAACGAGGGCCACGAGACTGCGGCCTATGTCGCGCAATTCGGGTTCCGTCGTGAGGGCGGCAACGCTGATTTCTACGAGCGTTTGCCCAGTGTCAAAAAGCTCTAATTGTTGCCCGTCATTGCCGGGCGGGTTCGATTGGGTTACGTATTCCATTGTCGATCACTCCTTTCAGTGATTGGCCACGGCCTCGGGTGTTCTCGCACCGCGGGGCCATTTTGTTGTGGGTTAGTTAGAGGCTGGCGCTTCTGTGTTCAGGTCGTCGATGCATTCTTGCGCTAGCTCGTTTATTGCATCGAGGTATTCCTTGATGACCGGTTCGAGCAGGTCGAAGGCAACATCGGCGGGTTGAACAGGCACCCTCGCGTACACTTCAATATTGGCCGGCAGTTTTCCCAACTTGTACATGAGGCACAACTGAGAGTGCGGCCCTTTGCTGCCTTCATGCGTAAGGGTTTCGTAGTTGGAGTAGCCGATGCTTTTTGAAAGCTCCTCCTCCTCCGGTGACAGCTCACCAGGGATGCAAAAGATCAGGTCCTTCCAATGATGCATGTTGCTGTTCACTTTCTGCGGCACTAGGCCGCGGTTAGGCTGACTTCTTGGTTTGCTTTGACGCGAGGCCAAGCTCTTGTTCGAGCGCATCCAGCGACCGCAGCACGAGAATTCCCATTACTGCGCTGGTCGTTATCGGCGCGCCCTTTGCTCGTTTCGTGAGTTCGGCGGCAACAGCGTGCACGCGCTTCTCATCATCAAGAGAGACGCGGCACGACATGACCTTTGCTTCGTTGTCTTTCAGTGGCATGAACGCCCACCTTTCTATGTTGGTGACGGCAACATTGTGCCGACACAATGTATATGCGTCCGTTTCAGTGCAAACTCAAGGGCAATTCAACACGCTGTAGAAGGTCAGTCAACTGTTCTGACCTGTTCAACAGGTGAACAACAGTTTTACACTGTATCGGTTCGACCGGGATGGAGAGCCACGCTGGAATAAATGCAACTGGACTGAATGCCACGACGATGCCCTAAGACGTGCGTTGCCCTTGGACGCACCCTTGTGCGTTGGCGGGTGTGAAAGCAAGTTTGAGCAAGAGTGCGGCGGGCGCGTTAGCGGAAATCAAGCCGATTCACTTTGGACGCGGGAAAGTGTTGGCCACTGCCAACAGTTTAGACCGTGTTGGCTGGAAACAACACGGTACCTCTTGACCGTTTCCAAATGTCCGAAGCTCGCCAGCTAGCAAAGATGCCCGAGGCGCAAATCAAGCAAGTGATGCGCGAGCAGTCTAAACGCAACCAGATCGCCTCGGCCCCTGTCGAAACCGCAAAGCCTGCCCTTGGGCGGTTCTTGTTTTGCGACTTCGTTTGAGGATTCGAGCGCTAGCCGGTGTTCGTCGGCGGCAATGAGCCGGCACAGGTCGGTGTTGTAGACTCCCGTCTTGAACAATTCGAACGCGCGCGGGTCCACGGGTCAGACATCTTTGGCACTTTCGAGTTTCTGACACCCACTGCAAAGCCATACGTCCATTTGCATTCTGGCCCGCCCGATCGAGATTCGTTTGCGCGCTGCGGCAGGCGAACCGCAATGAAAGCATTGCGGCGACTGCACACGCAACACTTGGTCAAGCTTTGCTTCGAGTTCATTGAACCGCGTGGACAGTTCACGGATTTGCGTTGCTAATTCTGCTGCGCTTGCCATGCCGTAACTCCTTTAGTTGATAGCCTTGACGTGTCTTGAGCCAACGTTTTCCGAGCGGGGTTATCGACCACTTGTAAGTAGTGTGACCGTCCTCCCCACCGTGCGGCCCAATGCGTTGGGCAGTCGCGAGGCCACTGACTTCGGCCTGTGCCAGCGCGAACGACACAGCTGGCGGAAGGTCGCGCGCCAGTGTGGCGCGACGTGCGAGGATCTCAAGCACTCTCGCGAGATCGGTTGACCTGTCGTTCATACCGACACCCAAGTCAGGTTATCCTGAAAGTCTGGCAAGCCGTCGAGCGGCACCTGAACGTCATCGACCGCGCCATTCATTTGGAAGCCGTCAATGTGATCCACTCCCGTCAATCGCTGAATCGTCGCCAGGATCAGCGAGTAGTAAATCAGTGGACCAAAAAGCACAGAGCTCTGATACTTCGCCAAGTAGGCCGCGAGCGTGTTCCGTGCCGCGTCGATTTGGGCTTTCGCGCAAACCACCGAGCCGGTCAACGTGATGTTTGTGTACGTGGCTGCCTGGACATAGACATTAGAATTGAACGGTCGGTGCCCGACGTTGTCAGTATTGTTCAGCGGGGGGAAATAGTTCGTTGCTTGGACAGCCTGCGCACCATTGAACCAAGTGAAGACTTTGGCGACTTCCGCGGCCGGATCAATGGCGAGCGTCACTGCGCCCGCTTGCGGATAGCATTCGCGAACAGCAACACGGTTTACTTTCGCGTCGCCGGCTTTCGTCATGGCGATCCAGCCACGCCTCACGCCCGCAACCATTTTTGACAGTGCCGGCCACATCGAGCGTAAACGCGCTTGAAATAAAATGTCGGGTTCCGCATCTTGCCCCTTCTGCAGAATTGCAGGAACACCAGTTGTCGGATTCACATCGCTAACGAACTGAACCGGCAAGCCCGTTGGTTGAATTATTGTATTGATTTCGCCCGGTGTGGACTGACCCGCCGAACCCGCCGAGGTTTCGAGCGCCTGCACTTTGATCGGGTAGGTGCCGCTCGCAACGTCGAACGTCAACGGAAGTCCACTTGGTTGATACGTCCCATTTTGCCCTGGCGTTGGGACACTGATACCGCTTTGAACGTAGCTGCCCGGGTTGTTCGGATCTTCGATAACTGGCGAGTAGCTGGGCGAGCCAGTGGACGCGCCTACGACCAGATCATTGGCGCTCAGGTTGAGCGCACTGGTAATCGCGAACCATAACGTCTGAACCTGCTGCACCGCCGGCGTTCTTTTCTCGCCGTTGTAGGTGCTGGCAGCCCAAAAGTCGAGCCAGTCACCGGTCGCCAAATCCAGCAGACCGCCGCAGATGGCATTGAACACGGTCGGGCTCATGGTTCCCATCGTGTGCGCGTTGTTTTGCAACAGAGCTTTTAGTGGCGCCCCATCTTCCCAGTTGGTAACCGGGAAGCTTCCAAACTCTGGCGTCACCAAATAGGCCAACGACAAGTTCAGCCAATCGAGTTCGCTTTGCAGCGTGACGTTATCGGGGCCCATCGTGGACGAATCAAAGGCTCTCAAAACGTCGGTGAGTTCTACTATGGTTGTCACAAAAACCTCCAATCAAAAGTTGCCTTTCAAGGCCACGGCCGCGGTAACCAGCCACGTGCCGCAGAGCGATGCAGGACTTCGCATCGCACGCGTATGGAATCGCGCCCCGATTGCCCATAACCCACATCAGGAACAAGGGCCGCGCGGGCCGTTTGCGCGTCGCTCCAATTGCCGTTTCTGCGCGAGGGCTACAAGTTGCACGAGGATGCAACGAACCCATGTAGCTAGCTTGGCAGGCAAGCCACCCAAGGGAACGAACCTTGGCGCGAAGTCTTGTCATCGTACGACCTGAATTTGAATTGCCGCACCGGTTCGCGTGACGCAGCCCGCCGCCGGAGCGATGCGTGCAAGTTTCACAGCGTGACGATGTTCACGTTCGGGCTCGGGCCCGCCGCGCAAATCCTCCTCGGCGAGCTTCAACGCTTCGGCGAACTCCTCGGGCGTTGCGCCGAGTCCTTTGCGCAATTCCTCGAGTTCATCAGCAGCCGAGCGGCGATCCGCGCGATGTACTGAATCGGAGTCCACCGGCGCCTCATTGAGCACGGTTGCTGTTTCGGCTTCACTTAGCCCCATGCCGCGGCAAAGCGCTAGTTCTTCTGCTTTAGACATTACGTGCCCTCGACAAGTTGACGCGGAGCCGGGCCGCCAATGTGAAGATGCAGCGCCTGGATCGTCGCAATCTTGGCGGTGCTGAGCGATGCAACTACCAGCAATTCGCCGTTTTGCTTGAACTGCGGGTGGTCGCCGTTCGGTGTGCATAGGATGGTTTTTTCAGCGGCCGTAAGCCTATTCAGCGGGATGTATTGGCCGAAACAAGTTGTCGGGTACAAATCAGAAAATGTAGTCACTGAGAACCTTACCTTTCACTATAATGAAACATTGCCAGAGAAGCGCGGTGCGCCCACTTGGAACTTTTGAGACGATGCTGCGACCGGCATCGAAGTGTCGATCGCCCCTGGTAGCAGAACACCCGACGGCGTCCGGTGATGCAGCCCACATTCCCGCAAGTACAGATCCGTCAAGCTATCATATTGCTTCGTTGCATCGCTCGAAACCGCGGTCGGTTCCTTGCCTACCAGTGCGGAGACCGTGGGCTCCATGGCCCAGCTTTGCTCAAATTGATCCAATGGATCTTTGCCACGACGGTCAATTCTGCGGCGCTTGTAACCGGCAATGCGATATTGCCAATCAGCGTACGACTCGGTGTCTCCGCTCGGTGCTTGCTCGATATGAGCAGCAACACCCGCGGCCAAGGTCGCAAGCTGACCCTCGATATCGGCAAACCATTGGTCCAGCTTGGCCTTGCCCGTCGCTTGTGCGCGCGGAATCAGAATCTCGGATAGAAAGTTCTTACCTGCAAGTGCGGCTTCGATGATTTCGGCCTCTGTGGCGTGTCGCTCATACTGCGGCTGGCGCACTTCGCCAATTAGCCTGTAAGCCAAATCGAGCGGCGTCGCGGCCGTCAACAATTCACGAACCGGAGCCATATCGACGTCACGGATGGAATCCAAAACGCCCAACATGGCCAAGATGTTCGGGCGGGTGTTGTTCATGGCGCGGGCGGACGTTGCGGCGGACGCCTTTAGGCTAGCCAGCTCGGTGGCCAGCGTTGTTAGCGCGTCACGGATGCGCCCTTTGTGGGCGTCAAGGTCGCGGGCGAATGTCGTGCGCTCCCGTTCGTCAATGTGGGCCTTGAGTGCGGCACGTGCACTGGCGACGGCCGCCTGTAACGCCGGCAGCAGCGCACGGGCCTCGCTGATCGTTGGAGTAAGTTCCTCCCGCGCGGCCTTCGAAGTGCCGCGGGCTTTTGCGGCATCACTCATGAGCTGAACAATCACGCCCGGATCTGCCACCTCGTTTTCATCGACGGCGGCCTTAGCCCTCGTTGCGGCCTCATTCAGGTCGGCGAGATGTCCTTCATGCCGTGCAATCGTGCCCTGTGTTTCGGTCAATTCTTGCTCGGCGGTTTCAATCGCCTGCTGCAGTTCTTGTTCTCTGGTGTCGGTCATGATGTGCCTGCTTTCCTATCTGATGGTCCGAAATGATCGGCCGCCGTAAATGCCAAACGATGGTTGATACGGGCGCGCCTGTGTGAAGGCCGCGTGGTAGTTCGGCAACTCGTGCAGCGTGTAATCGAGCACGCCAGGCGGGCTTGGTGCCTTGGGTGGCGTGTAGCCTTCACCTCGGTTTGCTGCCTCTATCTGCTGCCAAAGTGACTCGGGAATTCTGTCGCCGATCGGACTGCTCGGTAGCAGTTTCAACGAGTCCGCCATAGCGAGCGTCAAGAGAAGCGCCGCAAAGTCGTCGTGCCCGCGCCCACCCTCGAACGTGATTGAACCCGACGGCGTCACCTTCTCTTTGAAGTTCAAAAGCTGTTGCCGTAGCTTCGCGCGAATCTTCACATCGGGTACCACCAGCTTGATCGAACGGTTCTGCAGCCAGCGCCGGAGCGTGTAACCCGCTTGCTGCTTCGAGCCCGAATGCATGCCCCATGGCGTCTTGGCCAAGTGGTCCTGCTCACTGCCAGCCCAATGAATAATGTCCGCTCGGATGCCAGCCTCGCTGCACATTGACCGGAAAAATGGTGCGTCGTAATTGTCGCTGATTGCGTGCCGTACACCAATCTCGCGACAGAAGTTTTGCACCGTATGCTTCAATTCGATTTCGCCGATGTGTTCGCGCCAGTTTCCCTGCCAGCCAGACACGCGGTCCACGAATAGCATCGGCCGCAATCCCGCTTTGACCGGATAGGGCTCGATCCATTCTGCGACCGCGTAGGCCCACGTATCGCCCCCGCCCGACGATGGATCTGCAATCAGCACCGGGTGCTTGAGCGTGTAGTATTGCGACACCGTATCGGGAATATCGAATGCTTCGTCAATCAGCTCGGACGGGAATGCTGCAAGCGCTGCGTCTTGCGGGATTGCCGCATATTCCCTTTCCCATGCCCGCCTGTCGCGTTCGGCAATGTGCGTTTGAGCTTCGGTGATCGAAGGGTTTGCGACCCAACTAGGCGCAGTGCAAACAAGTTGATCATCAGTGTCACCCAATGCGAACGCAAGCGCGTGTTCATCGGTCTTGCCCACTGGCGACGAAGGCAGAAACTTGTGGGCAGCCGGTTGTGTAATCGCCATTGCGCGCAGTGACACCAGCACCTCATGCGCCGGTTCAGCAGCGTCGGGGTCGGCCATCTGCTTCGCCAATTCGTCATCACTGAAACCGATGCAACGCCAGCCAGACACGGCACCAACACGACAGGCGAATGTCTTGAAGCCAATGCGCTTGCCCTCGGTCGTCAGCAGTATCTCATCACCATTACGGGCGAAGGGTTCGTGCAGCGCGGATAGACAAGCTGCGACCAGGTTCAAGCGTTGTGCGGCTTCGGCCAGGTTCGTCGAAACGAATGCAATGAAGTGAGTCTCACCAATACCAACCTGCCAATCACCGAACACGGCCTCAAGCACCAGGCATTTGACGGCGACGTAGGACTTCGCGCCACCCCTGCCGACCCTGGCGACCAGTTGCATCGCCGTCGGATGTTCGTAGAAGCGCCTAAGCTGTTGAGTCCACCAGGGCGTCAATGGCTTGATGCCGCCAGCAGCAAGCAATGCGTCGCCCTTCATGAGTTGTTCGAAGGTAATCTTACCCGCCATTGCTCGACTCGCTTTCGTCGGGTGTCGGCAATACCGGCGTCGGCATTGCGTCGAGCTGCTGTTGTGCCCATGACCGCACAGTTCCACGTGGACGCATCTTGCATTCGCGGGCTGCCAGTTCCCAGGCGGCTAACTCGTGTTGCCGGGCAGTGGACGCCAGCTGCGAGCTTTCCTTGAACAACTCGGCGTCGCCCGTCTGCGATGCCTTCCACTGCAGAAACCTGGACGCGGCCATGGTGAGCGCGGCGCTTTCGACGATGGCCCCAACCCCTGCCGATATCTCGCCACCGTGAACCCTGGCCAGTTCTGCCCGCCGGTGGCTGGCGTATCGAGAGCCCCAGCGAGCAAAGGGTTGGAACTCGGGCGCCGTCTCGTGGATGCGCGCCAGCCCGCAGACACCAGGCCGCAGACGCTTGGACCGTCCGAAGTCATTGCCCGGCACGAAGCGGCCAAGCGCGTCACGTTGTCGCGGTTCCGCATTCGCTGGTGTAGCGGCCGGTAGTTCGTCACCGGGTAGCACTTCGATCCGCGCTACGTCACCCCTGCCGGGTCGCCCCTTACGCCAGGCCATAGGTGCCTTTCGCCTCGAATTGCGCCCGATGCGACTGGCGGGCCAAGTTGTGTTGCTGCAACGAATTCAAATACTTAGGCATAGTGTCACCTGTAGGCAGAAGTCCTGTAGGCAGTGGCGGACGGCGAATAGGCGGGAAACCTGCCGGATGCTGAATGAAGGCAACGCGGTCGGGACTCGTTGACGTGGCACGCCAGGCCTGGCACCCGGAAGTGTTCGTATGAAGCGCTGACTTCCGGCCGCCACGCCAGGCCGCTGCACCGTGGGCCTTGCGATAGCTCACAGGCCACCCCCCAGCGTCGAAAGCGCCCGGTTCGACGGCGCGGGGGTGGCCTGTTTTTGCGGGGTTTTTGCTATTGGTGACATGGTGTTATCCCATTGACTCGTTGGCCAAGCACGAATGCCGCCGGTTGGGTTGGTAGGGCGTTGGTTTGAAACACCAACGGTCTGCGGTGGTTGGTGGCGTGGTTGGTGGCGTGGTGCCGCGAAGGTCCGGGCCTGGCTGGGTGGGAGCGTTGGGCCACGTCTCGACAGGTGACTGACTCGCAAGCCAGTGTGTCGGCCCGTCGCAATCTTGTACCTGTACCTGGCTACGTCCCTACTATGTATGAAAGTAGGTACAGCTACGCCTGCTAGCGTGGCTGCTGTACCCACTAATTCATAGGTGCACCCAGGTACAGCTAGGTACAGCTGGGTACAGCTAGGTACAAGGTTCCGGCTGGTCAATAAACACTCACTCATCCGCGTTCTCCGTTGGTTCGGGTTGCGGCAATTCGACGTCGATATAGGTGGGCGAGGTCTTGCCTTCGCTCTCTTTGGTTTCACTCAGCTTGTACCTTGTCTTGCCCATGCGTAACGCGGTCAGGCCGTTCTCGATCGCAGTCTGGCCGCAGTGAAATTCAACCTTTGCTTGCTTGACGAGTTCTCGGAATGCCAAGTGCTTGTGCTGCAAGATGAACGCCCCAAGCTTTTCGGCGAACGTGATTTGCTTCTTTTCGGCCTTACTGTGTTTTTCGGTTTCGCGTTGCTGGACTACAACCGGATCTTCATTCGGGTCGCCACATTCAGTCAAAGTGTGCTGAGTGAAGTTCATTCGAAGCCAAAACTTGACGTTGCGCTTGCCTCCGCGGTTTTTGGGCAAGTCCACGCACATGACGTCGTCAATGCCTTTGGGGCTGGTCAGCTTGAACAGAACCTGAGCCATGAATTCGGGCCCGCGTGAGTCTGCGCAGGCGGCGATTGCAACGGAATCTTGCGCGAATTGCTCGTTCGCGTACTGGCTGCGCGCCATTTCCCCGGTCGCAATGACGGTAATGCGAAACTCGCGGTTCACCCGTTTGAGTGCATCGCAATTGGCGTCAACGAATTCCTTGCGATTGCGCGCGACGTCACTACCGACAGAACGCACCGTATGCAGTGAATCGACGCAAAGCACCATGGGTGAATTGTCGGTGCTGGCCCACGTCCTTAGATCTTCGGCGGCTGACTCAATTGTCCAATCGCTATCGTAAAAGCGAATTTTCGAAGGGCTGAGCATTCGCTCAATGGTGCCGAGCACTTCCGGATCGCGTGAGTCGATTTCTTCACGACTAAAGCCGTGCATCTGAGCGAACCGCGAGCCAATGTCGAGGTCCGATTCGTCGATCGCCATGACACCGACGCAAAAGCCCATTGCCGCAAACCGGGTCGCGAACATGTCCGCAAACACAATTTCGGTGAACGTTTTGCCGGCGGACGGCGCGCCAATTATCAGGATGATACGAGGTAGCGGCAGGCCTCCGCCGGACGCTTCGTCCAGCGACTTGATGCCCGTCGGAATCCGAACGACCTTACCCTCGTTGCGCCAGTCGCCAACAATGTCTCTGATTGTGCGGGAGCGCAGCGGCCTTTTTTCCCCTTGCCCGTTCGCAAGGTCCCCCTTGGGTTCGACCGCTTCGCCTGGCGCGAACAGTGGCGGGCCTTCAGGCGGTCGCGCCTTGCCATTTTTCGGCGATGGCGTGCCCTCGGACTGGATGGCCTTGCGCTCGATGTCTGCGGGCTCGCCTGCAATCAGTCCGCGGCGTTTGCCCTCGGCCATCAATTGGGGGTCAGTCATGCCGCCACCTTCCACGCAAAACACCAGACGACTACGCCGGCCGACTCGCATTGGCGCAATGCCTGCTCAGTCCAGCCGTACACTCGCAGCTCGTCGGACCAAATGACGCGAGGGCACTTGCTCAAGTCGAGTCCTTCGGTGCCGAACAACAACGCTTTGACGTAGGTGCTACCAAGCGGCGCAACCTCGTCGGCCGTGCACGTGATTTCGAGGTCCATGACTCGCCATCGCCAAAGGTTCAAGGGGGATGTCGTGCGCAACGTCTCGCCGTATCTGGATCCGCGCGAGCTCCCACATACCTGCGACGCTGCCGGGCACGCCTACAGAGAGAATGCCCTGGCGTGAGGCCTGTGTTGGCTTTCCTTCAGTGTTGAACGAACATCTCTGGTCGCGCTGAAGCTGGGGCCGTCTCGCGAAAATCGAGCGTGCGCGCCGAGCCATGGAACAGCGTTACCGCAAATCCACCGCCACCGATGTTACCAGCTGTGGGGTACGCCACTGCCAACGCAAATGCCGTTGCGACGGCCGCGTCAGCCGCATTTCCACCCCTTGCCAATACCTCGCTGCCCACTCGTGATGCGTGAACATTATCTGTCACGACCATGCCTCTTTTGCTAGTAACGACCGATGGCGACTGATGAGGCCACTGCGACGGCAGCTGTGGCGTTGGCGGGGTGACGCTTGGTTGCGCCGTCGGCGCAACCAATGCGATAGCTGGTTGTCGTTGTGCAATTGAGCGCTCACTCGGCAATGTCGCCGGTTGATTAGCGGCGCGACCGCACGCGACGCTCCACAACAAGAACGACAGGGCTAGTCTCAGCGTTGTGGCCATGAAGTACGGATCATAGTTCACCAGCGGCGCACGTCGATTACCGGCCTGCCCGGCGGAGTCCCCGGTGTATCGAACTTGTCCGCACCAAAAGCGCTCCACCATAGTTCGCGCCGCACTATGATTTTCTGCTGCCATAATGACAAAACTTCGCAATTCGTGCTGTCTCGGGGCTGTCCCAACCGCCCGGTTACTGTGAAATGCTCGCATTAGGCGCCAATTCCGCATTAAGCTGAGTCCCCACTATCGGGCCTGTCATTACGTGTGCCAGGCCTGCGGAAAACGCCTCCGCCATTCCCCGAACAACTATTCAGAAGAAAGTCAGTGGTCGGATTGTAAACATCAAATGCAAGGGTTGTGGCAAACCCGCCATTCATCAACCATACCACCCCGGTCAGCGGCCAGCAACCAGCCTCACAATGTTCTCGTCGCCAACGTCTACCCCCAACCGGCCTCCGTCCACTCAAAGACAAATCCACCAATAACCACTCGTCCCCAACCCATAACACAAATCGTCGGCCGCCCAGCTCAAAGACCACCATCGTCTCCCCGGGGCCCCATAATCGGAGAATCATTCCAACAACAGCCAGGACAACCACTCTTAGGATTTGTCCACAATTTCATCGGACAACCCATCACAATTCGCCATGTAATGGCCATGCCTCGCCATTTACTGGCTCGTTACATATGCTGAAATAGGTTTTGCGTGGCGCGAGCTCCAGCTTGCCATCACGTAAAAGCTGGCGCGCTTCGGGAACGCAGCCGTCTCCGGAGGTTCCGGTCTCGATGATGGCGCCACAGTAGCTATTGGCGAGGTTGATCGGCACGCAATCTTCGCCTTGTCCGGATGGCGCATCATCAAGTTCAGGTAACGCGCCGTTGCAACAAAGCCGCCTCCAGGGTGGCCTGTTTGCCCCGGGCCCAGTGCCACGAGCCCGGCGTCGATATTCCATTCGGTGACAGCCATTTTGATGTGTCCGCACCCCCGGCATATGGTCGATCATAAGGCCGATGCTTTCAAAGTCACACTGGCATCTCCCAGGTCCGTGGTGTAGTGGTGCGGGCAGCGGAGCGTCGGCAATGTCCTTCCTTACCCGGTTCAGCAGCCTCTGTGTGGGGAAGGAGGTTCATGATCTG
>CAWEUH010000027.1:0-571125 GCA_963811985.1 uncultured delta proteobacterium
AGGATTTGCCCGAGGCAACGCTGCGCACGACGTTCATCGTAGGACACCCTGGCGAAACGCAAGCTGAGTTCGAAGAACTCTGCCAGTTCGTCCGCTTTGCCCAGTTCAACCATGTCGGTGTCTTTCGATACTCAGACGAAGCGGGAACGCCCAGCCACGCAATGCCGGACAAGGTGACGAAGAAGACCGCCGAGTCTAGAGCGCGCAAGTTGATGGCATTGCAGCGCGCTATCAGCAGACTGAAGAATCGCGCGCTCGTCGGACAGCGTCGCTTGGTTCTCGTCGAGGGCAGAAGCGACGAGAATGACTGGGTGCTCGAAGGTCGGCATTGGGGTCAGGCCCCGGAGATCGACGGCAAAGTCTTTTTGTCCGGTGCAGAAGCACTGCCCGGAACTCTGCGGCAAGTCACGTTCACAGACAGTCGAGACTACGACCTAGTGGGCGAACTTGGGGAGGAAGAACCCACCGTGTCGGCGCCGGTGGCGGCTCGCCACCGGCTCAACGTATTGGCTCCATAAGGCCGCGCAGCGCGCCGACCGAAGTCAACGGCCCACTAAGGGCCGGCATCGCGATCAGCGTAAATGCTGCCTCCGTCGGCAAGCCCCGTCGAGCGATAGGGATTGGGGATCGTGAAATACAACCGGGTACTGTATTCCGAGTCAACCGCGTAGAACAGGTCCATGTCGTCGCCCACTTGCGCTGCGATGGTGATGCGATACGCGCCCGTCCGTGGATCAGATTTCTGTCCAGCACTGGCCCCCGTAACAAGATTGTCCGTGTACACGTTGGCTCCGGGCACCACCTGACCGCTCAGCGTCACATTGCCCGTCGAATCCGGACCTTCGATGGTTGGTCGCCCCGGCGGAGGCAGGGGCAATGTCGGCGACAGGCAACTTACAGCCGACGCGACAACTGTGACCAACCAGAGTCGCCTCGAGAAATTCGGACACGCCCGCTTCAAGATTGCGCGATCGAGGCGCCGAAATCCCAACCGAACGCATCCCAATAACTCAAGGAGCTTCACGCTGGTAGTTTACTTCGTGCGACGCCGAATTGCACCCGAACCTGGCCACGTTCGACAACGGGTGGTAGCTGGGCCGGCGCAAAAGAATGCCCCACAAGCTGGCCCGCCCCGCAGTGCCGTTTCTTGCGCTAGGCCTCTACCTGGCTATTCGCAGCCCGACGGTGCCTGCGCGAGCCCGACAGCAGGCGTCCTTGTCCGAAGCCGTAGCGGTGGCGCTAGTGCAGCAGGATTGGATCTGCGAGCCGCGTGAGGTGCACTGGGTCGATCGGCCTTGGCTAGGTAACTCAATCGTAGGTACCCGGCCACGCGCCATCGTTCGCGCCCATCGCCGGGAGGAACCCTCCGATGTGCTGCTAGTCCGCACGCATGTGAGCCCCGAAGGGCGATTGCTAGCGGTCACAGGTGTCGTCAATCTTTCAGACACGGCCGCAGTTGACGAGTGCGAGGTGCACGTGGCCGGCGATCGAATTGCTTGGGCCGTGAACGTCAGCGGCGAAACCACGGCAATTCACGCAGCGGACCTGAGTGACAATAGGTCACGACCATCGGATGAACTGAATTGGCTCGAGCGCCTGCAGCTCCATGTGACATGGCTTCAAGAGACCGGCCAATATGTGGGAATTCGTAGGCAAGAATACCGAATCGATCCACCGGCGAAGCAACTCACGCTGGCGATTGACTCGCGTGGGCTCACAGCACAAATCGATCATTCGATGATTCGCCTACCTCTCGATCAGCCGCTCGGCAAACGGACACGCGTTGCGGAGGTGCCTGAAGCAACGGGACACCCGGGCAACCTTGTCACATGGGCGGTCGATCGCATCAGGGCTCTACCATGGTTCGGAAACAACAAGATGCAACTGGCAAAATTGCTGGCGTTTGACGCCATCGATCGCTTCGAACGGTTACGCGGACAGATAACGCACGACGATGGATCGTCTTCGCTGAACGCCGAACTTGGTCACATCCTAGAGTCGAATGACCCGCGGCAAACGGACCCGGAATCAGGCTGGCCGCCCGCCGCCATTGCTCCCGTCTTGAAAGACGCGATTGAACGGGAAGGCCAATGGCTCGAACTCAACCATGATCCTTTCATCCCCGTGCGGCAAGGAGCCCCCAGTCCGTTCCTGTTCTGATTTACCGCACGGATCGCGAACGTCCGTATAGCAAAGTCTTCATAGTCCTTTGGGACCCGCGCCACATCGAGCTGCACACGATGAGCGGCACTCGAGAACCGAAGACGGCTACAGGCGAAACCGGACCCGGTCAGGTGCCAAGAGTAGACTCGGTAATATCGAATCTCGTCGGGGCATTCAACGGAGGCTTTCAGGCAACGCATGGTGAGTTCGGCATGATGGCAGACGGTGTGGTGTATTTGCCTCCAAAACCCTACGCGGCCACGGTCGCGCGTATGGACGATGGCTCGACAGGATTCGGCACTTGGCCAAACGATGATTCGATACCCGATACGATCACGTCATTTCGACAGAACCTGACACCCTTGATTGTCAATGATCAGGTGAATCCCTACCATCGAACCTGGTGGGGTGGTGTTCCGCCGGGTTGGGAAGACGCAACACGCACGGTCCGAACTGGCCTGTGCCTCACCCGCGAAGGCTTCATCGCATATTTCTATGGTTCGAGCATTTGACTGGACTTATTTGTCGACCGCGATGCACAGTGCGCGTTGCCAATATGGCCTTCAGCTCGACATGAACCCAGGCCACACGGGGTTCGAGTTCTATCGCGTGGGTCGCAAAGGGACATTGCCGGATCTTGGAAGAAAACTGGATACGCAATGGGAAGCGAAGGGTGCGATTTCGGACGCGGTAGATTGGGAATTCATGAGTCGTCGCATGATGCGCTACATGAATCTGATGCACTTTCCGCGTTACATTCGTGCTGAGTCGCGTGACTTTTTCTACCTGACAGAGCGGCGCTTGCTACCACTAGGTCCCGTTGCACCTGTCGTCGACCCGCCGGAGCGCGACGAAGGAGCCTGGCAGACCAAAGGGTTGCCGCAACGTGGGTGGCCACCCGCCATTGCCACATGTCGCTTCCGACCCGATCCGACGCGCCCAACTGTTTGGGTTACGCTGATTGCATTGGACTGCAGTTGGCTTCAGATCCTAAAGGACGGCGACTCCCGTTCGCCAACTGTCGTCGCCATCGAACCCAATGAGTCAACGAGCAAATCGAGCAGCCTGTGGTTCTGGAATGAATCGCTGAGAGTACAGAATGACAGCCCGGGTGCCGGTGCCCGGCGCATCGCCTCGGGCACCGAGAGCACGATGCGGCGAAGCCGAGTCGCCGCCGCGATTGGCCAAGTCAATGACCCGATTTGGATTTACGCGGAGGTTTCGGGCAGCACCGATCATTCACGCGATGTTGAAACGCTCGATCGCGCCTTTGCAAACGTCGGCGCGAGAGCGCGGCTGTATTTCGGCCAACCAATCAACATACAGTTGGGCAACCCGCCAACGCTTCCGCCAAGTGCCGTCATTTTTGCGAGACAACAAGGGCCTCGCGGGTTGCGGATCTTCGAAAACACGCCAATTGTGGCATCCAAGGAATGGATACCCCTTCAGGAGCGACGAATCAGATACAAGAGGCAACCGAAAGCGGCCCAGCTGCCCTCGGAAACTGACTCGGCAAAGACGCAAGACGCAAAATCTGCCCTGAATCCGGAAACTGTGGAGCAGCCCTGACAAAGGAGAACCCGAAATCGATCGCCTGAACTTGCGCCCTAACTGCCGATGCGTCCGACCCATCTTCAGTGATCAGCGCAGGGCAAATTGTTGCATTGGAGCGGGGCTAGGTGCGCCGTTGCGCGACGTCCCAAGGTCAAAAAGTAGTGATTTGTTCCTCGCCAACTGCAACAGTCAGTTGTAGTGTACGCGGTACGCACGATGCGATTGTCTTTTTGGGTGTTGCCGGTCTTGGACGCACCGGTCCTCGTAGCAAGTCGCTTCGTGCAGGCTGCACCGGCTGACAGTTTACTTGTGCCAATATCCGACATTTCAGGAGAGTGACCGCATCATGAGCGACAAGGGCGGATCGGATCTTGACGTCTTCGATGATCTTCTCTCGAAGAAGTCTTCCTCTGCGGGGCTTGCCCCTGCTCCATCAGCGTTTGGTGCGGCTCCACCCCCGCCACCGCCGCCGAGTTTGCCACCGGCGCCACCAACGAGCAAAGCGGCGCCACCGCAGATTCGGCAAAAGACATTGCTCGGGTTGCCACCGCCTCCCCTTCCAAAGGATGGAGCAACTGCAACACCTATTTCTATGCCAGCCGCTGCACCGAACCTTGGCGGGAACACCCATGCGGCCCCTACGTTTGGTGGTGCGCCGCCTCCGCCGCCTCCGCCGATGTTTTCGGGCGGTCCGCCGCCCCCTGTCGCGGCGGCGCCTTCCGCTCCACCTCCACTGCCTGCCTCTGCTCCTCCGGTACTACACGCTCCGCCCGGCGGTACTTCCGCAGCGTCACCTCATGCAGCCCCGTCTGTAGCAGTTCCTCCTCCCCCGCCTTCAATCGGGAGCCTCGCGCACGCATTGCCACCTGCCCCGGTGCCACCACCTGCGCCTGTGCCTAGCATCCCAGTTCCATCTTTGCCGGGCAAACCACCTGTAGCCCCTTCGTTGGGTCTCACTCCCACCGTTCCTATGGCGTCTCCCTTGCCCTCGAGCACCCCCTCGACCAACGCAATGGATATCGATTGGGACGACGATGACGAAAAGACAGCAATATTCGACAAGCATGCTGCTGAAGACGCATTGACAGGTCGTCGTGCACCGCTGCCTGCAGCGGGGGCACCGCTCCCGCCTCTTGCCCCCCTACCTAGCTCTCCTGCCCCAGGGCTGCATCCTTCAGCGCCCGCACTTCCCACCGGCTTCCGTCCGTCTGCGGCACCACCACCCGCACCCCCCGGTCTTGGCCCAAGTCATCGACCTTCAGCACCACCACCTCCACCACCCGGGTTGTCGCAACCTGCGCCGTTTGGGTCGGTATCGATGCGTGCAATTCCGGGTTCGCCGCCACCGCCTCCTCCCAGCCCTTCAGCACCTCCCATCTTGAAGCCCACACCGTCTATGCCTGCTTCAAGGCCCATGCCTCTGCCGCCCCCCTCGACGGCAGTCGCGGCAGCAACGTCCTTACGCGGCTTGGATGATCGCGCGTTGAGACCACGCAAGATGAGCCCGGCCGCCATGTTCATGCTCGCGGTGGGTGCTGTGGCCGTCATCGGCATTTGCTTCTTCCTATTCTTCCCGCGCCAGGGCGGTCTCGTCGTAGCCGTTGCCGGGCCCGGCAAAAAGCAGGTCAACACGGTTCAAGTGTTTGTGGATGGAAGGAAGCAATGCGACACGTCGCCCTGCGTCGTGCGCGATCTTTCGACGGGCAAAGCCCACATCGTCAAGATCAAAGCACCCGGATATGCCAATCCTGCAGATCAGCCCGTGAGCATAAGGTCCGGCGAAGACGTTGTCGTGAATGTTGATCTTAATCCAACATCGGGGGGCAGTGGGCTGAAAGTCACCACCGCAGGGTCAGGGCAAAAGCTTTGGGTGGACGGCAAGGAGATCGGCCTGCTACCTCAGGAAATCAAGGACATTGCGCCGGGCGAGCACATAATCAAAGTTGGCGGCAACGACCGCTACGAAACCTACGAAGACAAAGTGTCGGTAACGGGCGACGATCAGAAAATCGTCGGGCCGCTAAAGCTCAAGGTCCTTAGGGGCTTGGCCATCATTGAGCCAGGCACCAATGCCGATGGCGCCAAAGTGATCCTAGTGAGTGGCTCGGAGAAGCGTGCCCTAACAAGACTGCCCACTCGCCTCGACATCGTTACTGACAAAGAGTGGAAGTTGGTCGCGTCCAAGAAGGGATACGCCGACTACCAAGCACCTCTGAAGTTCGACGGCGGTACTGCAGAGCGAACGTTCAAGATTGACCTCTTCAAGCCAGGTCAATCGCCTTCGGGAGAAGGCTCAAGTTCCGAGGGCGTGAACTCGCTCGAAGAAGTGAGTACTCCCCAAGCTGTGGCCTCTAGGGTTAGCAGCGCCGCTACAACCACGCGCGGTTCAACTTCGAGCGCCAAGGCAACCTTGCTCAAGGCCGCGTCCGAAGGCACGTCCTCGTCGACGGCAAAGGCGGGGGCCTCTACGGCGAAGGCGCCCGCAGCTGGTCAAGGGACGCTCAATGTCAACTCAATTCCCGTGTCCAATGTCATCGTCAACGGGCGGCCCATGGGGTCAACGCCGAAAATGGGCCTCAGTGTTGCCGCTGGAACGCACACAATTGTCTTCGTACATCCTGAACACGGTCGGAAAGTAGTGACAGTCACGGTGGCCGCCGGCGCCACCCAAACGGCAGCGACGCGTTTCCCGTGAGGCATTGTATCCAGAGCCCTTCAGACTGCGGCCCAAAAGGCTTGATGCACTAGCCAAGCAGGGCGTGGTTCTGCCTCCGCACAAGGGCCTTTTATGGGTCTTGTTCGGGCTGCTCTCGGTCCTTCCGTTTGCACCCGCCCTGGGCGGCCCGTTCTTTTGGGACGACAATGACCTCGTCCGCGATAACCCGTACGTCAAATCTTTCGCCTACGCCGGGCACTGGTTTTCGCACGGCTGTTTCGACACGGGGGGCCCTTTGACGACTGGTCGCGTCGCGTACTTCCGTCCACTAGTGATGGCGTCATACGCCGTCGATTGGCATCTTGGCAGCGGCAACCCGGCAGTATTTCATGCCACCAATCTCATTTTGGCAGGCGCGACGACAATAGCTACCATCGCGGCATTCATGCGGTGGACACGTAGTTGTTGGGGTGCATGCTTTGCCGCATTGATCCTGGCTTGGCACCCGACGCGAGCGGAGAGCGTCGCATGGATATCAGGGCGTACCGACGTGCTCGTCACGTTGTTCATCTTGCTCGCTTGTCAGGCCCGGAGCCTTCGCAAGCGCTGTTTTCGATTGAGCGTGACACTAGAGATATTGGCTACGGTGGGTGCGTACCTTTGCAAGGAAACGGCGATCGTTCTCCCGGTATTCATCGCATTTGAAGCATGGATAGAGTCAGAGGCACGGACTCTGAATAGGGCGACGCTTGTGCCCGCCTTGCGTCACGCCGCGAGTCATATGCTAGTGGCAGTTAGCTACATAATCATTCGCTGGCGGTGGCTGCCGCTCGTTTCAAGACTTGAACCTGGCGCGGTGACGCAGAGCTTGGCGTCGCGTACGCTGCTCGTCTTCGAGACCCTCGGACGTGCGCTCCAAGTCTCGTTTTGGCCAAGCGTGCAGAAGGCCCAGCACGGATTGCTTGCATTGGACAGCCATGGCTATCCACAGATCAATTCGGCCTACGCCATGTTTGGAGGCGTGGCACTGGTCGCGATCGCGCTGCTCATACTCGCGGCGCGCCG
Source organism: uncultured delta proteobacterium (assembly GCA_963811985.1). Lineage (GTDB taxonomy): Bacteria > Myxococcota_A > Polyangia > Polyangiales > Polyangiaceae > FEN-1139. Next base: position 7,439 of record CAWEUH010000027.1, read on the forward strand.
CAGCTTGCCGTTAGTCGCTTGGGGGTTCCTGCTTTTCTCGTTCGCTTGGCTACCCACGTCCAACATAGTGCCCAATCGGCTTGCCTGTATCTTCTTCGAGCGTTTTTTGTTCTTGCCGGCACTTGGACTCACCTTGGCAATGCTGACGTTCGCGGCTGTCCTAGTCCGTCGCGCAACGGGTCGCCTCGTCGTAATAGCCCCGCTTCTGCCATTATTGGGCGTCGAGTACTCTAAGTGCTTCGCGCGCTCGTTGGACTACGCCAACCCCCTGCGCTTCTGGAATCACGAGGTAATCGTCAATCCCCTTAGCACAGTCGCACCAATGGGCCTCGTTGCATCGATTCAATCTCGCTCGAATGTTGGCCGTGCCCTGCGGTTGTTGACCCAATGCCACGAAAATGCCCAGGTGCGCCGCCAATGGGGCGATGCGGCCCGTTGCGTCTTTGACGGTGCGGTGCTGGTCACCGATGCGACACTCGATCTTGAGCAAGCCTCCTTGGAATCGGAGGTCGGCTTTTTTCGGGCAACCGCCGACCCCCGCTTGTCACGCACTGCCGTACTCGCTGCACATGACACGAACCTATCGATTGACTTGAGTGGTCCAGTTCAACTGGCGGTCATTCAACCGCTGCGCGGCATGTCGCTGGCGATGTTGGCCGCAATCGAATCCCGCATCGCCAACCCTCGCTCCGCTGACGATGCTCGTGCTGCAATCGCGCTGTGTCCACTCTGTCCCTATGTTGCGCGCGCCGCCACGGCCCTAGCTGCATCCGGACATGCTGATGAAAGCCTGGACGTCCTGCAAATGCAGATGCAAGCCGGAGCCTCTCCGGATACAGTGGCGACGCTGAAGCGGGTCACGGAATTTGCAGGCTGGCGTCGGCGCGCCGCATCAAGCGATGGCCCAGCGAAGATTCACGCGCAGGTACAGGCCTACCTGTCGATAGGCCTGTATGGCGCGGCCTACCGTGTATTGCTGCCCCATCGTGGCGAGTTCGCGTCGATTCCCAGCGTTTCTCGCGACTTCGCTCATATCGCGTTCAATGCCGGTGACGAGGCGGCGGCACGTAGCGCGCTGCTGCAGCACTCCACGGCGAACGATGCTGCCGCGCAACTCGGCCAATGGACGATTCAACGGCAGGCTGCTACCAGCAACGAATAGATTCCGCTACTTGATCCCGACCTTTCGAAGGACTGTAAAACCTCGCCGTCGATCTTTGGGTGGACCAAATGAGTGCCAAGGGATCTCAGGCCGAGAATTGTCTCGGTAGTCGTCTCCCTCCGACGGCAAGAGAACATACCTGCCTGGGCCAAATGCACTTGCCGTCTGAATAAGCAACAGCTGCGGCTCGACATCGGCGCCGACGAGTATGTAGTCAGGCAGGATTTTGCTGGAGTACACGTATTCCGGTAATCGAAACAACGGACCCGTTTTTGCTTGGTAGTTGTCATTCAACTGGCAGCAGTAGTGTTGCTCGGGCACGTAGAACATTGCCGGATATGCCATAAAATCCGGGATCACCCGAATCACGTATTGCCTCGGCAGCCTCTTCAGAAATTCGATGATGGCCTCATTACCGGTCGTGTAATCATGCGCGTTCTCCTTAATGTACTCATCCAGGCTCGACCGAATCGGCTCCCAACGCCCCCACGCCGAGGTAAATGCATTCGTGCCAAGAATCACGGTACCTGCAACCATCGACAGGATGGGACCCAACATGTTTGACGCATGCCATAGGGCGCGCAATGTTCCTGCGGTCGCCAATGCGCCGATTGGCATCAGCGCGACCGAGTAGCGCATATCTGCAAGATTCGTCCACTCCGTAACGGTTTGCGGTGAAAACGCCACTATTGCCGTACTGTAGACGACCAACGCCACGCACAATAGCGCTGACTCACGCACCAACTTCGCAACCGCGGCGCGCCTGGCCAATAGAACCAACGCCAGCAATAGCACCGGGACCAGTACAGGGAAGAACTCGAACTGCGCCAGGCCTGAGATATGCCACCAGAGCAGTCGCTCCAAACGGGGCAATCCGACAATCGTGTCCTTATAGCTCACACTGACAAGCAGAGGATTGGCCGTCCAAAGGATGTGGATACCGGCAAGCAGCATTGAAAGACACACCGTGCCCGCCAGGTAGACGTTAGCACGCGTGCGGTAGCGGCCCAGCACGAAAAACAACGGCAACGTTGCGGCAAGCGCCACCGCATTCAGGTAGTTGGTAAACATCAATGCGATCGATGCTGCCGCACCGATTGTCAATGAAGCGATTCTTGCCACCAACGTCGCTTTGCTGTGGGACCACGCCGCAAGAATAATGACGGTCAGTAGCGCAACGATCGAGTAATACCGGCACTGCCGCACAAACATGAGATAGGCCGGATTGAGCGCAAGTATCAACGTTGGCAACCAGAGCGGAACGCCTCTTCTGAAATGCCACTTCGCCAACAGGGCTAAGACCGCGATACAGGCGAGCCCGGCAATCACGAAGGGCAGTCAACCACCAAGCGTGGTGTTGCCCAACAACTTCAGCCCAAGTGCCGCAACGTAATACTGTACCGGCGGCATGTAGATGTTCACTAAGTGAGAATCCAACTCGACGCCCCCCCGAAACCCGATAACGTTCGTTCCGTCGAATGCAGTAAGCTTCCCCGTATTCAGCAGATTCCTAGCGAAAAGGGCCGTATTTGCTTCGTCATCCCAAAATGCGTTGTTGCTCAGACCGAACAAGGCCAAACACGTCGCAACCGCTAGTACTGCTAACACTGACGTGACACTTTTCCACGAGACTCGGACGATAGGCGGTCGCACGGGGTTCGCTTCCATCGAACGCCCGTCTAACGTTGGTTGACTTGAAGAAGATGTTAACGTCACGTACCTTGAGCGCAGGTGTCCACTTTGACATATTTGGCACGACAATTGGACAAATTTTGCCGCGTACCTTCAGTCAGCCGCGATAGGCCGGGGCTGCTGTCACCTCCGATGATACTGCAGGCCTGGCCGCCGTCCGTCGAGAAGTTGAGTTATCTCGTAGATCCTTCAGTACGTTGATGCCAATCCAATAGACTCGTGGCGCACTTCGGCTGCGCGTTAGCCAAGTAGCCAATACAGGCGTACGGGTCGAAGTGTGGAGGCAGCAAGAGATAGCGATTCTTGCCCACGAAGGGTAAGTCGGCCCTGTGAATCACCTCCAATTCGTTGAGACGTCGCTGCATGTCTTCGCGCTCTACGTCGCCAAGCGCGCGCCCGAGATAACCTAGTGCAATTCTCCGTACCTCCTCGTCGTCATTGATGGCCAATATGCGTTCAAGAAAGCGTTGCATCGCCTGACGCTCCCCACTAACGTCGAACAGGCGAGCCGCCGTTATGCAATGGTACGGGATGCTCTCATCACGGCCAACCAATTCGCAGCTGCGAGCCAGCGCTCGCGCGCCGGCGAGACGCCACCGCTCGGCCTCTTCGCGGCCGGCGAGGTCCGCTATGTGTGGGGCGGCAAGGTACGCGAGATATTGACCGGCGACGAAGTGAAGCTCCTGATCGAAAGGCAATTCGCGCATACCCCGCTCCACAAAGGTGCGCGCGTCTTTGAAATCCTGTAGTGTCGGTTTGCCGACTTGGAATGTGAGAAGCGTGTCCGCCATTCGATACGGCGTAGGAAATTTCGGTTCCAACTCAATGATCGTCGTCAAGTAGGCAGTGAGCGTTTCGAAACGCCGATGCTGCTGCAAATGAAGACCAGACTCGACAAGTACGTGCGCAAAGATCAGTTCGGCCAGTGCCGCCCGGTAGCCAAGACTCATGGCAATCGATTGCCGCGGCGATGGAAGCGCAAACACGTCGTGTCGTATCCGCGCGCGCGCAAAATCACCGGCTAAACCGCCGCGAAGCAACTGGCTCACCAAGGCCCCCAACAAAAATAGAGCTAGTTGATAGTTGAGTCGGCGCGGAAATCCCTTCACTCGATTTCCCTCCAAACATCGAGGTTTCCAACGCTGGGTTCCCCATCAGCGGTAACCCAGCCGTGCAATTCGAAAGTACTGAGCTGCCCATCCCCGTCAAGATCGCCATGCGCCGTAGCCGTGAACGTGCTTCGCTCGCTGCTGCATTGGCTCTCGAACGCGAATGCAAATGCATGGGGGGTAACAAATCGGAAATCGAGAAGCCGCCAAGTCGGGTTGTCCCAAGTACCCTCGGGGTCCAATTGACTGGTACCGGCAGGCACTCGGCTCGGCGTCAACCCTACTGATGGAGGGTACGCCAAACTGGTAGGGCGCCCCGCAGCCAACGCCGAGGCGCGCTCGGCGATTTTTTGCAGGCCGTCCAGGGGCTCAGCCAAGCGCGAGGCCCTAAGATTCCGTACGAAAGCTGGGATAGTCGAACACAGTACCGCGCCACCGACTGCAACGATGAGCACCGCTTCGACTGATGTCAGGGGACGCACGGCGGCAAAATTAGCACAGTCTAGGTTGGAATTGCCAACGACCGCGAAAAACGCGATATTTGCTAGAAGGCGATCATCCGAACAGAATTCCATGTCGTTAGGCGGGTCCAGTTTCAAAGCGCGTTTGAGCCAATCTCTTACAGCCGGCATTGCGCTCCTCTGCGCCGCAACAGGCCTCACTTACTTTATCAATATGACGTATGATGACGCCTTTATCTCGTTTCGCTATGCGGAGAATCTGGCGCATGGACGAGGGCTGGTATTCAATGTCGGAGATCGCGTGGAGGGGTACTCCAATTTCCTTTGGACTCTCATGATGGCCCTGCCGGCGCGCTTGGGTGCTGGACACTTCGAATTTGGCATGTTGTTGGCCGCTAAAACAATGGGCGCCTTGTTGACCCTGGCAACGCTAGCCCTGCTATTGCGGACGGCTTTGCTTTTTGACCCCGTGCAAAAGGACCCGCAACCAGCCATCGTAGCCGGCCTGTATCTCGGCCTGTCGACCCCATTCATCGTCTGGGGAGACGGCGCGCTCGAAACGCCGCTACTCGCCTTTCTGCTACTTGCCACGGTGCACTTCGCTCTGCGCGAAAACGCGGACCAACAGTTGAACTGGAGTTCCGACGTCATCGTCTATGCTCCTGTTGCTCCTTGCTGCGCTTACGCGACCTGAACCCGCTCTTCTGCTTGTGCCTTTGCTTGCCGTACGCACAATTGTGCGCCTCCGGTTGTCACCGCGTGCCGGATTGTGTAAACCTGCCGTCAGACACGCGTTGACGTTCGTTCTCCCGTATGCCCTGTACACCGGCTGGCGATTTCAATACTACGGCGAGCTGCTACCGAACACGTATTTCGCTAAAGTCCACAGGGATCCACTCACGTTGATTCGCGGATGGCATTACCTCGAAAAAGCGAATGACAGTCTGGCGTGGACACCGCTGGCAATTGCAATCTTGTCGCCGGCTATTCTGACAAGACGGTTCTCCCATCGTTTTGTTCTGGTTCTTTTGCTGGTTGTGACATCCGTTTCAATCGTCGTGGTCGAAGGGGGCGACTGGATGCCTGCTTTCCGAATGTTCGCGCCCATTATTCCGCTCATTGCATTGCTGGTGCATGCGGCCTGGCGCGCGGCTGCAAGCTTCGAGATTGAACACTTCAATCCGCCCAACGTGCCCGACTGGGTCGCGCCGCGTTCATGGCTCAACGCATGGCGCCGTCAAGTCACCGCCTTAGCCCAAAACGCTCGTTCCAGGGCATACCGGCGAGCTCTTCGAGCGACGCTTCAGCTTGTACTCTTAGGCTCAATCGCCATGAGTTCCATCAGCGGTTTTCAGTCGGTCCAAGTTGCGGGGTTCATACCAGGGTTTCAAGGTCTTCATTTGGACTGTTTTCAGCATTTCGAGATTGCTCGTTGGATGCGCCGTGAAATCCACGATTCGGGCCTTTTGGCCATTGGCGAAGCTGGTGTTGTCCCCTACTACACGGGCTTGCCAGTGCTGGATCTCTTTGGACTGCTCGACAAACGCATTGCCCGTTTGCCAGGGATCCGACATCACAAGTTCGATACGGAATACGTCCTTTCGCGAAGGCCAGAATATGTCCTACTACTCGTTCGCCGCGATGCCACGGGCAAGGTTCATTCAAGCTACACCCACGGGCAACGTCTGCTTACCGATTCGCGCTTCCTGCGTGACTACGAAAGCATGCATGATTTCGGCGGCGCTATTCTCTTTCGTCGAATCGCACGTCCAGACTAGGGGGTGTCCGGGTTTCTTCGAGCCGTCCTTTCATTTGGATTGCACTGGAAGGACGGAAGAGTGGAAGGACCTGGGGTGATTGGGCGTGAGCTCCTATAACCTCGACCGTTCCATCTACAAATCTTCCGACCTTCCGCACTTCCTGTGCAGTCATCCGGGATCATCAAGCAAGCCGTATCAATTGTTAGGACAGCCCCTAGTCAGAGAATAGCCCGTACTCGCGGCAATGTCCAAAACTCGCGTTCTTGGCATTAAGAATCTTTTCGACCTGCGGCCATACGGAATCGAGTTCTTGGGAGAACCTGGCGCGTTCCTCGCAAGCCGCCAACAGTTCAACCTTAGCATCGGGCCGACGCCGATACGCGTCAAGGGCGGCTGCTTTCCCAGCGCTGGAGCCAAATTCGCAGATGAAGGCAAAGCCCTCTTGTGCCGTCAACGTCGCAAGTTCAGTAATTTGAAATAAGCCTTGCCATTCTTGTTCCGCCTGGGCGATGCGGCCGCTCAACATGTCAAGCTGGGCCATCAATGTGGATTTCTGAACACCAGGTTCTGCCTCAGACAACTGGTGGGCAATCCGTTTCACTCGTTCCAGCGCGCGCAGGAATTCTTGAGCCTCCGAATAGCGATTGTAGGCCTGGATTGCACGTTCAGATTCTACTTCAGCACCCTCTACGTCATACATGTTAAGCCGCAGTCTTGCCAACATCAACAGCGCTTCGGGTGATGAGTCGTCCGAGCTTTGCAGCGTACTCAGAGCCAATTCGTATTTTCCCAATCGCGCCAGTGCCCGACTTGCGGGCTTGACAAGCCCTGGCGGCCGCGCTGAGGCACAACGACGGTTCAGAGATTGCACAATGGCCAATGCGCGATCGGGCCAGCCATCACGATTGTATAGGCTCGCAAGTGATACCGTGGGCCCCCAATTGGAATCGGCCGAGGATTGCACTGCATCAACCCAAAATTCAATCTCGTGCGAGAAGAGCCTGGCGCGCTGACGCACACACGGTAGCAGTGTTGCCGCCAAGACTGCGAGGCCCAAACCACTTGCTTGCTTGAGCCTCAAGTTGTTCCCTATCGACTTCGAGAGTGTCACGGCCACGACGCAAGCGACGACTGCCCACGGCAAGTACATGAGACGGTCGCCTGCGACAGAAACCCAAGGCATCGGCATCAAGTGAACCACCAGCAACAAAGGAATTGCCCCGGTGATCAATACGGCCGACGCGAGTAGGCCGGGCTTGGGCCGGACCTTGCGAAAGAGCACAGTGAATACCACTGCCGCGACTAGGCCCAATGCCACGTAGCCCCAGCGCGGTTCGCCCACGACTCCAATCTGCGATTTGGGGTGCCAGCAATCGAAACTCATCCATACGTAGCGCCCAAGCGCCTCAAAGACTGTGACAACGCGCTTGCCAATCGAAAGCGGAATTGTTGGCGACTCTTTGGTTGCGCTCAGTGCCGCATGGCGCAACCAAAGATAAGCGGAGAGCACACCGAGCGGGCCGGCCATTCTTTTCCACCGTCGAGGTCCAGACGTTGAAAGGTATTCAGCTACTGCCAGCCCCACTAACACCCCAACGCCTGCTTCTTTGGCCAATGCTGAAAACGCGGCAAACGCAAGGGCCAAGCCACGACGCCAATTGCTTTCGGGAGTCCACACTAGAAGGCAAGCCATTGCCGCATACGCGTAGAGGACATCCGTTCGACCGGAAACCCACGCCACGGACTCAGCCAGGCGCGGCAGAAGGCCCCAGACCATCGCCACAATCGAGGCCAAGATTGCATTCGCACCAAGCCGTCGCGCAAGTGCCGCTAGTAGCGCAACGTTTGCAAGGTGGAACACAATATTGGTCGAATGAAACCCCGCAGCGTTCCGGCCATGCAGCGCCCAATCGATAGCCAGGGAAAATGTCGTCAACGGCCGATAGAGAACACCCGCGCCCGGCGACTGCGCACTGAAGTTCCAGAACGGCAAAGCAAGATATTCCGAGGGTCTGCAGAGCAAGCGGACGCAGTTCTGATCGAGTAGTTCGAGATCATCCCAAATGAACGGTGCATCAAGGGTATCGAAGTAAGCAACCGCCACCACCAACACGGCCAGAACGGCGACTACTACGGGATACAGCTTCGTTCGCATTCCAGAAGTTTCGTTTTGCGTCGAGGGGACAACGAATCGGCCCCGTGTCGCTTCGACACAGGGCCGGTTTTACCAATCAAGCTGAGCGAGAAACTTCAAGAATCGAGGCCAACTACTCGTCGGGGTCTGTCTCACCGATGGTGGTCATAAGCTTCAATGCAATGCCACCGCCTGCGCTGTCAAGTTCAAGCCCGCCGCCGAATGTGAATGTAGACAATTTGCCGTCGCCGTTCAGATCGCCGTTGGCCGTGGTTGTAAAGGAACCATTGGTGGCCGTCGGGGCGGTAGCTGTGTAATTGTATTGAAAGTACTGGGGTTCCTGCATCATGAACTTGAGGCACTGCCAACCTACAGTTTGCGAGCCGGTATTCCATTCGCTGGGCTTCGACTGGTACTTCTTGCCCTTGATGTTGGGGTCAGCGTTCTGTGGCACCGGGGTGGCATTGTCGCAAAGTCGATTACTGATGGCCGCCGCTTGTCCAATAGGCAGAACAGTGGCAGCCATGTTCTCCTTGTTGTAAGCGGAGGAGGCATCCTTTGCTATACGGCCCAATGTCTCGCGAGCCTCAGCGGTCTTGGCGTTGTTGATGTATTTTCTCACGCCGTAGATGGCTAGCGCAGCAAGTACGCCGATAATCGCCACGACGATCATGAGTTCTACCAGGGTAAAGCCACGCTTTAGTAGTTTCTTGGCCATAGTCACTCCTGTTTGGTTTCAATCGTAGATTCGGGTGTAACTGCGGCAGCGACCCCGTTCACCCGAACCGAGCTCGCCGATGAGATCCATTGCGTCCACGTGACTCGCCTCGACCGCGCCAGCGTGTCGAGCTTGCGGGGCGGGCGTCCAGAAAACTGAGACAGCAATACTATTCGTCTTCATTGGTTTTGAATATTTCCCCAGTGAGGCTGCTACTCGTAAAGCAACTGGTTGTGCCGTCGCCGTTTTGATCGGCACGCGCGACAACTACGTACCAAGGTCCCGGCGCCGCCGTGCCTTGCGGTCCCCAATCGAGACCCGTGAAGTCCGTCGGTTTTGCCAGTCCAGTCCCAGCGGCACCCGCTGCAATAGCGTATTCAAAAATCACAGGGCTGTCGCTGACCGCGCCAAGAGGGCCCCAAATGGTTGGATAGTCTTGGTGACCCGTGTTGGTCCAGTCCGCCTTGTACTTCCCTGGTGCCTTGCCACTTGGATAATAGTGACCAGAGTCGTTGATTCCGTTCGGATCGCTCTTTGGGTCAGCACCAAGACCGGCATACGTGAACGTCTCGCCCTTATACGCTTCCTCAGCGCTCTTGATGCTGCCAATCATGTGAATGGCTTCGGCAGTCTTCGTGGAAAATATGTATTTTCGAACGCCGTAGACTGCCAACGTCGAGAGCACACCGATGATAATGACCACAGTCATCATTTCTAGGAGCGTGAAACCTCGCTCTGAACGGACGACTGAGTGGCGCATCACAAATAGCGTTCAGCATGAATCAAGCCAAAACGCCTCTAGGCGTTAGAAAAGCCCCAAAAGTAAGTGCAATAGCCCGATAGGGCAAGCAGCGACCTGCCGGACCCAGAATAAGCCTCAGTCTCGAGGTGACCAAAATAGTCACCCTGGGTCAAGCCATGGGCCCACTATTGTCACTCACCCTCATTGTCAACTGCTACTTCCCCGTTCAAGCTCGTACCAACAACCACACAGTAGACGCCATCCTGATCATTGTCGGCTGCGGCCTGGATAAGGTACCAGTGATCATTGATAGTCCCCGCAGTGGCGCCACTGATGTCGGGTGCAGGCATGCTCGACCCAGGCGGCCCGGCAACTACCGCGTAGCCGAATTGCACGTAGCCGCTCGTCGTCGGGTTCAAGAGCCACCAAAACTTGTTGATCGAATCCGTGTCGGTCGACGCCCGAAAGAACTGCCGCGCGTGGCCGTCGGGCGCAGCAGGATAGTAGCCGCTCGGGTTCTTGCTTGACGGCAATGTCGTGCCGTTGACACTTAAGTATTGCCGGTTTTCGGCCTTGTAGCGCTCTTCTGCTGCACGAATACTCTGCACCATGGCTTGTGCTTCGGTAACTTTGGAGGCAAGCGCATTCTTACGAAAATACGTAATGCCCACGGTCGCTAGCACGCCGACAATGACAACAACGGCCATGAGTTCAGCGAGTGTAAACCCCGCTTGAGCCGGTCAACGTCGCTGCATAATTATCTACTATAGCACAATCTCGGCGCTGCCTGTTATCGACCTTAATACACGAAACTCATTGATCTTGAGTCAAGTTTTAGATACGCCATCGTTTGGGCCGGGGCCCAAACGACCAACACAATCAAGAAAAACTGTAACGAACGCCCCGATTACCAATGTGAAGCCACCGCATGGGCCGTCGGCGTTTCAGGACTTCATGGCAAACATGGCTTCAGAGGCTGGAAGGAACTCCCCTAATCCGTTCTATTGGCTCTGCGGCTCGGATAAGTCATCGTCAGCGTCGCCTACATCGTCTAGGCCGTGCTTTTTCAGCCGATAGCGCATCGAGCGAAATGTGATTCCCAGAAGATTTGCGGCGTGCGTTCGGACCCCGCCGGTTCGATCCAATGCCGATACCAGCAAGCGTCGCTCGACTTCTCCGAGCACCGACTCCAAATCACAGCCTTCAGGCGGCAATTCATCGAGATTTGTCGCGGGTGCCCCGGCAAGCCCACTCAACTCCGGCGGCAAGTCCCCAAGTCCAATCAATCTTGCTCGGCTCAACACGACGGCGCGCTCAATAATGTTTTCGAGCTCCCTGACATTGCCGGGGAATGCGTAACGATCCAAGACCCTGAACACGTCCGGCGTAAGACCCGTGACCACTTTGCCCATCTCAGCTGAAAACCGCTGAACAAAGCGTTCGACAAGGGGCGCCAAGTCCTCGCGGTGGTCCCGTAGCGCAGGAATGTGCAGCCTAATGACATTGAGCCGGTAGTATAGATCCTGACGAAACTTGCCCGAAGCAACGTCCGCTTCGACATCGCGATTGGTGGCCGCCAAGACCCTCACGTCAATAGGCACCTCGCGGGAAGCGCCGACAGGACGTACCGTACGTTCTTGTAGAACCCGAAGCAGTTTCACCTGCAGTGAAAAAGGAAGTTCGCCCACCTCGTCCAGTAGCAATGAACCGCCATCTGCCTGTCGAAACAGGCCCACGTGGCTGCTCGTTGCGCCGGTGAACGCCCCCTTGTCATGCCCAAACAACTCACTTTCCATGAGCGCCTCAGGCAAGGCGCCGCAATTGACGACCAAAAAGGGGCCCGAGGCTCGATCAGAATGGGCATGGATTGCTCGGGCAACGCGCTCCTTGCCAGTCCCGCTTTCACCGGTAATCAAAATGGTCGAACGCGTGGCAGCAACACGTTCGACAACATCCATGAGAGCCCGCATCAAATGGCTGTGATGAACGAGGTCATCATCCTGCTGCGCCGCTACCAACGCTCGCAGCCTCACGTTCTCAGAATTTCAGGAGATGCTTTTCGAAAGCCTTGGCCACCAGGGCGACGAGTTCCGCAGCGTCTGGCGGCTTCGTCACGAAGTCGTAAGCACCGGCTCGCATCGCGTCGATTGCATTCTCGATGGAGGAATGTGCGGTGATCAGGATGACTTCCGTGGTCTGATCACGAGTCTTGCACGCCGTAAGTACGTCAAGCCCCGAACCATCGGGCATACGCAGATCCGTCAATACGACTGGAAACGGCTGCGGACTCTGTCTCAACGCCTCGAGCGCCTGTCGGTGCCCAGCTGCCTGAACTACGTCGTACCCGGCACGACGAAACAGAATGTCAAGCATCTGACGAATACCGGGTTCATCGTCAACGACGAGAATGCGCAAAGGTGGGGGGACAACCGATGACACAAGGACACCAGGCTAAAACAACCGCTCTGTTCTGGCAACGGGCTTGGACCGACTGGGGGCAATATTCGCGGGGTTTCGGCCGTAGCAGCTGTCTGCGTTGACACCTCCCGGCGCCATCGCTGGGCATTGGTCTCATTTCAAAGAACCCCGCCCGCCAAGCTCGTTTGATGGCGAGGCTTTCCGGAGCACCGAGGCGGAACATACGAGGGCATTTGAGCACCTGAGCGTACGGAAAACGCAGCCAGCAGACGAGCTTGGCAGGCGTCCTAGCGAGATGCGATGAATGGTCAGGGCACCATGGGGGCAATCATTCGGATGCGAACGTCGAACCCGACATCGATCGGTGCAGCCGAGCCTCGAACGCCGCCAGGCGTTGCGGGTCGGTGTTGTGGGCAAAATAGAAATGTTGCACCGCCTGCCATTGTGCCAGTACCGAAGCATCCGACATGGTATCCACACGTGCCAACAATCGGTCTAACCACACCGTAAACTCTGGCACGTCTGCGCCGCGTGCGCGCACATACTGCACGAAAGCTGGGTCCCAATGCAGCAAGCGTACGTCAACCCCGCACAGGTTCGCATGAACGTCGGGGATGAAACCGTGCGGATCACTCAGCACAGCGTACAACGGTGACGTTGCAAAGTGTGCCTTCTTTGTCAACACGAGATATCTGGCGTCGGCGGACTTCTCGTGACCAATGCGTTGCCTCTCTGCGAGTGGTCGGTGCGCGATAACGGCGTCAGTGAGGCCGGCATGCGCTTCGATGGCGTAGGGAAACCTCGCGCGATAGGCCAAACGTAGCTCGCCTCCGTAGATGACAGCTCGCGTTGCGAACCCGTCAATGCAATTTCGAAGCATGCCTGCCGTACGTTCGACGGCGGCGGCATAGCCCAACTGATAGTAGGCGCGCTCGTCAACGACGCCGTGGTGGGCAGTTATGTCGGTATCAACGGGACATGGCGCCGCCAAGGTTGCTCCGGCTATCAGAAGACCCACCATGCCATGAACGGTTGGACGCCTACCCCACACTAGCGTGACTGACAAATCAACCACATAGGCCAAAAGCGGAATGATGGGAACCAGGAGCCGTGCGTACATGAAGTCGCCGCCCACACGAACAACCCCGACGCTGTACACGAGCATCATGGCCCACGGCACGATGAGACGAATTGTGGTGTCGCGCGTGGGGTAAGCTGTAGGGCACGGCTTTGAACTGGCCATCGCTGTCTTCAGTGAGCTGGACATCCGCACGAGCGCCAGCACGCCAATCACGATCGCGGCAACAAGCAGTGCAACGTGCCTGACGGAGAAATACCCGAGGTAGATTGCACCTTGGGTCCACCAACTTACGAATGCGGATTTGGCATAGTACGTATTGGGTATGAAGCTACCAAAGTAATACCGGCGCCAGCCATGAAAAGCTCCGAGCAAGGAGACGCTCACGACTAGATAGGACACCAACCCTCGTCGGCGCGAGCCCCAAAACGCGAGAGCCAACGGCGCTAAAAACAGGATTCCGTCTGGTCGCAGCATGCCGCTTACAGCCACGCAAAGCCCGGCGCACGTACCAGCAGCGAGAGTGCTCTTGGGAAGCCATGCGGCAACAAGACTTGCAAGTACTGTGGTCGAGAACAGTGACGTCTCGAGGCCCCCCGTCGCAAAGGCGGAAAGGTCCGTGTCTGCAACGGCAATGATTGCGCCAATTGGCAACAAGTAGCGTGCACGCGGAAGATCCCCAAACTGAGTACGTCCCGCCCATGCCAACAGCAAGATGCATAGCACGTGAGCACCCAACCCCATGGTGGTTGCCGCTGTCTCGACATTGAGGCCCAGACGCGCCAAAACGGCTAGAATCAGGGTCCACAGCGGATTGGTGATGCCTTCGACTCGCTCGTTCGCGTTGAACACGAGACCCATGCCGCGCGCCCAATTGTCCGCATACCGAAAGCTTGCGAAGGCATCATCGCACAGCCAAGCCAGGGATGACGCACGAACCAAAGCTAGACTCGCGAGAACGAGGAGCAATAGTACGGGCCAACTGACCTGCAACCGGGTCAGCCATGTCTTAGTTCTACTGCCAGATTGCAAGGCACCCTCTGAAGACCTCATGTGCCCCCCGAGATCGGGCAAGAGCGGCTCATGTGGCCTCCCTATTGCCTCCTTGAAACGAGCAAGTTGTTTATTGAATAGCCTTCGTCGGGTGGCTGACAGCCTCCGGGGCGTCGATAGATGCAGTATTCCTCCCAGCAACGTTCCAGGCGGTATGGGCTGAAATCCCTAACCCTGCCGCGAACGATGAGCGCGTTGACCAAGTGTGACATCTTAGCCAATTCTCCACGATGGCGTATCTCAAACATCGGCACGTTGCGGTGCAAAAACGCATAGCCACCAACATACCCCCACCCCACGTAGACCAACCCCACGCCACATGTTCCTGGATCTTTGCCGATCTCGCGCAGCCCTGCCATGGCGCCTTTGCGAACGGTCCATGGCCGACCCGTATGATTCAGCTCCATAGGCACCTGAATCAACGACATGTCAAAACGAAACGCCAACCCCAACGACGCCCCCGCCCAAGCCAAGAACGTGACCCAGGGCAACCAATTGCGGAAGCGAGCGCCCCATCGCGACAGATTGGCCGCGCTGACATAGTCAGCCGCCCCGGCAGCAGCCAAAATGATTGTCACTACCACCACCGGGTAGTCGAATCTGTATTCCTTGTGGGCAACTATCGAGTGAACGAGGAAATGTCACGATAGCCGCTGCAGCCAAGGGCGTTTTGTCACGTGCTCCCCTCACTGCTAGCAGCACAATCGGTACCAGCAACATGGACCAGACATTGGCAAAATAGCTCCAAAATGCGTCAAACGGCAGAACCCCGAACTTTGAAGCCTTCCCGCTTACGATGTTGACGTAAAAGTAGTTCCAAATCGACCGGAACGGATAGCGCCACGTAATGGCGTCAACCACACCAAACAGAACGAGCACCGGGACAGCACCAACGACCAAGTCGCGCGCCCGGCTGAAATGCCCAGCGCGGGATCTCCAATCCACGGCCACCTGTGCTGCGAATGCCGCAAGTATCCCCGGAGCCAATTGCAGACGCAACAGCACCGCCATGCAAAGCAGAGCACCCGCACAATAGGCACGTCGCCTTTCGTGCGAACCCTTGTACTCCAAGAGCAAATAAAGCCCCGGCATCATAAGGTGCGTTGCAACGACTTCGCCCAACGCTTTAGGTGCAAAATAAACGAGTTCGAACCAGACACCTACGCACAAAGCCGCGGCAACCGCCACAGCGCGTCCCACTCGGCGCCGTGTCCAAAGATACGTTACAGCAACCGGCGTGACGGACAGCAAGCTCATTGCCAATCGCGGAACAAACATGTAGCCGGTGCGGCCGAATGGAATCCCCAGAGCCATTAGCCCCGCCAATGTGCCCGGAAACACCCAGGACCGGACTGCATCACGGTACTCCCAAGGAACAATGCCGTACCCAAATAGCAAGCGGTGCGCTTGCTCCAACGATTGATAGACCTCGTCCGGCCAAAGAAAGTTGGTTCCCCAGCGCACAAGCGTCACGATGCGAAAAGCAAATGTGAGCAGGCAAATGGCCCATAAGACTTTACGGTCCGTGCGTCTGTGGCGCAAATCAATGCTGTTCATGCGTGGATTCAACCCTACGAAGAAGCCACCAAGGGCCACTCTGGAATTCCAATTGGTAAGGGAACGGTTGCGGCAAGGTCAGCGGTGAGTGGGTTCGTGGTGCACGCACGATGACATAGTCAAAGTACTCGTTCAGCCGCGGTTGGCCGAATAGAAGTGGATTCCACTCGAGTCCTCTGGGAATTGCGGGCAATGTGACGTCAGCGCGTGCCGCCACAGGGATATTCCAGAACCGCCCAGGGAAATTCATTGCCAAGTAGCCGCCCTTCTGCGCGTGTGCGTAGGCCGCGAAATGGATATATACCGGTGCCCGCGCCACTCGCCCGTGGCGATCATACGTGAGTTGAACAATGCGCGACCGTTCTGGCACAGCACTAACCAGTGCGTCAAAGCTTTGTGCCTCCTTGTCGAAACGATTGAAGTGGTACCAACTTGACATGACGACACTGCAGGCCAGTACCACCAGGCAGAGACGCATCCAATTCGGTGCTGCCGCCGCATCTCTGGCGCTAACCGTGAGTGGCAGCGCGAGTGCTGCCATTTCTGCATGGCGAAAACTGGACATGTTCGCTGCAATGGACAACTCGGGCATACTCAAGTAGAGTGTCATGTTTAGAGCAATGAACGCCCACGTGACCCGCTGGTGATTGCTCAATGCTTTCCAACGTGAAATCGTGATCGGAGCACTGCTACGGGAGAAGGCCATGATGAGCACGACGAGGCCGCACAGAAATAGCGCTTCCGTGTGATCTCGCCAGCCCCCAGCGACGGATTCCGGGAATTTCGACCACCGATTCACAAGGCCGCTCCACTTGAACACCCAAAATCCATGCGCACGTGGCAACAAGACCACCCAGGCGACGAGCGCTGCCAACGCGGGCGCCAACGCGGGCAGCCGTCGCAACGCCGCTTGTCGGTCACCGAACAGTATCCACAACCCTACATAGGCCCCTAGCACGAGCAAGCCGTATACATGAGTGAGAGCCGTCAGCATGGACAACACTGCGACAAGCAGTGCCTTGTTCTTGGACCAGCTACCCACTAGCGCGGCGAGCGTCGTAAACGCCAAGCCCATGGCAAAATTGAAGTGAATGAACCCCCAAAAGAAACTCTGGTTGTACACCAACGGACACGCCAAGAAGCTGAGGTATGCGGGACGGTCCAGTGCTCGCAGGCAAAGCAAGATCCCTAGTGGGTATGAGAGAGCCGCGCAGAACACGACAAGATGCATTGCGAATCTGAGCTGCGTCAGCTTGGCCGCTGCTATGGCAAGCATATAGGGTGCCACATACAACGTACGAGTCGGCGCCCATGCGTAGTACGACTCAAAGCCAAACGAACGCTTGTGCAGATTAAGCATGATTGATACGATTGCTTCGTGCTGCGGCAAATCGACCATCGGCAAGTATCGAAATATAAGACAAGGCAACGTCAACGCGACGAAGAAGACCGACAGCACGCACAACCCGAAATCACACTTTTGCGACAATCGCGGTGGACTTGCCGGAAAGACGTTCTCCAAGCCGAACACGAGAGGCCCGACGCTACCACAGGCATGGTCGAGGTCCAGTCCCGCCCGCTGATTCGGGGCGGAAGCTAAATGAATCGAACACGACGGTACAATTTCCAAGGGCCCACGGCAGCGGCGAGGTCGTACCCGTAGTTCGCAGCCGTTCTATGGCCTTTGACGCCGCTTTGCCGAACCAGGATTCCATCGTAGAAATGGCCCATCCGATATTCGTCGAAGCGCCCTGGTGACCATTCCATGTTCTTGGGCGTCTCTGGCATGCCCGAGTTTGCTCGGCCCTTGAGTGGAATGTTCCAGAAAAGTATCGGGAAGGAAACTGCAAACACACCCCCCTTTTCGGCTTGGGCATAGGCGCCAAAATGAAGATAGGCGTGCGAACGCATTATTTCGCCCTTCGAGTCATAAGTAAGTTGCACCAAATTGCAGCGCGCCGGCACGGCCGCCAATATGGCGTCGAACTCGCTAGCTTCCTGCTCGAAGCGCCAGAGATGCCACCACGTGTTGCCAATGACCAGCGCCGAAAGCGCCGGGGGCACACTACGTACGAGCACTCGACCTATCAAGTAATCGACTTCAGAGACAATGAACGGCAGCAACATGGCCGACATTACGGCGTGGCGGAAGTGGATGAACTTGGCCGTGGGCGTCGCAACGGGCAGCACAAAATACGCAACCAAATTCGCGACAATCAGAACGTAGCTTGCTTGGCAGTGAACGCCCAGCCTCTTCCACCGAGCGAAGGTCACCGGGAAGCCGCGAAACGCAAGCAAAATGACGGTTACAATCCAAGCGCAAAGAATGAAGTCTTCCGACTTGTCTTTGTATCCACCCAAGATTGAGTTGCCGAGTTCCCGTAGGCGAATATCAAACGGGGCCCATTCTGTCACGCCATACCCCGGAGCGTTCGCAGCGAAAATGCCCCAGCACGCGACAGCGACGGCAGCGGGGAAGAACCAAATCACACGCGACAGCAGCTGGCGTCGTTCGCCAACCAACAACCATGCAAGAGCGTATGTCCATAGCATGATCAGACCATACACATGCGTCATTGCCGAAAGCAGACACAATCCCGCAACAAGCCACCCCTTTTTCCGGGACCAAGGTCCGACGAGTTGGGACAGGGCGATGAAGGCAATGCCAATCGCAAGGTTGAAATTGATGAACCCCCAGAAGAAGCTTCGATTGTAAATCAATGGCAACGCAAGAAGGGTCAGAACCAATGGTCTTTTCAGCGCGCGCAAAGTGAGCAACACGCCAAGCGGGTAGGAGAACGTCGCAGCAAACACCGTCAGATGCAAAGCCAGCTTCACGGGCAGCAGCAAGGACAAGCCCACCGCAAGGAAGTACGGGAACACGTAGAGAGTGCGGTCGAGCGCCCACTCATAGTACCGATTGTATCCGTAGGCAGGGTCGTGCATGTGCCGCATGATCGACACGATTGCCTCGTGCTGCGGCAGGTCTGTCATTGGCAGGTACTTGAAGACCAGGCACGGCAGCGACGCAACTAGGCACACGGAGAGCATTGTGCCCAGCATCCAGCGGGGCTCTTCGGACACTCTTGCTTCAGGCCGAATATGCGAACTTGTCACGGAGTCAGGGACACTACCACAGTCTGCCGAGGCTGAACGGGCGCCCAAGAAGTCCAACAAAGGATGTATGACGTGCAGCCCCAATTGAACTCTCGACGAACCTTGGATTTTAAGCCGTTCGCAGCTAGACTTTGGTGGATGAGCTTCGGTTCGGCCATTGGAGCGTGAAATCGCTGTGCTAGGAAATTCAGACGTCACCGGCAGGGGGTGTCCGCGGATATTGTTCGTGGCGGCGATATATGGCGTTGGCTGCGGATCATTCGACACGTCTGGCACAGCAATGGGGCCTACCGGGAACAACGCTGCTGGCGTTGGAGGCCAATCCTTCACTATGGCTGCTGAGTCCATAGTGTTCAGTCCGGCGGACACCGTGTTGCTGAAGCCCGGTGACACCGCGGTGGGCACGGTTGTTGTCCAGCCCGATGCCACGTACGATGTCACATTGGCACTGGTGGAAGGCAGCGTTGATGCGGCCCTAAGCGCCACGGTAATCAGGACTGCGGCAGACGGACGCGGACAATTCTCGATCGTGGCGTCAAGTGTTCCCGCATCTTTCGGCGTACGCGCCACAACTGGAACCAAGAGCGCGATCTTGCCCGTATCGGTGAGTAACAGCGGGTACGCCACTCTGAAGATTACTGGCAACTATTCGGGAACGCGCCATGTAGCCGATTGGCTTGCGACGCTAAAGAGCGGCGAGTCGTGTTCCACATTCGGGTCCAGTTTGCCGGATGATGGAGCCATCTTTGCAGAAAGTACGGCCTCGCCTCCAAGCATCGTTGTCCAAGACGTTCCTGTGGGCCCGACGCAGTCCCTCGTGTTGCGGGGCGATCACTCCGTCTGGGGCTGCAAGGATTTGCCAGTTCTGACTTCCCAAGAAGTGTTGGAGGTTCCAGTTCAACTGTTCGACATACCGGCAACCTACGGCCCCGACCCGGTACCTGCCCTATTCACAATCAGTACGAACGTTGACGTGTGGGCTACCAACTTGGCCTCAACGAAGTCGGTACTGATTGACGCGCCTGAACAGTCGGCGACCAGTGATATTGATCTCTTCTTGGACAAGATGCGCGCAGCAACAAATGACACCGCGCTACAGGCGGACCTCGATCAACGGCGTATCAATGGGAACTGGCACGCGATCTTGGCTAACCAATGGGCAACATTGGACGGATCGAGCGATCGATGCATCGCGACAGCTCTCGACAAATGGCTGTCCGGTGCGATTGCCACCATCGCGGAGGGTATCACTTTCGAAACTAGCCTGACATTGATCTCACCGTCAGCGTCTCCAGGCCAAGAGCAGCTGAATTTGAAGTCCATGGCTGGGTACCCAACAGATGACTATGCCCCAATCACGGCTTTTCCGTTGAGCACGACGTTTGGCGCCAATGATAGCCTGGCCGCTTCGTCGGCCATAACGTTCAACGAAGCCCATCTGCTGCGGTCGCTCGCGGTCACCGCCGCGCGCCGGCAGTTGCCCAACTCCGCCGACGTGCCCAATGCGTTGGCCTCACTGCTTCAGTGCGACATTCTTGCAGCAAACCTTAACAGTGCTGCGTCTGGAAGCTCTGCGTGCGACGCTGCCTGTTTGACACAGCTCTGCTCGCAGGCGACTATGCTAATCTGGGCTGACACTGCCAGTGCCGCGGATCAGTGTGGCGTTACCAAGCTTACGTTGTCATGCTCCGGCACTTTGCAATTGGATGCGGCCGCGATGGTTCAGGGCTATTCGGGCAATTGGCTCGGTCTCATTACGTCACCATCTGGAAATGTATCAACCGGGGGAACGATCGGTTGAATCACGATCACCTCGAATTCCCCCACCAAACTGCTAGTCTTCTGATTAGCGAACCTGCATCGCAATCCGTCATTGGTGAAGTTCCCGTGGCGCAAAGAGCTGACGTGCAGCGCGCAATCGAGACGGCTACCGCCAGTCAACTGTCTTGGGCATCCAAGTCCTCCGCGGAACGCGCAAGGTTTCTTCTGAGCTGGCGCAAGAATTTGGTCAGCGAGGGCGACCGCATTGCCCAAATCGTTAGCCGCGAAAATGGCAAGCCACTGCACGAAGCCTGGTCACATGAACTGGTCCCCCTTTGCGCTGCAATTACTTGGATAGCCGACGAGTCCCCCAAGTTGCTTTCCGAGCGTAACGTTCGATTGCGTTGGATGAAGCAATACAGAAGCCAGATTTACAGCAGGCCACGTGGACTTTGTGCCATCATTTCTCCCTACAACTTTCCACTTTTGATTCCGTTTGCCGACGCAGCGGCAGCGCTTGCCGCCGGATGCGCGGTAATAGTCAAGCCGAGCGAACACACGCCCCTTACTGCCACTGCCGCTGCCAAACTCGCCCATCAAGCCGGAATCGACGCAGCATTGCTTCAGGTTCTGCCCGGTGGTCCCCAGGTGGCCCAAACGCTACTAGAGGCAGGAGTCGACGAAGTGGTCTTCACTGGAAGTCGGGAGCACGGACGCGAGGTCGCTCAGCGTTGCGCTGACCAGTTGGTGCCTTGTACGCTCGAGCTTGGCGGCAAAGCATCGCTCATTGTGCTTGAGGACGTCAATGTGGACTCGGCAGCCTCGGCCATCGTCTTTGGCGCTTTGGCAAATTCGGGACAGAGTTGTATTGCGGTCGAGCGCGTCATCGCACACCGCGGCGTTCAGAGTCGGCTCGTCAGCGCGATTGCCGATCGTGTTTTGGCGTTGAGACAAGGCGATCCACTGAGGGCCGAAGTGGACCTTGGCGCGCTCACCTCACGGCGCCAGATGGATCATGTTCAACAGCAGGTTGACGCAAGCGTCAGCCAAGGCGCCCGACTTGTGTGTGGCGGTCATCGCGGGAGTTCGACGGGTCATTTCTACTTGCCTACAGTGCTCGACGAATGCACGCCTGACATGGGCATCACGCGCGACGAAACTTTTGGTCCGGCAATACCCATCGTTCCGGTCGATTCAGTGGAAATGGCGCTTCGCATTGCCAATACGGGCGCAGCCGGTTTGGCGGCGTATCTCTTCGGCCGCGATGAAGACCGACTTCGCACGATTGCGAGGCAGCTGCAAGCAGGCCACATTCTCTTGAACGATGTCTTGTGGAGCTATGGCTGCCCGGAGATCCCTTTTGGCGGTCAACACCAAAGCGGCTGGGGTGTCGTGCACGGCTCTGAGGGCTTGCGTGCGCATACCCGTGAAATACACCTGGGTACATCGCGACTTACCTTGCCTCAATCGTTTGGTCTCGGGTTTCCCTACTCCAAGCGCACCCGGCAAATACTGAAACAGGCCCTGCGTTTCGTCATTCACTAGCGAGTGAGGTTCGCGCCTGGCTAACGCTCAACGCGAATGTGTAAGCTTGCATCGCTTCATGCTCGCTCGGGACACAGGATTCACGGACCGACGACAGCAGTCGCTGAAATTCCAGATACTTCCTACCGTCCACGCCGAGCAACAGGCAACACATGGCTGGAGTCTGCAACAAGCCAGGCTCACCGCATATTTGTGCAACGACCGCAAATGTGCGTTCAACCAGTTTCCCACAATCCGAAACGGCGTTGACCCAATCGCATCGAGCCAACGAACTCTCTACCGATTTTACGATGTCGCGGTCGGCGTGCGGCCACATGCGAGAGAGTGAAAACCCTTGACCAATTTCCCAGGACTCCTTGGTTGCTAGCCGAGTTGGCTCGGTTTCGCCTGTCAGATTGGCCATCAAAATAGCCGAAGGCCTAAGGGTGCCAGAGCCTTCCAGAACACCCACGCCGGGACGCGTTCCGGGTTCGAATCGCTAGACGCGCCGCGTCTGCGTCTTGGGTTGGCTCCATGCTGTCTGGAAAATCGCCAACCACCAACTCTGGGTGCGAGCGCGCTCTTGGCTCTGGTCTGCCATCGCTTTCGTCTGCCTCGGCCTGGCGCAACGCATCGGCTAGTCCGCCTTCGGGCACCGTGAGTTGCCCAGTAATTAGGTCACGGTGTTCGGGCATCCGATTCTCGAAATCCTCCAAGACCGCGCGAGTGATCGCTTCCAATGCCTCATAGATCCCCTCCCCGGCGGTCGCCACCGATGCAAATGACGGCGCGGCGTGCGGGTTGAGACGTTGCTCGAGTTCCTCGATGGAGACCAGCTCCGACAAGTCACGCTTGTTGTACTGAAGAATATGGGGAGTCTCATCAAGCTGCCGGCCTTGTTCTTCAAGATTCTCGTGCAGGTTTCGCAGACTTTCGAGGTTAGCCTCCAATCTCGCGCGCTGCGAGTCCGCGACAAAAACCACGCCATCCGCCCCAGTGAGCACTAGTTTTCGAGTTGCGTTGTAGTAGACTTGACCGGGCACTGTAAACAATTGCAAGCGTACAGTCAGGTCTTTCAGATTCGGAATGCGGATAGGCAAGAAGTCGAAGTACAGCGTGCGATCGACGGGAGTGGCAAGACTGACCATTTTGCCGCGATGCTCAGGTTTGGTTGTTGCGTGCACGTGCTGCAGCGACGTCGTCTTTCCCCCCTGGCCTGGCCCGTAGTAGACAATCTTGAACACGACCTCGCGAGCTAGTGCGTTGACAACAGGCATGGCAAACCGAATTCGTACGATATCCTAGTCGTCGCTTAACCCCCGCAGCAACTCAGCTTGTTTGGCTTCTCGAACCAGAGGTGAGCGCATGCTCAGCCCGACCGACACGAGCGCCATCACCGTAAGCAGGCCGGCAATGACCCCATAAACCACATCACGCCGCCAGGGGCGCTTTTCGCGGAAGAACACGATTCCCAAAGGAAATCCAGACACAAAACCGCCGACGTGTGCGGCATTGTTCACGGGGAACAACAACGCCATAGCCACACCAAGCACAGCCACCTCGACCAGGATAGCGCGGTAGCGGGGATCTTTTCGCGCGAACAGGTAGCCGACCAATGCACTAATGAGTCCGTATAGGCCACCGCTAGCACCACCCGTGAGGCTGGGTGTTGCGGTTATGTGACTCCAGATGTCGCTGGCCACGAAACCAAGGATGCCGCAGCTCAAGAACACCAAGCCAAAACGACCTGACCCAAGTCTTGGCTCCAATTCCCGGCCCAAGGCAACAAGCGTCAGCAGGTTCATTCCCACATGGAGCACTCCAAAGTGGACGAACATGGCCGAGAGCCAGCGCCACGGTTCCTCAGCCGTAATGCGACCCAACCCGCCCCTGCCCCCAAAGTTCACTATGCCACCCCACCTCAGAACCTCACTAAGTTCCTGGCCTCGTAGCCAAACCGATATATTTCCGTTAGATCGGACCCACACGGGCAGATACATGCCGAAAAAAATCAGCAGACACAGCAGGACGAACACCCATGTGAGTGGCATCGCGGTGCCGAACACATCCTTGTATGTTCGGACCCAGAAAGCGAGCCAGTCAGGGAGTGCGCGCTGGCCGCAGCGGGGGCACATCGCGTCATCCACAGCTTTCAGTGCGCCACAATGTGAACACACCCGGGCACCAGTCGCCATTGCCCCGTCGTATGCCTGTTCTGAGCCCTTCTATCAAGGAACATCGGGCACTCGGCGGGTGGATCCGGCGGCCGCATGCATGCCCCGGTTCGTTCAACCTCAATAGGCGGTCGGGAGCGGCCATGTGCAACGCGACGGTGTAAGCGTTTGCGTGCGGAGACGTTATGGGTTTGTGAATGCCGTCGCTGCCGCCTGCCTGAAAGACTCGATCCCTGGTCGAGTGTCGAGCCCTGCACGCAGTCAGGCACCGGCCCACCGGGACTCGTGTAAAGTCCTGCTATTGCTCGAGTTGGCAGAATCGACTCGCTCATTGGAGCAAACCCTTTGCGAGCAAGCGCGCGCAGGTTCGCGCTTTGCGCTTGGCAAGTTGTTGGAGCGACACGGGCCACGCTTGTACCGTAGTGTGCTGTTACCCCGCTTGGGCAGCACTGATGCTGCAGAGGAAGCGCTGGCAGTAACCTACGCGAAGGTCGTCGAGCGGTTTGCGCAGTTCGAATGGCAAGATGTTGGCATCTACCCTTGGCTGAGGATGGTTGCCATGCGCGTGGCAATTGACGTGCTTCGCGCAAGGAAGCGCGAAGTGCTGTTCGAACCATCGGATCTGGAGCGTGAATTGGACGACTACCCGAACGAAGAGGTATCGGCCGAACAAATCGAGCAACGCGACCTGGAAGTCGCCCGCTGTCGTGTCGCCGAACTGCTTGACCAGATACATCCGCGCTACGCTGATGCTATCCGACTAAGAGTGCTCGAAGCGCGGACTCGCGAGGATGCAGCGCAGCAGCTCGGGGTCAGCGTGAGTACGTTCGACGTCGTGTTACATCGCGCTTTGTCAGCGTTACGCAAGGTAATGGGCCGGTCGCAATCGGAGGAACCATGAGCACGCCTTCGCATCCAGACTGGCTCGCTGAGCTCATCTTGAGAGAGGGCGAATCCCAGCCGATCGACGTTCACGAGCGTGACGCCTTGATGAAGGCCATGCGGGCGGCGGTTTCGCCCGACAACCTTGATGAACAACGCCATCGAGAAATCCTGGCGCAAGCGCTGAGTCCGTCTCCCAAGCCAGCATCGTCGCCTCCAGACAGCCCCTTTGCCCCGCCAAGTGTAGAGGAACTTGCGGCCGCCTCGAGGCTTCGCAATCATTTCGATTCCGATCCGCTCGTCGTTTCATTGAGGTCAGCGCATCAACCGTCCACCCGGCAACCCAATGCCGAAATGCTTGCCAGGGATGTCGCGCTCACACGCGAAGCGAAATCGGTCGTCTCGCGAACACGTTCAACTGGTGCCATCCACTTGGGGAGTGTTGGCCGTCGCTGCCGCAGCGGCCTTGTGGATGGTGGCAAGATCCAGTGGCATCCTCCTCGGACCCGAATCCGTCAGGCAGGGGTCAAGGGGGCTGGCTCAGTCGCGTTCGACGGAATCCCGATTTGCAAAGCCCTTTGCGCTGAGCTCACCTTCGGAGCGAATTGACAGGATTGCTCAGGCCCGCTCGCGCGATCTTCGTGAGAATCGGTACACGATCTGGGGATTGCCATGACGGCACGTGGACGCCTACTATCACTGTCCTGGTTATCCGGATGCCCGCCCCGCAAGCTCGGCACGCTGGCGCGGTCGAGGCCAACGGTAGTCCTGTTAAGGCTTGCGCTGTGTCTGCTGGTGACATTCGCCTGTAGTCATGGCGAGCGCTCATGCAGGCCCGAGAATATGGGTGCACCGGTAGACCCTGCATTACTCGCCTTTCTATCGCGTGCCCGCGCCGCACACCATGTCGCTGACGGTCTGGAAGAGCAGCATCCCCAAGACGCATTGCGGACGCTACGCGCGGTGCTCGAAGGACCTTTGCCGGGCCGCGCCGAGACTCGCCCGGCGGAAGTGCTCGAGGTGCTCGCGGACACGACGGCGCGCGTAGCGGATCTCGAAAGTCAAGCTCGGGATTTCGATGCGGCAGTTCTCAGCATTTCGGAAGCCCTGCCGTGGGTGCCTGAACCCAGCTACTTCAGAGGCCATCTCTACGAAGTATTGGGCATTGTCGAGGAGAGACGCGCTCGCGTGTTGACGGAATCGGGCAACGCCCAATCTGCCGATCAGGCCAAGAATCGATCATTGGCGGCATTCGAAACATCAATGAGCATTCAGGCAGAAGTAATTCGCACGTCGTCTGCCAACGCAGGAAAGAAATAATGCAGAACATCCACCCCTCTCAACGTCTGGTGAACGCTGTGATATCCATCGCGTGGTTCGCGTTGTGTCCGGCTTGCGTCAGTTCGCACCGTGCGGAGCCTGCGGGGTCCGTCGCAACAACGAGCGCACCCGCAAATCAGGCAAGCCCATCCTACGCCCAACCCCCACCCGCGACCAAAGACGAGGCAAGCGAAGACCTCATCCAGCAATCGCCGGTTCAATCAGCGCCTGCCAGTGGGGCGGAAGTGCAGCGGGCCAAACCTGGTCACTCCCAACCAGTATCCGCCGCACCAGCGGCTCCAGCCGATGCTCGCCGCGCCGCACCAAAATCCGACCTGGCTGAAAAGAAGGCCAGCGCCGAGAGCGAGCCAACGCTCTCAAGTCCCGACAACTTGCACGCGGGCCCCTTATTACCAACGTTGGCCGATTCGCCGGAGATTCGTTCGGCTCTGCAGGACTTTCAAGGGGCCGCGGACGTGCTGGCCGCTAGTCACGGCTGTGACGAAGGATGCCGCGCGTTCCAATCAATGCAGCGTGCCGCAGCTCGCATCTGCAACTTGGTCTCAAATCGCGATCCTACTCAACGATGCGCCGCTGCGCGCGGCAGGGTCTCCGATGCAGAGCGCGATCTTAGAGACCGCTGCGGCAATTGTTCTAGCTAATTCTGCAATGCGCCTCTACCAGGGCTTTCAGCAGCCGTGCCCACTGCGCAGGGACCCGACCGTGCGCGCGGCAATTTGCGAGGCTATTCCAGGACTCGCGAATCTGTCGTGGTTAGCCAATCGCTTCACGGACGAACAGATCTTCCAGAGTTTCCTGTCTTGGTGAGACTTCAATCACCTGAAAACCTTGCGACAGCAAGTCGGCAAGCGTTTGTTGGAGTTTGTCGTTGCCAGCGACATGCACCACGACGCGTGAACCCTCGACATTCGGCGTCAAGTCCAATCTCCGAGAGTTTGGCATAGCCAACCTCGTCCACACCGGAAAGGCAGACGTCGGTCAGTGTCTCATTGCGCCGCAGCAGTTGATCCAGATGTCCGGTGACCACGACGCGACCCTTCCGGAGGATTGTCACACGGTCACAAAGCGTCTCGACATCGCTCAAAATATGGGTCGAAAACAGAATGGTCCGTTGGGCCCGCCGTTCGTCGATAATCAGATCACGCACTTCCTTACGCCCCACGGGATCCAGCCCACTCATAGGTTCATCCAATACGAGCAGCTCCGGATCCGAAACGAGAGCCGATGCCAACCCTAGGCGCTGAAGCATTCCTTTCGAGAGTTTGCGTGCTGGTCTGTCCGCCGCATAGAGAATGCCGACTTTGTCAGTACTTGTCGAGCTCGATCGCGGAGCGCTCTTCCACGCAGGCCGGACAAGCTGCCGCACATTTCCACGAACTCGGTGGGTGTGAGATACGGGTAAATGTACGGGTTTTCGGGGAGGAATCCAACTCTCTGTAGAGCACGGGCGCTGGGCACCCGAATTCCAAAAATCGAAGCAGTTCCTGAAGTGGGCTTGGCTAAACCCATCAACACCTTGAGCGTCGTCGTCTTTCCCGCGCCGTTCGGGCCCACGAATCCGAATATGTCCCCGCGTTCGACATCGAAGCTGACATCGCTTACGGCGGTCACTTGCCGCATGAAGAAGCCTTGCCGGTAGTCCTTCCGCAGGCCCTTAATGGATATGACCGTGTCGACCATTGCTTTCTGGACATCGTCGAATTAGCGCACGGCGCGTCACTTACAACCCAAAGTCCCAGTCCGCGGACGTTCCGAATGCCCCGCCGGGGTGCGCCGAGGCGCCTGCCTGGCGAAAAAAACGTCGTGCCCCTGCTAACAACCGTTCCTTCCACCGGCGGTTCGAGGTATGAAACACCAGAGCTAGCAGGCAACTCGACCCGATGGGACCATCGGATAAAGAGGGCAATATGAGAATAACCGGGTGTTTCATAAGAACTTCACTTCTGACGCTTTCATCAACCATCGCGGCGTTTGCTCAAACCGGCGCGCCGCCACTATACCCAGCTCAACCCGTTCCCCCGCCAACAGGCATGCCGGCACCCGCACCGTCGGCGACCAACACCAACCCCTATTCGGCGCCTCAGTATCCCTCGCAACCGTACAATCAGCCGGCACCCCCTCCCGGCACAGCGTACCCACCGGCGGCGCCTCAGCCCAATCAGCCGTCTCCAACAGCCCCCGCGCCCGGTTCGGCATGGCAGACCGGCGCGACTTCACCCATGAGCGTGGACGTCAATGCGTCGGCATCATCGGGGTTCGGAAGTACGGGAACGTCGCAAGCGGACACCGCTGCGACGGAAACGGGCGCGACTCATTCGGCCAGCGACGCTCGAGAGTACACGTGGTTGCGACACAACTCAATCTCCGGGGCGACCGGGCTTTTGCACACGATTTCGGCGGATTCAAGCGCGCCGGGTACGTTTCGAATCGGCTTTCTATCAAGCTACTACTCCGGCTCCGGGTTTTTGTGTCCGAATCTTGGAGCGTGTACGCGAACCGATCGGCGTTACCGATACACAAGACACCCTAGACCGCGTTGGTGGTGATCTAACTCTGTCCGCCACGCTCCTGCCGTTCTTGGAGGCCTATGCGGGCATGCATTCCCACGCGACTTCAGACAACTTTGGGCGGCCACAGTTGCTGCAGGTACTGGGCGACACCAATCTTGGGTTGAAAGGCTTCTTGCCCCATCAGGCCGACAATGTTTTCCAGTGGGCGGGTTGGCTGAGCTACGGCTACTCAACGGTTCGGGTTCCGTCGGAATCCACACGGCCAACATCGCGTTGCGTGCACTTGGCACACTCGACCTTGAACAATCGCAGCGATCCTCAACAACGCATCCCACTGCGGTTTCACGCGAACTTTGGCTACCTTTTCGACAACAGCTCTTCGATCATCGAGGACACTGAGAAGTCACGCGGGCGACCGATGTCCAGGATCGAGCGATTCGGACTCGATATCAATCGCGTTGACACGCTCTTCATCGGAATTGGCGGTGAGTATGTCAAACCGTTGTGCAACCGTTCGCCGAATGGACGATTGACATCCCTTCCAATCGCCAACAAGTACACTTGCAGACCTGCCTTATCATCCTTGGGCGACAATGCCTCGGCAATGACGGAGGATTCTCGGCAACGCCGTCCCGGCTCAGCCTTGGGCTTGCGCGTGACACCCTGGTTGCGACGGTCTCAACGCCACATTGGGGGTTGATATCGGAACCGGTGGCACTTCGAAATTCATCGAAGAATTCGCGCCCCAGCTGCCGTGGGACCTCTACTTTGGCATCGGTTTCACTTACGACACCGTGCTGATCAGTTCCGGTGAGCAGAAGCCAGCCCCAACACCTCAGGTTGTGCAGTTACCGCCACCGCCGGAACGCCATATTGTCGGAATCGTTGTCGACGAGAAGTCGCTGCAACCAATTCCTAATGCCCAGGTTCGCTTCCAGGGGCGGCCACTCACCGGGATGATTTCGCGCGCTGATGGCTCCTTTGAAACAGGCAATTTGGAACCGGGCGAGTACGCATTCAGCGTATCCGCCGACGGCTACAAGGAAGCAGCCTGCACGACAACCGTAGCCGCATTTGCACAGCCAACACAGTCAATGCCCCCGCAAGCTGCACCCGGCGCCGCTCCACCCGGCCAAAGCTACGATTCGCCATTCGCTCCCATGGGGGCTCCCCTCCCACCCACTGGAGCTGCACCGGGTGCACCCGGACAACCCACAGCGGGTATTGGCGGCTCCTCTAATCCCGCGGGCACATCGGCTGGCGCTACGATCACGTCCTTGCAGTGCGTTCTCAAGGCCGCGCCGGTCGTGGGAGTGATCCAGGGCACGTTGGTTGACGCACAGGCAAATTCCCCGGTGCCCGGCGCACGCATCACCGTGAGAGATACCCGCGGCCGGGAGGTTGAAGTGCAAACCGACGATTCAGGCAACTTCCGCTTCGAAAATGTTCCTGTGGGTGTCGTACATCTAAGTGTTGACGCCAACGGATACCTGCCGAGTGCAACAGACGTGGAGGTCAAACAGAAGGGCGAGCAACGGGCAACGCTAACGCTGAACAAGCGGCCAAAGAAACCGAACGTGTCAGTCGCCGGCAAAGAAGTAAAACTTGGTACGCAGGTCCACTTCGTGACAAATTCTGCGAACATTTCGCCTGATTCACAGGCGCTGCTGCAAGAGATCGCCGCGGTGCTTGCACAACACGCCGAAATACGTCGATTGGAAATCCAAGGCCATACGGACGACACTGGCGGAGCCGCCTACAACAAACGCCTCAGTCAAGAGAGAGCCGAGGCCGTCCGCACAACGCTCGTAGGGTTAGGCATCGAATCATCCCGGCTATCGGCCGTTGGCTATGGAACGGAAAAGCCCCTGGTTCCCAATAGCAGCGAGGCGAATCGCGCCAAGAATCGCCGGGTTCAACTGCTCATTCTCGATCGGTAGCAGTCCCCATTCGATTTCGGGCGCGTCATGGCTCAGTTGACGCGCCGCCCCGACGCCACTCCTATCCAGAAGATTTGGAGTCAATCTCTTCGAGGAGTTCCTCGATTCGTCGTTGAGCATCCAAAGCGTCATCAAAGGCAAACCGCAATTCAGGCACGCGGCGAAGCCCCAACGTGGGCGCCAACGAGCGTCGCAATCGACCCGCCAACAACTGCAGTTGCTTGATGCATTGGCGACGCTCAATGTCACTAGCTTGGCTAAATAAGAGCCTGATTCCAATCCATGCAACGCTCAAATCGTTGCTTACCCGAACATCGGAAACGATGACTTGCGCCAACCGTCTGTCGCCGACTTCGGTAGCCAAATACGTCGCCACGTGGTCACGAATCAACTGAGCTATTCGTTTGGTGCGTCGTCCGGGTTCCTTCAAATTCACTCCTTTGTATCCTCATACCAACCCTCACGGTCTCTCAACATCTCTTCTATGCCACCGCGCAGCGCTTTGCCTGCGTCACCCAGACTGAGAATCTCGCCTTTGACATCTAGCAATTGAGCATCAGGCAGCGTATCCGCAACATGGCGAATACCCTCAAGCACCTTACGGCACGCACCAGACTCACGGGACACAGTCACGACGCCAAGCGTGGCAACTTGATGACGCTCCACGTCCCCTACTTCCGCAATGCTAACGTTCAGTCTCGATGCCAGGCGACCCTTGAAACTCCGCACCACCTGCCGACGGTCTTTCAGTGACCGGGATCCCGGAATCCTTAACACGAGTTTAGTAATCCCGACAAACACAGATTAGTGGAACTCCCTCCCAGCTAGTGAAGCCGTTTTTGCCGCGCAAACCTGAAATGTCAACGGCCCGAAATGCTTCTGATAGTTACAGGCTCTGGCGCACCTCTTCAACTTCGAAACACTCCAAAATGTCCCGCTCTCTCAGGTCCTGGTACCCTTCCAGAGCGATCCCGCAATCGAAACCTTCCTTGACTTCACGAACATCGTCCTTGAATCGCTTGAGGCTAGACATCTTGCCTTGCCAAAGCACAGCATTGTCGCGAACGATGCGGATGCTACCCGCCCGCTTGACGAGGCCTTCGGTCACCATGCATCCAGCCACGTTGCCAGCCTTGGATATTCGGAATACCTGTCGAACCTCGGCCTTGCCCATGACCTTCTCGACTAAGCTCGGCGCCAGGAGTCCCTCCATGGCAGCCTTGACGTCGTCAACTACGTTGTAGATTATTGAATAGTGGCGGATTTCAACCTTTTCCTGCGCAGCAAGCGCAGAAGCTTTGCCAGCAGGGCGCACATTGAAGCCAATGATAATTGCTCCCGCGGCTACGGCCAGGTTGACGTCGCCTTCAGTGATCGCGCCGGCAGCCGCATGAACAACTGTCACCTTCACCTTATCCGTACTCAAGCCGAGTAAGCGCATCGGACACGGCTTCGACAGAACCGTGAACATCGCCCTTGACGATGACCTTTAGCTCCAGTTGCTCCGTCTCTTTCATCGCCTTGTACAAATCTTCGAGCGTTAGCCTTGGACCGCCGGTTGGCATCAAGCTGCGGCGCTCCTTGATCTTGCGGCTGTCGGCTATCTCGAGTGCCTTCTTCATGTCCTTGACGACATGAACCGGATCCCCAGCAGCTGGAACGTCATTGAGCCCAATGACTTCAACCGGCGTAGAAGGCAGGGCGGCCGCACAGTTTCGGCCATAGGAGTCCAACATCGCCCGAACTTTGCCGCACGCAGCTCCGGCAAGTACGATATCGCCCCGGTTGAGCGTCCCATCCGTGATTAACACTGACGCCACAGGGCCCCTGCCGCGATCCAACTGCGCCTCGATGACAACGCCCACCGCAGGCTTGTTTGGATTAGCGCGCAGATCAAGCATCTCCGTCTGCAACAATATACGTTCAAGAAGCTCGTCGACGCCTTGGCCCGTTTGGGCACTCACTTCGCTAAAGAGTGTCTCACCACCCCATTCTTCGGGCATCAGTCCAAATTCACTGAGTTCCCGCCGAACTCGTTCTGGTTGGGCATCGGGTTTGTCGCACTTGTTTATTGCCACCACGATTGGCACCTTTGCCACTTTGGCGTGGTTGATGGCTTCGCGCGTCTGCGGCATCACGCCATCGTCGGCAGCTACAACAAGAACGACAATGTCCGTTGTCTTGGCGCCCCTAGCACGCATCGCCGTAAACGCTTCGTGCCCTGGCGTGTCCAGAAACGTCAGCCTTCCAGCGGCCGAATCAACGCTATATGCTCCAATATGCTGAGTGATACCCCCGGCTTCGGTCGCGACGACGTTTGCTTTTCTGATCCGATCAAGCAAGCTTGTCTTGCCGTGGTTGACGTGTCCCATAACGGTCACGACAGGCGGTCTCGGCACTCGAATCTCGGCTTCTTCTTCTGGCGCATCGCCTCCCTGAGCCAAAACGAGCGCTTCTTCCTCAGTAACGGCAACGTCCTCCACCTCCCAGCCAAATTCACTAGCGACGATCTTAGCAGTGTCAGCGTCCAACGTGCTGTTGATGTTCACGCCGGTCATGCCAAGCGTGATGAGCTTCCTCAAGAGCTCGTGGGCCTTGATACCCATGCGACCTGCCAATGTCTGCAGGCCTACGGAACTCTCGATCTTGACAACTCGTTTGTGAGCCCCTCGCTCTGTCGCTGGCGGAATGGCTGCAATTCGTCCCTTTGCGCCGAGCAGGCCAGCTGCGGCCGCAGTTGCTGGCGCGCGGCCTCTGGTTCCGCGCTGAGGCTGTCGCGGTGCAGGCTGCCCGGGTCGCCGTTGCAGGTTTCCGGTGCCAGCCTTTGCGTCGTACTGTACTCGTCGGGGTACGGGCCCACGATGCGGCGGAGACATTGGGACGCCCGGTCGCCCTTCCCATACTTCAATTCCAGTGCGGGGGGGCTCGACGGTCGCATCGAGGCAGATGGCGGCGGCGTCGACGGACGCTCCTTTCCACGCATCGCGAGCTGATCCACCAAGTTGGAGTCCTTTGTTGCCGTTGCCTGTGCGGGTGCCTCAGGCGTGATTTGTGACGCTGCAGCTTGAACGGGCCCGTGCTCGTCCGTGGTACCCAATTCATCCAGAACTGGATCAGCGAACAGGCCTTCGCCCACCGAAATCGTATCGTTGAACAGGTATTGCTAGTGGCTGCACGCGTGATTCACTCGACTCAACATGCTCTGTGGGCTCGAACGATACGAATAGAGCGCACTTGATGCGAGGGCCGGCTCTCCGGAGGCCCTGGCCTCAGGAGAAGATGCGCTACTCGCTTCGGCCAACCCGACATCAAAGTGGCTGGTGACTGTAACCGCATGGACGTCCGAACTTGGTCGCGGTTCGAGTCTGGCAGGCGGGGGTGCCGCCACTGGCGACGACTTGAGCGGCAATACGACCGTCGTTCTGGCGGAGCGCGACGTACTTTCGATTGCAGGCTCCGGTGCCAAATTAGCGGTCTGATCTGCGGGTTTTGCGAGGCTCCGGCGCTTGACCACAGTCGGCCGAATGCGTTCCTCCACAACCTTCGGTTCGGCTTTGCGTTCTTGATGGCGCCGAATGCGATCCACCGCGTCGGATGAAACCACGCTCATATGGTTGCGAACTTCGCCGAATCCCATGGACTGAAGGAGCGCAACGATCTCCTTGTTGTCCATACCAAGTTCGCGCGCAACCTCGTACACACGCAGTTTGCTGCTCATCCAACCTCCGTACCTCTCGCGACTGCCCGCCAGTTCTGGGTCAGGTCAGGTATTCTCGCAATGGCGATTGCCCTGGCGATGGCCTTAGCCATTCCTGGATCCGTGACAGCCGCCACGGCCACACGGCCTCGTCCCAACCATTGTCCAAGAATCGATTGGGTAGGTCCGACGATTCTTCGCCCAGCTTGAGCGTCGAAGACCGAGCTCATCATCGCCGGCTCCGAAGCATCCTCAGCAACGATGGCGATCGCAGTCCTCTTGGAGGCCCAGGCAGCAGCGATCGCTTCGGCATCTGTCACTAGATTCCCTGCACGTTTTGCCGATCGGGCCAACGCCTCGACTCTCCGCCAGGCTGAGTCGACAAGGCTCTGGTGGATTGAGACCGCCGACATGAAGACTGGCGAGCGAAATGCCTGAGTGAGTCCCTTCGCGGACTTTGACAAGCACTCGCCACGCGCGTGCACCCACGCACCCCGCCCTGAGAAATGCCCCTGAAAAATCAAAAGCAATCGTTTGCTCAGCAGTCAGCACTAACCGCACCATGTTCTCACGAATGTCCGTCCCGCGACAGCCAATGCACGTGCGCGTTGTCGGCGACGCGACAACTCGCGTCAGGTGCAAACGAGCAGACGAACCGCGCCGTCGGTCGGTTCTGGTATTCGTCGGTTGTGGCTGACTGGCACTTGTCAAGTGGGTCTCGCCTCCGACGGCTCGGTGGTGGCGGGTGACTTGTCGGTCCCGTTGGCGGGGGACGGGCGCAATCTAGACAACGCCAGTTCTTGTCCTTCATTCTGAGCAAAACGCACGGCTGCCTCCTGAATCGCTTTGGCCTTTCGAATTCCGAGGCCCGTCCGCAGCCCCAACCGGTCAGGATCTTCGCGAACCAGATCGTCAACGCTTCGGTAGTTGGCATCTTCAAGAAGCTGCACCGTATGTGCGCCAACATGTTGAATCAGCCGAAGCTTCTCGCGTTCCGTAGGCGGTTCTGGCCGCTCCATTAGTTCTTTCAGCCGCTGCAGTCTTTGCCGTTCCATGCTTTGCAGGGCGGCCTGTTTGAGCGCGTGGGCCCGAGCTTCGGTTCCAACGCCTTGAATCGCAACTAGGTCTTCCACACCCGCATCAGCGATTTCCTCGAGGGCGCGGAACCCAAGACGATACATAGCCTTGGCCACTTCATCTTCCACTCCGTCAATTTCGCGCAATGCACCTAGCGCTTCGTCCTCCATCTGCCGGAACTTAGACTCGCTGATTATGTCCAGCTTCCATCCTGTCAATTGTGATGCCAAGCGAACATTTTGGCCCTTACGGCCTATGGCGAGCGACAGTTTTTCGTCTGGAACTACCAGTTCCATCCGATGATCCCCTTCGTCTACAATCACCTTGTTGACTTCTGCCGGCTGAATTGCGTTGATGATGTAGCGTGCTGGATCAGCGTCCCACGGTACGATATCAATCTTCTCACCGCGCAGCTCTTGAACAACCGCTTGGACGCGTGAACCCTTGATTCCAACGCAGGCGCCGACCGGATCGACGTCCGTGTCTCTGGACATGACGGCAATCTTGCTGCGAGCACCGGGCTCACGCGCAACGCTCACGATTTTTACGATACCTTCGTAAATCTCTGGGACCTCCGCCTCGAACAGCTTCTCGACCAACCTTGGCGATGATCGAGTCAAGATAATCATCGGGCCCCGAGCTTCTCGGTCGATATCCTTCACGAATGCGACAATTCGATCGCCGGGACGATAAGTTTCACGCGGTGTTTGCTCCCGCGACGGCAGAATTCCCTCGGTTCTTCCGAGGTCCACGACAATGTTGTGTCCTTTTTCGAACCGCCGCACAATTCCGCGGATCAGTTGGCCCTGCCGATCCTTGTACTCAGTGAAAATGATGTCTCGTTCAGCGTCGCGTACCCGCTGTAGCAGAACCTGCTTCGCAGTCTGAGCTGCAATTCGACCGAATGTCGTGCGCGCCTGCCTTAGATCCAGCATGTCGCCGAACTCTTTGTCTTGTTGCCGCGCCTTTTCGGCATCGCGAGGATGCCAGAACACCTGGAAGCCTAGTTCCTCGCCGACTTCCGCCTCGAGCCCGTGTTTTCGAACGTCGCCGATGGAGATCTGTCGCTCCGGCTCCTCAACATCTGCGACGACCGTCATGTACTGAAATAGATCGATGCTCCCGGTCTCGTCGTTGAAACGCGCCTCTAGATCTCGAGTCGGACCGAATGCCGCTTGAGCCGCTTTCAAAATCGCGGCCTCCATGGTTTCGATGAGTACCTTGGGATCTATGCCTTTTTCTTGGGCGACCTGCTCAACTATGGTGCCGAGTTCATCGTCGAATCCCGCTGCCATCGGTTTACTTGCTCCGTTGATGGCCGCAACCTTGCGGATTGCGGCCTGAATGACGGGCGCGCGCGTTGCGCTTCCCGCTGCTTGCGGCTTGGCGATTCCAGTCAAACACCAAGCGCGCGTTTTTGATTAGATGTAGAGCCAACGCACGTTGGCCGTCTTCAGTCTCAATGACAATGTTGCCGTCGGCATCAAGGCCACACAATTGGGCGCGAATCACGGCCTGACCCATGATGGGCTCACTTAGGTTGAGCCTGACGTTAGACCCAGCGAATTGGGCGTAGTCCTCAAGTCGGTGGAGCGAGCGCTCCAGACCGGGCGAGCCCACCTCAAGCCTGTATTTGCGAGGCATTATGTCGAGAACATCGAGTGCAACTGAAAGATCCCTGAGAAATATCAGCGCACAAATCAACCGTTATGCCACCGCCCGGCAATGACGAGCCCGGCTTCTGAACTGTCAACGACAATAGCCAGCCTTTTCCGTCCGTTCGCCAAACCAGTTCCACCGCTTCCACACCATGCGCCAACAGAACCGGCTCGACGGCAGAGTGCAGCCGCTCTCGTTCGATTCCATCGAGTTTTTCATATGCAACTTGCATGGGGGGCCGAGGGACATGCCACGTGTTCGGCGCTGGAACGGCGCGGCCGAGAAGCTCGACACGGCGCCAAAAAAAAACGGACCCGGCGACGGGGTCCGCGTGGAACCGCCCGAACTTTTCGGCGCGGAGCATACAGTGCCGACAGGGTGCTCGCAAGTAAGGCAGGGCACTATCGAAACACCTGGACCGACGGCCGTTTCGCGTCCGCCAATCTCAAGCGAAATTTGGCAGGCTCACGAGATCCACATGCAGGATTTCACTGGAAAAAGCCATGATTTCCGTAAGGCACGCTTCCGATGGCCGAGTTTCCACGCGGATCTTGGCGCAAGCTGCGCGTCCGCCCTCGAATACCGTATTGTCCAGTTCCTGAACATGAATGCCATGGCGCTTCAGCACACTCAGAACATGGGCCAAAGCACCGGTCTTCTCGATATGGCGAACTACGACTTGGTACTTTGCCCACGAACTCGCGCTGATGTTCACCACATTGGGCACTTCTCCTTTTGTCAGAAATGAACGCAATATGTAAACGGTCTCGTTGGCGATGGCGTGTTGGGCTTCATCGGTTGACGCCCCAATGTGCGGTGTCGCATAGACGAGACCGGAATGAAGAACCGGGTGGTCATAGTTACCGCTGCGAGACTGCGGTTCATCCGGAAGCACATCCAAGCCGATTCGCAGACCGCGGGCCGCAGCGACCTTGGCGAGAGCGTCGTAGTCCACGACGTCAGCCGACGAGGTGTTCACGAAGATCGCGCCTTTCGGAAGTAGTTCGAGAACTTCAAGGCCAATCATGTGGTTCGTCCGGTCATTAGAATCGAGGTGAATGGTGAAAATCTCGGAACGACTCGCCAGCTCCTGCAGTGAACTCACATAGCCAATACCAAGATCCGAGGCCTTTGCTGCAGTAAGCGTCCGACTCCAAGCCGTGACCGACATGCCGTAGACTCGAGCCAGCGACCAGACCGCGCGCCCGACATGCCCAAGACCCGCAATTCCCAAACTGCGCCCTCTCAATCCGACCGCCTGGGCGTATTCGTTCTTTTGCCATTGTCCAGCCTTCAAACTGGAAGTTGCATCAAGGATTCGCCGATCCAAACAGCCGATCAGCGTGAAAGTGAGCTCAGCCACGGCAGCCGCGTTGCGACCAGGTGTGTTGGCGACGTAGATTCCTCGCGCGCTGGCTGCGCCGACATCGATGCGTCCGGTGCCTGAGCCGGCGCGAATGATCAGGTTTAGCGAATTGCTGGCTGCGACGGCCTCGGCCGTGACCTCCAAACCCCGAACCACCAGCACATTCACACCCCGCAGCGCAGCCACCAGTTCCTCGCTTTGCAGCGATGGCTGGTAGGCCACCTCAACTCCCAGAGCCTGCATCTCTTCCAGGCTTGCCGCGGGTAGCCGCCCGGCCACGAGGACTTTCATGCCGGATAAATATTACCACAAACGCGGGTCGAATGGATATACCCGTTGTTCAAGAGCCTCAGTTTGCCTTCGGTGAGCCACAAAGGAAGCGGCAGCCAGTTGCTTCTCACTCTAAGCCGGTCCAATCTGCGGGCGCCTATGGACGCATCCGGATCCCAGACAGCCAACCGAAGCTACTACGACCGCTTCTCGCGACGGTATGAGCAGCATCGTGGGCAGAATGATCCGGGTGGCTATCACGAACTCCTAGACGAACTGGAAGCCGAGTTCGTTCAACGCTTCGGCGCGAACCGTGACGTGTTGGAGGTTGGCTGTGGGACGGGCCTCGTGCTGTCCAGGATCGCGTCGTTTGCCCGAAGGGCCAGCGGTGTCGATCTTTCCCCAGGTATGCTCGAGAAGGCGCGTGAGCGAGGCCTCGACGTGGTTGAAGGGTCGGCAAAGGACCTACCCTTCGACAATCACAGTTTCGACGTGACCTGTTCGTTCAAGGTGCTTGCGCACATTCCTGACATAGAGCAAGCGCTGTCGGAAATGGCCCGCGTCACTAGAAGCGGCGGGCACATTATCGCTGAGTATTACAATCCATTCAGCATTCGAGGTCTCATCAAGCGTTTCTCTCCCCCCGGTGCCATTTCCCAGGATGCCCACGAAGGTCAAGTGTTCACCCGATTCGACAGTCCCCGTCAAGCGCGTATATTGACGCCGCCGGGCTGCAAGTATGAATGCAGCCGCGGCATCAGGATCGTAACTCCTGCAGCGTTCGCCATGCGAATACCCTTGGTTCGGCGTGGTCTTTGGCTGACGGAGAGGCTGTTGTGTGACTCGCCCTTGCGTTCGTTGGCCGGGTTCTACGTCGCTGCGTACGTGAAGGTGTGATTTTCGAAAACAATGCATCTTGGCGCGCATTGTCAGGACTTGATGCGCCCTCGCGTTGGTCTGTGTTTGCCGTGTGATTTTCCTATGGCTATTGCGGCACTCGCGAATCCGAGCTTGCGGACGGCGCTTCAAAACTCACCGACAATGCCAATCCCGGATCCCAATTGAACGCCGGTCAAAGCCACGCCTGCATCCGAGCGCGTGTCACGTCGGTCGGTTCCAGAAACAGCGGCTGTCTCTGATTCTTCGAGTTTCGCCGGCAGTGTTCGCGTTCGGTAGTGCCGTCGCTCGGGCACGAAACGCCAATGCGCGTGGACGATGCCACCTGCCATCACACCCACAAGCGCCCACGAGGAAGCAACAATGACGCGATGAGCGTCCGCGCGACTGGCACTCAAGCCGCGAATATCGATTCCTGGTTCAAGCGCTCGATTGGCCAAGTTCTCGTCCACGACGATGGCAGCCACGCACGTCCCCACAAGCACTGTCTCGAGACCAAGGAAGAACCCACCAGCCGTGTTGTCGCCGTTTTGGAATTGGCCGACACCAAATGGGACCGACGCTAACCACCGCTTGTTCTTTTCGACCACAGATTCGTTCCTAGCCATGGCTCGGAGCTGTTCCTTGATTCTAAGTTCCTTCTTCCGTTTCTCATCCTGCTGCTGCGCGCGTTGCTCCGCAACCTGCACGCGTGAGCGTTCCTCCCTTCGGATGTCTGCGAGCAGCTGCTCACGC
This sequence comes from uncultured delta proteobacterium, assembly GCA_963811985.1. GTDB lineage: Bacteria > Myxococcota_A > Polyangia > Polyangiales > Polyangiaceae > FEN-1139. The sequence continues at coordinate 48,273 of CAWEUH010000027.1, forward strand.
ACCCGCAAAAATCGATCGACGACGGTTTGAGGAAACACCAGGCTATCAGGGGCGCGCATCTGCGGATTATTGCGAATGGCATTCGCAAACACCTTGTCCGCTTCGTCAGTTTCACCGCTCGCGATCAAACAGGCCCCAAGGTAGATTTTTGCTTGGTTGACCTGCTCAGGGCGCAATACCTTCTGCGCGTTGTTCCCTTCCAGCAATTGCTTCAGAGCGATCACGCACAGCTCGTATTGTCCGTTTTCGTAAAGGGCCACGTTACGCGATAGGGCCGCTTCACCACCTAGCCCTGCCTCTGCGTCGGTGGCTGCATCGAGTGTTGGAGGTGGCGCATCGGGTGCCGTTGAACTCGTTTCTGTCGCAACACTTGGATTGACGTACGATGCGAAGGCTCCCGCCAGCATCAAGGAACGACGAGTTCGACGACTAGTCATGCTCCACGTAGACTTCGCGCAATGGGATCCAGTCAACCAGACAACGTGAAGGTATCACCCGGGCGTAGCACAACGTCAACAGTTTTGGGCCGCTCGGCAGAACCTGCGGGTGGCAACAGCGTGCAGCTAGCCCTGGTTTCCGCCCGGGTAACGCGCACCGTTCGCTTGCCCGGTATTGGCAACGAATCCGGGAAGAGTTCACCGCATATGAGAGTCGCGCCGACCGGAGCTTGCGCAAACAGGGTGGCTTCGCGAAATTCTATCGCCAAGAACACCTTCTGGTCGGAGCTACCGGCTGCTACTTCGACCGTCTTTGGTTGCGGCGTCACGCAACAACTCTCATTAGGTGGCAAAACCTCGAACCGATGCGATCCAATCGCCAATTCGTGCCGCACTCCAAACCATGGCTGTTCCGTGCCATCAATCAGCAATCGGCCCCCAGAAGCCCCTGTAATGACAATCTGAACCGGGCGCTTCTGAGGTGATTGACCTGACGCCACGCCATCGGCTGCGCGTCGGCTGCCGTCGTGAATTGGATTGGGTCTTGGCCTTGTTGGCGCCCTAGCAGCCGCCGGAGCTGGTCCCTGTTCGACCGCTTCCGTGTTCGTCGCACTGCCGCCGGCGGGGGCAGACGGCAGCGCCGGCTCGGTTTTCGGCGAGCTGGCAGTTCGACTGGCAACCCGCAAGTTGTGGAATTTCGCAGCCAACAGTGCCACGGCCACGGTCATGGCCGCAAAAGCCGACCAGAGTCCAATCTTGCGAACGCGCCGGGTCCAGGCGCGCTGTTTCGCAAGACGCGCAACCGAAGCAACAAGTTCTGAATCGTTGGGCTTGTAGGCCAGAGCGCGATTGAAAAGCGAGGCTGAAAGCAGCACGTTTCGCTCGTCGCGAGCGTTCTCGGCGGCAGAAACCAACCTCGTGACGATTCGGTCGATGAAGTCCAACGTATATTTGGCGGGTCGGTCCAGGTACGCGGTCAACTCGGCATAAGAGTTGCCAAAGCCCAGACGGCTCGACTCTGCACGCAGGGCTTCTGCAAATGCGGCGGCGGACTCATATCGGTCTTCCGGATTGTGCGATAGTGCTCGATCGACAACGCGCCCCAGTTGAGTGCCAACGCACGGCAGCATCCGTTCGGTCGACACGAATCGGCCCTCGATTACCTTCCTCAACACCTGCGCGGGGTTCTGTCCTTCAAACGGCAGCCGGCCAGTCATGCATTCGTAAACAAGCACACCCAATCCAAAGACGTCAGAGCGCGCCGTCACCTCCGCCCCTTCGATCTGTTCTGGTGCCATATGTGATGGCGAGCCAAGGACCTGACCGGTGGCCGTAACCCCCTGGGCGTCGAGTATCTTGGCAATTCCGAAATCAGTGATTTTTACGCGGCCTCCTTGATGGGGCAATGGCGTGGATGCACCTTGGTTGGAATAACCAGAGGCGCCTGTCAGAAGCACATTCTCCGGCTTGATGTCGCGATGTATCACTCCGGATTGGTGCGCATGTTCGAGAGCCTCAGCAACTTCAATCGCCAAAGCCGCCGCAATCTCAGCGGGCATCGGGCTGTGCTCCGCAAGAAATCTTCGAAGCGAAGGTCCTTGGACTAACTCGACAACAAGATAGCGCTCAGCCTCCTGCGGTTCTGACACGTCGAACACTTCGACGATGTTAGGATGGTGAAGTTTGGCAACAGCCCGTGCTTCGCGAAAGAATCGGGTCGCAATCTCGCTGTCATCGCGCAGGTGTCGGTGAATGACTTTGACGGCAACGTCGCGCCCAAGTCGTCGATCGCGCGCACGATAGACTGTGGCCATACCGCCATGTCCGAGTACCTCCAATAGCTCGTACTTCTCAAGTTGCAGGCTTATGTCTTGCGCAGGCTTCATGCACGACCTGTGCGGATTTGCCCAGATTCTAACGTCTTTTTTCCCTCTCACGCAGCGAGACAGGCGCCTCGCGCCTCCTAGATACGATTTTGGCCGGACTAGACACGAATTTGGTGAGAATCTAGCGAGTCGGCCGTTTGACCGCATTCATGGACGATGATGATGGGCGGCGCCTTGGGCCAGGAGGCGGCCTCGAGTCTGGGGCTCGAACTGCCTGTAGGGTCGCTGACGAATCGAGACGATGTTGTCCGCTACCCTTGTTGGGCGGCAATGTCGAGCGGGTCCGGTAGGGTTGTCCACCATAGATCAACTCCACACCCAACGAACGGCAGCGGCGCGCCAATCGATCGAGGTCGATACCCGGAGCCACAAGCAACCCAGCTGGCGGCGATGGATCGATGAATAGGTCAACGGTGTGTCGGCGTGTTCGCAATAGTTCTCGAATCTCCGGATCTTCAACCCAGAGAAAGCCATGAGTCTCCACGAATTCGGCGCGACCAATGACGGCGCTGGCTTGCTGCAGCACGCGTGCGATGGGATCGGGCAGCGGTGCAATGGCTTCGAGCCTTGAACGAAGAACATCCGATTCGATGCCCGCGCTAAGCGCGTGCGCAATTGCCTGCGGTGTGACAAGCACGTCAAGACAGATCGCCACCGCGCCCAATTCGACGAACGGTGCCAGGCCAACGACGTGACCAACGCGCGCCTCTGGGCCGATGCGCAGCGTTTGTCCATCAATGAATCGGCTCGCCTCCGGCTGTGCAGTGGTCTGCTGACCTCGCAGGTAGGCTCTTCCTCGAGGCGTGATGCGAAGCAGCGGCCCGTTCAAGTTGGGCATGTCATCGGGTTCGCCGATGTTGACTGCACCTAGAACATGCAGACTTTCAAGAGCGATTCTCTCAGCAATGCGCTCCACCGCGAGACCTTCCGTCTGCGTGCGCGAAGCCCAGCGGTCGAGCAAGCGTTCAAGCGCTGGCGTGCGACTGTCAGCACGAAGGTATTGCAATATTGCGTTCCAAGGAACCCAGTTTCCGTCGGCTAGCTCACCCAAAGCTTCCAGAACCATCTCGCGCAGCACGCCTGTGGCACTGGCATCTCGCGCATCAGCTGACGCGCGCAAGACCTCGCCGTCGGGGCGGGCTTCGTCCCACGCTCCACCCCGACGCCAGGCTTCAAAAAAGCTGCGTCCCAGTTCGTGAATCGTTAGACCCCCGGGTGGCGACGATACGCCGACGGCTGACGGATCCCAGAGCCCAATGGCGCGGCTGAGCGCCGCGATGATGGCAACGGAATCACCTTCCCGACCAAGGCGCGTCGCCAAGCGTGAGATGAGCGATCGCGGCGTCCCAACGCCCTCTCTGACATCAACACTTGGATCGCGCACCGAGACTGCCATCGCCAAGGCGAGCGGTACGGGGTTGACTGCGAACCGAGCTCGCCGAGGTGCATGATTGTCCCCGAGCGCGTAGGCACGAATCGCCTGACGTTGAGCTTCGCGTTCGGCGCGCTGCTCCGCCCCAACGATGTCAGCCACTTCGCTAGGAATGACGTGGCGATTCGGATGCACGGGGATCAGGAAATCCGCGTCGCTCCAAGGCAAATCCAACGCCACGACGCGAAGGCGTCGCACCGGTCGCGCCGCGCAGCCGCAACGGTTCACGTTCCAGTTCAAGAAGCTCTTCCGTGTTGACTTCCCCGCCGACTTCCTCGATCGCCCGAAGCAACTTTCGTTCGAGCGGTGCCAACTGATCAATTTGCACGGCCAGTTCGCTTGGGTCCGTCAGCACCTCCCAAGCCGGCTCCAGGGCAAGCGCCAGTGGAGGCGTTGCTGAGCGCCCCAAGTATTGAGAAGCGATGCTTTGCGCAACGTCGGCGGTCAACTGTGAGAGCAGTGCTCGCACGCCCCTTGGATCTTCACCAGACCACAGGCGCATTTGGACCATGAATGCAATGGGGAGCAGCAACTCAAGAACGTCGTGCTCGTGGCGTCGAACATAACAGATGCCACGCGCAACGAGCAGTTCGAGTCCAGGCGGGAGCTCAGTCACGTAGAGAACGCCGCGAGCTTCGGCAATTCGGTATACGAGCTCACGGGTGGGTCCAGGCAACTGCGAGGGATCTCGAACCTCAGGCTGCATCAACAGACCGCGTGCCACTTGCGAAGGCACGTCGATGCGTTTCGCTTCGTCGATCCGGATGCGTGAACGATGAATCAATGATGTCAGCTCTCGCTCCGGCAGCTGGCGCAGAACGTCCTCCAATCGGATCGCGGGACTTCGCGTACCGAACCACCGTGCGGGAGGAGGACTGGAAGACGTCATCGGATTTCAGCCGGGGGCGACAAAAGACCAATGCTGCGAGAAAAGCCTGAAATGTTCAACCTGTCCAGCCCAATCCCTTCGTTATTTCTCGGGTCAAGACGCGACTTCGGCGCTCATCGGCATTTTCAACTCGACTTAGGGACCAGCGCTAGGGGGGTGTGGCTTGCCCCAGCCTTCTAATGGAGCCCGCGACCCCACAAAAGCCTAGGTCGGCCGGTCGCTGCTCGCACTCTCCATGGCCATAGCCGTCCTTCGATGTACGACAATCCCCTCGAGACAGTCATGATACTTCGCGACCCCGTGCACGGTTTGGTGTCCTTCGAAGCTGCCGAAGAGCAGATTGTCGAAGAACTCCTAGCAACCTCAGAGCTTCAGCGGCTGCGGCGGATTCGTCAGTTGGGATTCACGTCGTTAGCGTACCCGGGGGCGGACCACACTCGCTTCTCGCATTCGTTGGGTGCAGCCCACGTGATGACGCGTTTCGTACGTCGCCTTCGGGATTTGCACCATGAACTCCCTTGCTCGCAGCGTCTCGATGAAGCCCGTGCGCGCGAGGCTTTGTCCGCAGCACTGCTGCACGACTTGGGACACGGTCCGTTCTCGCATCTGTTCGAAGCGGCCTTGCCATTTACGCCGAGTCATGAAACGTGGACGGTGCGAATTCTACTCGATCCAATTTCGGAAGTGCACCAAGTGTTGTCGAAGTTCGACAGCGAATTGCCGGCGCTCGTCGCTGAACTCGTTTGCGGGCGACATCCGCTGGATTATTTGGCGCGCGCTGTCAGCGGAACGTTCGATGTGGATCGCTGCGACTATTTGCTGCGTGATGCCCATTTCACCGGCGTTGGCTACGGGCGTTTCGATCTCGACTGGCTCCTGCGCAGCCTCAGGCTCGGTGTACACAATGGGACGGGTCGTGCGCCGCCGCTTGCAATCGATGGCCCCAAGGGGCTGCCGGCCATCGAGTCGTTCGTACTTGCACGCCTATTCATGTTTCAGCAAGTCTATTTTCACAAGGCCAGCCGCGCCAGTGAGTGGATGTTGTCGCGCGTGCTCAACCGCGTGCGCGCACTGGTACTAGACGGCAGCAACCCGCCGGCGGTACCGGCCGCGCTCTTCGATCTGGCCAAAGGTGCCGACACGTCTCTCGCCAACTATCTGGCCTTGGACGACATGGTGTTGTGGGAGTGCCTGCGCGCCTGGTGCCATGCGGCTGACCCAATCCTTTCCCAACTTGCGTCGCGGCTGTTCACGCGCAAGCTGTACAAAACGTACGAACTTTACGCAGCGCAAACCGTGTCTGTCTGGCGCGACAACGCCCACGCAATCGTCCGTGATATCGCGCGCCAGGCCGGCTTCGACCCGGATTGGCACGTCGGGTTGGATGTCGCACAAGACGTTCCTTTCGACAACGCCGACGCCGCGATTGTCGTACTGTTCCCCAACGGAAGGGAACGCGCTCCGGGTGAAGTGTCCGTGTTGCTGCGGCGTCTGAGCGGCGAGTCCGTCGATCGCGTGCGATTGATTTTTCCAGCTGAGATCCGCTCCAAGGTGCGCGACAGCCTTGACGCCCTTACAGCACCGGGAAAGAATGCATGATGAGGCACGGCGGCACGTGGCCAAGGGTTCGCCCGCTGTTCGCTGGCGTGGGCCTGGCAACAATGGCTAGCCTCGTGCCGGCAAATACCTACGCCGACGTCACTGACTCCGATGGCGTCTATGGGCGACTCGATGGTGACATCGTGTTGGCACCTAACTTAGGTGTGCAAACCTACCGTGCCGACACCGACGCTGCATTGGGGATTCGGACAATGTACGTGTTGACGCTGGGGTTGTCGTTGCAGCATGCGGACTCCCAATTCCAGATCGGCAAACGGTCCAACAATCGCAGCATCACGTCGCTCGAGATGCGACTTTGCCCACTGTTTCTCGTCCGCTGGTCCCAAGCAACCGAGTTGGGCCCCCCCTTGCTGGATCTCACGCTCGACTCGCTCGCCCTTGGAATTGGCGCCTTCTGGGACTACGACAGGAACCAAGGCTATCTGCGCCGAGGTACCTCGCTGTCCGCCGGCCTGTCGCTTCCTCTGTTCGCCAAGGCAAGCGGCCCCTGGTTGGATGCAACAATGGCGCTTCGTCTAGCCGAAGGTCCTGCCTACTCGGCTCAGGCCAATGTCATGTATGGCCTCGCGTTGTCCTGGGCTTGGTTCGTCGATTCCCGACTCCACGACGACAATCCGTAGTTCGCGTGGCAGCTTGACTGGCACTCGGTTTTCCCGCCCGGCAGCGGCCCAAGACAACGTGATGGCAAAGAATTGATGCGATGGTAGCCTGGAGATGCGTAGCAAAACCATCATTGCACCGGAAATTGCGATGCGAACGGAGCCTTCCTCGAGTCGAGTAGTCGAAGCGAATTTCGTTGCGGCCGCCGGCAGACTCGACCAAATTCCGCCACCCGAGCTCAGGGAGATTGCATTTGCGGGTCGTTCAAACGTCGGCAAGAGCACATTCATGAACGCCTTGATGTGCCGACGCAAACTCGTCAGAACGAGCAGCACACCAGGATGCACTCGAACGATAGGCTTGTTCAATGTGCGTCTTGCCGACAACAGTCATGCGATGCTTGTCGATCTACCTGGATACGGATACGCACAACGCTCTCGCGAAGAGCGCCGCGGCTGGGCAACCTTGGTCGAAGGTTATCTACTTAGTCGCCCTTGTCTGTACGGCGTTGTAATCCTGCTTGACGCGCGAAGAGAGGTGCAAGACGATGACCGTCAGTTACTCGAGCTGCTTCAACGCCCAGCGAGCGCCAATCGAACGACATTGCAGACCATGCTCGTGGCCACGAAACTTGACCAAATCCCCAGGAGTCAACGGCCAACTCGGCTGCGCAACCTAGAACACCAAGCAAATCAGAAGGTGATTGGCGTATCAGCTTTGGACGCTGATTCGGTCGCACTGTTGTGGCAGGCCATCCATCGAAATTGGCTCGCCTCGCCCGTCGCACAGTCCAATGAGCCTACCCCCTAGCACTGCTGCCGTAAACGTTCCTGGCACGGCCGTCAATCCCACGTTCCGCAAAATGGCATTTGCCCGCCCAGCATACGCGCGCTAAATGGGCGCTCTGCAATTTGAGGAGTTCATCAGACTAGACAGCATCGGGCGCATAACTCAGTGGTAGAGTGCGTTCTTCACACGGACGAAGCCGCAGGTTCAAATCCTGCTGCGCCCACCCCAGACAGCCGCTGTTCACGGCAACAGCTGACGGCTACCGAAACCGCTGACGGTCACGGCCGCCGGCACTGCGTACGGTTGACGGCTACAGCACCGCCGATGCGCCTACTGACTGCAGCCGCAACCGCTGTTGCTAACAGGCTTGGCCAACGGCCGCAGTCGCTGTTGACTTGCATCGTAACAATAGATGGCGACTGCTTGTGACGGACATTTGCGACGACGCGAGGCGTTGCCGGCTGCGGACTTGCAGCGAGTGCCCGTCCTATTTCTCGTGCGCAAATGGGAGCTTTGGTCATCGCGAATTGCTCGACCGCCGAAATCGCGCATGCGACCTGGCTTTGCGGAGGAGACAGGATTCGAACCTGTGGAGGACTTACGCCCTCGGCGGTTTTCAAAACCGCTGCCTTCGACCACTCGGCCACTCCTCCAAGTATTGGATTCGGCTGGGTTTTGACTGCTTCTGCTGAACTCGTCAACCTCGTTCTTTTGGCCTTGCCGACGATTCCGCCGACGATTCACGTCCGGTTATGAGGAAGCCCGATTGAGAATCTAGCATAATTTCCGCCCATTCCTCTGCCAACGATCCAAATCGCAAATCCGGTGGGCCTTCCGGGAGTCCAGCTCGGCTAACGTGCTTGAAAGCACATAGGTTCATCCGGAGAAAGCGGCTCATCGCCGCCGAGCTTGGCAAGTTCGGGGATGGCTAGGTAAAGCGGAGCTAACCAGCCGAGGTTCAGCTCTGCTGCTGTCGCAGCCTCGCTCCGATATCGAGAAACCATCAGAGTGCTGCCATGCCCGGTCCGGGTTGACACCCATGACTCGGACCTTTCAATGGCCAACGCGAGTGTAACAAAGGTACCTCGAAGGTCGTGGGCTCGAAGGTTCATCCTGTGGGCTGAGTTCTCGAACAACTTTGGCCTGGTGACTCCCGCAGCTCGAAGATCGTCTCGAAGCTGTTGCGCAAGCTTATCTACGTACATGTGCTGCTCTTTCAGATGATGACCGGGTAGTGCTTGAGAGGGGAACACCAATCTTGATGACGGGCATATTCGTTTCCATCGTCTAAGCGCCTCCGCGGTGCTTGGGTCAAGAGCCCAACTGCCTCCCCGGCCATTCTTCTGATGGTCGAGTACAATATGCCCTCTCCCATCTGAGAGCCCAACCAGAGTGAAATTGGTCCATTCGATGGTAACGGCATTTTCCTTGCGAAGACCTTCTCGATTGAGGAATCCGTACAATAGCCGACGTGCAACCGGGACTGTCGTTAGGGCAAGTACTTTCCGCTCCTCGGACGGATACAGGTAGCTCTTCTCCTTCTGCGGATTCGGACCTGGTGCCCAACCTACCGGTAGAGGGTCAACCTTGGTGACCTTGGCTGGATAGACAGCAAGCTTACATACTCTTCGGATCAATGCGGCCACGTTGTGAACCGATCCCTCTGGAAGAGATGGCCTTGAAAGCACGTAATCAGCATGGTCAACCGTGAAACCACTGATAGGGATGTCACCGATTCGATAACCAACGAACGTCGTCTCTGGGGTGATGGTCGTGGGCTTATACACCACAGGGTAGACATGAGTTTCAAGTCGTGAGTAGTTGTCGTGATGATCGAATCTCTTTCACATTTCTTCGAAATTCATGGGCTAGCTCATTTGAGGTCCATCGCCTTCCGAACTCCTGAAACGTCACCGCGGGTACTACGGGTTGCACCACCCTGGTGTCGAGCCTCTGTTCTCTGCCAGTGAGAACACCATCAACAATGAGTAGTACCTTTGGGAGTCGATCCGGACTCGCCTCACCAACTTGTTGCAACAACGGCTGTACAAGGTCGATATGACCGGCCCGCCTCAATCTGTCAGAGACATCAACTAGAAGAGCCAACCTTGTTCTGGCCTCGGCCTCGTCTGAGATACAGTTCAGTCGAAATGAAGTCCTCTTGGGCAGAGACAGGGACGCAAACCAAGCTCCATGGCTGTAGTAGAGTGATCCTACAGCCTTCCGTGGCATTATCGACTTCCTCCTCGCACGGAAAGACCAACCCTTGATCTGATCTCATCAAGTTCAGGGTCCACGATTGGCAAAGGAACCTGTTGAGTACTAGGGGGCTCATCGGCAACCGGAGCCAAAGCTTTTTGAACGTCGCCCCATCGAGCATAAATGAGCTTCCCCACTTTCTTCGAAGGGAACGCCTTTTCCCTGGCCAACCGGAGAAACGTGGGCTTGTCCAGCAGTCCGGAACGTTGGTTGACGAAAGTGTCCGGATGCAGTTGACCGTCGGACTGCTTGAATATTTGATTCGTGTGGGAGGCTTTGGCCTCTGCATTCTTTAAATCGGATTGAGTTGTCGAAGCAAGAACGGCAATTCCTAGCGAAGCGGTTCCACCGTCTTCACCGGGTGTAGTTTTACGTAGCCCATCAGACCTCCGAGAAATTACAAGCTTGGCCCGGCCCTCCAGGATAGACTGGCCGCCATCTTCGGATGCCTCTTCCGCGCCAATGTCGCAAAACTCGATAATAAGATGGGTGACAAGGTCCTTCTTCGGGAGCATGACCTTGCTACACCGAAAAGGTTGCTCCGAAGACTCATAACCCACAGAAAAATGAATCGATTACTGGTCGCCTCTTCAACCACTTGTTCGATTCTTCGTGAAAGCCGGGCTATTACTCGGGAAGCCGTGACCAGGATGGTTAGACCTGGGCACCGTTCAACCGGTCAAGCAATTCCCGAGGCATCTTCGATGGTCCACCCATCAAGACGTGTATTCCTGTTTCATGAACCACTGAACAATCGCAGGATTGCCTGCTAGTGGCCCCGGATCTAACAGCCCAGGACCTTTGATCAATCGGATCAATTCCGTGAGCCCCACTCCACCAAACGGACTCGCAGCCATCCCTCATATCCCGAAATACATCAACTTCCAAAACCACGGTCACAATCCGGGTACCCAGACCCGACGTAGTAGTAAGAGAGGCCACGAGACCGCCTTCATTAATGGTTGACTTGCGCCCGGTTCAGCCTCTGGACGGTACCCAACCGGGCGTTCCCCTGTTCGGGGACAATTGGACCCTCGGCGTGGGTGAGGTGGCTACCTACAGATACCTTAATATATATTGAGTCGAGACCGCCCGCGGCCGGTTCCCTGGTAGGATACTGACCTACCTCCGAGAACTCGCCGCGCGAGTCATTGATTGTCCAGGTACTCGAAATTGGGGCAGGTCAAATAGGACCACCGCCCAAGCGAGCAAGGACTTTCCTAAGGAACCTTAGTATCCTAAGGTTCCCCACTATGGCTTCCCCGAAGCTGAAACCAGGCCAAAAACTCATCAACATAGTCGTCCCCAGCGAGCTCCATAGAAAACTCAAGGTCCTAGGGGCGGAGCTGGGCCGGACGCAGCCCAGCCTTGTCACGGAGGCCCTCGAACATTGGTTTGAGTGCGGTCAGGTTCCTAAGGAACCTAAGGAATCCAGAACCGCGCCCCAACTTGCTCGTGCGGTTCCTAAGGAATCGGAGGAAGGTGAACCTGTGCCTCAGCCTGGCGGGAAGCTTCCGCATGTCCCAATCGAGGCGGAAGCCGAGCCCATGCACATGGGTCAGACAGCTAAGGAAGCCGAGCAGGAGAAACGAAACTCACGGCCTATCCGAACCGCTCTTCCTAAGCCACCTGATCCCAAATCCCTCTTGAGAATCGACATGCTGAAATCCCTTAATGAGAACCCATGGACGTCTAGCGAGTTGACGGCCCGAGTGGGACCTGGGGGCAAGAACTTCGATCGATGCAGGAAGAACTTGCTCGAAAAAGGATTTATCCGGGGGTCGAGAAAAGGCACGGTAACCACCTGGTACATCACGGACGCGGGTAAGAGGGAGCTCACTAAATCTTTGGAGGGCAAACAGCTCACCAAGTAATCCGGTTCGTTAGGCTACCCACTCAGCCTTGCTTGAACCCCAATGCTGGGCATTGATCTGGGGGGTTTGGTGGAGGGCCTCTTTGCTGCCATCGGAGCGAGATAACCAAAACCGGCAGAGAACGCGGCACTTTCAATTGTCTCGCTTCTAAGACTTTATTGGCGGCCGGCTAAATCACGAAGTGCAGTAAATCACCGCACATGCTCACGAGCCAGGGTTCGGCCTACGGAAATAAACAGAATTTTGGAACACAAAGTATCAGTTTCGACCGCACGATTACTCGATGTTCTTCGAGACCTCTGATCCGACACACGGCTGGAAAAATCGTTTGTCTTTGATCAGCCGGTCGAAACTAAGTACCACCTACGCGTTTGAGCCCAAAATTGCGGCTGGCCCGATAACCCCAGCAATTTCTCGAAACCCGTCGTCACCGAGCAACTCAGTCCAACTCATGTGGATGAACTCATCAAACGAGCTATCACCGCGAGGAAAGACCCACAGGCCATCAAGAGAGGCTGTGCAAACTACACTGCAGTCAAGCAGGCAGCCGTAGTTAGATACCTGATCGTAGGCCTCTTTGAACTCACTCATTGTATGTATGCGGTACTTCGATTCTAGAACCATCCCTACCCGCTGATAAGTTCCGAAAGAGTAGTCAGGAACAAGCTCAATGTTCTCACCCCCACAGAATGCATTCAGGTGAGGGCGCTTCAAACAGGTTCCCTTTCCGTATCCTAACTTGTTAAGTAGTGGTTCGATGAATAGGATCTCGACATCACGTTCATAAGCAGGCCCCCAGAAGCCGATTTCCGGCTTAGGCCCAGACTCCTGTTTTGTCGGCCTCCCAACGCGACGCGTGGGAAGGATCTCAAACACTCGAGCCAAATGATTTCTTGCAAGCATACTGACAAGTACACCGCATCCCGGAACTGAACTCTTTGTCGGTAGCCGCCTATGTGGCACTACGACCGAAGCAACTCTTATCCGGTGCCGTTGAGATTCGTTCCTCTATGCGCATCGAGGGGAATCGAGTCCACCTCACTGGTGGGCAAATTGACCATCTGTTGTACGTGGAGGTCAATACGGCTCTCAGCAGGTTGGGCGGCGAGTAGAACAAGAATGCCAAGATTCACCTATTCGAGGGTTCGCCTGATGACGCAATCGAGCAAGTAACCATTGACGGGGGGTTCATCCACGATCACGCGGAGAGACTACTCATGGTGCCGGTCAGCGCCGGTGAGTTCGAAGTTCTAGAAGGGACTCCGACAACTTCTCAGGCAACATTTGCAGGTCCACATTATGATAAGGCAAGCTTGAGGAGGTCACCCTGGGGCCTAGTTCGTTGATATGCACTTCTACGAGTGGTTGTAAGTTCAGCGTCGAGCAAGGTCATTGCGGGGCCTCTTGCCAGGAAGTGGCTTACGCGAAACTGGGCGTGCTGGCTTCAACGCCGGCGTTTTGTGCACTGTAGTCTCCCATTCACGCAGTATCTCTAACGTAGATCTTGATCCGGCTTCACGTGACTTGGTGATGACAATCAACAAGGCAATGAACACGACTATCAAACTGACAACTAGCCCGATGATCTGAAGCGCTGACATGAATGACCTCCTGCCTGCCGTCCGGATGGAGTTCTCCATTCGGACTCGGTCACTCACCCCCGTTCGTCGATCGAGCTTCAAAATGGTCTCAGGTGCGCACAGGTTCGTCAACACTCTTTCACCCAGAAAACTATATTCGTGAGTTACGGCAAAATTACCGCACGACAACAGCACACCATCTTTTCTTGGGAAATTCTAGAGAAAGACTAAGTCCGGCCGGAAGGAAACAACGAACTACTTTCGTCAGAATGCATGAGTGTGGTGGTGACTCTTCCTCTCATGCCTCTTCAGAGAGCTAATATCTGCAACTTCAATTGAAAACCGGTCGCCAATGCCTTCCCAGGCTGCTTGGACAGAGCTTCACCCAGAGTAGCTCGGCGGATTACCTCGAAAGGCCACTTGATGCCTGGTTGTACTGCTCCCAGACTTTCACCTTCCAATGTTCAATCTCTCGGTTGGTGTCGAAGCAAGCGGAGTTGCGCGAGTAGGTTATTCGGAGGCTGGAGGGTTCGTTGCAGGCCCACTCTGCGCCCCAACCGAAACCGATCCCCAATTGTTCTTCAAGCTATGGCAAGTATTGGTGATTCGATGTTACCCAACGCGGAAGCTCCTGACCCTTGTTCTTGCTTTTGCTGGTTGCTCCAGTCCCGCTGAATCGAGAGTGCGTTGAGTGAGAAATATGCAGCATTTCCCCAGGATTCGCTCGGTTATTTCGCAGAAGTCTCCCCTATACGTCGAAGTAACCGTATTGGGATCGGACACGATCCTCGCTCGGCGGTGGGCAAAAGAGGTCAACCCCTGATGGGGGTCAAATTATTTCGGGGCATTCGAGGGGTGACCCAAAGATTATTTTTGAAAATTTTTTTTCGTCCGGAATGCCGATATTGCGCCCAGAGCTACCTTTCACTCGAACTCAACAGCCAATGGATTGATGGGGCGTACTTGCACAGGCATCGTCATTCTAATTCGCCACGGGAAAACGTGTACTTCTCAACTGGAACCCCAGTCATGAGCCGGCAACATATCTTCCTGGTCATGATTCTCGGTTCCGCGTTTACTTGCAAGGGGTTCGGACAAGTCCCTACCGGACCCCAGTCTTCTCCACAGCCGTCGTATCCAGCTTACGGCCTGCAGACGCCACAAGGCTCGACAGCTCCATATCCTACCCAGCCCAACGCATTCAGCTCACCACAAGTACCGGGTGGGGCTGGTATCTACGATCCGCTTGAGCAGTACCGTGCTCGAGAACTCTACACGAGGTTTAGCTTCTGGAAGGGACAGGAAGTTGTCCGCGGAGGGAAAACGGTCGACATAGGCTACTTCGGTGGGGGCTATCAAGATGTGTTTGCCGGATCTCCAGCTGCCCTTGATTCAATGTCAACGTTTCGGACACTGCGGATCACGGGCACGGTTCTTTGGGTTGCAGGATTAGCGATCCTCGTGACCGACATCGTCTTGTTAGGGTCGGAGAGTAACTCTATTGTCGATAAAGATTCTCGAGGCCAAGTCACTTCAGTTAAGCCGCTCTATTGGGGTCTTTTGATTCCAGGGGGAGTCCTTGGGATCTCCGGGGGCGTCATGATGCAGGGAGCCAATGGCTACCTTTCGGACGCAATCAATCAATACAATTCCGACTTGACATTGCAAATCGGAGGGAGACCAGTCACCGGCCCGTTGGGGAGAGCTCCGGGACTCACCGTGAGGGGTTCATTCTGAGAGCCAAGCTCTCCCCGACAGGCGATTGCACAAGCCCGAGCAGACTCAAGCTCAAGGACTGTTCCGTCAGCTTGAAGTGAAGTAGACCCCGAGCGAACAAGGTTAGCAGCATCGTTGATGGGGTTTTGGCGGGGGTGCACTTCTAACGTTATCGCCCGGGGTCCCAAGTTGACCGCTTTCCCGCCGTTCGAGAAAACATCGACATCGAATGTCATGGCAAGTGAAGATTGGATCACGATACTTTGTTGGCCCACGGTGCCCGTATTTTCTACGCAAGGTTTGCCGTTGATATGGCATTCCGAAATTCGAACTGCGAGGTAGTTGCTCATGGGCTAAAATGTTAGCCACTGGCAAGACTGGCAACTACAGCCATGGACGTTTGTCAAAGCATCGTGGAACGGCACGCAGCCCGGAGATGAAGATATGTCCCCAAGTAACAATGGTACTGACGAGAGGACTACAACGTGGGCGGGAGGCCAGGTGCCTGTTTCACTCTACGAACGAACCCGTCGGGTGATGCTCGAACAAGGTCTCGCTTGGGACGGTGCACTCACCGAGGCCCTGGCCTTGTGGCTCGAAATGAAGGCGGTATCTGGAGCCGGAAAGCCACCCTCAAGTGGCGAAAGTCCTGCCTCCGTGTCGAGCACCTTGGCCGCTCGTCGGTCCGTGGAATGTCTTCTGGAGTCGAGCTTTCCACCTGAGTTCTTCAAGCGCGTTAAGGCATTGGCTGAGGCGAGATTGATTCCCTGTGTCTCGGTCGTGAGAGTAGGACTCGAGCTCTGGTGCCTTTCTAACGAGCACAAGGAAATCTTCGCCGAGACCCTTCACAAGGTGGCCAAGGCACGGAAGGCGGCAAGAGTCCACTTGGCACCCGAAACCTCGTCCGGTGTCGCCGTATAGCGTTGGGCTAGGGACGAGTAGGCTCCGGGTGCTTCTTGCTCGATGCCAAGAGCATCATTGTCGGTCGAGGGCGGTCTCAGTTCGTTTTAAGCTAGGTCAACTCGAATTCGATTCTTACACGAAAAGACCGCTAGCCTGATCGAAACGGTACATTCATCACTGATTGCGGCATTGACAGGGGACTCGAAGGGGACGAGCCTTCATGAATGCCCACGCCCGACGAGGTTCTAACGTGCATAGGGAACAGCTTAGTCAATGGAGGGTGGATCAAGGCTTTTGAAATACGGGATCATGTAACCAACCGGAAGGTTGAAGATCGACCAGACAGAACCCTTCATCTGACACTCAACGACGTGAATGGCCCCCCGCTAGTCATAAGAAGCCGCCATGACCGGGAACAGAGGGTCTTGGCTCTCACGGGAAATGCTTGTCCAGAAACCCAAGTTGACCTTATTGAGCCATGCAGGGGGTTTGCCGTAAACAAGAAACCAGCCGTAACCGTAGGCGCCGCAATCCGGGTAGTTTTGGATCACTTCCAAAGAAATTTGGGGAGTGCGCCACCTAGAACGTGAACCGGTGGACGAGCACCAGTTCCGTCGGTAGGAGCTACCAATCGGAACTAGTGAGTGGTCTTACCTGGCAACCATCCCCAAAGACATCAAGACCGTGGGCACAGGGGTGGATGACCACGGTCTTGGAAAAGGCTAGGAACTAGCCTCAACGGGAATCATAGCACTGGTTTGGGTTCACGGCTATTTTCCAACAAGAACTCGCATATCGGTGCTCAGCTACTCAGACCACCCCATCTCAGAGTGCCCCACACCAAGTCAGTTCGCCGTTGAATCTCAGACTGTTGACCAATGTTGCATTTACAATGGCGGGGGACGCTAATTGATGACCAGCGTTGGGTGTTATTGACCGGGGCCAGCAAGAGAGTCCTTGGTGATGGCCACATAACCGTCCAAAACTGCCGTAGATCCCAAAATCTCGCCTCTCACACGGCCGAAGGCAGCGATTTCCGTGCAATCGTGGCCCAAATCGAACTTCCAGGCTGCCAGCCCGAGGGGGTCGAATATTCTTTGATGTCAATCCAATTGCATGGCTCTCGAACTAACCAATGTTGGTGCTGCGTTAAGTAGCCCAGTTCGTGTGAACATGCTCCACGCGATGGGCTCTGGCCCAAAGTCCATGACCGCTCTTGCACGTGCAGGAGGAGTAAGTCCGGCTACAGCAACTCATCACGTCGGAAAACTCCTCGAAGCGGGTCTGGTTGAAATTCTTCCGGCGTGGAACCGCCGACTAGTGTCTCTCAGAGCACGAGAGTTGCGGCTGATCTTGGCACCCGAGCCACAGTAGACGATCGGTGGCCGTTGGTTCCGAACCCCAACACAACTCTTTCAGCCAGTTCGGCTCGATTCATCACCGGCGCTGAAGAGCCCACCATGGTTCTACCGCGCTCGGGTGCTACACTCTGAACATCAACGTGAACAGGGCACGGTCAATTCGGAGGGGAACGAACTCACTTGTGGTGAGTCAGCTTCTGATCGGGCTGGCTTTCATCACCAGTTGCAGTGGCCGGGTGGACACCTCTATCGACGGATCGGGTCAGGCTGCGGGTGGATCGGCATCCGCGGGAGGCTCGGGTTCTGCTGCGGGCGGGGCCACTTCTATCAGTGACCTTGACACATGTACGAGTGATGCGGACTGCTTGATCTGTGCCTGGTCAACTGCACCAACGGATTCGACCCAATGTGATTCCGGATGGTACTGCTGTTATGGAGTTCCCCTAACCCACGCAAGGTGCAGTTCAAATGAAGCAGCCTGGACTACGAATTGCCCGAATACTAATCAAGGGCCTTGCCCCTGTGTCTATGAGGTGTGCTCTGTTGCCTGCATAAACGGTCAATGCACGGGTTCATGTGGGGCTCCCACCAATCCAGGTACTTGAGATTGATGCTGCCACAGACAGGCTCTGCGCGTGCGCTCAATAGAATTAGTTGTGTTGGCTGTGTCGGAGTTGAAATAGCAGATGCATGACCGGACATTCAGGGCTGGGCCTCTGCTCGGCTTTCTCCCTGTTGAAGCACCGTCCTCCGAAAACCTCCAACGAGCTGGTACGCAATTGCCCTAACGGTCATCATCTGCCATTGCAGAGGATACGGCCAGCTCCTTGTGAAACTCAGGGTCCTTTGCTGGGATGGTACCACTCTACTTGCTTTGGAGGTGGCCAGATATCATACCGACTTCCGTCGAGCCTTTCGAAGTAAGTAAGCGACGATGTAATTACAAGCTTACACTCGTAGAGACTGTTTCGAAAAGGCGGTTTTGCGCCGATGCGAGCGAGGTGAAAGGCCCCGAACATCTGATCAACGCCGCCCAGTAGGTCATCCTCATTCGTCCAAGCGCCTGGATTTATCACAACTACGCCCGGGTGACTCTTCAAGAAATTCACCCCAACTTGGAAGTCGTGATGGTTTGACGTGACGAATATTTCCCTCCGACGTCGAGATTCAGCTATGTGGAATTCATCCGGACGGCCCTGGAGAAAGAGATCTCGAACGGAGTGAACAGCTCGATGTCCCCTGCGGGCATCAATTGCGTCTGCGAACGAGGGCGGCAGGCATTCGTCTACATAGAAGCGCATTGGACTCAATTTGACCAATTACTTGCTCGGATTCAAGGCGTACCTGTCGGCCTAGGAGCACCTGTATTCTTCCGCCAAAGGTCCCGATCATGGTCATGAACTCGGCCAGAGTGAAGTCTCTACCATCTATCGAAACAAATGGTTCAGTTAGCTTGGGGGGAATAGCTGCGTCGGAGAGGATTTCGCATCGAAGAACATGTCCGCGGGGAGCCCACTGATCACCGTGCTCGAAGTACCTCACCTGCGGTTTTCCAAGAGGGATCTCCATCGCGACGTACTTGCCCCTCTCTCGGAATTCATCGTTGTTTCGGACTAACTCGTTCCAGTAATCGAGTAGCTGCTCGTCATTCATGGCGGCGAGCTGTTCAGCCCCCACCTTTAGTTGAGTGGTGGCAACAGCATCGTCAGCATACTCGATGAAAGCATACTCTCCCTCTCTGGTTATTCGAATTTGATCGGCCGATGCTACGTAGGGACGTTTCGGTAGAGGCATTGTGCGGGCATTATATGTCGGAGATCCGAAATGGGAAGTGGTGATCTCAGAAATCGATTGCTCACCTCTTCAGGTCTATGACACGTTGAAGTGATGTTGCTAGGGGACTCTAGGACACGATCCCTCAAGAGGAGAGATCATGTTGTCTGAGACGAAGGAGCCGTCCCAGTTCTGATCATAAAACGCTGGTCAATGCAAAAGCAATTCACGTTCCACAAAACCAGGTCATCCAAGTCATCAACGTCAGTCACGGGATTTATTGGAGAGAGCGGACACGGCTGCACAAGAATGCTTGGCTTGGGGTTGGTGCTACATAGACCGGCAAC
This sequence comes from uncultured delta proteobacterium, assembly GCA_963811985.1. GTDB lineage: Bacteria > Myxococcota_A > Polyangia > Polyangiales > Polyangiaceae > FEN-1139. Next base: position 67,739 of record CAWEUH010000027.1, read on the forward strand.
TCGGTGGAATCGGCACAATTGAACCGGAATTGGGCGAATGTCCCTGCCACATTTAGAGCCACTCTCATGCTCTGCTCGTTATTGATCGCGAGCTGCGGTGGGCGGACTTCTTTGGATGGGTCATCCTCTTCGGGCGGGCTCACGTCCGACTCCAACCTTGACGTCTGTTCGAGTGATTCAGACTGCACGGTCTGCCCCTTCTCGACTGCACCGACAAATTCAAACCAGTGTGATTCAGGTTGGTATTGCTGCTATGGAGTTTGGTTGACCGTATCAAGATGTAGTTCGAATCAGGCTGCTTGGACAGAATACTGCCCTTACAACAGCTATGCCCCTTGCCAGTGCCCATACGGGCCATGTGCCACCGCGTGCGTAGACGGCCAATGCACGGGCAGGTGCAGCGGAGCAACCAGGTGAGCCCGAAGCAGGCCCCGCAACTACGCCTGGACCAGGATCTCAATCGGTCTGAATTCCAAATCTCGATTTCCAAATAAGTTCGACCCCGAGTGTCAACACCGGTCACTCAACGGGAGTGGCGGAGGGACCGTGTCGATTGGCACTCGGGGCCAGAAGAGGATTGCCTCACTTTCCAAAATGCACCGCTGAATCCAAGAGAGGCAAGTGAATATTGTGACAGTCTAGTTGCCTGAACCCTCCCTCCAAATAGATGCGGCCCCGAGAGCACGACGTCGGCTATTCCAATGGGAGGTGGCAAACCAGTCGGAATCGGATGGCTCTCAGGGCCGAAAGGGCATTGGCCTAAGCTCCTAGTTCGACACGGCCCGCGCGAAAGATAGGTGAATGTTAGAGCATCTTTGTTGCAGCAAGCAATTCGGAACGAAGACTGCTGATCTCGGACAGAACAGAACTCATGCGGCCCTATACCTTGATGCATTCTGACTTGGGCCTCTTCGTTGTGTCGGCGTCGAACTAGCCAGCATCGCCACCCTGGGCGCTCAAATTCCAAGGGCTGCCGGACGTGGTGTATTTCTGACAGCAACCCCGCGGAAGGGTAATCGCAAAGGATTTCTGTAGAACCTCTCCATTTTCGAGTTCGAGGTGAACGTCACATTCCCCGACATTCCAGACATCAATGTCGTATTCAAGGGCATCAGGCTCAAAGGCATTCACCGCCAACGTGCTGCTGATATGGGCATCCTCACATGCTGGGCCGCTCACGGCCATGTTCTTGACAAGAGCACCGTTTGTAAAAATTTGGATGAAGATGTCGGGTGACGCGCAAGGCCCGCAAGAGCTGTTGCTGCTGTTGCTTCCACAAGCCATCACGACGAGGGGAGACAATGCAACCAGCCAAGCGTGCTTATTCATGATCAAGTTGGTTCCCCCGTTGCTACGGCCCAAATCAACCTCCAGGACATGTAACCACTAGCTCACCGGGATTAGTGACAGTACTGCAGGCCCAACCGCACCAATCACCCGCCCTACAACCACACGCTAGAGCTGTAACGCAGTCGCATGAAGGGTACTCAAGCTGATTGAAGCAACTTTGAGGCATGGGGGCACAGGAATAGTCGTCCGGTGCGCCGTCCACATCCGAAAACGTCTGGACACAGTACTGAGCGTAGTCAGAGCAGAACTGATCACCACACGCAAACATACCCGTGGATGACCCGCCGTCATCAGCACCCCCAGTTGACACTGCTCCGCCGGTATTGGTCGATCCTGCCCCTGTTCCACCGGTGCCACTGGCACTAGCCACACACCAGATGGGAGGATCGCATGGGTTGAATACCTCGTAACATGTGCCGCCATCTGGGCATCCATCAGGGCCAGCAATGCCCTTGTCGCCCGGATTGCAGCCCCGTGCCATAACGTTGCAAAGTCCCCACGTAATTGTTGCCGTGCCTCCTGTAGCCAATGTACCTCCCGTCGCTTTGGCACCACCGACTGACGGTATTCCCCCTGTGTGCAGAGAGCCGCCCGTATTTCGGCTACCTCCAGTAGCAGTCATGCCCCCAGTAGAGTCGATATCACTAGTGGACGTCGTTCCAACTGACGGAGGTGATCCCCCGTTTGGTGTTGTGCCTTCGAAGGATGACAGACCGCCAACACTTGCAGTCGGGCTGAGACCATCGAGCCCAGAACGGCCTCCACAGCCCGTAGCCGATAAGATTGACAAGAACGTTATCCGAGTGGCTGACCGTCGAAGTCTCATTATGGTTGTAAGCTCCGCACTTGTTGATGTGGCGCATCAAGGCAACGACACAACTTGACCCGCAAAGAGTATCGGGCCTCCATGTTCTCGAACAAAGAAGAGGAATGGTCGATTGAATATGATTGTCGTTTGGGGTGGCTCGCTTCCGGGTGGACTGACTACCGCTGTAGCTGCGGCAGCTTCGGTACCCTTCTCGGCTACAGCAACGTAGACCTGCTGAAGTACATCCTTTACGATGAGTGGTTCCTGCTGGGTGATGCCACTTAGGTTGCAGGTGCTTGCGTCGAATAGAGTTGTCATTCCAAGAGTTTGAAGAGTCTGCTTCCATGATACCGTAGTACCGGTGAGTGTAAACTTCGGTAGTGCTAGTTCCACCCGCTGTTGCTGGACCGCGGCATCGAAGTTCGAGAACCAAGCAGCGTTGAGACTAGCCTTCACGGTGTCGAATTGGCCTGAGTCAGGCAGTATTGCCGTCATCACGAGGGACCCGCCGAAGTACGGGATATCAACCGCCGCCCAGCCTGTCCCCGCAGCATAGTCGAGGCTCAGGGTGGCGAACATGAAGTTTGTCGATGCATCTGCGTTGGTCCCATGAAACAGATAGGGAGCCGTGGAGTTGACGCTAAAGGCGGTCAGCCAAGAAGCATCAAGGTAGAGGGCGTCCACAAGCACAAGTCGAGTCAGTCTGTCCAGCGAACCGAGCGGGATCAGATTCTGAATCAGGTTGTTCGTTTCGGCGGCGACCCAATTGTTGATTTCGGTAGTGGCCCCACTCGAGTCAGCCTTGAAGTCCACCAATTCGACTCCGCTGTTGTAATTCGTCATGAGGTTGTCGAGGAAAGGCTGCTGCAAGACCAATCCCTTCTGCAAGAAGACATCATTGGCAAGGTTGACCACAACCTGCTTGCTACCGTCACTGGTCTGTGTTGAAGGCTGAGCACACCCTTTGACCCCTTGTTCCAACTGATTGGTGGCTGCCTGAATGTCGGCAAGTGCGACATCCGGATACAGGACTGCTTTTATCTCGTCCGCCGTTGTTCCCTGAGCCCCATCGGCTGTCATCGTGAGCGCAATGAAGCCACTCACTGGCGAGGTGGCGAAGTTTTGGTTGCTGGGGGCCAGGTTTTGAAGGACCTTCAGCCCAAAGTCGTTGAGGTCGTTGTTGACGGCCTGCTGAGCCTCGGTCAACACGGTGGGGTTCGAGTTGTAGGTCAGCGAGGACTTGGCCTGATCAGGTAGAGGTGCTTGCGTTGGATTGCTGGTGTTGCTTCCACAAGCCATCGCCATAAGAGGAGCTAGGGCAACCAACCAAGAGTACTTGTTCATAATCAATCCTTGCCGGCGTGGCCCGTCCAACGGGACATGCCTGCGCCAGTTGAAAGCAACGTCAATATCGGATGTTCAGCAAAGTATATGCCATTGAGCAGCACTTGAAGATGCCGCTCCCACGTATCGAAAAGAGCCTGTATCGCGGGCTTTCGCATTGAGCACTTGCTTCGAGTTGCTCTTCTGGATCTTCGGCCGGCTACGACACATGTTGCAATCTTTGCTTTGAGGTGGCTTGCCGATCATGGCTCACCCTCGAAGGCGGCCCAACGAGTCATGGCCTACCTGGAGCTTCCCTGAACCAGTCTGAGGCGTCGCTGTGAGGCAAGTAACCCCGGGAAGACCGAGCAAGCCCTAGGGGGTCTGACAGGCACCCAGGACGTTCTGATCACAGGTCATGCCCCACGCCAACGGTCACAGTCGGAAGGGGTTCAGCCGACGTACGTGAATTCATCGAACACCACGGGGCATCACCTGAGCACCATGGACCCTGAGAATGAATGGGTACTGCTACGCCAGATCCCACCGTGAAGCTGAAACCAGACACAGTTCGCACTTCGTAGACGACCTCACCTTGAATCCAACTGACTCGGCTCCAATGAAGAGTACCTGAAGGGTCTGGCCGACCTTCCCCCGCTGGAATGTCGATTGATCGAACGACGCCGGGACCGGTCGAAAAAGAACCTTCGAAAGCCAACGCCCTCAATGTTCGAGTTCGTCGGCTTTCCCAGATGAAGGGTCTCACCCTCGCAAAGACCGCCAATTGCAAGCCCTCCCCATTGGTACCAGCTCCGACACCGAGAGCTAGGTGGTTCTCAACGTCATAGGCCGCGGTCAAACCAATCAGACCCACGAGCGTGTCAATGCCACCACGGAGTTGGACGGTGATAGGGCGGTCGGAGAACTTGCGCGGGGTTTCGAACGCATGTTTCAGCTCGTCCGCATCGTTCGGGTCCCTCGATTCTTGAGCAAGAGCTGAGCCTGCAAATAGGGTTGCCACCAACGGAATCACAAGCTTCATCCTCGAAGTCATAAGAACCATTCTTGGGCCATGATAGCCAGCCACTTGATCCTTGGGAAGGATGCACTGATCGATGAAGGGCGGGACATACTTCTTGGTGGGCAAGCCATTCATTAACCTGCAGCATCAATACTTCGGTGTTCATGCTGAAATTGCGTGGTCCAGGAAGACCGGATTGCTCGGACCGGCTCGAAACCGTACACTTCGTTCATGCTTACTGGAAACTGCTTCAGGCCTTGGACCCCTCAATCGAGTTGGGCCGTTGCGTCGCTCTTGCTGTCTGTGCTTACTCAGTGTGGTGGCCAGGCCGTGATCTCGATAGAGCAGTCTTCTGGCGGTAGCACGAATGGCTCAGCGGGTGGGTCAAGCGGTATGTCTGGCCCTACGAGCACCGGTGGAAGCGCGGGTATCTCAACAGGTGGCTCAACAGGACCATGTGGTCCTTCGGTTCAACCTGGTCCTGGAATCTCGGTACTTGCTACATGTGCAATGTCCGCGAGCGGCTGCGACAATTCCTGCACGGTAGATTCGGACTGTATCGGGGTACCGGAAGGAAATCCCTGCATTTCGGGCTGCTACTGCCCCACCACTGCCGTTAACGTCAAGGTGGGGAGCAACTACCTTGCGCTCTTCAAGAGTCATGGTGGTGCACTCCTACCCGCCAATTGCAATTGCCCTTGCCTTCCCGTGGCCCCCTGTTGCAGGCAGGGTGTCTGCTACAACTCGTGTAGCATGTGCAATTGAGGCGAACGATCAGGGGGATCGAATGAGGTCAAACCGGCTGGAATTGCGACCGTTGGCCCAGTTCGCGTTGATCCCTCATACTTGGTTCATGCTTGCCCTTATCTGGTTCGTGCTTCGAAGAGACCGGTCGCATTCGGCTTTCGTCCTTTTCTCGATTCCTTTGCTCACCAATTGTGGCGGTCAAACTGAATTGGTCGCAATCGAGCAGTCTTCCGGTGGTACTAGTTCCTCAGCTGCATCAACTGGTGGATCTGGGGCTCTAAGTGCAGGTGGCTCCTCTGTAATCAGCCAATCAGATTCAGGGGTATCTTGCCCGCTACCGGCGAGCGATCTTGACTACTCATGCTCGGTCGATTCGGATTGCGTGGCGGTTCCGGCTGGTGATCCATGCTCGCCAAATTGTTACGCTTCGTGTCTAGTTGGGGCTGTCAACGCCGGTGTTGCAGCCAAGTACACATCTGACTTCAGCATTCCGAACGGGGGCAAGTGGAGAACTATGGACTGCTTCTGCGCCTGTACGCCTTTTGCCCCCTGCTGCAAGCAGGGTAGATGCTACAATTCATGTGGGATGTGCAGTGGTCCCGCCAAGTGATTCGGGGATGGCCCATCTTTCTCAATATGGCTGCCAAAAGCTTCTCGATAGAGCTTCTGGTGGTATCACGCGAGTCTTCGGAACACATGGTGGCCATTCTGCCTGAGCACTAACACAAACCCGCAACGTTCCGAGGTGAGGTCGTAATCCAATATGGCTTTGGAGATGAGTTGGGCGGTCCGATTCGTCTTGTATTCGGCTGCAGGATCAATGACGGGTAGAGCATCGAGCCCAATGATCCCGTAATCGAGCACGGGGGCATCATCGAGAAAGTCTTCGGTATTCCTCGTTACCAACATTCGATGGGAGAGGAGAACCATCCTAATCTCGAAATCCTCATCGAGCCTGTTATCGGCAATGACTGTGTGGAAGTTGGCTTCCTCAAGTGGACTACATAGAAAGGCAACTCTCTCGTGTAACACCAAGGTAGCTCTGGCGTGTCCGACCTCTGGCTCGTCCACCTTCCTCTGGAATCGAGCGAACACTTGCTCGATGATCTCATCAGCTCTCTGGTCGTCATCTCTGGCCATGAATACCTCACAACAGACCAGCCGCCGCATTGTCGATGAAAAGTGATCCCGACCTGATGTATTTCCGAACCATGGTCACGCTCTTGTGACCGGTCTGAGCCATGATCGACCTCTCACTGCGTCCGGCTCGGGCAGCAGAGGTTGCCAGTCCTGATCTGAGTGAGTGTCCACCAAACTTGCTTGGATCAAGATCGATGAGCTGGGCATACTTCTTCGTGGTTCGGGCAACCGCTCGATCATCAAGCCGATTGGATTGAACGTGGCCCCATTTGCCAACTCCCCGGAACACCGGCCCTTCGGTGATCTTGGCCTTGTCCAACCACATCTTGAGGGCACGTACGGGGCAAGTGGTAGGGCTGCTGCCGAATGGGATACCTACCTGTCAACCTCGACCTTCTTGATCACTCTTGCTTCGAAGCAGAGTGACGATTAGCCCGTCTTCCATGAACTGAAGGTTGGCCACGTTCAGTCCAACCAGCTCACTCCGCCGAAATCCTCCTGCGAACCCCAGCAACAACAGAGCTTGGTCACGAATTCCAAGAAGAGTGTCAGGTATTACCTGCATGATGGCTTTGAGGTTCTCAGCCAGGACAGGAACTTTTTGAGCCTGCGCCGATCCCAAGGCCCGGCGGACTCCCTTTATAGTTTCCGATACCTGAGCTGATGATGTCGGTGATACGTGTCCAGCTATTCGGTGGGCCTGGCTGATCGATGAGAGTACCCGAGTGATTGTGGACACCTTCTTACCTGCTGTCGCCATCGAGGATAGGTACAGGACCACTACTTCAGGCTGGGCAGGCACAGCTACAAACCCCGATGACCGGCACCAGGAGGAGAAGGCTTGCCAGTCCCCTTGGTAGGCCTTCCTGGTGTTGGATGCCCTGGCGTGAGCCGCAAACCTCTCCGAAGCATCAACGAGGTTCTGCAGGCAACTGATGCCGTGGGTGGCCGGGGTAGAGCGAAGGTTGCTTTCACTGCTATCGGAACTACCGATGATGTCCAGTAAGCTCCTATTATCGGACATCATATAGGATATTACGTTTGAGGCTCGTGGATCTCAACAAACTTCTCGAGGATACCCGCTAATCGCACTTGCCGGTCCTTCTTGCTCGAAGATTGGGTGGCCCAACCCATTGTGGTCCGGGCAGCTGTGAACCTGGGAGTACGAGGGTAAGGAATCTGGTTCAACGGTGAGGGTACCAAAACGAGCGAGTATTTCGACCAGATTCCCCCGGTAAGACCAATGTCAAGGGTTCTCAGTTGCCCCCTCAACAAGACGCCGAAGGGGCCTATTGCTAATACGGTTCTAAGGTCAAACTCCACATCACGATGTCGAGGAAGCAACGCCAGTTCAGACCAAGACTCCACCTGACACGTGCCAAGGAAACAAGCTGCATTATAGGAATTCGAGAATATCGCGGCAATCTTGGGCAACTTGGGCTCGCACGTCCTTTTCCAATACCCCTTGATTTATTCCCAAGGTGGATGAGGTCTGTTTGTCACTCGCGAAATCCAAGCTTGCGCCGAGTGCCCAAACATCTTCCCATGTTGGCAGATAGCAACCAAACTGGGACTTCTGATGTTTGTAGCTATTTTCATCAAATTCCTGCCACATCGGCATGGCTTCTAACTGTTCCATACTGTACCCGTCCGCTCCTTTTAGCTCCTTAAGGATCTCACCCGGGGCGTTCGGATTCTTGGCGACAGACCATCGCACATGCGAGTCGGTCGCCAACTCCATGAGGGTTACGACGGGGGTGTTTGAGTTGAAAGCTACAGCATGTCGCACCTCTCGGTCTTCGTCCTTTGCCAGCTTTGTAAGAACTTCGATGGGTGTGTTCTCGTTACGAGCGACAGCTACTCGCACATCTGGGTCCTCGTCCTCTGCCAGCCTTGTGAGAACCTCGATGGGTGTGTTCTCGTTACGAGCGACCTGCTCTCGCACCTCAGGCTGCGCACTTCCTGCCAGTTCCTGGAGGATGTCACGCGGAGTGTTCCGATTCTGGGCGACGGACCATTGCACGAACATGTCTGTCGCGAGATTTGTGAGGACTTCGAAAGGAGTACTTGGGTTGGACGCAACAGCGTGTCGCACCATTCTGTTGTTGTCTCCAGCGAGGCTTGTTAGCGTCTCGACCGCCATATTGGGGTTTTCGGCAGCCGATACTCGCACAACGAGCTTCTTGTCCCGTGCCAAAATTGCTAAGGCTTCAACAGGCGTACTCGGATTGAGGGAGACTTCCACTCGCTCCGCGAGGCCCCCCATTTGGGCCAATCCAGCCAAAACTCCCGGGGGGGTCCTCTTGTCCGAGGCAACTTTATATGCTCGACGGGGCGAGGAGCGTGCCCTTTCTATTAGATGCCTTGTCAATTCAGGAAATGTATGAACGGCCATCTCAGCTCGACTAACAACGTGCATTGTCACCTGGAGAGGGCTCCGCCTCGCTTCCTTCGCCAAGTAAAGAGGGTCGCTCTTGGCTTTCGCTTGACCCCATTCCACAAAGCGGATGAATATAGACTCGACATTTGAAGCATTAGATTCGACAATAGTCAACGAGGCCAACAAGGCCAATGTCTCATCATACCTGGGATCAAACCAGTGCTCGTAGAGAGCCTTTTCGAGACCATAGGTTCTTAACGACAAGGCCAAGTAGTACTCTTGGAATGTGAGATGAGTGAACTCGTACTCCTCCCCAACGGCTGTCAGGACAGTACGTAGGATTCCAGCAGATACGGTCTCATCTAAGACTCAATCTGCAACTTCAAAGTCTGCAAGCCCATTTTTGGCATTCTCCGAGTCCAGCAAGTCCCAGACTTCTTTGCTGGAAATGCGTAACTTATTGAGCTCCATGTAGCCCGCCAAGATCACTAGAAGTTGATCACGGAGGTGCGGATCTCTTCTCGGGACATTCCGACCGGCAAGCTTAGTCCGCCACATGTGTTCACTGGCTTGGGCATAGAATGAAGCACGATTCCCGGGAAACTTGAGTGAGACCCCCCTTCCGAAGTTCACTTCAGCCATCTCGGCGATGAGTCCTAGGAGTAGCGGTCTCGTGGAATTGACCCTCATCTGGGAGTGCTTCTGAAGGGAAGCATGAAGTTCGGCAACCTCTTTGGAGAAGGCTTCCAACTTCTTGCTTAGGAACAATTGCTGTTCTCGCGGGTCAAAATCCCGCAATGTGTAGATCCGGTTCCCGTCAATGTGGCCGCTCAGATTCAACGAGGTTCGAATGCCAGCAAGTACCTCCGTTCGGCATGTGAGCAACTTGAGGCCTGGTAGTCCGAGAAGCCTGTCCAAGAATTCAAGCGACCGGTACTGGGCTGACGGTGCCTCGTCCCATCCGTCCATGAGCCAGATGGGCACGAACCTGGCTTTTCGGCGCTCATCGTAGAGGTGAGGCACCCGCAGCTTGAACTTACCCCGTTCTGCCTGTTCCCAAATCATTTCGGCAAGTCTTGAATCAGATTCAGTCATTCCATCTGATGGCAGACTGCGGAACCTCACCAAGATGGGCAACAGCATTCCGTCCTTGGGCTCCCCATCGAGTCCGGCCTGCCACCGTTCAATCCAATGCTCAACAAGGGTTGTCTTACCCGACCCGGGTTCCCCTTCGATCATCCAAAGCTTCTGAGAGTTACTCTGACTTGCAGAAATTACAAGTCGGAGAATCTGATCCTCGGTGTGGTCCTCGTACTCGACTTCGTGCTGTAGAATGGCCTCCCTCCAAGCATCGTAGTCCCTGGGGTTGGCTTTCTTCCGACCATCCCCGAGTCCACCAGTGGCCCTTTGTCGAACAATTCCGAGTCAACGTTCGAGGTAGTTCTTCAGGTGGTCAGGCAACTCCACTTCTCAATCAAGATTCGGCGAAATAACCTTGACCTCACTGGCAGAGGCGAAGGGGACGGGACCGTGATTCTGGCTGTGGAGGTACTTGAAGAGCTGAGTAAACCAGGCATCCATGTTTAGGCTAATGTCGCTAGTCGCTTCTTCGTGAGTAACTTTAGGCTCCTGAAGCTCAGACACAACCTGCCGGGTGATGGTTTGAATGAACTCTTGCCTGTCGCTAATCGAACGGTAGGTAGCGAGCATCTTCTCGGTGTTGGTTTCCGAGAGACGGTGCACGAAACCTTCAACTAGTTTGCCGGTAACAGCACCAATAGCCACGCCAGCGAGCCCCAGTCCACCCGTTGCCGCAGCACCCACCACAGCACCAGCGATGACTCCCGCACCCTTGGCAAAGTTCTTCTCGGCAACTGCCTCGGTGATCTTGCCAATGTCCTCCCTGTCCAGCTCAATATCCACGAGCTCGATGATACCAGTGTGGAAGGGGATTTTGAAAGCATCGAGAGGCACTCGTCGAATTTGGCGGGCAAACAACCTACCCGTGAGTAGGGGTGTGGCAACGTTGAGCTGGTACCTAATGGAGGGGATTACGCGGCTTGCCGATAAAGTGTCGCCTGCGGCAGCACTGTTGATTTTCAACATGTGCTATCGTGCCCGCACTAGGTTGAATATCCGCCGGCAGGTTCCCTCAATGGCCTCGAAGGATGCCCGATGGTGCTTCGATCGATGTAGTTGCCTTCATAACCAAGTAATCGAAGGAAAGTCCTTTCAAACAAGGCTCGGTAGCCATTTGCGTGCCTAACAAGTTCCTCAACATCAGCTTCGGTGCTCAAGCCGCCATGCGCAGAACCATGTCTAGCCTTCATTGCCTGTTCTTCATTCGACCCTACAGGCAACTCAATCTCATCGAAGAAGGCACGAAGTTGCTCAGCGTTTCCCATTCTATAGGCACCTGTGATTCGATTTAGGACTGCCTGGGGTACCTGTCCACGGAGAGAATCGATAGTCTTGCAGGAGAGTCTCTCGTAGTCTTCCTTTGGAAGGTAGACACCCTTGCTCTTCGTCCTGGTACTTCGGAACCACGAATTCTTGAGAGCTTCCACTGCCGCAGCATAATGAACAAGATCTGCAGAAAGCGGTGATTCAATGGCGACCCAGTAGGTCCAAAGTGCGTCACTCAGTTCGAGTGACGTACGGTTTTCCAAGTACTTTGGAACCAACTCACAAAGCAATCTCTCGGCATCCGTCGAAGGCATCTCTATGGGGACTGGTGGCATGTCCCACTCCTCGCATAGGCCTTTGAGCCCCTTACCCCAGGGATTCACTGCTTCCTGTTCGATAGCATGACCAGTTTGATCAAAAAGAGTCGAGCCGACTTTCATCAATCGACGCCCAAGCACAAAGGACACTATCTCGGATACGGCTTGTCGGACATCTTCATCTGGAATTGGAACCTTGAAATCAATGCTCAACGGTGTACTCCATTCTGGAGCTAGCTCGGCAGGAACTTTGCAAACCGCGAATTCCAAGTTGTCTATATCAACAACAACATGATCACGCCCGTTGTGTTGTAAGGGACACTCAGGAATTGAGATTGGTAGAAATGACCTCTCACGGGTGAAGGAACCCCGTCTCAATCTTTTGGTGGCACGCGTGAATCGAATCGCGTGTGGGCCATTTATGTACCAATCTGATCGCCAAGCTTCGGGACCCAGCGGCTCCAAGTTTGGCATCTCGGCTTCGGGAGTGCTGGACCATTTCCCGTTCCATTCTATTGATCAGTCGAATGACCGTTCCGGTCTGACTGAACCGGGCTCCACCGGGATCAGCTGATGAGGTCGTGATACCCGGTACGGAGCTGATATGCATTTCGAGTTCATATTTGACGCCGTAGGCTTCAAAGTCGATTTTGCTCGACGGAGTCAACGTTCCCGCAGGGATTTGGCGATCCGCTTGAACACGCTCAGCCAACTCATAATGCTGGGATAGTTTACCCTCGGCAACTAGTTGAAGTTGCATGTCCTGATCTCTATGGATAGAGAGTTTCTCGGTCCCTGGTAGAAAGGGGTGTGGCAACTCCACGCGATCCACGTGTATGGGCTCGGCGGCTCCTTCCCATTCTAGCTCACGTTCGGTCTGATTCTTTTTCACTCGAATTCCTCACCCTTGCGGGCCATTGGTATGTTGCCGCAAATACGACCGGCTTGAAACGGGCTTCTCACATCACCACACCCATCGAATTGACAAGACGGATGCTCTGCCATTGATCAGGTTAAACCTCGTTGAAGCCTTTTGCAAGACGATGTACTATCTTGTTTCTGATGTCCGATGATGGCCCTTCATTCGTTGTGTCCGACGGAGATTCAGCTGCCGATGGTCGCATTGTCTGGATTCTGGGGAGTGGATTCAGTGCCCCCCTCGGCGGGCCAATGTTGAATGACCTTCTTTCATTGGCTCTTCATCAGGAAGTACAAGCCCAATATGGGCTGGACACGAACATAATGTGGGACCTTATGTGGCTCTTTCATTATGGCCGAAGATTTGACGAAGGGAAGCCAGATCATTGGCGGAGCTATGCAGGACCAGGTGAATTGTTGTGGGACCATGCGGAGGAGTTTCTAGAATTCCTGGATTCAACTAGTGATAGCAAGATTCGGAGAGATTACGCACTATCGATAATCAACAAACGTCCGCGCTTTGATCACGCGAATGACTATGACTTCTTTGACATCAGAAGAGCGGCAAGGATACACATCGCTGCTGAATGCTCGTATTTCCTCCGACAACCCATCGTAGAAAAGCGGCTTCCTTTCTACAACTGGTCCATCAACGTTCTTGGTAACGACGACGTAATCGTCACGTTCAATTATGATTGCGTACTTGAAGGGCTTCACACGACGACCACCCATTGGTCGAAATCTGCCCGGATTGCTGTACTTGATAGCGAAGGTTTGGGAACGTGGCCCGATGGTCCGAAGGCTTTGAAGCTTCACGGGAGTACCAGTTGGGTTTGGAACAAGGATGACGCCGGAACGTGGAAGGTTATAACAAAGTCTCCTGAATACGCGGCCAGGCACTACGCGAAGGACGAGGCAGAGCTAATCGAGGGCGTTCGTCTTCGTGTCGGTACACCGGAAATATCTGTACCCATTGGTGTTCGGCCATCAGACTATCTGCGCGATGGCTCCGACACAGATCGTCTGGTAATTTCGACTCCTGGTCCCAGCAAGTACAGAAGCAATCAATCGCTGAAGCCATGGTGGGACAAGGCTACCGAAGTCATTGCAAGTGCCGATGCCATAGTCTTTGTCGGGTACCGGTTCCCTCCGAGTGATACTTATGCATTGGAAACCCTTACTCGCGCGATCGCCAAGAACCACAATCCTGACCTTAGACTGCACACTGTCCTTGGCCCCAAGTTGGATGATGACACGGTCCGTTTGCAGCAGATTTTGAACTACGCGACTCGATCAAAAGTGGAAGTGAACGTCCATCGGCTTTGGTCACAGGACTTCTTGACCGTGGTCAGTCGCGCTGATCTTCTATAATTTGGCGAATACTTCGAGAATCGGAATCCAATCCCCGATGGGGTCGATCAACATTGCCACCCATGGAAGACCATTCAGCGTCTCCGTGTCCTTTCCGCAGCCGTGCGTGACGAGCGCGGCGGCATCGAGCTAGGGTCCGGACCAAGCAACACATCCAACAGGAGCAAGCCGGTCCATGGGACGACGAGGGCTATTGGTGAAGTCCGCTGCGGGTTTGGACGAGGTTCGGGCACGAATCGAGCATTGGCGTAAGACGCGACACAGTCGTGGCAGGATGCCGGCCGAATTGTGGGAGGCAGCCGCAATGCTGGCGCGTTCGCACGGGATCTATGCTGTGTCGCAGCACCTGCACGTGAGCTACGACTCGTTGAAGGCCCAAGTACGCGGCGCGGCCAGGGCAAAGGCGAAGATCGTCAAAGGGCGAGTCGCACCGCAATTCGTCGAGCTTGGGCCGCTTGGGCGCCCGGCATCGGTGCTGGACGGGACAGTCATGGAGCTGGTGGGGGTAAGTGGAAACCGATTGATCGTGCGAGTGGCCGGTGCAGCTAGCACCGATGTCGTGGCCCTCGTCCGAGAACTGTACGGGAGAATGTCGTGATCCAAGTCACGCCCCAGATGCGAATATTGGTGGCCATCGAACCCGTCGATTTTCGAGCCGGGATCGACGGCATCGCGCGGATGTGTCGCGAACGCATGCGGGCAGATCCATTCTCGGGCACAGCGTACGTATTTCGCAACGGCCGGAGTACGGCGATTAAGGTCCTAGTATACGATGGGCAGGGTTATTGGCTGTGTCACAAGCGATTGTCGAGCGGGAAATTTCGCTATTGGCCGACAAGTGAGGGCAAAGGCGCGGCGCGGCTGGCGGCACATCAGCTGCAGGTGCTGCTATTCGGAGGAGACGCGATGGCAGCCAAGGCGGCACCGCAGTGGCGCCCCGTGAGCCCGGAGAACTGAAGGAAAGTCGATTTTCGTTCTTGCGTTCCATGGGCTGTTGTGGCAGACACGGCTCATGGCCGAAGTTCTGCGACACCGAGGGCGCATCGTCAGCGATACGGACGTGGCGTTTATCTGTGAGCTCATCGCTCGAGAGCCGCAGGCGACGCGACGGCAGCTGAGCAAGTTGCTATGCGAAGCCTGGGACATGCGACAACCCAACGGGGCGTTGCGGGATATGGTGTGTCGCGGTTTGATGCTGGCGTTAGATCGAGCCGGGCATATCCAGTTGCCACCGGTCAGTAGACGACCCCCGAATCCATTTCTTACGCGGGCCCGGCCTGAGCGGGTCGAGGTGGACGAGAGCCCGATCGAGTGCAGTCTGAGCGAGCTAGGAGAAGTGAGCCTGCGCGAGGTGCGGCGGACCGACGAGGAGAAATTCTGCTGCAGTCTGATCGAGACGTACCATTATCTCAAGTACACGCAGCCAGTCGGCGAGCACCTCAAGTACCTGGTGTACGCGCAGAATCGACCGATAGCATGCTTTACCTGGTCGTCAGTTCCAAGACATCTGAAACCCCGTGACCGCTACATCGGGTGGTGCTTGGCAAAGCAGCGACAGAATCTGCGGCTGCTTGCGTACAACAGCCGATTTCTCATTGTGCCATGGGTCAAGGTGCCGCACTTGGCGTCCCATCTATTGGGGAAAGTGACGCGAACGCTGTCTGGGGATTGGCAGCGCAAGTACAACCATCCGATCTACTTCGTCGAGACGTTTGTGGACCCCGAGCGCAACCGCGGAACTTGTTATCGGGCTGCCAACTGGGTGCCGCTGGGCATCACGACCGGACGCGGCAAGGATGCGCCAACCTGGGAACAGAATCGGAGCAAGAAGCTGGTGTTGGGGTTGGCATTGGTGCGTGACTTTCGTGAGCGGTTGGCAAAGTAGTCATGACTGGACTGCCACAACGTGTAGAACTCGACCTCGACGAACTCAAGCGTATCGTGGCGAAAGACACGTTGAGCGCAGCTGATCGCGAAAAGCTGCTCTGTGCGGTCGAGACACTGGCGTTTGTAACGCAGGCTCTGGAAAACAAGAGCATCTCGCTCGGGCGCATGAGAAAGATGTTGTTCGGGGCCAGCACGGAGAAGATGAGTCAAGTATGCGTGCAGAGCGAACCGGCCGCATCCGACGCTTCGACAAGCGCGGACACAGAAAACGAAGCGCTCGCAAACAGCGCTGCTGGCGAAACGCGCAGCGAGGAACAAGCGAAGCCCAAGCGCAAAGGTCACGGCCGCAACGGTGCCGACCGCTACCGCGGCGCTCAACACATCCCCGTGCATCACGCATTGTGTCCCGGCGACGGCTGTCCGCTGTGTCACGCGGGCAAGGTTTACCCGATGGCGGTGCCGCGCAAACTGGTGCGCCTCACGGGGCAAGCGCCGATCATTGCAAAGGTCTGGGAGCTGGAACGTTTGCGTTGCAATGCCTGCGGGGAGGTGTTTACCGCGCAAGCGCCCGATGATGTTGGCCCTGATAAGTATGATGCGTCAGCCTCGGCCATGGTTGCGATTGCCAAGTACGGTACAGGACTGCCCTTTTATCGACTTGCAGGGCTCGAGCAAGGGATGGGGATCCCACTGCCGCCAGCAACGCAATGGCAAGTGGTGACGGCGCGCATCACGGCTCCCCAGGCCGTGCACGGTGAACTGATTCGAATCGCAGCGCAGGGACAGGTGCTGCACAATGATGACACGGGGGCAAAGATATTGGCGCTCATGAAGGAGGGCAAAAAGGCTGTCGCGACGGACGATGCCGCGAACAGCGACAAGCGCAGTGGAATCTTCACTTCCGGCATTGTTGCCCTGCACGACGATTGTCGTATCGCTTTGTACTTCACGGGTCATCAGCACGCTGGAGAAAATCTCGCCGACGTGCTCAGGCTTCGTCCAACGACGCTGGGGGCGCCCATTCACATGTGCGATGCTCTGTCACGCAACTTGCCCAAGGACTTCGAGACCATCCTGGTACATTGCATGGCCCACTGCCGACGCAACTTCGTGGATGTCTTCGATAACTTCAAGACAGAGTGCCGCCATGTCCTGGAAGTGTTGCGCGACGTGTATCACAACGACGCGATTGCCCGCGAGCGCAACCTGTCCGCTGAGCAACGCCTTGCTTGGCATCAAGCCGAGAGCAAGCACTTGATGGACGGCCTGGAAAAGTGGCTCGAGGCTCAGTTGAAAGAAAAGAAGGTCGAGCCCAATAGCGGGCTCGGACAAGCCATCAAGTATATGCAGAAGCACTGGCATGCGCTCACGCAGTTTCTTCGTGTTCCAGGGGCGCCATTGGACAACAACGTGTGCGAGCAAATCTTGAAAAAAGCCATTCTGCATCGCAAGAACGCCTACTTTTTCAAGACTCAGCGAGGAGCCGAAGTCGGTGACATCTACATGAGCCTCATCCGTACCGCCGAGCTCAGCGGCATAAGCCCTTTTAACTATCTGTGTGCGTTGATGCTGAATACCGAACGGGTCATCGCGCGTCCCCACGACTGGCTGCCCTGGAATTATCACTTGGTGCTTATACCCACCGTGTGACACCCAGTTGATTCGACAACCGGCGGGCAACGCGAGCTGCGCAGGTCACGTCGAGGTCGAACTGGCCGAAACTTCGCCGTATCGCGATTGATGGCGTGTGGGATTGAGGTGGACCCAGGAAAATTCGGGTTACGCATGCCGACAGAAAGGACACGCGTCTCCCAAGGCCAACTTGATTGATTCCTGGGACGGCAACGTGTACCGTTTTGAGCAAAATGCCGTCTAGGCGCGAAATTCTAGCCCTTCTCACCCGTGACGAACTTCTGGGGATCGTCGATCAGTTCGAGTTGGAGGTTCCGAACCGCCGAGCCAAGGACGGTCTGATTGAGGCCATTGGCTCCTCGAAGAAGGCCAACCTGCCTGAACTGCTCCCGGGACTCACCCGTGACAGTTTGAAAGCTCTTTGCCAGGGGTTGGGACTCGATAACTCGGGTCGTGACAAGGCATCTCTGCTAGACCGTCTCGTGTCAGCAAAAGTCACTCGGGCAGATTCAGCCTCGCCGCCATTAGGCGTGGAGTGGGTCCATGGCCTGGCATTGTCACCAGTGCCGGTAGCTTTTCCCTGTCTAGTGTGATTCGAGTCCCTTCAATTGAAGAAGTCATGATTCCTGAAACGCTGCAAGAATGGTCGCTCGAGACGGTCAAGTATGTGGCCGAGTCTGGAATCATCGAAGATGATCGATTCGACCTGAAGGCTGATCTTCAGCCAGCCAATCATCAGCGCAGAGTGGTGGCAGCCTTCGCCAATACAAGGGGTGGTTTCCTTGTATTCGGAGTCTCCAATTCAAGGGAACTTGTTGGTGTAGAGAATCGTGAGCTGCCACGCGACTTCGCCAATAAGCTACACCATGGATTGACTCCGTCGGTGGAATATGAATTTGGCGCACCAATGCCGGTCGGGACAGCTTCTAGTATATACGTCTGTCACATTCCTCCAAGCAAGAGAAGCCCCCATGCGGTGCTCGAGAGCGAAGTCTGCATATTTCTAAAAAGAACACCGGCTGGCACAAATCAGTCGATGAGCTTTGAGGAGATTCGTGCCTGTTTTGTGGAATCCGGCGCGATGCGTTCGTACATTCAGTTGTTGTGTTCCGAATTTGGACGCATGAAGCAGCTTGGAGAACGACTCAACGTTGATGCCTCGACAACTGAGGGGGGATTCCTCCTTCACCTGCGTACGACGAAGTACAATACTTCGTACATCAGAATGGCCTTGCCCCTAGTATTTCCCATGATAGGTGAGGATTCTGCACTCGTGAAAAGCATATACGATTTGCTTGAGGCGGCTGACTCGGCGGACAACTCAATGGCACCCTTTTCCAATCAACTCGACCCTCATAATCTTAGAGCCTCGCAAGAGTATATGGTTCGAAAACTCACCCGAGAATACGGCATTCAGATTTCACACGCAGCCGTGTGGGCGCTGTCCCTGCTAGAGAATAGTACATACTCGCTCGCGCCCGCCTAACCGCGACGGCCTGATTTTGGCAGGCTGAGCCCAGCGCAGAGCCCAATGCTCTGTTGCCCAAGGGAGTCATGAAAAGCGTCAAGGAATTGCGTTCTCGCATCGAGCGTGAGCGGCGGGCTAAATCTACAAGTCAGAGACTTCGTTTTTCCGCCGAGCTGAAGCGTTTAGTAGTCCAGTTCGTGGCGGACGCACGACTGCGTGGGGTGTCCGACTCACGGCTTCTAGCTGACTTGGGCATTGGCCCAGCAACGCTGATTCGATGGTGTGGTCGCAGAGGCAAGTCGAGTGTGTTCCGGCAGGTGTCGATGGTTCGGACACCCCGGTCTGTTGCCATGGTAAGGCCGGTGGTTGCCGTACCGACCGTAGTGGACAGTCGCAATTCGCCGATCGCGATTGTCGGATTGACGGTGCCGCAATTGGCGGAGCTGTGCAGGAGCCTTTCATGTTGACACCGAGTCGCAGCCGGCGTGTGTTCGCGTATCAGCAGCCGTGCGACATGCGCAAGCAATACGATTCGCTTGCTGCCATCGTGACAGAAGCGATGGGACGTAACTTTCTATCGGGCGACCTGTATCTTTTCGTTGCCAAAAGGCGAAAGCGCGCGAAAGTCTTGTATTTCGATGGCACAGGCCTATGTCTTTTCGCCAAGCGCCTCTCGAAGGGACATTTTGCGGCACCGTGGGATGGCCGCGATGAGCTGACCGAGTCCGAGCTGCAGTTGTTGCTCGAAGGAGCCGAGCTGACGTTTCGTTTGCCATTGAGTCCACGTGCGGTGAGTTATTCCGATCGACAAGTCGTGTTCCGCTGAATCTCAGCGCACGTCGCGACGACAAAACAAAACGATCGCACCTGTGGCGCAGAGGTGGTCACAGGTGCGATCTATCTTTTGCGTGCGTGTCGATTGTGCTCGACATGATGCACACGATATTGCATAAAGACGCCACACAACGTGGCGCGTGACATCGCACAAGAAACCGACGTACCGCTTCTGCAGCAGGCAGTGCGCTTGCTGGAGCACGAGAATCGTCGCTTGGTGCAAGAGATTGCCACGCTAACCCGGGAGTTGGCCGAGCTGAAAAAGTCAACCGACCCCGAACAGGTTGTTCAATTGCGCATGCAGGCGATTGAAGAGCACCTGGCAAAGCTGCAAAAGATGGTGTTTGGTCCGTCCAGCGAACGCACCCCGTCAGATACCTCGGGCAGTAACGAAAAGAAGCACAACAAGCGCGAGCACAAGGGTCATGGGCGCCGCGAGCAGCCGCAATTGCCACTGGTGACTCGACGTCACCAAGTCCCCGTGGCTGAGCGGGTATGTGATGTTTGCGGCAAACCGCTTGTGGACTGGGCTGGTCAGGATGAATCGAGTCGCGAGGTACACATCTTGCGGCGAGCCTTTGTGATGGTGGAGCATCAACAGCAAAAGATGCGGTGCCCGGATGGCTGTTGCGTCAAGACGGCGCCAACTCCGAGAAAGCTGTTTCGTGGTGCTCGCTATTCGATTGACTTTGCCATCGAGGTCGCCATCGAGAAGTATCTGTACCATATGCCACTGGCGCGTCAGGTGCGACGGATGAAGAGCGGGGGGCTCATCATCGACACTCAGACGCTTTGGGACCAGCTCGACAAGCTGTCGGTATTGATGTGGCCGCTGTACAAGCGCATCCTGGAGTTTGTGTTTTCTCATGCGGTCGTGGGTGCCGATGAGACGACGTGGCGCATGCTCAACAAGGAAGAGCAGAAGAAACACGACACGAACAAGACTTGGCAGGTCTGGACATTGGCGGTGCCGACCGCGGCGTACTACGAGATAAAAGACAGCCGTTCTCTGGATGCTGCAACCGAGTTGCTCGGTGACTTCAGAGGCATCATTCTGTGTGATGGTTACGATGTGTATCCGGCGCTGGCAAAACGCACGGCGGACAAGGTGCTCGCATTTTGCTGGTCTCACACGCGGCGCAAGTACAAGGACATCGAAGCATTCTTTCCGAGCGAAACAGAACGTATCTTGAAATTGATTGACCAACTCTTCGAGATAGACAGACGCGCACCGGGTGATACCGAAGAAGCGCTTGCGGAGCGCGCTCGACTGCGCAACGAATACTCGCGACCCATCATCGCTGAAATCAAACAATGGGCGATGGACGTAAAGACACTGCCTGATAGCGGACTTGCCAAAGCCATCGAGTACATGGCCAATCATTGGTCAGGGCTAATTCGTTTCTTGGATGATCCGCGCATCGCCCTTTCGAACAACATCAGCGAGCGAGCGAATCGCGATCCTGTTCTTGGGCGCAAGAATCATTACGGGTCACGCTCCAAGCGTGGCACTGAAGTCGCCGCCCTTCTGTACACGCTTCTCGAAACGGCCAAGCTCAGCGAAGTCGATGTGCACGCCTACATGCAAATCGCCATCGAAGCCGCACTCGACGGCCGTGTGATTCCACTGCCGCACGAGTGCCGGGATGCCGTTGCTGCCCGGGTCACCGAAAATATCAAACTGGCGACTGAACACCTGACGGCTGCCAACTGAATCCACCCGAGTCGGCCAACACCAAAAACGCGGCTATCTTCATAGCGGCCTGGCGGGTCCAGACGGCTCCCGCCGCTTCACGGCCATAACACGGCCGCTGCCGTCAAGTCACGACGGGGAAAGGCGAGTTGGTACAGAGAATAGAGCAAAGAATTTCGTTTTGTGATCTGCATGGGCGTGAGTTCGGCGAAAGACCCACACGCGACCAGGCGATGCCAAGAATCCGGACAAATTGGATCGGATGGCCCAGTGCTTGAGTAGACTGATCTTGACGTGGCCTGCGCATCGACCATCTGCTGGCGCCCGTTACGGCAATATTGGCAATGACAGTCCTACTACTCCAGTACTCAAGACAGGATTCCGTGGCATCTCATCCCATGTACGACCGTCGAGAATTCGACCTGCCTTCTTCTTGTTGGTCCCACCCCACTGCTTGAAGAAGAAGGGTACCTTGGCCTTCTTGCACTGGGTTCTAATGTCCGTAACCCACTCAGGAGACATCGGCCTCGCCCCCGGCCCCGACTCTCCACCCACAATTACCCAGTGCATACCGCGGAGATCGATCTTTGGAAGTGGTCCAAGAAGCGGTTCAACTGAGAGAAATCTCACGTGAGCATCGACCCTTCGAAGGTCATCAATGCGGTTCAGGTACTTGTCGTTCTCCACGCTTACCCCCATCCAGATGTTCGGCGTCCATCGAATTTGGGGTGACAGCTCCGCCAGTCGATCAGCTCTTTTGGTGAGGACTTGAAATCGATGCCAATGGGCTTGCCTCATTACCGCGAAGACCTTCTGAATGAACTCGATGGGCACGTCCTCGTGGAAGAGATCACTCATTGAGTTGACGAAGATAGTCTGGGGCTTCTTCCAACTAAGAGGTAGCTCCACCATGTGGGGCTGCAGAGTCAACTTGAACCCGCCTCGATAGTTGGCCTGACCCATTGCCTGCAGCCGCTCAGCCATTCGTTCTGCATAGCAATGCTTGCATCCCGGACTGATCTTCGTGCAACCAGTAACTGGGTTCCAGGTCGATTCAGTCCATTCAATCGTTGATGCGAGTCCCATCTCTATGAACTTCCTCGTGTGCCGTACTTGTTAAAGATAGCAAGCACAATCTTGTTTGCCACGTCATTCTGCGAGGCAAAGAACAAGTAGTAGACAACAGCTCCAGCGCTGTTCCGCATTGGGATCGGTTTTGGAACATTCTTGAAACCGGCGGCTGTTCTGAGCCTCTTTTGGAATGCATCAACGATGGTGAGATTTCCGTGGATTTTCACTGGATCTGTACCACCAAACAAGTTACCTTGCTCAGTATAAGCACTGTCTTTCCAGGCTTCACTACCCCAGAACGCGGTCATTCTCTCGGCATCTGCGGGATCTACACCCCGAGGATTGCTCCAAAGGGCATTGCGATTCATGTCCATGATTGGAAAGTTCAGGAACATGTCAATCGTTTTGGACTGACCAGCCTTCTCCATCACACGCCATTCAAGATCAAGTCCGTATGGGTCGAGCAAACAGAGTGCCCGTCGAAAATCTTCAAACCGCACTCGTGGGAATACTTCGTCCATCAGCACGTCGTTGCAGTCACCCTCATGAATGAAGACATCCCTTCGACCAGTAGCAATAGTTTGTAGGTTCTCCACTTTCGAATGGGCTAGGTCAATGAAGTGGTACTCTCGAAAAGGCGGGTCGACTGCCAACGCATTCAGGGGGCTTCCAGAAACGAAATCGCCAGTTCGCTTGGAAATGTGAACCCCTGGCCCCGCAAAGGCATCAATGTACAAGTGGTACAAGTTCGCCTGTTTTGAGAGTATGGCCGAGTAAGCGGCGGCGTAGTCCTTCACGATATCGAGCTTGATCTCCGACCAGTAACCAATCTCATCGAACTTGAGACCAACCCCTTTTGCCATCCACGTTCCCCTATGCTGCTCGCCCGGCTTCAATCCTTTTTGCAGCTTCAAGACGTCAGTTCTCTTGTACAACCGATACCCCGATACAGGGTGCCGATGACATTTGAATCGGCCCGATGAATCCCACGTTCGAAGGCTCATTTCACAACCCCGAGAATCTCGGCTGCCTCTCCGAATGGTCACGACACCCGGTGGTGCCGGCTTGCCCCTTCGAATTGACTGATCCATCTCGCACGGGATTGTACAGGCTTGCACCCCAATCCGCAACGGGTGTAGCTTCGGTATCCAGCTGAAATGTCGCCGAAAGTTGTCGAAGCCGAATGGAAGACCCGCAGAGAGCGCATCAATCCGAAGCTCGATGCTGATGGGTGGCGGCTTTCTAGGGCCAAGACGGCACCGGTTCGAGAGCCCTATCGAACTGAAGAAGAAGAGACGGAGCACGGTCCAGCTGATTATGCCCTGTGGCTCGATCGAAAAGTGGTGGCTGTTGTGGAAGCCAAAAAGCTCACCATTGGTCCCCAGAACGTCCTCACGCAGGCTGCGCGGTATGCACGAGGGCTCGTGAACAGCTCGTTTGACTTCGATGGGCTACGGTGTCCGTTTCTGTACTCGACCAATGGAGAGGTCACCTGGTTTCACGATGTTCGTCATCCCCTCAACCGGTCTCGAAGGGTGGCCGGCATCCACACCCCAAATGGCCTAAGAGAACTTCTTGGGCGAGACATGGATGCCGCCTGTGACAGTGTTCTGCAGTTGCCTCACGATCACCCTAGGCTGCGGCCCTACCAAAAGGATGCCAACAAGGCCGTCGAGCAAGCGATCGCTGACCGGAAGAGGAACCTCTTGGTGGCGATGGCCACAGGAACCGGGAAAACCTTCACGATGGTCAGCCAAGCCTACCGCTTGCTAAAGGCCGGGGTTGCCAAGAGGATACTCTTCCTTGTCGACCGCAGGGCACTGGCAGCTCAGGCTGTGAGGGCATTCTCCGCGTTCGACGCTGAGCCAGGTATCAAGTTCGATCAGATCTACGAGGTGTACAGCTCAAAATTCCAAACCGAGGATTTTGGTGAAGAAGAGAAGTTTGATCCGAAGGTACTGCCCCAGAAGTACTTAACAGATCCGCAGCCTGGGCACGCTTTCGTCTATGTCTGCACGATCCAGAGGATGGCTATGCACATCCTTGGCAGACAAGCCATTTTCGGAGCTGGTGACGAGGTGTTGGATGATGATGCCGACAGGATTGACATTCCCATCCATGCCTTCGACGTGATCATCGCCGACGAGTGCCATCGAGGGTACACGGCCGCTGAAGTCTCAACGTGGCGGTCGACCCTGGATCACTTCGATGCGATCAAGATCGGATTGACTGCAACACCGGCCTCTCACACCACCGCCTATTTCACGC
Organism: uncultured delta proteobacterium; assembly: GCA_963811985.1. Classification (GTDB taxonomy): domain Bacteria; phylum Myxococcota_A; class Polyangia; order Polyangiales; family Polyangiaceae; genus FEN-1139. The sequence continues at coordinate 92,373 of CAWEUH010000027.1, forward strand.
ACAAGGTCTTCGAATACGGGTACGAGCAAGCCGTCCGTGATGGGCATCTTGTGGACTACGATGCTGTGAACATCCGATCCGACGTGAGGATCAACGGGTTGTTCCTTCATGAGGGTGAGAACGTTGAAGTAGTTGACCCTGATTCCGGCCTGTCCGAGATGGACAAGCTCGAAGATGAGCGGCAGTTCGACACCAGCGAACTTGAAAACAAGGTCACTGCCCCGGCGTCCAACAAGATGATCCTTGAAGAGGTGAAGAAGTACACCGATGAGCACCAAGCCCGCCATGGCCGGTTTCCCAAGACCCTATTCTTTGCAGCCAATGACATTCCCCATACTTCCCATGCCGATCAACTCGTGGATCTAGCTCGAGATGTCTTTGGCCAAGGGGATGCCTTCGTCGAGAAGATTACTGGCCGTGTGGACCGACCTCTTCAAAAGATCAGGGAGTTCCGAAACCGTCCCAAGCCGGGCATTGCGGTTACTGTAGACCTCTTAACTACGGGAGTTGATGTCCCCGATCTCGAGTACATCGTGTTCATGCGGCCCGTGAAGAGCCGCATCTTGTTCGAGCAAATGTTGGGCCGAGGAACCCGGAAAGGTGAGAAGCACCCAGACAAAGATCACTTCACGGTCTTCGATTGCTTTGATGGGACCCTTCTGCGGTACTTTAAGAATGCCACCGGCATTACTGCCGAGGAACCACTCAAACCTACTCGAACCATCAAAGAACTGGTCGACGACATCTGGGCCAACAAGGATCGGGATTACAACATCGGCTGTTTGGCAAAGAGGCTTCAGAGGATCGACAAGGCCATGTCGGCGGAAGCTTGGGAGCTCTTTGGGGTATTCATCCCCGATGGAGATCTTGCTAGGTATGCGAGAACACTTGCCCAGAATCTTCGAAGTGATTTTGTAGAGGGCATGAAGCTTCTGAGAGATGAGAGGTTTCAAGACCTCCTGGTGACATATCCGAGGCCTGGACGGACGTTTCTCAAAGCTCTCGAGCAGACGGACAACGTGAGTTCCGTGCTCATGGTTCGAGATTCCGCGGGGAATTCGTACAAACCTGAAGACTACCTGGCCATCTTTTCCAAGTTCGTACAGGCGAACCCTGATCACATTGAGGCCATCAGTATTCTGCTCTCACGACCAAGGGACTGGAAGCCCACGGCACTATCGGAGCTTCATCAGAAACTCAAGACCAACCCATACAGGTTTACCGTCGAGAACCTCCAAAAAGTTCACGAGGTTCACCACCACAAGGCATTGGTGGACATCATCAGTATGGTCAAACATGCCGCGAGCGAGGAGCAGCCTCTGTTCACCGCTGCTGAACGCGTGGAGCTAGCCTTCGCGCGGATAACCCGAGGGCACAAATTTACCGAAGACCAGCAGAATTGGCTGGGCCGGATCAGAGAGCACCTTCGAGAGAACCTGTCCATCGACCGGGAAGACTTCGATGTCATTCCGATCCTTTCGGATGCCGGGGGCTGGGGAGCTGCTAGACGGGTCTTCGGTGAGAACCAGCTCGATAACCTACTGCACGAGTTGAACGAGGCAATAGCTGCATGACCACGTATTACGTTGGGTGGGATGTGGCGGGTTGGTCCTGTCCAGGGTCAGATAGTGCCAATCCACAGGGATTGTCACAAGATGCCCTTGTGCTGCTTACTTCTGTAGACAAGCAATTGACTATTGCAAGATTGGATCGTGGCAATTTCAAGTCACGCATTCTTCCGAGCCACAAATCCCGATCACCGACGGACTTCATCAGGGACCTCATGAAACCTGATGACAATTTCGTCCTAGCCATTGACGCCCCCTTGGGCTGGCCAGATGAGTTTCGGGCACTTCTTGACTGGGAGTGGCCCGTGAGCGAAGCCGGCTATGAATCGCTGATACACCGGAAGACTGAGATAAGTCAAGGTGGGTTGTCCTCTGTTTCCCATGCCATTGGTTCAGCATCCACCAAGGCTCTCGCATATCTGCAAAGTCAGAAGTTCGCTCGCTCCGCAATTGCTGGCGAGTACAGAAGAGGAATAGACATTGCCATCGAGACTTACCCGGCTCCTGCAAAGGATTACGCAAAGGCAACCCCAAAGTGGATCTTAGCAAATGCGCACAACAACTTGCTTGGACAACTTCGTGATCGAGGAAACGAGGATGAGAAGGATGCTCTGTGGTGTGCACTGATTGCAGCGGTTCGAGGGAAAGCCCTTGATGGGGCTAGGCTTGAACGTCCAGCCGAGGGGACAACCCTTTCAGAGGGCTGGATTTGGTTACCAAAACTTGAGGCAACATGAGTGACGTCGTTCAGAGACTTTGGGGCTTCTGTCACACGCTCCGGCATGATGGCATCGACTATGGGGACTACATCGAGCAGATCACCTATCTGCTGTTTCTGAAGATGGCCGATGAGAGGGGGATTAACCTCGAGTCCGTCGAGATCCAAAACAGCAAGGGCAAGCCCCAGCGGGTTGACTGCTCATGGCCGACTCTAGCCAGTAAGAGCGGAACCGAACTGACTGATGACTACGTGGAGGTTCTTCGAGCACTGGGCAAGAGCCCAGGGATACTCGGTGACATCTATGCTGGGTCTCAAAGCCGATTCAGTAATCCCGTCAACTTGAAGAGGTTAGTTTCCCTCATTGATGAGATCGAGTGGACTTCCCTCAATGTCGATGTGAAAGCTGCCGCCTACGAGGGATTGTTGGAGAAGGCAGCTGCCGAAGGCAAGAAGGGGGCTGGTCAGTACTTCACACCTCGTGTACTCATTCAGTCGATAGTCCGGTGCATGAAACCAGACCCGAGGGTTCGGAAGGACTTCACCATCAGTGACCCAGCTGCAGGAAGCGGCGGCTTCCTAGTCTGTGCCTACGAGTGGCTTCTCAAGGAAACCAAGGGAGCCTTTGAAAGGGCCGATGCCAAGCGTATAAAAACCCAGACGTACTTCGGTGAGGATCTCGTGGCTCGGCCCCGTCGCATGGCTCTGATGAACCTGTATCTTCATGGCATCGAGCCCCAAATTCAACTTGGGGATTCGATCTATGAGCCCCCGGGGCCACGACGGTTCGATTGTATTCTCACCAACCCTCCTTTTGGAACCAAGGGGGCAAATCAGGCCCCAGACCGCGACGATTTCACCGTTGCTACAAGCAACAAGCAGCTCAACTTCTTGCAACACATCTTGACCCTGTTGAAGGAGGGCGGACGGGCTGCTGTCGTGCTCCCAGACAACTGTCTCTTCGCCGATCAAGCCGGCGAGGTGATGAAGCTCGTTGCCGAGGACTGCAACCTCCACACAGTTCTCAGGCTACCGAGAGGCACGTTCACTCCCTATTCCCAGGGCGTGAAGGCCAACGTGATCTTCTTCAGCAAGGGCTTTGCTACCGAGAAAGTTTGGATTTACGACGCGAGAACTAATGTTCCGGGGATCACAAAGAAAGACCGCCCCCTCACTTCCGAACACTTCAAGGAGTTCGAGAAGTGCTACGGGACCGACCCTGACGGTAGTGCCAAACGCAAAACGGCGGATTCCAAGGAAGACCGGTGGCACTCGTTCAAGTTGAAAGAGATTGAGGACCGGGAGTTTAAGCTCGATGGGTTCAAGTGGCTCAAAGAAGAGTCACTTGACGATGTGGATGACATTCCTCCGCCCGAGGAGCTGGCCGCTGATGCCATATCCGAATTAGAAGAAGCCGTCGCTGACCTGAATAGGGTTCTGGGACTACTAGAGAATGGTGCTCCGGCTAGTGTCACGGAAGCCGGAGCATGAGTGAGAACGACCTTCCAGAGGGGTGGGCAGACGTTGCCGTAGACGAAGTGTGTCGTTCCGTAACAGATGGCGATCACCAAGCCCCACCCAAGGCGGACTCAGGGGTACCATTTATTACGATTTCTGCCCTGAACGATGGGCAACTTCGCCTCGACAAGGCAACCAGGTTTGTGCCACCAAGCTACTACCATGCCTTGAAACCCGAGCGAAGAGCTGACCTTGGAGATGTTCTCTATTCGGTCACCGGCTCCATTGGCATACCTGCACTTGTTGACACTTCAGATGCTTTTGTTTTCCAGCGACACATCGCAATTCTGAAGCCCGCCTCCGCTAAGATTGACAACATTTTCCTCCGCTATCGGTTGGAGGCTGAGGACATCAAGAACCAAGGTAAGGAGGTTGCTACAGGTACCGCCCAACTCACGATTCCCCTCTCTGGACTGCGTGCCTTCAGGTTCGGACTTCCACCACTCCCCGAACAACGCCGAATCGTAGAGAAGGTCGAAGCCCTTCTTGCCGAGGTGAGCCATGCTAAAGGGCACCTGGAACGGGTTCGGACGATCCTCAAGAGGTTCAGGCAGTCTGTGCTGGCAGCCGCTTGTTCAGGGAAGCTGACCGAAGAGTGGAGGGAGAGGCACCAATTCACCTCTGACGAGTGGCCAACGATGAAGTTGACTGACTTGTGTTCCGCAGTGGTGGATTGTCCTCACTCGACACCAAAGTGGTCCGATAAAGGAAGAATGTGTCTAAGAACCACAAACTTTCAGGCGCAAGGGCTCGATCTCAACGAGGTGAGGTACGTTTCCGACGATACCTACCGGGAGAGGATCGCCCGTTTGGAGCCGGTTCCCGGTGACATAGTGTACAGTCGAGAAGGTGGCATCTTGGGTATTGCCTGTCTCATTCCAGCGGGCCTACAGGCGTGCTTGGGGCAGAGGATGATGCTCATGAGACCTGACCGAAAGCTGATCTTGCCACAGTTCTTGACCTACGTGCTGAACGCCCCGGCGACCTTAGCTGTAGTAAAGGAGTTGACCGGTGGCACGGCGGCTCCCCATCTCAATGTTGCGGACATCAAGGCATTCGATATCCCCACGCCTCCGTTGGACGAACAACGGGAAGCACTTCGCCGAATTGATTCGCTGACCGTTCTCTCGTCTGAAATCGAAACTCGACTTCGAACCGCCACTGTTCAAGTTGATAGGCTCCCCCAAGCCATCCTCTCAAAGGCTTTCTCCGGGGAGCTGGTTCCCACCGAAGCTGAGCTTGCTAGGGCTGAGGGTCATGACTACGAGCCTGCGTCCGAACTTCTGAAGCGAATCAAGAACCAAGGGGATGCCACCTCGAAGGCTAAGCAGCCAAAGCGGGGCCGGTCGAAAACAGTGTTGAGCTGAGTCTCGAAGACTCGAACCAGCAACACGGGTGAAGGGGTGGATGTGAAAGCTACCTCGTATCCCAAATATTAGGGAATTCGGAACAGGTCGTGTCGAGGTTCGACACCATCAAATTTCCCTGTGCTTTATGGGATCGACTTCAATGGGTTCTGGGACGCCGCAAACAGTCTCTGGAACCACGTTTTCTACGTTATGGTAACGACAACGCCCGGGCAGAGTTCAATTTGCGAAGGAATCTCGCGCCACTCCTCGTCGTCGAAGAGGTTGTCTTGTAGCCAACGACGAATATCACGGAAGTCTCGAAGTTGAATTAGCTTCGCCTGTTGCTTGGCAAACCACGCTGCTTGTGGAGTGAACGTTGTATTCGTCACCAGAAGAGCTGCTCCAAATTGGTGCGTCGCGATTGCTCCGGCAAAATCGCGAACGGCGGCCGGACCTTCCCTATGCTCGGGGTTCCGATGATGTTTGCACTGTACTGCACCAAAAAAAGAAATTCCTAGCTTAATGCGCGGCCAGAAAATGATATCGATTCCGCCGTCTGGGTTGTTGGTTTTTCCGACTTGCTTAGGTTCGAATCCCATCAAGCATAGGCGATCACAAATGAATTCTTCGAACTGCTCCGGTGTGATTCGATGGATCAATTCCGGCTGTTCTGAAAGGCGCTCGGCGAGCGGCCTTCCTATACCTACAATCTTAGTTTGGTACAACTTCAAGTCGACGCCGCGCCCATCGCTTCCGGATGAATCGATAGAATCGCATGAAGTTGAATACTCAAAGCGGCGCTTGCGTATCCAAATTCGACCGAATCCATCCCTAATGTTAGCACGTCGGTCGACGCAGCCCCTGCACCAACAGGATGACGAAGGACTGCCAACCAGAGGGTTCTCTTCGCATCGGTAACACGTGTCGTCGGGACGTATCGCGCCGCCACAAGACTCACATCTTTGAGTATTCGTGGCTCGAAATGGGTCGAGACGAAGTGTGGCGTTGGTATTCGAATGATTCATTTCCTGTACTTTCGCCGGCATACGCGCGAAGCTGACATTGAGAGCTTGGTACCTTGACGAAATTCTAAGGCGAAGCGATGAGCGCCAGTACAAACAAAGCTCGGCCATCGAACCAGGGGGTCTGAAATCCTACTCGCAAGTCTTCACGGCGGCATTGCCCAGCGAGCGTATCGCCCCTGTGCAACCAACGAAATGTAATTCCTGGGTAGGCAACATTCGGAGCTTTCGGGCTGTGATTGCTTTTGGGTGGCAGCTTGTAGCGCCCCAGTACTCACGCGGAGTTCAAGACTACGCAGGCGAGTTCAGGGCCTGGTTATCGAGCCAGTCTTCAAGCGCACGTACCGAGCCAAGCACTATCGCTCGAGCCGAGGGAGGGCGCTGATCCCCGACGGGAAGCCGGTTCCTTAGCCCACTATCTGCCGTAACAAACGCATCTGCATAGACCGGGGCCACTCCGGCATGTTCAATATCCCAAAAGTCTTGGGGTTTACTCTTGCGATCAGGGTGTGCCGATTGGCCAGCAAGGACATATGCGAAAACCTCAAGCGAAGGAGCTGCCGTCCGAAATAGTTCGTGAAGCTCACGAGGGCTTCTATTGCCCTGTGCTTCATGTACGAGCCTCGCCGCAGTGTTGGCCTGCTCAGGGGTCATCTCCGATATTACCTTCCTAATTGAAGGGGCTACATGTTCCTTGTACAGAGAAACCCGTTCTGCCTGGACATTCTCTTCGTGGTTGATTTTGCGAGAACCACGCTCAACTAACCAAGCTGCTCGGGCAGCATCTGTTCCCTCAGCGTAGGCTTTGGCTCCGGCCGCGTGGCGTTTTCCAATCTCGTCAAGATTCAGATGATCCATCATCCACCGAATCGTTACTGTCTTTTCATTCCTGAGATAACCTAATAGGCCATCGACATTGGCTGGCCTCCACCCCTCGGGGATACTCAGGTACCCGTCTGCCTCGTAGTAGGGTTGTTGCAAAGACGCTCGCTCATGAGGGTTCATTCCGGACTCGGGGAATGTGAGAGGCTTGGCTTCAGCAGCGATCTCCGGACAACCTCCGACTCTGTCCGAACCTCCGGCGAGGTAATCGAGAACACCGGTGAACGCCTCGCGTCTGATGGAAGACCTTTCTTCCATTCCAAAGATGAAGCGGTACACGGCCTCGCCTTCCATTGCATAGATCAATGAGGAGTTCCTCAGCGCAACACCAAGGCAAAGGCTATCCATGAGGTCGGCTTGATTCTCCCGCACTTGAAGGACAGGAATGTCCTGCAACTCGCTTATGGAGGCGAATGACACAGGAAATATGGCCCGCTCTTCCCTAACAGCCCTGAGACAGGATTCTCGGCATTGCTGGGCCTCGGAAGTTCTTGGCTCCCGCAAGTCGATCCAAATATTCATGTCCAGATAGACAATCCTACGAGCTCCAATACGCTCCTCGAACACTTTGCGAGGATCAAAAACCCGTACTCTACGCGCTGGGAGTACGATTCGGGAGTTTACCTCTCTTCCCGCAGACATTAGGCGTAAACCTCCCGAGGTTCAGCAGCTAGTAACCTGGCCTATCCACCCATCAAAGTCCATCAGTTGTGGTTTTGGTGCTGGGCATAGGCGAACTTTTCTTTGGAGGCGGGTGTCATTGGTGACGAAGACATCTGAATGCGCAGCGGCTACAAAGTGATCCTGGTCTGTACCGTCGTTAGGGTCAATTTTACTTCCGTTTTGAAGGCTCACACATGAGTGGGCATAGTACCAACCCCAATAGGCCCAGAGAGTGGGCAGAGCCCTGGGGTCACGCGAAGTACTCCTATCAGCAGGTAACTCAAGCTCGTCAGAATGCGCCTCCATAGCTTTCTTGCAAAAGTACTCAGTTCCTTCATGCACATGACGTACCCAATCCGACATGTCCCTATTGACACGTCCAGGGTAGTCTATTGGAAGTTCCTTTCGAACGTTGGTCTCACCCAATATCCATTGCAGACTTGAAACCCTGTTGTGTTCTCGTACGATGTTGCTCAACTGTGGATCGTACAAGGCATTGTGCAAGCACGTCTTCAAATCTAACTCACTACAGACGGTGGAACCACCGACAGATTCAGCCAGCGTGCATTCCTTAAGTGAAAGAGGCATTTCAACTGGGCATTTCTCAATGAAACCCAGTTGCCTTCTGAGAATTTCAAGTCTTCCAGATGCGTGTGCGGGCGGTACCAATTCACTTAGTAGTACCTCGCTAATCACCAGAACGTCCCCTCGGTCCTTTAGCCGACTGGAGAGAGAATCCAATTGTGCATCTGTGAGGTCATTGAAACGAGAAAAGGCACTGGTGTCAAAATAATAGCTAGTCATGCTGTGCCCATCGTACCCGATCGGTTTTTGTCAGCGAGATCCAATCCATGGTGTCCCCCAAACCGCGTTGCCTCACCGCAATTCGAAGTCATTCTGACCGGACACGAAGGACTTGTAACTTATGGAGAATGAAGACTTGCTGTTGAGCGTAGAAAGGTACCGAGAAGTCTCATCGTCAATTGAAGCAGGTGCCACCACTACTAGCTCCGACACACCGGTGTGCCCGTGATAGTACGCGTACTCCAGGAGTTGCCCCAAGGCCTCACGTATAGCAAGGCGAGGATTGGGGGTCGTCTTCAGCTCAATCAGGTAGCGAGAGGACTTGGCATTGACAGTTATGTTGACGTGGTTGGCCTCCACTTCGACGTTTGATAACCCGTACTTCTTAGCCAGCAGAGCTGCGAGTTCTTCCTGAAGCTTGTTGTGCAGCAAGTCCACCGGTCCAGCCTGCGTGGCCTTCTTGGTTGTTCTGTTCTTCTTTGGCTCTCGAGGTATCTTCGGGGTACCAGCAGTTCCCCCCTTTGCAATATCGCCGCTCGAGATCATCCAGTCCGGGGCTTTGTAGATCGGTTGGTATCGAACGTACTTCCGACCAAAACCGGGATCATTGATTGTGAGGGCCGGGCAATGCAGCACAAGCTGGGTTGAACGGAATCTGAGATTGAATAGGTCATCCGGGGAACTTCGGTCTAACTTGTCGGGCTTTGCTCCGGGAATGGATTGAACTTGTTCCCTCATCAGCTTGAGCCAACCATTTCTTTTGTAGGCCATGAAGGCTATTTTGGCCGACTCGTTCTCGATCCTTTCACAGTTTCGAATCATGCCGACGTAGCGGCGAGCTCCAGAGGGATCTATAGTGAAGAGGTGGAGATGGATCACATCCTCTACCGTCGAGCGGTCCTCACTCAAGGCTTGGACATAGCCGTAGTGCCAGCCGTGAACGGGCCAAGCCAAGTTGAATAGCCACTCTTCAGTTCCAAACCCATACTTGTCCACGTAGGTGCCACGACCCCGTTCGAGACGAGCTGCCTCACCTGTGGGAGCAATCCAGTCCCTAGAGTTCCAGCAGATTCGGGCAAGCCGGTGTTGGATGGGCATGATTGGTCTCCGCTAGCTGGCGTTCTATGTGGGGCTAAATGTTTGTTTTGGCTTTCGTTGCCTACAAGTTGTTCAGTGGGCCTTAGTCACGGGCATCACGCTATGGATATTGGACATTCGGTGCATCGACGATGGCAGTGTCGAAACAATCTGCAGAGTATCGCACCCATGAATCGACCAGATGTGGGACTACAAGATCAAGACGTTCCGAGCCCGGATTTAATCCATAATGCGAAGAAATGCGATGTCCCCTATAAGCTAAAAATGCGTCCCTGCGGAGCGCTTCCGCTACTATGGAAGTACCAATTACCTCACCACCCAATTCGACCACTGTGCCATCCGCCAGACACCATCGTATGGACGAATTGTAGGCATCACGTAAATGTTGAAGAAAGAAGGCAGAAGCAACCAACACTTCTGACATTTGCTTCCTAGTGACGGTAGAGTTGAATCTTCCCGAATGTGCCACTTGGTTACGAAGTTTCTTCAGGAACTTAACAGGGTCCAGTAAATGCTTGGGAAAACTCAAAATGCCTTGGCCTAATGAAACAGTTTCGAAAGCACCAAACTTGAGATCGAGCGACATATGTTTCGCGGTGTAGCTACCCACCACAGGCGATAGATACTCGGTAAGTTCACTCTCAAGTCCAGTGCAGGCTAACACGACGGCTTGTTCAAATTCGTGGCGAACAAATCGGCAGAATGCGTCCCTGACCAAATCGGCTGGGCCTCTTTCCTTGGCAAACCAACGTATTGCTACCGCAATGTTAGTCGTGCTTGGTGGTTTCATCGACAAGGTTACGGGCAACAGCCGGCGTTTCCGAATGTTGTACCATGGGTCAGGCACTTCATTAAAGTGATGCTCTAATGGGAATAACGTTGCAAACTCCTCTGCCCCACCCTGAGAAGTATAGTTGACACTTATGACCATGGCATCTGCCGGAATGCCCAATGTGTCGAAATCAAGAGTTCTCTCTTCGTAGGGATGTAACTCAAGTTGGCTAGGCGTGATCTCTGGACCAAGCATGTCCACAATGCGCCATGGGCTGAAGCTGTCTTCGAGAAGGTGCACTGCAATGTTCCACCAATTCATGTTGGCCGTCTGCCCGCAGGAACAATTGACGGCATCCATCCCTCTCACCAATTCTACAAATCTTCGGGGTTGACCAAGCTGCTTATGGCAAAATGGGCAGTCAAGCCACACGATGGGCTTACCGCCAATGACCTGTTGTCTAATTCCGTTCCTCAGTACACCGACCATTGCAATTCGAATAGTACACGATTCGGAGGAGCATAGTGCCGGGCATGATAACACCGCGTGAATCCCGTGAAGGAAGTTGAGGTAGTGGGAGTTCCGGCAGGCTTGCTTGATTTGAATCACTACTTCGGCCAAACGCATGGAGCGCGGATCGTGGCTTCGCATAGGTATTGGTATCGAGAAGCCCCCATCGCCGGAGACCACCCCTGGTAGCCACCAGCCCAGCCCCAACATCTGGATAGGCCTGACTGCCTTCTAGAACGCTCGCGACCAATCGCGTGGAGTTGGGCTCGGAATTGGAACAGTGCCTCTGGATGGCTGCCAGTGTCTCTGACAAGCATCATCTTTGCTACGGACGGGCAGAGGGCCTGCCATTCTCTCAAGTCTGGTGGTGCCCACATCGAGTTGGTTGCAGTACTCGGTAACTCGAACCTCATGACGAACTCCCCATATTTGTCAGCACTGGAGCATTGAACTCTCACGTGCCGTGAAATCGGGTAGTGTCCTCTCGATGGCAAACGGAGAAGCAAGCAGAAAGCGGATGGCACAGGTGGAGAAGCTTCGCAGAAGTCTCAAAAATGTGCTCATCAAAAGCCGACTGGTCCGGCCATTGGCCGAATCCGACGCCCTATTCGATCTAAGTAATGTCCTTCTTCCTGCCTTCGATCGTTCTGCAGGTCAGTGCGAGTGCGTATCCAAAACATTTCTGGGGTTCAGTCTGAAGCGTGACAAGTGCAAAGAAGAACATAGGGGCCGATGCCCTACCAAGCTCAGGTGGGACGACCGAGGAACTGCGCCTGCTTTTGATTCATGGCAGATACACCAGTGGGTCGCGCAGGCTGTGGGAAAAGGTGCTCACCTTTCGAATTGCAGAATCATTTGTGTCCCTTGTTACATGAGTCAGTTCAGGTAACGAGATCGTCTCCCTGGTTCAGGGTGGGACAAATTCAAATGCGCCTTGGCAAGAAGACATTGATCCTTATCGGCTCCTTGCTCGTATTGGTGGTCATCGGAAATGCTCTTAGGAAAACCAAGTCATCTCCCAACACCCATCCGGCTCCATCGATCTCTGTCCCAGAAGCAAAGGCATCGGCTGTTGCACCGCTAGTGAATAATCAGCCAGTGGGAGTCTATGTGGGTGTCTTGCGAACCTCGCGGGGAGAGAACCTGGAATGCCTGCAGTGGGGAATCGAAGCATCGGATCAGAAATCCCTTGAGCCCAAGATCAGGCTGAAAGGGAAGACCGTCAGCCCGGACAAGTTCAGAGCAGCTCTCACTGAGCAACTCAAGAAGAGACTGTCCAAGAGGTTATCCAGTAAAGAATGGTCTTTCATCGGAAAATGTTCCACGGAGGGGGTCCTTGGTTCATGCATCACCGAATTGGCTGGTGCTTCTGACGCGGGCACGTCTCTCTCCCCACTGCGTGTGGCTTACAACCTAGATATCGCGATCTCAATGAGACAGGACTGCCGAAGCAAAGGAGACCGTTGGTCTGAGACGGCTGCGTTTGTTGAGGCCATGAAGAAAAGAACTATTGTTGACGATCGCAAGATCACGAAAACCGCGGGCACCCAGTGAATGCATTTGGGATGGCGGGGGTCAGGCCAGGCTCTGCTGATCTGAACCGCAGCTCGCCTTTCGTCGGATCAACATTGCGAGAACTCTATGAGCTCAGTTTGCCTTTGCAGGCCCAATTAAGGAGGAACAAGGCACCGGTGAGTACAAGAGGGCCGGCGATAATTGCGAACGTGGGCCAGTGGCCGAAAGGCTTGTTCCAGGCCCACACAACATAGAATCCCCCCAACGGAATCAAGATGCCCCCGATCCACTCGCGGCGCCAGGAGACAAGAAGCAGGACCAGAATGAGTAGTGTTGGAACGAGGTGCATGAGAAGGGCGACGGCGGTACCCCCAATGCCCTTTCCCTCATTGAAGACATCAAGCGCGAACAGGCTGAAGAACAAGGCCGTCACAATGCACAGGACTCTCGGTGCCCAGTACAACAATTGCCAAGCAGGCGTTCGTTTCCCTGACTTTGTTGCGAGGAAGACAGTTCCAAGTACAACTGCGCAGGCTCCGATGAGCATTGAAAGAATGCCCGGGATGTTGTCTGTCACCCCTCTGTGAAATGCGAAGGTAAGCAAGATACCTCCGACCGTGATGAACAAGTACGACGCGTTCCGAAGCCTGCTTTCCCGAGGCATTGCTGAAGGGTCTTCCTTTGTGCTTCTCGACTTCTGACTCAAGACTCAATGGGTCGTCGGCCAGGACCACCGAACAATAACATTCGACGCTCGCCAATTCCTAGCTTGCACCAATGTTCATTTCAGTATCAGCATTTTCTTCATGGACATGGGATTTTCTGCCTTCAGCCTATAGAAGCACCGGCCCTAAGTGGTCGACAATCGAGGAACTGGACCACCTACGACCACTCTCAAAAGGACCCACCTGCGAGGCACAGGCCGTTGCCCTTCTGGAAGCTTCGCAGCCCTCCAGGTCACGAATCCTGGTTCACCCTCGAATGCGGCCGACTCGCATCCACATCCGGCAGGCCCTCGAGAAACACGACCTCGAGTTCGTAATCCGCATAGGCCTCAAAGATGTACTCAGTCCAGTACTTGTGGCCATGGGGTGGCGCTCCGTACTTCATGAGGGCTTCGTAGCCCCGGACCCTGTCCTTGCCTCCAAAGGCAGCCAAGGTTCTGTCGAAGTAGGCTTCCCATGCCTGCACGCCAGGGGAAATGATCCTGTACGGAGTCGTCATTGCCAGCGCTTGGGGATACTCGGGCAAGAAGGACGGCAGGATTCGAAGCAGAAGCAGGTTACCCGGCTCTCCTCTGTAGCCGCTCGGGACGATGGTAGGGTACCGCTTCTGGGTTATCAGCTCCCTCAACACAACAGAGTCGCCCTCGAACCCTTCGTGCACGTAGAAGCCAGGTCGAGTCCGACACATCTGTTCGATGAACTCAACGTGGCCCGGATGTGAGCCTAGGGCCTTCGAAACAACGGCTACGCAACTACCAAGGGTCTCCCTGTTGATGCCAGTGGGTATGTCGAACATGGCCCAATTCAGGTAGTACGACTTGGATATGGGGCTCATCGGAGGGCCATCGGGGGTGTATTCCTCTTGGGCAGCCTCAACTTGATCCATGAGTTTGGACAACTCGGGCAACTCGCCCAGTTGATTCCCAGCATTGACCACATTCTTCAGCATGTACGTCTGAAGTGCGTGAAACGGATGTAAGTCCTCAAGATCTTCAGCGGCTTCATCCCGTTGTTGAAGAGCGGTCTCTTTGGCTTGGCGAAAGAGATTGAGGTCCACAACTTGTGATGCCTGGAACTTGCGAATCCGTTGCAGAATCTTCTGGGCAATTCCTGGCGTTACTGCCTTGGGTTTGCTGGACTTCTTGGCCACGACGGGGGCATATCCTGGCTTTCGGCGGATGGCGAGGGGAAATCGACGAGCGAGGAAGCGGGGGCCTACGAGGCAGATTTTGGGCTTGCATCAGCTTTTCGATCAACTGAACATGCAAAGCCGTGATCAAGGACACATTCACAGGAACCGTTGAAGCCGTACAGTCCAGAATACGGCTGCATAGGTCATTCGATCAACGCCACCATAGCTACCAGGGATACGTGTTGCGTATCGACGGACAACTAGCTGGTGAGGCACGAACCTTTGTTGTGGCCATTGGGGAGTCAGCCCAAGAGAAACATGCCTTCGCAGCAGGCAACAAGATATCCGGTGAGGGTGAGCCCATCCTCGATCCAAGAACTGAAGTGGCGCACCTGTACAAGGTAGCCAAGCTCAAGGTTCTTGACGGCTCAGCAAGCCAGACCAGCGGCAAACCACCCCACCTTGGTGTCCCGCCACTCCTGAACGTGTACAGGTCCAGAGGTCACAGGCGGCTCGACTCGAAAACCTTCAAGGGCAAGTGCCTGACGTGTCTTTGGGCCTGCGAGATGGCTGTAGAGATCACTCCCGATCATTGGAAGCCACATATCGTGAAGTGGCGTCGAGAAACATTCTGTTACGGCCCCAAGAGTTGCAAGTTCTACCGGGCCGGTCCAACTCGCAAGGTTCCCGGTCGAAATGGCATGAGCTGGGAAGAGGAGGACTGGATCGACGACGAGATGACGGCTCATCGTACAGATGATGAATAGGCAACAAACGTCGGGCTGGTCCGATCAGTAACCCCTTCCACTCGGAATAGTGGTACCTACGAACTCATCAACTCCGTTTGAGGGCGGTACCAAGTGACACGAGCACGAGTTCCGGAGACTGATGAAGGCATTCAAGGGGGAGTCACCGTTGAAATCTACGATCAGATGCAACGTCAACTTCGAGACAAGGGCTGGATCGAGACCAACGACATTATCAAGAGTGGCCTATCCAGCGGCCTAGCCTTGGAGATAGGTCCCGGGCCTGGCTATCTTGGCCGTGTCCTTTCCGCAGCCGTGCGTGACGAGCGCGGCGGCGTCGAGCTAGGGTCCGGACCAAGCAACACATCCAACAGGAGCAAGCCGGTCCATGGGACGACGAGGGCTATTGGTGAAGTCCGCTGCGGGTTTGGACGAGGTTCGGGCACGAATCGAGCATTGGCGTAAGACGCGACACAGTCGTGGCAGGATGCCGGCCGAATTGTGGGAGGCAGCCGCAATGCTGGCGCGTTCGCACGGGATCTATGCTGTGTCGCAGCACCTGCACGTGAGCTACGACTCGTTGAAGGCCCAAGTACGCGGCGCGGCCAGGGCAAAGGCGAAGATCGTCAAAGGGCGAGTCGCACCGCAATTCGTCGAGCTTGGGCCGCTTGGGCGCCCGGCATCGGTGCTGGACGGGACAGTCATGGAGCTGGTGGGGGTAAGTGGAAACCGATTGATCGTGCGAGTGGCCGGTGCAGCTAGCACCGATGTCGTGGCCCTCGTCCGAGAACTGTACGGGAGAATGTCGTGATCCAAGTCACGCCCCAGATGCGAATATTGGTGGCCATCGAACCCGTCGATTTTCGAGCCGGGATCGACGGCATCGCGCGGATGTGTCGCGAACGCATGCGGGCAGATCCATTCTCGGGCACAGCGTACGTATTTCGCAACGGCCGGAGTACGGCGATTAAGGTCCTAGTATACGATGGGCAGGGTTATTGGCTGTGTCACAAGCGATTGTCGAGCGGGAAATTTCGCTATTGGCCGACAAGTGAGGGCAAAGGCGCGGCGCGGCTGGCGGCACATCAGCTGCAGGTGCTGCTATTCGGAGGAGACGCGATGGCAGCCAAGGCGGCACCGCAGTGGCGCCCCGTGAGCCCGGAGAACTGAAGGAAAGTCGATTTTCGTTCTTGCGTTCCATGGGCTGTTGTGGCAGACACGGCTCATGGCCGAAGTTCTGCGACACCGAGGGCGCATCGTCAGCGATACGGACGTGGCGTTATCTGTGAGCTCATCGCTCGAGAGCCGCAGGCGACGCGACGGCAGCTGAGCAAGTTGCTATGCGAAGCCTGGGACATGCGACAACCCAACGGGGCGTTGCGGGATATGGTGTGTCGCGGTTTGATGCTGGCGTTAGATCGAGCCGGGCATATCCAGTTGCCACCGGTCAGTAGACGACCCCCGAATCCATTTCTTACGCGGGCCCGGCCTGAGCGGGTCGAGGTGGACGAGAGCCCGATCGAGTGCAGTCTGAGCGAGCTAGGAGAAGTGAGCCTGCGCGAGGTGCGGCGGACCGACGAGGAGAAATTCTGCTGCAGTCTGATCGAGACGTACCATTATCTCAAGTACACGCAGCCAGTCGGCGAGCACCTCAAGTACCTGGTGTACGCGCAGAATCGACCGATAGCATGCTTTACCTGGTCGTCAGTTCCAAGACATCTGAAACCCCGTGACCGCTACATCGGGTGGTGCTTGGCAAAGCAGCGACAGAATCTGCGGCTGCTTGCGTACAACAGCCGATTTCTCATTGTGCCATGGGTCAAGGTGCCGCACTTGGCGTCCCATCTATTGGGGAAAGTGACGCGAACGCTGTCTGGGGATTGGCAGCGCAAGTACAACCATCCGATCTACTTCGTCGAGACGTTTGTGGACCCCGAGCGCAACCGCGGAACTTGTTATCGGGCTGCCAACTGGGTGCCGCTGGGCATCACGACCGGACGCGGCAAGGATGCGCCAACCTGGGAACAGAATCGGAGCAAGAAGCTGGTGTTGGGGTTGGCATTGGTGCGTGACTTTCGTGAGCGGTTGGCAAAGTAGTCATGACTGGACTGCCACAACGTGTAGAACTCGACCTCGACGAACTCAAGCGTATCGTGGCGAAAGACACGTTGAGCGCAGCTGATCGCGAAAAGCTGCTCTGTGCGGTCGAGACACTGGCGTTTGTAACGCAGGCTCTGGAAAACAAGAGCATCTCGCTCGGGCGCATGAGAAAGATGTTGTTCGGGGCCAGCACGGAGAAGATGAGTCAAGTATGCGTGCAGAGCGAACCGGCCGCATCCGACGCTTCGACAAGCGCGGACACAGAAAACGAAGCGCTCGCAAACAGCGCTGCTGGCGAAACGCGCAGCGAGGAACAAGCGAAGCCCAAGCGCAAAGGTCACGGCCGCAACGGTGCCGACCGCTACCGCGGCGCTCAACACATCCCCGTGCATCACGCATTGTGTCCCGGCGACGGCTGTCCGCTGTGTCACGCGGGCAAGGTTTACCCGATGGCGGTGCCGCGCAAACTGGTGCGCCTCACGGGGCAAGCGCCGATCATTGCAAAGGTCTGGGAGCTGGAACGTTTGCGTTGCAATGCCTGCGGGGAGGTGTTTACCGCGCAAGCGCCCGATGATGTTGGCCCTGATAAGTATGATGCGTCAGCCTCGGCCATGGTTGCGATTGCCAAGTACGGTACAGGACTGCCCTTTTATCGACTTGCAGGGCTCGAGCAAGGGATGGGGATCCCACTGCCGCCAGCAACGCAATGGCAAGTGGTGACGGCGCGCATCACGGCTCCCCAGGCCGTGCACGGTGAACTGATTCGAATCGCAGCGCAGGGACAGGTGCTGCACAATGATGACACGGGGGCAAAGATATTGGCGCTCATGAAGGAGGGCAAAAAGGCTGTCGCGACGGACGATGCCGCGAACAGCGACAAGCGCAGTGGAATCTTCACTTCCGGCATTGTTGCCCTGCACGACGATTGTCGTATCGCTTTGTACTTCACGGGTCATCAGCACGCTGGAGAAAATCTCGCCGACGTGCTCAGGCTTCGTCCAACGACGCTGGGGGCGCCCATTCACATGTGCGATGCTCTGTCACGCAACTTGCCCAAGGACTTCGAGACCATCCTGGTACATTGCATGGCCCACTGCCGACGCAACTTCGTGGATGTCTTCGATAACTTCAAGACAGAGTGCCGCCATGTCCTGGAAGTGTTGCGCGACGTGTATCACAACGACGCGATTGCCCGCGAGCGCAACCTGTCCGCTGAGCAACGCCTTGCTTGGCATCAAGCCGAGAGCAAGCACTTGATGGACGGCCTGGAAAAGTGGCTCGAGGCTCAGTTGAAAGAAAAGAAGGTCGAGCCCAATAGCGGGCTCGGACAAGCCATCAAGTATATGCAGAAGCACTGGCATGCGCTCACGCAGTTTCTTCGTGTTCCAGGGGCGCCATTGGACAACAACGTGTGCGAGCAAATCTTGAAAAAAGCCATTCTGCATCGCAAGAACGCCTACTTTTTCAAGACTCAGCGAGGAGCCGAAGTCGGTGACATCTACATGAGCCTCATCCGTACCGCCGAGCTCAGCGGCATAAGCCCTTTTTAACTATCTGTGTGCGTTGATGCTGAATACCGAACGGGTCATCGCGCGTCCCCACGACTGGCTGCCCTGGAATTATCACTTGGTGCTTATACCCACCGTGTGACACCCAGTTGATTCGACAACCGGCGGGCAACGCGAGCTGCGCAGGTCACGTCGAGGTTGACTGGCCGAAACTTCGCCGTATCGCGATTGATGGCGTGTGGGATTGAGGTGGACCCAGGAAAATTCGGGTTACGCATGCCGACAGAAAGGACACGACCAGCGGCAAACCACCCCACCTTGGTGTCCCGCCACTCCTGAACGTGTACAGGTCCAGAGGTCACAGGCGGCTCGACTCGAAAACCTTCAAGGGCAAGTGCCTGACGTGTCTTTGGGCCTGCGAGATGGCTGTAGAGATCACTCCCGATCATTGGAAGCCACATATCGTGAAGTGGCGTCGAGAAACATTCTGTTACGGCCCCAAGAGTTGCAAGTTCTACCGGGCCGGTCCAACTCGCAAGGTTCCCGGTCGAAATGGCATGAGCTGGGAAGAGGAGGACTGGATCGACGACGAGATGACGGCTCATCGTACAGATGATGAATAGGCAACAAACGTCGGGCTGGTCCAATCAGTAACCCCTTCCACTCGGAATAGTGGTACCTACGAACTCATCAACTCCGTTTGAGGGCGGTACCAAGTGACACGAGCACGAGTTCCGGAGACTGATGAAGGCATTCAAGGGGGAGTCACCGTTGAAATCTACGATCAGATGCAACGTCGACTTCGAGACAAGGGCTGGATTGAGACCAACGACATTATCAAGAGTGGCCTATCCAGCGGCCTAGCCTTGGAGATAGGTCCCGGGCCTGGCTATCTTGGCCTTGAGTGGCTGAAGAACACCCAAGGTACTACCCTCAAAGGGGTGGAAATTAGCAGTGACATGATTGCGACCGCTCAGCGAAATGCCAACACCTACGGACTCTCTAGGCGGGCCACCTACGTTCAAAGTACGGGGGCCAAGATGCCATTCGAGGATGGGACCTTTGACGGAGTATTCACGGCAAGTTCCCTCCACGAATGGAGTCAGCCACGAGAAACGATGCTCGAAATATGGCGAGTATTGAAGACCGGCGGACGATTGATGATCTCGGACTTCCGTCGAGACATGTCACTCTTGGTCAAAGGTTTTCTGTGGCTTGCAGCCAAACCCAAAGAGATTCGTCGAGGGCTGTCTACCTCGATCAATGCGGCCTATACCCCTGCTGAAGTTGGGGCGATGCTACCAGAGAGGATGCAGCCGTCATGTCATGTGGTGGCGGGACCGATGGGGTTGAAGATCGTTGGAACGAAAAAGATCTAGGTGGCCCCGGCGATGTCAACCGGTGTCAACTGGCCTCAGGGTTGACAGCAGTGAAACTCGCAACTTGCACGATTCACGTGGAGATTCAAATGTCTGTGAAACGTACGTAACTGCAAGCTTATCGAGTGCGGTTTGATGGCAGACGTATCTAGGGTAAGCTTTTACTGATTTCCAAGGTACAATTGGTCGATGCCTCGCGACATGACCAAACAGAGCCTCTACTTACCTGAAGAGATGCTCAAGGAAATTGACGAGGAAGCCAAGCGGCTCGAACGCTCTAGGTCTTGGGTGGTGACCCGTGCGTGGAAGCTAGCCCGCGGCAAGGTCGGGAAGATGGCCTCGTCCGATCCTGACAAGCAGTTTGATGATACCGCGCACGAAGACCTGCGGGAATCCGGTGAAGACAACCATCAATAAGCATCGGAAGTCGCCGAATGAAAGTCATCTACAAGATCACCTACCCGAATGGGAAAATCTATGTTGGTAAGGACTTGACCGACAGCATCAACTACTTTGGGAGTGCCAGTAGCAGCATCATAGCAAAGGACTTTACACGGGAGCAAAGGCGGGTCTTCACTATTCGGAGGGAGATTCTTTGGGAATCGGAAACAGCATCTAATAGCGAAGTGTCCAGAAAGGAAATCGAACTCATCAATGAGAACAAGTCAAATGATTCGGCCATCGGTTACAACCAATGGCCCAAGCCTACGTTGGTGTAGAACTCAAGAGCATGGTTCTGAGCTCGAAACTGTGACACTAGAAGAGAATTTCCTAGTGAAGGTCAGTCACTCACCCGCAATTGCTCCCACAACTCGTATGAAAATGCATCTGTCCAAGCACCCCAGGCGTATGGGACTTCTTCCTTTGCCATTCTCGCCAAGTTGAGTGCCTTCTGAGGATCAGATTGGGCCAGTCGTATGGCCTCCAAGGAAAACGGAAGGCCTCTTTCTTCTGAATCTAGTTGACGTGCCACAACGAACAATTCGCTACGTTCATCTTGGAACATAATCCAATTGTCCCCTGGATCTGCTGGCCCGCAACCTATGCCAAATTTAGGATCGACGATCCTGACATCGAGCCCTACCGCCCTAGCACGAATGCGGGTGGGCTGGCAGTGTACCGGGCATGAAGACCCGCGTGAATCCGGTGAAGAAACTGGGGGTAGCGGTTGTTCGGCCAGGGCACGCTCATATGGATCAATGCTCTAGCTTAGCCCACGGGCGAGCATCATTGTTTGCTGCGTGTTTTAGTGGAAAGGCTTTGTCTGTTCGAACCCGTCACGCAGATGGACAGCGAGCATCCGAGGCTAGACCACCTCACCATAACTCAACGCTGGACCGAGGCCCTCCAGGGCCGAGAGGATGGCCTTGGCAAGCCGAAAGTGACTTATGTTCGAGAGCAGTAAGTCTGAGGCCAGCAAGACAGCTTCCCGAGTCTCCAGGTGCAGTTGCAACTCTCTAGGTATCGGAATCCCTGCCCGTTTCGATAGTTCGATGATTTCAGGCTTCGTAATTGAGAGTGAGAGCTTCATGATTTGCCGTTCGAATGTCGAGAAGACGGACTTCGAGCTTGGCGTCGGAGCCGTCGTACTCGAACACTACCCGACCGTAGAATTGTAGGCTATTCAAACTCATCAGTCGTAGTCAAGACACAACGGCCTACCCGGGTACCTCTCGACCTGACTGACACCCGAGAGGCAGTGCCCAATTTCGACATCCTGAAAAATCTGGCCGTATTCTAGAAAGGCCGAGCCCATGAAGGTGGATATCCGGGGCCTTCAATCTGCGAATCCCTTTCCACGAGCCTCTCCGCCCCCCAGGTCACCTGTCCTGTTTGACCCTCAAATGTGGTCTTCTGGCATCCACGTCTGGTAGGCCCTTCAAGACCACAACCTCTGCGTACAAGCACAGTTCATTTTGGAGCTACCGTAATGACATTCGAATCCCCCACACTAAAACGAAACGAGGCAATGCCAGACGGGACTACTAAGCCGAAGAGAATTGTCTCTTCCTTTTGGTAAAAGGTGACAATGAAAGGGTTGGTCGGCGACTCTTGTCTTAACCCGAAGAGATCCTTTGCGTCATCGGTGTCCTTATATTTTATTGAAAATGGAAACCATTGTGCTTTGAAAGGAAAGGAAATGAAGTTGAAGGCCTCGAATCCGTTGAGGCTGCTCCCTATTCCAAGGAGTGCACAGTTCTTACCGGAGGCAGTTCTCATGATGATCTTATCAACAGGGATCTCGACTGGTTCAGCCTTTGCGTAGGTGATCCTTACTTTCACGGAAAGTATCTTGTTGTTCTTTCCTATGTCGGGGGCATCTCTTACGGTATCTAGTACTTTCGAATCTACAACATCGATCATCACCAACTTTTCAGTCTTTGCCGCGCCCTTCTCCTTCGCCGATGCCTTGGCGGCCCCCTTATCTCCAGTCGAGCAAACGCTGAAAACACCGAGGAAGACAAAGATTGACAGAAGTATTGTAACAATTTTCTTCATATTCATTTCTTCCTGAACCTATCAGAGACTTAAATACTTGCCAACTTCTTAAACACGAAGGAGGCAAAGGTTATCAGTCCACAACGAATCTCAACTTTGGTGTGGACAGCATTTCTGATGTCTAGCAATCATCTTTAAGCGCCCGTCGAAGCTTGAAGTCAAGTGCTAACACGTGATCAAGCAACGCTTCCAATTCAGTGTTCATCGGCACTGTGCCTAGCTTGTCGCGAGCGACAAGGACCCCGTCCATCGGGAGACCAAGCCGTCGAGCTAAATTCAAAGTCTTTCCGAGAACTTGTCAGCGGCTGCTTTGGTTGATTGAACAAGAACCATCTCTGCTGTTCCCCAGGCACGAAAACCAAGGGAATTCGGAGAACGAACTCGGGCAGTGGCTGTCCGGCCAAGTCTTGATTGCTTTGAATGACTACTCACGTCAGCCCCGTGGGGTGCGGAGCATGTCCTGCTTCCTGGTGACTAGCGGTAAAGTGGTTCTCAGCTTGCAAGGATTGCGAAGTTGAGCAGGTGACCCATCATCACGACACTGGACCGTCCAGAAGAACCGCCATGGGCCTTCACCCCGACAGCTGGATAGGGCTGGCTGACTTCTAGAGGGCTCCAAGCTCGGCGTGCGGGTTTCGGTACTGCGAGTAGGCAAGACAATTCCAGCAGCCTCACGGGCGTCCTGACAGGCAAGCCGTCAAAGCTACGGGAAGGACCACCACCGAGGTGTGGATACCGGATGGTTGGTGCGGCTTGGTGACAATCTTCATTTGAGTGGAGTCCTAGAATCCTTCGATAGCCTCGTCCTACTCAGACGCCGCTTCAATGTACTTGTCCAATGCTGACATCACCCACCGAGTTTCAGCAAGTCGAGCATCCCAACCTAGTTGATCACTTCTTCTCCTCAACGGAGTCATCGAATGAGAACCGAGGTTTCATCTCTGGAAGGTCTGACCCACCACATTGGCGAGATTTGTAGTAAATGGGCTTCTCCTCGGTTCCCGCGCGTGTTGGCCCGACGAAGATACTTTCATCAGAGGGCACTGTTCCTTTGCAGCTATAGTAGTCCACAAGCCGGTAGTCATCGCACCGCGTCACTTCTAGGATGTAATCTGTCTCGTGGTGACCTGCCTCGAATGCCGGTGTCGTTGATGGGTCGGCTGTCCCCATCAGAGTGCAGCCGGCCGCAACTGGTGCTCCTCTTGTGGCAGCTCCACAAGCCAGTGTCACCAGTGAAAGCAGTATCACGCAGATCGACTTGGTCATTGTCTGGGCACCGAAACCGTACCATGGATGAAGCTTCCGTTCCCATCAGGACGTTTCGGAGAACCGGGTAGCTTTAGAGAATCCTTCGATGGCCCTACCCTAGTCAGAGGCCCCTTCCATGATGCTATCCCAAGTCAACCTTGCCCGCCGAGTTGCAAATCGATACCGCCAGTGCCAGGCACGGACACAAGATGATCCTCACGATCATGCCCAAATCTGGACAATTCCACCTCGCTTTCCGGGAATTCCCGATGATATTGTCGTGCAATGTTCTGACGGATGCGTAGTCACCACCGAAGATGTTGAAAAAGCTATCAGCAAGACGAGAACCCTTACGCGAGGATCGTGCAGATTCTCCGACGTTCACGCAGACGATGGAGTCAATAGAGTCAGATTCCGGGTTCGAGACAATGATGGAGTTAGAATCCAAGGCACTGTCACCGTAAACATTGTGGCCCGCGAGGATCAATTGACCGCGTTCTCTGTCATAGAAATCGCGGATCAATGAACGCTGACGAGGAAGGCCGTCAACAGCCAGAGGCGAATATCGTCCGGCACTCCTTATCTAACCTAACCTCTCTCCCAAACTCGGCGGTTCCGGTGGGCGGGTCAGTCTCACAGTGTTCTTTCGCTCGATTCTGAAAGTCCTTTGCCCCATAGCTCTTCAGAAATTCTCGCTTTGCTTTACAGAAGTCCTCTCGTTGAAGACGATCAGCTTCGGCTCGTACTGCTTGAGCCGCTGCAAGCCCCCTTCGAGGATTCCTCATCAGGTTAGCATGTTGAGTTGCAAAGCTGGACTGTTGACGCAACGTAGCAATTTGCCCGACAACTTCGGCCATGGCCTCGAAATCAGCCTCTTCGGATTGAGCTTGTTGATTGGCTTTACTTTCCGCCAACGACTTCTCAGCCTGTTTACGGTTCGTTTCCTCCACAGCTTTGGTGTACCTGGAATCTGGAAAAAGAGACTCAAACGTATTTCTATCTGCTTCGCTTGTTATGGTTCCGTCAGCGAACCAGGGTCCAAATTTCGCTTCGAATCCAGTAGCGGCCAGGTCGGAATCTGTGCCCTTGAAATGACGAATAGCCTCAAGAAAGTAGATCCCTCTGGCAGCTTCTGCAGGCTTTGAAAGTTGAGCGGCGGCATTGATTGAACTGTCTCTGATGATCTTGGACACTTCTTCATCACCGGGGAGTCCGGCATTGAGCGTGGTCTTCGTGAATGGAAGGGCCCCTTCGGATGCAGAAATGTTGCGGCCCATGTTCTTCGCAACTGCGATCCTGATTATCTTGACCCTCTGTTCTAGCTTCTTGGTTCTTAATGACTCGGGGACATTGTTGTATAGCCGGCTGGCAGGAGTCTCAGCTGTACCAAGCGCCAGTATAGATATCACTTCATCCGGCAATGCGGCCGTGAAGTCATTCAGGATTGGTGTGGCCTGGCCCAGCTTCCTTCCCTCGGGATCAAATAGAAAGAATGTCGATTGCTTGCCGGAATAGGCAAGTACCTTTCCCGGCTCCAATCGTTGCTTTTGACTAAGGTTGGGCTCGAACGCAATCAAGAGATGATCACCGACGGAATAGGGACCAATACATTTGACGGTATCCGCGAGCTTGATCTCGGTTGTGAATTGGTGATTCTTGCAATGGTCAACTGCAACAACATGAGGACATGTGTCAGGGGTTACGAGAATTGCCGCCTGATCCTTGCTCAAAGTGAACATTCTAATCTTGCTTTCCACCTGCTCTTTGGTGACAAGCTCGAAAGCAAGCACATCATCGATACGTGTCTCTCGAACGTCGATCCCCGCAACCTTGGTTAGGGCAGCCCTTCGATGTCGGTTCTCGATGCCCATTTGTTCGGCGTCATAGGGCTGTTGACTGCCGTTCCAATCGGAGGGTCGAACCGATAGGAAGCCAGGAGCGGTTCGACGCATATCAAGTGCTCGACCGGTTCCCAGATCCCAGGTCTTCCCATCCTCGCGGGGACTGCAGCTGGGTTGAGTGGAATCTTTGGGAGTACTCAAGTCGAAAGCTGTGTTTTGAAGGGCGGAACAGGGAAATGACTAACAGCGACACAACGGCTGCCCAGAACTTCATTTGGTGGCCTCCTTATGACCTTCGAAGGTAACGCAGCACCGAACAATAATTCAACCTTTTAGGGTCATGTTTCCAACTCCCTTGGCCGCTCAGGCTGGTCATCCGTGGAGGACCCCGAAATCCTGGTTCAGAAAGTTGGCCGACGAATCGCCGAGCTGCGCAAGCAAGCCGGCCTAACTCAAGAGGAATTGGCCGAACGGCTTGGCGTAGGTTGGCGCTATCTCAGCCGGGCTGAACGAGGAGAGAATCTGACCCTCCGCACGATGGCCAAGATCGCGAATGTTCTTGGAGTTGAGGTCAAGAGCCTCTTGAACAAGCCAAGAACTTTGGCCGTCAAACCAGGACGACCGAAGAGGAAGTGACTTCCCCTGTAGCTATGGAGTGCGCTGATCGATAACTGGAGTGTACCTGACCCGCGTTTCAAGCGGCAGCCTTTGGATACGCCTGGCTGACTTCCGGAAAGCTTCGAGTGCACCGCGTCGGGTTCCTGCTCGAGATTAGAAAGTCGCATCTGGGAAGCTCGTGGTGTTCCCCTCACCCGATTGATCTTGGGCGAGGAGTACTCGCTCTCATCTCCGAGCAGCCGTGAGGTCAAAGAATCCTTCGATAGCCGGCTCTCATCGGAGGCCGCTTCAATGTTCTTGTCCAACACCAACCTAGTCCATCGAGTTGCTCATCGATTTCTCAGGGCCAAGTCCGAATCTGATCCCCACGACCATGCCATCGTGTGGACACTTCCAGCTCCATTTCCGGGCATTCCCGATGATCTAATAATCCAGCAGAGTGATGGTTGCACCGTCACCGTGCAAGATGTCGAGTCAGCCATTAGCAAGACACAAAGCATTACTCGCGGTTCGTGCAGATTCTCCCAGGTTCATGCCGATGAGGGGATCAACGAGGTGAGATTTAGTGTTCGGGACAAGGATGGACGCGGACTCCGAGGTACTGTGACAGTCAATATCGTGGCCCGGGAGGACCAACTAACGGCGTATTCGATGATCGAGCTGGACGGAGAAGGCGCTCTCTTGTCGAATCCACGATAGTATCATCAAGAACTGTTGTAGTGGCCAGGTTGGGGCCGGTGGTTCACTTCTCACGAGGGCATTGCACACTCCAAGACCGCCCTCGAACTCGAGCAGATTCGATTGGCAAACGCTCAGCAAGATCTGGTAACTTGCGGCCATGTCCAAGGACACTGGCTTTCCACAGAGTTCACATGCGGTCCGGCATCGGGGATTGGATCACAGCCCACTTGCCTTTGATGATTTCAGGCTTCGTAATTGAGAGTGAGAGTTTCATGATTGGCCGTTCGAGTGTTGAGAAAGCGCACTGGGGCCGCTGTTCTCGAACTCCCCCGCCGTCGAGTCCTAGCCAACACCAACATTTGAATAGGGCTGGCCGACCTCTGGAATGCTCTGAGTTCACCGCATTGGGTTGTGCTCAAATGGAGAAGACGCTTCTAGCAACCTTACAGGCGTCCCCAGTAAAGCAAGGCCAGGGGTTGATTCGTGAATCGACTGCCTTCTCGTTGATCGATTTGAATCCTTGATGCACAGCCCAAGCAAGTCTCGCTCAGACAAAGTAACGAGTCCTGGTTTGGTGGTTGCGCAAGACCTGCTAAACTTCTCTGGGCGGAAAGCCCCATGACACATTTTGTCCAATTCATGCATCCTGGTCAGGAACCTGATTTGGTCGTTGGCCGCCAGAAGCCATGGAATCATGGATCACACCGGAGAAGTTTTCTAACCTCTTCCGGAATGGCCATCAGCGAATCTCAAGAGATGGTTCAGTCGAGCTTGCTCTTTTGGGGGGAATGGGAAGGTCCGGCATTGGCAACTCTGATCGGTGGAAATGAACCTGGTCAGCCAATGCAGTTGTTCGTTCCCATTAGTGAGTCCTGTCCAGTCAACGGGAAACCACAGAATACTGATCCCTTCGTTTTTGGAGCAGAATTCCTATATTGTTGTTGCAAGCAAGTAAGAAGGAACGGGACACGAACCTACTTGTCGAGCCTGCAACGAGGTGACGTAATCCTATTTGGTTCGAGTCTTCACCATCAATTTGTTCTGGATACGGTTCTCGTTGTTGCAAGTGACGAGGGGTATGATCCAAGAGGCTGTGTTTCCACGTTCAGGGGGCGAGTACCCGCTGAATTCGAAGAGGCCACACTCAGGCCCCTCTCGCACGTCTTTCTTGGAAGAAGGGCGATGAACAATGTGGATTCGCCCTGTAGTGAAACATCTTGGGTCGAAGACGACGAAGAGTGCTCCGAAGGCTGTAGTCTTTGTGACTTGATCGTGCCCCATTTTCAGCTCTATCGCGGAGCTACGTTCAGGGAACCTGTGGATGGGATGTTTAGTTTCGTCCCTGCAAAGAGGTTGTCGGACTCGCCGAATGGATTTGCACGACCTTCCCTTGATTTGGATCTTGTAAATGCAAATCTCGGCATGGGGTTTCGTGAGTGTCTTGCTGACCGTGACCCTCGAGACCACTTTGCGGCGTGGGACGAGATTAGAAATGCTGTCTGCAACAAGGGATTGCTACTTGGGGTTCAGATCGATCTGCCTCAGAGGGGTACTCAAAGATGACTGGAGCCTGCTAGTCAATGCGGACAGGCTCCGGACAACTAGGATTCATTGACAAATGCAATCATTGTTGGGAATGCATTGCACAATAATTCTAATCACAAAATTGGGGTCCTGCTGAACAGTCCCACATGTCTTGGGACACAACGCAATGTTGCCGTTGGTTTCGAGATACCAACCATCTCCCTGCGAGCAATCTGCTAGTGATTGCCCAACGAGAAATGCATTATCAATTGAGCCGCCGGCCTCGTAGACTACGCTGACATTGCTGCTGGCAATTACACGGGCCGTAGCAAGCGGCGATAACGAATAGGTACAATTAGGCTGATTGGGTGCTGTGAACTGTCCACCACATGTGGGTGCATCTGGGGGAGGTTGAGTACCTGGTGTATTGGGTATTGGGGTCAAACCACCTGGGTAGTTTGAGCCGGCAGTGCCCCCCGATGATGCAACCACATAGGATTCGTTGGTACTACCTGCAGCAGGTGTAGTCCCACTACTCTGGCTGCCACCTGCAGACATCGTGTTGCCGAATCCACCATTGTCCATCGAGGTACGGCCAGCATCAACACTTGCTCCACATGCGACGCCCAATATTGCAATGCCCAAGACGAATAACTTGAAGACCGGCATAATCCGCTTCCTAAGAATCAGATGTAATTGTACTCCGTTCTTAACGGCAAGCCAGACCGACAAGGGTGCCGAAATACGAGCAGCATTTCCGAACCTTGATGCCACGAGTGAGCCCCAGTTCAGCCTTGCTCGCATTATCCCCTGGGGAGTTCAGGGCTTGGACAGCCCCATAGAGCCGATGGAACCGCCTCAATTAGAAGAACGATCACCGCAATGGCGGATTGGCTCGGGAAAGTACAATGGCGCTGCACAGAGTCAAGAAAATATCCGCGGCCGATCCTGTCGAAGATTTAACGTTCCCGGACACGAATGACTCACCTGAGTCCGATGAAGAACGTTGAGGGAGCCTCATCAAGAATTCTTGACCCTCACAGCCAATGCTATGCCCACAAAGCTAATTCGGCCAGCCACGTTCGGTGACGTTCGGGATCAGAGGATGTCACCTCACAGACTACTATGAGACATCACCTAGACCCAATCTACTTGCATTCGGCTTGGTCAGGGGAAGCAACAACGAAAACCAACTCCGCTATTGGCGGCGTAACGGACGTTGGCGCTACCGAGACCACAGCTGAGAACAATGGCCGGACCGTACAAAAAGGAGCCACCACGCATACGACAGTACCCCGACTGGCCAGATGAATCACAGCTGTCCTCCCATTCGAACACATTTCCACTCAGGTCGTATACACCAGAATAGCCCACCGCTGACGTCATGCAGTTTGGTAGCGAGCCCACCAGAACTGTCGTACCCGCACCGTAGTCATAACCATTGCAGTAGCTCGCTTGGTACGTGTTTCCATAGGGGAATGTGTACGTTCCCGCTGAGCTACATGCCCGGTACCACTGGCTCAGTGTCCCATCTGTGTTGTCCGTATAAGTATTCGACCCCCCACCTATCCTCCCACATAATCTCTTGCCCACCGCCAAACAGTACATATAGGCATCGCACCAGTTCACGTACACCACTGGATGATGACCTGAGTCCGTGCCCGTGTAATCGGTGCCTTGTTCTGCGTAACTAGTAATCCAACTGCAGTTGGCATCGGTGCTCGTAGGTAACTCCGGATTTGTCGCCAGCCAAGCATCATATTGGCCCTTTGTCACTTCGGTAGCATCAATTCGGTAGACTAAGCTTCCAGCGTCACTTGCAGGCCCAGTAACGTTCACCATCTTCGCAATGCAGAGGCCCGTGCCGCTTTGGATTTCCTCGAAACTTCCCGTGCATCCGATGCCTTGGTTACCAGCAGTTGAAGTTACCCCACCTGTGGAAGGTGTACCCCCTGCCGCTCTCGTTCCTCCTGATGCGGGTAGATTGCCCCCCGTGGCTGTGGTGCCTCCGGTCGAGGTAGTTTCACCTATGCTTGTGGTGCCGCCAGAAGCTCTCGTCCCTCCCGTCGAACTTGAACTGCCACCAGTGGCCGCTGTGCCTCCGGTCGAGGCGGCTCCACCCATGATGGCAGGACAGTCACCAGCCCATTCAAACTGACCACTCGTGGAGCACTGGTACGCTATCAGACACAGTTCATTATCGTATTTGCAGTAGAGCCCGACGGGCTGGCATGGGTCACCAATCTGCGGAAACGTCGATGGGCAGGTGCCGGTGTCCGATGAACCCCCTGTTGAACGGTGAACCTCCTGTAGCTGTGGTACCACCGATGGACAAAAGTCCCCCAGCACTGGCAGTGGGACCTGGATTGTCAGTTCGTCCTCCACAGGCTGACGAAGCAAGGAATACAAGAATGAAGAGCCTCTCACGCTTCTGCATGATTCCGTTCAAGTATACGCCAGAATCTTCCTCATCCCCGCACAATTTCCAGTCCTGAAATCACGTAG
This sequence comes from uncultured delta proteobacterium, assembly GCA_963811985.1. Lineage (GTDB taxonomy): Bacteria > Myxococcota_A > Polyangia > Polyangiales > Polyangiaceae > FEN-1139. The sequence goes on from CAWEUH010000027.1 coordinate 123,298, forward strand.
TATCAACGATCGCCGTCAAAACAATACCTCTTTGCGTCTGGGACTGATTGAACGAGAGTTGGGCTTGGGCGATGTTACAGAGCCGATCATGCTGAACATCCTCCCCCGATTGTTTTGCTCGTGTTCCGCTGGGTCTCGACGACCCAGTGCGGCTCATTCCAAATGATAGCGCGTCGGTCTCGTTCAGACAGAGCAGCAACGGAATCCTATGTAGTACTCCACGAAGTTGACGGTGCCGCCGTAGACTGAGCCACAGGAGAGGCTGTCACTGGTGTCCCCGAACGCCCCGCCTCGAACGCGGCAGGTAGCTGATGCGATTGACATGAAACAGCTATCCTCCCATTCCCAGACATTTCCACTTAGGTCGTAGACCCCTGCAAAGCCTGCTGCTGATGTTGCACAGGTTGTCAAAGATCCGACCGCCACTGTATCCATAGTAGAACTGTTGTCGTTCCAGAAGTCAGCGCCGTTACAGGTGCTTGCTTGATAGGTAGGCCCATAGGGGTAATCGTATACTCCTCCTGAGCTACAAGCTCGGTGCCATTGGCTCTTGTCAGAGTCTGTGTAGTTATCCCAATCGTTTGAACCTCCTCCAATGGCTCCACAGAGCCGCTTACCGAGCCCCTTGCAATACTCATAGGCATCGCACCAATCTATCCACACGACAGGATGATGGTCAGCATCGGTGCCAGTAAATACGTCAAACGTATTTTGCTCGGCGAAATTTGAAACATATCCACAATTGGGATCGGTTCTCGGTGGCAATGCGGGATTGGTCGCGAGCCAGGCATCGTACTGACCCTTGGTCACTTCGGTTGCATCAATCTTGTAGTCTGAGTTTCCGCCTGGAGCCGTAATTGTGGCCATCTTTGCCGCGCAAAGCCCGGTGTTGAACTGGATGGTTTCGAGGCTACCAGTGCAACCGGTAGCCTGGTTACCACTTGTGGACGTTGCACCCCCAATGGGCGAACTTCCACCAACGTTGGAGATTGAGCTATCAAGCTCCGATCGACCCCCGCAAGCTGAGACAGCTAGGCTTACAATAAGAAAGCACTTCTCTCTCATTTGCATGAATCGGCCAAACTATACGCCGATTGTCTCCATGACCCACCTGATTTCTCGTGCCCCAGTTGAGACTTCCCCAAATTCGTAGTCTCCGGGCAATTTGCCTGTAGCCGGGGATCAACGTACTCGACGGACTCAGCTATCGTGGAGTTCATGACCGTGCTCACGACGGTTTCTCGCCCCTGTACTTCTTTCGAGAGGGAACGAGCATCTCAACACCTCTCTCAAATCCGTCGATTGCGAAGACTTCCTTCAGTTCATGGCGTACATTCTGTATGAATTCCGCCAACAATATCGGGACGAGAGCCGCCATGGTCTCCACGTTAGATTTGTCAACTCCGCATAGCTTTTGGCCAGATTCGCCTTCGATCACGACAAACCAGACTGGCTCGCATTCTTCGAACACGATTCGAACAACGTGAATTTGAGGTTCCTCACCGCTTTGCAGTCTCTTGGCCAGATCCTTGTGAAAGCCCGACGCACCTCGACTTATGGCTCGAATTTGTTCAATCGGGATTCTTGACCACAACATGTAGGGTATTACGCATGAGGAGGTAAGATCTCAACACCTTTCGCAGTCTCCAGGTACTTCCTGACTCGACACCGAATGCGCCGAGCACAGAGAGGGCAAAGTCGAGTTCCGTCGGTTGGAACAAGAGGCGATCTCTCTCAGGGACATTCCCACTCCGTCACGAGAGCATCTCTCCTCCGTGGATCTGCCAGGACGGAAACACCCTGTTGACGCCCTCTTTGAAGCCATTGATCTCAAAAACCTCACTCAGCTCTTCACGGACATTTTGGATGTGATCAACCAAGTAAATCGGCACGACAGCCGCTTGGGTTTCCAGCCTGGCCATGTCTACGGCAAACTGTTGATGGGTGCCGCTAGCTCGAATCTCAACATACCAGTTTGGGGTACAGTTCTCCGGGGCTACGCGGAGCACATTGATGGTGGGCTCGTCCCCCTGCTGGATACATCTGGCAAGAGCCCGTGCGAATCCACGACAACCCAGATCGATTGCTTTGAGCCTTTCGTAGGGGATCAGTGACCATCGCATGTAGTAGTAACGAGCAAGGAGGAGCTTCTTCAACCGGCCGATGATCGTGTTTTGGAATTCCTATGTCATGAACCAAGCGCACCAGCGGCTCATTGAGGCAGCACACCAACTGCGGAAGAAGACCTACAATGCCCTTCCGTGGGGCCTGCGAGTGGCGAGGCTCCTATTCGAAATACGTTTCGGTGCAGAGCCAGCCGCCTTCGGCCGGCTTACGTATGGCCTGTTCATGCTCTATGGTGTTGAGGGTCTTCCGCGTGTTGATTTCATTCCCGGGACGATACGAGAGATCGACCAGCTTCCTAGAGAGCTCGGGCGAGCATTTGGCTTCAAGTGCCGGAACGTAGCCGCCAAGTACCTCAGAGGATCGGATGATGCCGTCGAGGAATTGCTATCTGAGGTTGTGATCAAGCTGATCTCCTCTCCAGAGGTCAAACGAGTCCTAAACGGGGAAGTACTCTCAAGAGCCGAAAGCTATGTTCTAAAAGTCATCAAGAACATGGCCATTGACCAGCTGAGAAAGAACCATGTTAGGAGGCACGAAAGCATCGACGAGCTGATCGAGTCCCCATCTCATTGGGACGATCTGGGTAAGGTTCTGACCGAAAGAGAGAAGGACCAACTTTCAATGGAACTCAAGGATGCCGTAAGTCCTCGATTGTTGCCCGATTTGCCGCTTTATTTCCAGCTCATGATGGAAGGGTACAGCAATGCTGAGGTGGCTGAGCAGAGGATGCTCCCATCCCTCAAAGAGAGACCGATTTCTCAACAAGCCCTGGCTAAGTACCGCACCAAAGTGAAGCAGGTTCTTGAGAGGCACTTCGAGGTCCAAGCTGGTCTGCTCCGCACGTGATGCTCACGTGGTCAACGTCAGCGGGCCATTCAGGACTGATTGAGCGTCGCTGAGAGCTTGGATGGATTTGGGATGATCCAGTTTCATTTCCGACATTAGACGAATATGAGAAACCGAGTCTAACTCTGCGTGCTCGACCGATACCCCGAGTTTTCAGCGATGAAGTCCTACTTGCAATGCTCTCGGTTCTAAGATCGAATCCTTCCAATCTCCCCCCAAAATTTATTTTCCGCCACTGGGTCGGGCCGGGGGAGTGCTGAGCCAATAGATGGTGACCTCGTCGCGTGTGTACAGACGAGGCTGCCAACCTACTTTTAGATAGGGCTGAGCCTCAACTTGAGCAACGGCCTCATCGCGATGCTCACACCCGATGTAGTGCCTCAGTGCGTCCTGTACCAGTGCTTGGATGTTCTGGCGGCGCTCGAAAGCCAAGATATGGACAGAGTTCCACAGGTCGAGGGGAAGGCTTGCTCGAATGCTCTTGGTGGTGGGCTCGGTCATGATTCAATGAGACACCGGTAGGCCATCCAACCTCTCTAGCGGCTGAGTTCACAACTAGCGAAGGCAACAAAACCGAGCGGACGGGAACAGAGTGTCTTCCCGGGCAGTCAATCGCGGCCTTCGGTGTAGTTGTTGAGATGTTGGTACATCAAAAGGTCGCCGAAGTAATCCAGTTAGTTCCAGCTGGGAGAGTCGGCAGACCCCGTAAGGACGAGTTGGTAGCTCCTCCTGCGAGAATCGGGTTCTGGGGACCAAAATTCGAACGAGATGTTGAAGTGCTCTTCATCGAGCCGTTGTTGAACAAACTCGGGTATGGGGGGCAGAACTGCAGACGCAGGCCTACTATCGAGTTAGCAACAGAGGGTATCAACGTCACTATCAAGCCGAACTACTCATTCGGAGGGCCAAGCAGGATCTCGATGGTCCTAGAGTCGAAGTTGCATCTTCACAACTTCCGCGAGTTCAGTCTCGCGTACCGTCAAGCCAAGAGATACGGTCAATTGCTCGATTGCAGAGTGGTTGTCACTTGCGCTCTTGAGGGCGTCTGGATCTTTCCTCGTGTGGGTGATGAGTTCTCGGAGTTCGCCCACGTCAACTGGATACAGCTTCACGATAAGCAGGTATTTGATGAGGTGGCCACTTTGATTGGTCCCAAGGCAATCCTAACTTCGAGTACGGTGCCGGTTAGCCACTGGTGACTATCACTCATGTAGCCCTGGTGCCGCGCTTGCAAAGAGGTCTGCGTCCGTCGGATGCAAACAATGCATTGAGACACTAGGTAAGCAAGAAATCCAAGAGTCCAAAATTGGCGAAAGCCTACGACCGTGAATCGGTGGCAGGCCCTCTGGGAGCACAATCCGTGCTCTTGTGCGTGATGATAGAGGACTGGGTTAGCTTGTCCAATTAAGAAATCATCAAGATTGATTGGGTCATGTTGCAAAGTAGTGACCTGTCGGTGGTGACACCACCCCATGGAAACCATGAGTCCGTGAAACAATCTGGTTCCCGCACAACTGATTCAAACGCTGAAACACCTATGGCTTCGCATGTGTCCCAGGCAGCCATGAGTAATGGTGAGCCGAAAGTCATTGCAAGCGAGTACTCCGCTGGAATCGGCAGTCGCCCGCGGACTAGCCTTCGGAAACTATTGAGGTTGTAGTTCGAACGGCCATGATCACGAAATTGCAATCAAAGTCGGCGCATGCTGACGGCGTTCGTTCACCATGGTGGCCAACCGGTATGTCACCGCCGAACGAAGTGACATCGGACTACGACTTGAGCGCCCCACCAACGAAGTCAGTGCTCTTTTGCTGGCTGCTCGATCAAACCGAGTATCGTCTTCGCCATAGGTGGCTACTTCGTGAAATCTGCCTCAGACACTTCTATTTGCACGAGTGGCTGGCCACTGTGCGTCGCCTTGGCGATCTTCAGCTCGGCCATTCGCTTGCAGGCTTCAACCCCGTGGAGCGTGACCGCTTGATTGGTGAGGGTAACCTGAACGGTCTTGTCTTCGACTTTCGATTCCAGAACCAGGTCGAAGGTTCCACTGTTCATTCCACATTTGCCCGTCCACTCGATTGACATGGCCCCTCCCGAATGAGGCGATCAATTGATGATCCGACCGAGTCCGGATTGGGTCAAGTAGCTCTTGCCGAAGAACCCAAAGATGAGTGTTCGATCATGACGTGGGCTCTCGCACGATTCAACCACGCGGTTGCCGCAGCGATTCGAGTCATCATTTCTTGAAGCGGGCAGCATCAGCTGAACACAGACAGGGTATTAGCTTCTTAATCACGATAGCTACGTTCAACAAATCAGTTGTACAGGTTTTTGGACGAACGTTTCTTGGCGCTACCCCTTGCTTATTCAGGGCCACTTCAAAGGCGCTGGGGTTCTTGACATCGTTGGGATACACTCGCCCCTCGACCTGGGTCTTGTCGGAAATACAAACGACCTTGAAGGTCTGAAACTTGTTTGGATGAGATAGTTCTTCGGTCGGTGACGGCCTGTTCCATTGAAACTCGTATTCGGATGGAAGCAGTCTTTGCAAGTGAGCAATGACATTGCCAACGGTCTTGCATTTGTGTTGAGCAGCAAATTGGGACATTGACCTCACACTACCCCATCCACCGGGCCGATCTTTGAAGGGACCCCAATTGGGCTCCAACAGCGTGGATCTGAACGGGCTTTCTACGCGGGTGGCAGCGGGATTCGTAGCCCTCCCGTGTGAAGTCCGCAATTCTTACCAGTCGACGGCGCAGTTTCTTCTTGGTCAATGTCCGACGGGCCAGATGCGGGCTTTGTCATCCACATGCAGTTCCTTCAGATAGGCCTAGTCTCTAGAAGAACACGATGCTTCGTCGTGGTCCGTAGGAGACGATGAGGTCTTGTTGGCTTTGCCAAGTTTCGTGACGGCCACGATCAACGTGAATGGAGTGAATTGGTCGAAATTGCCTTCTACTGAGTTCAGAATTACTTTGCCACCAACTAGTTCGCAGGTGCAGCCATCCAATGTTAGTTGCTTAGTGAATGCTACGAGTCTCTGACGAAGTACTTCAATTGGATCTTCGGATTGGGTCATACCAACACCATTTACGCCAACCACCCAGTCGCGTCCACATGCAGTCGATTAGGTCACGATGCTTGGTGGGGGACTACAGCGGAAACACAACTCCACCCAGACCGGCGGCGACAAATCTTAGGACTGGTCAGCGTGAGCAACAACGGAACCCTGAATTATCTGACGCGAAGAGTAGGATACTGCTGAATCCAAAACCACAAGCAAGGCGGCTGCTGTCGTCGAAGAACGAGCCAACTCGGAAGAGACAGTAAACCGTCTGGCCGACGCTGCCGCAGCTTCATCCGGAAAGTGCTGGCTTCGTGACTGGCTGCACAAACGCGGTTTGGGGGTTCTTGTCAGAAGTTGTGTGGAGCCGTCTACTTGGCGAAGTCTTTCTCAGACACTTCAACTCGTTCAGGTAGTAAACCATCTTGCATGGCCTTGACGATCTCTAGCTCGGCAAACCGCTTGCAGGCTTCGACTCCGTAGAGGGTAAAGGCCCCATGTGTAATGGCAACCTGAACGGTCTTCCCATCGAATGTGGCTTGCAGAAGCACTTCAAAAGTTCCGGTGGTCATGCTCTGCCTGTCTGACCAATTGACGTCCAAAGTTTCCCGCGACCGACACATCAATAGAGGATCTCGGATGGGGCAAGCCCCGTCAAGCGGCCCATGCAGCTCGTCCAAAGATGAGTGTTCGTTCACCGATTTGAGGGGTGATTTCATGCAGTTCTGGCTCTGGACGTTCAGTCGATGCTTGCAGGGAGGAATCGAACGAATCGGACCTGAGTCCACGGTTGACAAGGATGTTGGAGTTCTCAGATCCGCATGTTACCGCAGCTTGGCATTGAGTCGCCACTCGGTCAGGTCCGTTCTTTGTCATTCTACGATGCCAGCAGGGCATTGCCCGCGCATTCACATCAACTTGAAGCTCCACTACCTTCAGGGAGGCCCGGGCAATGGTGCTTGGGCCTGTTGCTTTCCCTGGGACACCACAAAAAGAGGAGAGCCCACCAAGCATGGAAATCGACGTGGGCTCTCGGGGAGCACATCAGTGTTGCCGATGCTCCCGAAGGTTGTTGGCGGATGCTAGAGGAATTGGGCGGCTGTGTCTACCCGCCGTTGCCGCTTTGAAGGTCCTCCTCCTGGCTCTTCGCCAATTCCAATACTCTTGCGAACAACTTGGCCAGTGATTGGGCGGGCCTATGTCCGTAGTGTCGCAGATAAGCTAGCGAGCACCAGATGAAATTGGGCCTGAAACCGATTCGGATGGCCTTTTGAGCTTCAACCGAATCGAAATTGCACTTGGAACTTCCATTGTCATCAAACAGCCACCATTCGGAAGTTGGAGTCGCTCGCACATAAGCCTTGGAGATTTGAGTTGGGTAACCTTGATGCAACACTCCCAGCACCTCACTGTCACAAGCAAGGGTTTGAAGAACACGGTCAACGTCTTCGCTAGGCTGATTGCCCGAAGTCGTCCGGAAACAAATGCGTTCAAGGAGCTTCTTGATGCCTTCATGGGCGTTATCTGGTGCAATTTGGATTTGCTCATCCCCAATGCCCACGATGAACATCTTCTGCCCTTGGCGATCTTGGAGCCTTACATCCCCCTCGATAGGATCACCACCCCTCAAAGGAGTGAGGGTGAAAAACCTGGCATTGACACATTGGAGACCCCCTCGCTCGGGATCGTCTTCGCAGCACAGTTGGTGTTCCGGAAGCAAGGCATCCAGTTGCTCCAAGAGTGAATTGATATTGCTGCATTGAATTGCTGAATTCGAAGGCATGACGGTCTGCGAGTCGATCAGTATTCCCCCCTGCAGGTTTGTGTCCAGGGACCCCGAAAGCTTCTCCTGGAGCAGTTGTAGGTACCTGTATGCGCTTCCACTCTCGCGATCTGCGAACCCGATAAGCTTGGTTCTCCGTGCGGGGAGTCGTCGAAAGAGACTCAAGTTCATGATTCTTTCATCATGACTTGCAGCTGAAGCCGGCAATCATCGCTGCAGTTGCGGTTGCTTGGATGTCCAGGTGGGCTTGGTTGAGCACCGAGGATGATGTCGGTTCTCCAGCTTCTTGCTTCGTTCCAAGCAGAAACGCAGACTACAAGGTGACCCACGTCAGTAGTGACCAAGCCGGCGGGTATTGGGTGAGGGAGCAATACGCGGGATGTGCTCGCGTGAGCTGATGGGATAAAGACCTAGATGTCAATCTGAACCCTTGTGCTCGCAACCTAGAATGACACGCAAGCCACTACGCGAGTAGCCACTGGCGATCGAGCATGTCACGTCACCAGGTGATATACTCCAAGCGAACGCGACTCCTGAAGTTGAAGTACAGCTGCATTGGAACGAGGACACTATGGCGCATGTATCTTCCAGAATGAATGATTCGTATGGCTTGTTGGCCTGCTTGCCACTCTTTGCGCTTGGGTGCTCATCTCACAACGGCGTTGAAGGTGGCGACAGTACTACTGGTGGAAGCGCCGGCTTCACTGTCCGCACCACGGGAGGATCTTCATACGTTGCGTCAACAACGACAGATACATCCGCCAGCACCAGCACATCCACGAGCACCAGCACGTCCACTGGAACTGATTGCGCCCAGCAGGCGGTCCCCATCAAAGCTCTCCCGCCAGACATCTTGATCATCCAGGACAGATCCCAATCGATGACTGATGACTCGAACGACAAGACATGCACTGGCGGATCTGCCAATGGCAGCGGCAACTGCGGAGCCAACTCCAAGTGGTCTCAGGTGACGACTGCCATCGAAACCGTTGTAACTGCGTCGAGTTCAGTCAATTGGGGATTGTTCTATTTTGGAAGTGGAGTTACCGAATGTGGGGTAAATACAACGCCAGCCGTCCCTGTTTCGGCAAATAGTGCTGCTCAAATTGTCGCATCACTAGCGGCAAATGCCCCGGGAGGAGCAACCCCAACAACCGTAACCGTAAACAATGCTGTAGCGTACATGCAGACCCTTACAGATTCGAATCCGAAGTACCTTCTGCTAGCAACGGATGGTGAACCAAATTGTGTGAATGGAAACGCCAATACAACTGACACGACTGGAGCAACCAACGCTATTGCCAATGCAAAGAAAGCCGGTTTTCCAACCTTTGTTGTAGGCATCGGAAACGTGGCGTCGGCAACGACCGCACTTAATGCCATGGCACAGGCTGGTGGCGAGCCACAGGCAGGCGCAACGTCTTACTATGCCGTGTCGGACACCGCCGGACTTGAAACGGCTCTGAATCAGATTGTTGGTATCGTTGCCTCTTGCACGATTTCTTTGCAAAATGTTCCGCAAGGGAACTGGACCATTGCAATTTGGGCTACTGATTCCTCTGGCAAGACAATCCAAGTTCCCAATAGTACAACTGATGGATGGACATATACCGATGCCAGCAAGTCAAGCATCACTCTGGTTGGTTCGACTTGTGACGACTTGAAGAATGGTACCTATTCGAATCTCCAATTTGTTTACACTTGTCAGAATCAGGCAATAAGCCCGCCGATAAACTGAAATTTGGAAGAAAGACCTGCAAGGTGCAGGCCCTGTTTGAAAATCGGTAGTTTCAGGGCCGAACGCTTGAGCGCTTCCTCAGGCCCATCCCGTCAAAGCCACTCTTCGAGGCCCCTTCGACCGCCTGTGCTCCCTCCCAGAGAGCATGATCTCTACTTGCGGTCAGCGTCTCCTCTTCCGTCCGGACTCAAGATGGCGAAGCCTCGGAACCATTTGGAGGCTCTAGAGTCACGTTGGCAGTGGTGTTGGCGTGAAGTCCCCTTCGTCTGCGACACAACTCGCGGTCAACGTGTACCTCACTCTTAGGGGACCGCGGTCACGTAGTATCGATTGACGATGTGCTCGGGGGTGTCGAATCTTATCAAGCAACGTCGTATGACACCTACGATGAGGCCATAGAGGACCTGCTAAAAAAGCTGAAAGCAGCCTTGGGAAGTGAAAGGCCAACGCAGCCCAGATTGAAGATCTAACCTTGGTCGGGCCTAACAAGCGAAAGCCCACCGAAGCAAGGGTAGCGGCTCGGTGGGCTTTCTGGGAGCACCTGGAAGGAGTGGGTATCGGGGTGCTCCCTAAGTTTGTTAGCGGTGCGGGAACTCCTTAGTTGACTCGATGGATAGGCCGGACATCCTTTGCGACGTTCGCCCCGTAGCAAGGTACGGTCAAGTGAGATTGAGTTCATGCAAGAGTTACATATTCTCTGGATTTGCGCCGGATTGAATTGAGTTCTCAGCACTCCAAGTCGGAGTTACTTCAGGTTGTTCAATGGCAACGATCCAGCATAAATAGTGGCATATTTGCGCTACCCTGTGGACCTGCATTTACCTGAACTGACACCCTTTCCCCGACACGGCCCCGTGTCGTATTGTTGCCGCAATGTCAAAGCCAAGTTCGGATTGTCCCAGGCTTTCGGGATGTCCCTTTTTCAATAGCACACTGAAGAACATGCCCACGACCGCCGAGATGGCCAAGAACTCTCACTGCCGTAGTAGTAAGTTCGAGGGTTGCGCTCGATACATCGTTGCTCAGGCCTTGGGAGTTCCTGCAGTCCCCGACGACTTGTACCCGGACCAGGTTGATCGGGCTCATGCGCTGATAGGTGCGAACAAGTACTGACAACGGAGAACCTACCCAAGAACGGCTCGGCCTCACTAGGCGAAAGCCCACCAAGGCAGGGGGTGGGGCTCGGTGGGCTTTCTGGGAGCACCAAATGAGGGAGAGGTGCTCCGTAGTCTTGGTGGGAAGGCTAGGTCCGGATTGGGACAGCCGTCAATCCAACTCTCGAAGTAGGCGGGCGGGTCATCGGGCGTCGTGCGAGGCTGGCTTGATGCGCTACTGATATGTTCGGAAATGACTAGCGAACCTCCGGATTGCGATCTAGGGATGGCGCGTGCTCCTAAGGATCGCGCTTTTCGGCCACCCAAATCAAGCGGCAAGCAACGCACGCGCTTTTTGGATTCCCGTGGGTGTGAATGCCCAAGGTGATCCTTCGAAGCCTACCGGATAGACCAGACCCCGGGCCTGCAAATATCGAACGGCAACTAGGTCATCTGGACTTTGGATAATATCAATCGAGAAGCGTGCACCTTCATTGAATCCTGTCTTCTTTGACTCTTCCGCAAATTCCTGAAATATTTGCTCCGAACGTTCTCTCATGTTCATTGGTCAGTCCTCCCCAGCTTGTTTCTTGGTTTCACCAAGTCCCACCGCCTCATGTAGCTCATGTCAAGATGAAGAGCTACGCAACGAAATGCGCACAATAGTCCAATGAATGCGAGCCAAGTGCATAGATCCAGGTGCATTTCCCAAAGCCTTTGTGAAGACCTGAAATTGGAGAAAGCCGGGAGTTGGGCGGTTGATATGACCAGCAACAAGTGGGTGGCCGATGAAGTCCATGTGACTTGCCCGGTTGTTCTATCCCACCCACTTCGAATGAAATATGTCCCGGATTGAATATGTGACTCTGAGCAGCATAGGATGGAACTTCAGCAAGTAGAGGCCCCAACACTCGAATGCTCTGGGTGTTGAGTCCAACTCATAGCCCGTCACGACAAACGAAAGCCCACCGATGCAGGGATGGGGGTCGGTGGGCTTTCTAGGAGCACCTGGCGGGGTGCTCCGTTGGTTCTTGTTGCTGGGGTATTACTTGGCCAGGGCTCTGACCTTGTTGACCGTTGTTCGGAAGAGTTGTTCTGCTCTTGAAGCACCCATCTCCAATATCGCTGCCACGAACTGTTGCTCGACTGAGCCAGACGGGCCTGTCTTGTGGGGCTTCCCAACCAGACTGATGGCTTTTGTTGCCTTGCCTTGCTTTTTCCTCGCCTCGCTCCTCAACGTGTAAATGAAAGCGGGGCTCAGCTCAAACCCGGCCTTCTTGGCTTTGGCAATCAACTCAGGAACTGAGAGGCTCGGATTGTCTCGGATAAATTGGCTCTTGTTCACCTGAGACTTAGTTGTCTTCTTTGCGGAGATTTTTGATTTGGAGGTCTTTTTGGCGGCCATGATGGGGCGAGGTTAGAACGGTAGTACTCCGGTGGTCAAGGTTTGCTGGATTTTTCGACTATGAAGGGTCGAACGGCTTCAAGGTCTTCTATCCGGATCGGCTCTGAGTAGTCTGATACCCGCAACAGACCTCTGTGTTCACCCCGACGATGCAGTCGGACCCTGACCGTGAACCCTTTTGGCTCTGGCTCAATCCAGAGGGTCGAGGCTCAATCGTTGCCGTACCGGGGGAGCGAGTAGCCGCCATCCTGAACCACGATACCGGCTCTCCTTAACTCGTTGGTGAAGTACCGATTGGTTCGTTCTAGCTTCGCCTTGTCAACTGGTTGTTGGTCCATAACCGCGGAATCCTGAAGTAAACGGTAACGGGTCTCAATGCATAACTTGTCAGACCTTCACGAGCCCCTGAGGGTGTCGCAAGTTCGGCAGCCAACTCACCTGCCAGTGGCTGGTTGCTATCGTGTGCTGACCGCACGAGAACTCTAGATGGGACTCGTTGGGGGCCATACTCGATGCAGTGGTTGGTACTTCCCGCAGAGCCCGTTGTGTACTGCCGCAAGCTCAATCTCGGACGAACAAGAAAACGCCAAGAAGTGAGTGGCTCCTGTACGACGCATACCACTCAGTTCGTTTTGCAAGACGTGGTTCAGTGTCTGGCCATAGGGGGTCTTGGAAATTCCCAGGCAAGTCCAGCCAGAAATTGATCCAGGCGAATCCTTGTCTTCAAACTTTCGGAAGAGAGCGCAGCAACCCAGGTGAGCGGAATTGTGCACCTTACGAACTCTTCCCAGATCAAGCGGCTCTGGCTCCTCGTTTGTGGTCACGGTGACGAATACTAGCACGCAAATCGCATGGCCGGCATCTGCAGGCTAGCTCTTGGGGGATGTAGCGGGCTAACCCAATGAAACTTCCGTGATTGGCTGGGGATGCCGTAGAATTCGGGGCCATGGGAATTACTGTCAAGTACGACCGCAAGAATCCCCTAGACGAACTTCGCAGGGTGTCTGGTGCTGACAAGCGACACACCGCTGTTGTGGTTATGTTCGACTTTGATACCGATGACAACAGGGACTCCCCGTATAGGAATGAGCTTGTCAGGTACCTGGAGGGTACCTTGGGTGGAGTGATGGTCACGCAATCATCCTATGCCGTCCCCTACAATACTACCGTGATCGACATCATCGCCAAGATCGGACAAATCACCCATGACAGCATCACGGCTTATGCCTTCCCCGTTCAGAACTGGTACGGCCACGGAAATGCAATTGCCGATGAGTGGTTTCAGAAACATGATTTGCTAAGCCTGCCGTAGACGGTGGCTCTAGCAAGACGTATACCCGCGCAAATAGTTCGAAGCCCCAACGAGGAACCGACGTGCGGTCACGAACTCGTGGGGCTTCGATGGAGGCCTGGACGTTGGGGATACAGTTGGCTCTAGGTTGGCCTCCTACTTTCTCTAGCAACTCACTTGGCTTCTTGTCGGGGCTTCTTGATGTTGGTACGATCTCCTGTGGCTATGATTGGCCTGAGATGTATGTGGGTACAGGGCATAGCGACGTCGAGTATCTGGGTGGATTTAGACGATGATTCTGCACCTCCGCGGTCATTGACAGTTTTCGGATTGTCTTGCCCGCACTAGTCGGTGAAACATTGGTGCAACATGAGGAATCCAAGTCGAACCGCAATGCTCGGACCAGATTCGGGTTCAGAATTGCTCAGTTGCAACGGCTCAAACGTCAGATGGTCGGAGTTATTCCGTCGAAGTTTCAAGACCGCATTGGAAATTGCCAATACCCAACGGAAACGTGCTTGCCATATTTCATGAGCCTGGCTGACATCCAGCATCGTCAAAGGACTTCTGCTCCTGCTGAAGCTTTAGTCGGACTAGACTCTCTTCGCGCCTGCCAGATCAATACCCCTAAAGCGAGGGAAGGGCGGTCAAACTAGGATTCCTCGCCGTCTGAGATGTCAGTTAGGGTTTCTGAATGTAGAAGAAGACTACATCCTTAACAAATTCGAGTGCTTTGGCGCTCTTGATCGAATTGGATGAACCCTGCACCTGTAGCGCTTTGGCTAGTTGCTCTTGCTTCTCGTTGATCCAAGGCTTTCCTGACCGATTTGTCTTGTGTTGGTAAAATACAAAGACATCGTTATTCTTCAAACTCTTCCAGATCTCCCGCGCCTCGTCATTGAGGACATGCTTCAGCGTTGCTTTCCTGGGCTCAAGCCCAGTGTCAGGGTTAACGAAGACGATACACTGCTCTTGGGAGAACTTGGACAGGAACGCATGGACTGCTTGCAAATATGCCCCTCGATCATCGGTGAGAACAGCACTCAACACCTCTACTCGGGCCTTGGATTGGATACCCTTAATTGCTTGAATATCGCGGAAGTGCTTTATCACTTCTGCGGGGATGGCGTGAGGTTTACTATCAATATCAATTACGATTTTGTCGAACCTAGTCGGACGATAGAACGCCAACTGCAAGATGCATTGGGCTCCGTAGGTCTCAGCAAGGTGAAACAAGACTGCCCACTTGATCAAATCTCTATTGTCCGCGTACCACTTGTCTTTCATTGTTCACCTCCATAGCAAGGCTCGCCCCTGCAGGCTGGCCCCGTCGATCCAATTAGGTGAAATCCCGCCAGCGGCGCAGCCAGTGGGCTTTTCGGGGGCGCACCCTCCGAAGAGAGGGTGTAGGGTGTTCCCGTAGCTGAGTAGACATTCTAGAATGGCTCCGGACGCAGGTCGTGGTCAATCCTTTTAGAAGGATGACCCTAACCAATCAGCCAATCCACAACCATGCCCGTCCATGAAACGGCGGCCCCACGGTGCGTCAGTAAGGGGGGTTACAGAGCCATCCGGGAGGGCCGCCAGATGCCTGATTGCATATTCCGCTGTAGTCGATCATCCAATCCGAGAACACCCGATCACTTATTCCGGAGGACTCGATCAGGAATCGGAGCGAAGCGACGGGGTTATTGGGTCGATTGGGTGGTTTGACTTATTGGTAGGGCCTTTCGTTTTCTCATAGAACCGCCTCGGAGCTGGATGACGTGACCGTTGTGGATGAGGCGGTCGCAGATGGCGTCGGCAATTGTCGGATCACCGAGGGCTTCGTGCCAAGTTTTGGTCGGAACTTGTGAGGTGATGATGGTGCAGCTGCGGTCGTAACGGTCTTCGAGCACTTCGAGTAGATCGCGGCGTTCGGCATCTTTGAGTGGTGCAATTAGAAAATCATCCAGCACGAGGACGTCGATTTTTGCGATGCGTGCGAGCTCACGCGAGTAACTGCCGGAGGCGCGTGCCAGGGCGAGTTCTTCGACGAGGCGTGGAACACGGGAAAACAGGGCACGAGCACCCCGGCGGCACGCAGCCTCCGCGAGTGCGGCACCGAGAAAACTTTTGCCAACGCCAGTGGCACCTAACAAGATCACATTTTGGTGAGCGCGCACCCACTGACAGGTTGCAAATTGGCGCAGCTGGGCCTTGTCGAGGCCGCGACTCGGCTCGCAGATGACATCTTCGAGACTGGCCTTGATGCCGAGTTTGGCATCCTTGAGGCGACGGGCGAGGCGCCGATTGTCTCGCTCGGACCATTCGCGGTTGACAATCATCCCCAGGCGTTCCTGCCAGGACAACTGTTGCTCTGGGGGTGCATCGACGAGCTCGCGTACCGTCTGAGCCATCGTGCCCAGTTTGAGCTCAAGTAACTTTTGAATTGTTTCTTCGAGTAACACTTCATACCTCCGTATCGTAATAATCACCACCGCGGACGTGCTCATGCACGCCGAGCGGAGGAGCTTCATTTGCGCTGACAGCGAGCGGTTGCGCATCGAGACCGTGCTTCAAGATCGATTCGATATATTTGCAGCGAGGTGCGCACACTCCGATGCTCAGCGCCCGAGCACACGCTGCATCGAGACGCTGAGTGCCGTAGCGATCACCCAACCGGATAACTCCCATTGCAGCGCGATAACCCAGCTCGGGGCGCGGATAACGCGCCAGGACCAGCTCGACTACCTGCTGGACGTTGGGGCCCTTTTGGGCCGCCCAATTGGAGACACGCTCGGGCGGCCACTTGCCGTATTCTTGGTGTGAACGTGGCCGATGATCGGGACAGGTAATGGGCTTATACTTGGGACCGTAGGAGCGCACGTGGCAAGCAACACGGACTGAGCGATGAAACAGCTCGACCGTATTGGGCGTGCCGCGGATATCAATACTTTCCCCAATCAGTGCGCAGGGAGCGCTGTAGTAACGGTCATCGAAGTCCACGTGATAGTCGGGATGGACTGTTACGGTTTTCCAGATACTGGGCTCATAACGATGCGAGGGCAACGGTTGCATGGCAGGTCTATCCAGCTCTTCGAAGGCGGAGCGTCGGCAGCCGGCAAGCTTTTTGAAGGGCCGTCGATTTAACTCTTCGAGCAACTCCGCAATGGCTTCATTGAGCTCTGCAAGACTGAAGAACTGACGATGGCGAAGACGTGCTAAGATCCAGCGTTGGGCGATTTGCACACCCACTTCGACCTTCGCCTTGTCACGCGGTTTTCTCGGGCGCGCCGGGAGCACGGTCACGCCGTAGTGCCGCGCCATTTCCAAGTACGTCATGTTGATGTCTGGGTCGTAGCGGTGAGGGCCCGCAACGGCACTGCGCAGCTGATCGGGGACGAGTACTTCGGGCACACAACCAAAGTATTCGAATGCGCGAACGTTAGAACTCACGAAATCACCCACAGTTTGAGACCGTGTTGCCTCTGCGTAGGTGTAGTTGCTCGCGCCGAGCACCATCACGAACAATTCAACGTCGTGGACTTCGCCCGTCTCGGCATCAATGACTTGCGGCTTTCTACCCGAATAGTCGATAAACGCCTTCTCGCCGGCGCGATGCACTTGGCGCAGCACCACCGATAGCTTCTTTCTCCATTTGCGATACAGGTCGCAAAACTGACTGTATTGATAGGGCTCGCTTCCGTCAGCACGCTGACGTGCAGAATCCTGATATTCGGTCCACAGTAGCTGCAGCGTCACATACTTGCGACGCAGCTCGCGGTGGACCCATTCGAAATCGATAACCGTATGATGACCACCGACACTGTGCCGCTCATAGCAAAACAAGCGAGCTTCGACCTCGGCGTCGCTCAACATCGCGGCGTGCTCCCAGTCGAGCCCCGCGCTGACGGCACGTTTGAGGTAAAGACCTACTGTTGCTGGAGATATGCGGCACGAGGCGGCAATTTCGCGCACCTGACGGCGACACTCGAATCGAAGACGAAGAACTTCTCGAACTTTACGCATGCTAATTGGCTCCGACATGCGCACCCGAGTCGCCCAGAACGTGCGGCGACCCAAGCGCGGCGTGCCCGCCGCTTCGATTCCGCAGTCTCCGACACGGGTCATAGGGCCGATCGAGTGCTCCGGAATCCATGACCAGGTGTTCCGGAATCGGTGACCGAGTGCTCCGGAATCCTTGATCGGGTGCCCCGGAATTCCTGATCGGGTCAATCCGGAATCGATGATCGGGTTACGCCGGAATGTGTGATCGCGTCAGCCCGGAATACGCACCTGATTACCCCATGGTGTCTCCGATGGTCAACAGGCAAAACCCTGGGACTCGAATGGGACTGTTGACTTTGGTTCGGTTTGAGAGCTGGGTGGCACCGTGCCCGACCGTATGCTCCCTGTTCGTAAGTTGATCGAAGTGACTGTTGACGTGGAGGGATTCATCCAAATCGAACAGTTCGATCCGGTTGAATCTCAAACGGCGGACATAGTCACGTTGCCGTACCAAGATGTTCCTTGGCTCATTGACGAGCTTCTGAAAATCGTGACGCAACGAAAGCTAATCCCCGATCGCAATTACAAACCCAGACCAAACTAGATGGACAAGGGGTCTGTTGACGAGAGCCGAGGAAGACTGGACAACCTTCGGAGAATTACTGAACCATGCATGATCAAGATATGAACAACACTGGAAGGAGCTGTGGGCTGAGGTCAAGAAGCACAGGAAAGCCCTTGAATCGGGGATTCGAGGAGGAGTCTCAGAAGAACGCAGGACCCAACTAGAAGAGGATTTTCAAGTTGCTCATAGAGCCTGGTGGGAGTCAGTCAGCAATAGAAGGCAGTAAGGTCATTGACTCGCCCCCTCGGGTAGGTCAAATGGTCGAGGCGAGATTAGTGCGGAATCACCGATCCGGATGGATGCAATGAGTCAGATTTCCTGACGTCCAATTTTCGTGGCCCTGTGGACGGCGGAGTGACTTTGCTTTTAGGCTGTCCATCGCGACTACAATGGAGCATTTTCCCGTGCCTGAGCCAAATGATGACCATAGCTACGCAGGGATTTATCTGACAACTCGAAATGTCAGGCTGATTCGAAAGGCATTTGCTCGATACAAGCAGCTCCTTGATGAGGACAGTGCCGCTTTGAGTCACGAGCCCGACCTCGTCGATCTAGTTGGTGATACTAATACATTGCCGGTTGCCCAAGAGGCGGCACGAATTGAACGAATTGTGGCCTGGTTGGACGAAAAGATTACTGCACATGGTAGTAATCCGGGCTTCCTCTCAGTGGCACTTTCCCACGGGTATTTGAGACTCACGAAGTCTGTTTGTTCCATGTATCTTCGACACCTGAGGAGCCGGCGGAATTTGCTCGCTCAACGGCCGGGGGTTTCGACCCATCTGCTAAGTTCGGTGGATGGGGCACTCTTGCCAATTGAGGAGCTGATGCGTACCGGCGTGTTCGAGCCTGCGTCGGAAGTGCCACTGCTGGTCAATGAAGTTCCCATGCCTGAAATGCTGCAACTACCGGACTCCGCAACTTCACCGATTCGGTCGGCTCAGCCACCACCCACGTTGATAGCAAGCATTGAGATACTTGACTCGGAGCTGCGTTCTCGGTGTCTAGACCTCTACAAGAACTTCTCGGATGACGGGCAGCAAGAGCGGCTTGATACAGTCGTTGCAGAGGCCACTCGAATTCTTGAGGCAAGGATTCGTCGGGTGTCAAATGCACCAGACACTTTGGTGGGCGTCGAGTTGGCCGCATTTGCCTTCAAGGGGTCAGCTCCGGTAATCCATGTCAGCTCTAATCCTGCCGAGCAAGAGGCCGCACATTTGTTATTTCGAGGAGTGTTCGGCTTCATTCGTAACCCCGTTCATCATCATCTCAACGGACAACTCCAGCCTCAACGGGTCGTGCAGATCCTGGGCATGATTGACTACCTGCTATCCTTGGTGAGACTTGCCGATGATTGACGGATTTGAATGGGCTCATTATTCGTTACATCGAACTTGACTCCTTAGTGCTTATTGGCTTTCCTGAGGCTGTCCTCGTTTGGTAGCCCGGTGATGAGATGAAAAATGACCAGTGACAAATGGGTGGCAGATGAAGTCCAATTGAACTTGCCAGAAGAGTTCTTGGATATCTTGAGTCCTCGGAATGGTCTCTGGCAGCCAAACCCATCGGAATGGGTATTTCGGGGAATGGCTGACTCAACTTGGGAACTCTTGGCAAGTGCCTATCGAAAGAACGCCCCCGCGAAGTTCAAAGAGTTCGGCATCGACGGCATCCCAGATCCGTTGACACCGGGTGCTTGGGCTCGCATCAGCGGTTGTGAGAAGGGGCTCCTACGGGATTTCAAGGAGAGGCTCGATGAAGCCGGGCTGGATATTCCCACCGTCAGTCCTGAAGTGTTTGGGCACAATACAAGTCACTATGGAGGCAATCCGGAGCCCGAATCGTGGCCGCTCTGGGCACTAGCTCGGCATCATGGTCTTCCAACCAGTCTTCTGGACTGGACCAGAAGATCGCTAAATGCTGCGTACTTTGCGGCAGCCGAGGCTGCCAAGCCCGAAACAAAATCGGAAATAATGTGCGTCTGGGCACTTCAGAAGCCCAAACCGGACATCTACGACTCTTTGGCTATCGGCCGCCTTTCTTTCTATCAGCCACCCAACTCCAGCAATCCCAATCTCCACGCTCAAGCTGGTCTCGTCACCATCCTGAATGTGGAAGACATGCTGCCGATAGACAGGTACCTTGAAGAGAACGAAGAGTTGCTCTCCAAGAAAAAAGACATGTCACCGCCAGTAATGCGCAAGTTCTCGTTACCACGAGAACAGACACCCCGGTTGCTTCGCCTACTTTCGCATGAGGGTATTGACGGGGCATCAATGTTCCCCGGCTACGATGGGATTGCGAAGTGCCTCAGGGAGCGGGCTCTCTACGGCTGAATCTACGAGTGCCAGAAGACTCGCGCTACGCGCAAGGCAGGTCAACACAGGTGGTTTGTCCCACGGGCCGCGCCGCTTTTCAGCGTTGCCAGGCATATCCTAGTTCTGGTGACCACGCAGTGTTAGCGTATCATCTAATTTATGTTGAAATGGGCCAAGCGTCACACGACTTTGCTGCTTGTGCTCTTCACATCCATCGTCGCCCCTTTGTTCGTAAACATTGTATCTCCACAATTGGCCAGGATGTTCACTACGGTCTCGGAGTGGACACCTAAGGGTCCAGACGTCTACAATAGCTCCCCAACGTTCGGCGAGCTTATGGATTTGATTACTTCTGAGCCGCCTGTTCGACAGGATCAACGGGCTCACGAGTTCTTGGGCATGAAGGTTAAGTGGAAACTTGACCTCTTGAGCGGTCACCCCGTTGAAGGCGGAAAAGTCCGGCTAGCGTTCCACCAGAACCTCAGCATGAGCTCTGGTGTAGTGTGGGTGGATATTGATCCCAGTCAATACCCACAGTTGCAAACGGCCCGAGAAGAAACGTCAGTCTGGGTTGCAGGAGCCGTCTCAAGCTGCAGCTCCATCGGGGTTGATCTTGCTGATGCGCAGATACATGTTGCACCATCATCGTGGAGATTGGTCAAGAAGTACCCAAGCATACTCTTGTTCTCGGCCTATGCTTTGGTTATTGCTCTGGGGATTGTTGGTTACCGGGTATCAGAGTGGAGACGAGAAAGAAGTCATAGGCCTATCGTTCCGGAATCCGAAATTGCTGCAACACCACCCCCGATCAAAGAAACATCTTCACCACCACCTTTTGATGAGGCCCTATTCAAGCTACGACCGTTGCCAAGTGAAATTGTCAAACAGATCGAACTTGAACCACCGGTAAGTCAAGAGGCCTACTCGAGAAAATACGTCGGCCTAAGGGTGCAATGGTTGACGTCTCTTGGTCATGCAGCTCGAGACCGGGACAAGGCCAGAATCACTCTGGAATATGCCGACGAAATATTTCCATTAATAGACATGATAATCGAACTTGAGCAATATCCTGAATTGAGTGTTACAAGTAAGGGTGCATCGATTTGGGTGGCCGGGACAATATCTCGTTGTTCGAATACTCAGATATTCCTGTCTAATGTACAGTTGCGCGTAATCCCATAAAGCGAGGAGACCCAACGGGTACCACCCCTAGTCTCAGCTCAAGAGCTAGTGAGCTCGTAGCAGTGTCTTGCGGTGAAGGCCACGGGGTTGGGGATCACTCCTCTGAACTCTTGCGCGTTACGGGAACTGCCTCTTCGATCCCAACGACGAGCCCGTTGGTGATCCTGACCATCCAGTCCCGTGACGCGAAGATGGTCTGGCAAGGATCTCGTTCCTTGGGGATCTTGTTGGGCGGGTTTTCAAGGCCCAGCCGGCGGAGCTGACCGGCTGTCTTCGGATTGGCGGCGTCCAGCACTAGTTCGCCGGACGCGCCAGATCCCTTCTTCTCGGACAGCACCTGGAATAGGATTCGGTATTTCCCTTGGTAGAGTTCAATTCTTTGGGCTTGTGCTCGTTCCAGTCCTCTTGAGTCTTTCGCTATCATGATTCTACTCCCTTAGTAACAGGCCGGGCAGTAAGAAGTGCCACTAGTGCCAGCCATGCCACCGATTTTTTTCCAAAGTCTTTATGAATTCCGTTTTTGTTTTCACGGTGACTTTAAGAGATCTTAAGAAGTAGGTGGCACGGAATAGATTCCACAGAGGCGATCCAGGGACATCATCGGTGCCACCACCTCCAGTGCCACCTGTGAGGTGGCACCGGCCGGATCAGCACCCTTGCTCTTGCATCCGTTGACGCAGTTCATCGGAATCTCTTGCCATTTCATCTTCGTAAGATCCAGGAGGCTCAGCAGTTGGGCCTCTGACCCAAGGCCTTGGTCTCTTGTTGGAGGCTTTCGGCTCCCAACCAAGGGTCCTTAGGATGTTCTGGACGCGGCCCTTGAAGCGCGACTGCTCCACCCGTGAGAACTTAAGGTGGTTCTCACCCATCAGGTCTGCGATGCTAATTGTGTCCACTGTTCCCGCTAATTCGATCTG
Organism: uncultured delta proteobacterium; assembly: GCA_963811985.1. GTDB lineage: Bacteria > Myxococcota_A > Polyangia > Polyangiales > Polyangiaceae > FEN-1139. The sequence continues at coordinate 145,681 of CAWEUH010000027.1, forward strand.
AACTGCCGGAAGGAGCTCATCCTCCTCTTCGCGGAGTTCAACCTCCTTCCGACACATAGCCTTCTCAGCTTCAGTCTCCGGCCACCACTTGATCCGATCGTCGAAGGGCACGTGGGAGTCAGGCCCCCAGTCTCTCTGGTACAGGTGATAGACTTCGGCCCAGAGCTGATCCCTAGCCGCCTCTAGCTTTTGCAGATCGATGTGACTCTGTACCGCAACAGGCCAGTACCTGCGGTTCCCCGTGGGGTCTTTCAGGTAGCCATATCGGTCGTTAGTGGTCAACGCGAGGATGACTGTCCTCTTTGATCGGGTCGTGTTGTTTTCGTACTTCCTAATGTAGTCGTCGGCCGCCTTGGTGATGAAGGCTTTCAAACCTCGTTGGGAGGCACTCTTGAAAATGTCACCCTCGGCTAACTCTAAGATCCAACATCCCTGCAACAGAAGTATGGATTCTTTGTTCTTCAGGTCGCCAATGTCCGCGTTAGAGTACCACTCACCTCCAAGCCTCTCTAATGCAGTGCTCTTCCCCAAGTCCTGATCCCCCTCGAGCATTAGAACGTGGTCAACTTTCTCGCCTGGGTTGCAGATACGGGCCACGCCCGAGAGTAGCCAACGCTGACCCACAAACCGGCTGTACTCAGTGTTCTCTACGTTCAAGCAATCGATGAGCCAGGATTCAATTCTTGGTATCCCGTCCCAAATTAGACTCACGAGCCATTCTAATATTGGGTTGACTCGATTCTCCATCGCCGCAGCGATGATGGCCTTGGGGATCTTGGTCACTAACTCTTGCATCCCTGTTTGATTGCCAAGGTAGGTATTCAAATGGGAGTCGTGGACATCCTGCCACGGTGTGAACCGCTTGATAGCTTTGGCCGATGGGTATTGTTCGATCCAAGCCTCGGGTACCTCTCGTGCGAAGCAGACGCGTTGCCTGATCTCGTCCCAAAGAACCAGCCCCTTCAACGTGGGGAAGTTTCGGAGAAACAGCTCCACATTCTTTTGAGTCGAAGCAAGCTTAGTCTTGGTGCCGTCCTTCGTCTTGGTGATCTTCAGATCCAAGAACTTCTTCCACCCGCCGCCGGTGATAGCTGGTTCCCCCTTCGCTTTGCCTTTGGCTTTGAATCGGAACCCATTTGAGTCAAATGGTCGTGACTTTGGAGGTGGCTCCGGTTCGGGTTTGAAATCAGCTATGGTGGCTTCCAGGTCTGACGAGAGTGGCCTCACCTCTGCCGGCGTAATCGGTTCTGATCCGGAGTCTTCAGATCGAAGAGGGAGTTCGCCTTCATTAGTATTCGTCATGGCTGGTCATCCTCTTCAAGGAAACTCATCCCCTCTTCTTCGGTCAGCTCTACGGGCTTGGGCGCGTCATTCAGGCCGCACCGGTCCCGAGCCCGCTCAATCTCCTCTTCGGTGAAAAGGGCTTTCCACTGTCCCCATTGCCAGTCGACATGACCGCAGTTGCCGTGGCTGCACCACATGTGCCCCCACATGGTTCCAGGCTTTGCCGTATAGAGGACCGTGTCCTCCGGACGAGTCCCTTTCTTGCCGTGCTGCTGGACGGCTGGGCAAATCACTTGGTACTTGTCTGGGCCTATTTGCTTTCCGATCAAGTTCCTAGCGGCGAGGAGTTCGAAGAAGATCCCTTTGCCTGCGTCGATAGACGGGTTCGTATCATGATCATACCTCTCCCAGTCGGTCATTTGGTTTCGAGGGTTGCAAAGGTCTATTGCCGTTGAGAGGTCCTCTTCATTGAACTGTGGATGCCAAGTTCCAATCCGCCGTGGGTCTCCACCGACGAACCGATCCTCAGGTGGTCTTGACCCTCGCTTTTCCCTCTTGCCCAGCCTGGTGCAATGAGGAACCGCGTAAAACCGGTTCCAATCCTTGCAGGCTGGATCGGTTTGGATGCCGTAGTTTCTGGCGAGATAGGCTCGGTAACACTGGTACAGGAAGGTCCACTCTTCCTTTGCTTGTTCTGCTGAGCGCAACTCGATCGGCGCCGGAAGTCTCCCCAACAGGCGGTAGCCATTCTTCGTGTCGTACTCAAAGATCCCGGGGTGGTCGGCTTGAACTTGCTGAACCTTGGCCCATTCTCCGCGTCTCCACGCGTCGGGCACGGGTTGCTCGTTCTCTTTGGCCCAATCGCAATCAATATCGAGGATCCCCCAGTGCATGGTCACGGGCACCTGCCCCAAGGCCTCGCCATTGAGCCTGACTGGCACAGTGGGGCAGCTGTAGGCTGCTATGTGGACCCAAGTGTCCCAGTAGGTCGTCAGGGCCTCCACAATCGGTCTGTACATGCAGTGTTCGGCACAGATATTGTAGGGGTTCTTTGGCCAACCGGGTATCTCGCGCTTCGTGAAGACAGGAACTAGGTCAACCTGTCTTCTCTTGAGACGGTCGAGATCTTTTTCTAGCGCACGCCACTCTTCTGGTGTAAGGTTAACCTCATTAGGCATTTGCGGTGCCTCCTTTCGAAGCTAGTCATTCTCGGTAACACAAGCGGCCAACTGGATTCCACCCTCAGTTGGCCGCAACAACTTAAGCCTCTGCAACAGCTTCTAGCCTCTTACGCAGATGCTCGGCATAGTTTACAAAGAGCTTTTGCATCTCCACCTGTAGAGTAGTTCCGCTCAGGGCCGCATGAGCTTTGACCACTTGGTGGGCCTGCTTAGGGACATTGATTTGAACAGGGACACTGCCCTTCGGGCATCGTCGCTTGCCGTGAGTCAACATAGCTGCCTCCATACATAGGTAAGGGAGATAAGTAAGAAAACAGATCTATTTTCAGGGTCGTGTCGATTTAGACAATCCCCTTGATCAATTCATCAATGTCGATCTCACTCGCCGGTTTCGTTGCAACTGGTGAGGTTTTGGATTGGGCCGGCGGTGATTGTCCGCCACAGACGCTGGCAACGAGTTGGTCGGTGTCGTCCGGTGAGGATCTATGGGGTTCCCCTTGGTAGCACGGAGCGAGAACCAGTTGCTCGAGTTCATTCAATTGGTTATGGATGTGCCCTAGTTTCGCGACGATAGCTGCCCGCCAGTGAGCCTCAGAGGCCATGGTCTCCGCAACTGGATCAGATATTTTTTGAGTCACAGTACTTCTTTGTTTCTTCTCTTAATCTTTCGACCTCGGCAGAACCTCGTGCCCACACGCCCTCCTGTAGTTCAAGCGGGAAGACCATTAGTGCTGGCTCCCATCTGTTAGCATAGGCGTCTGCATCGCGCTGATCCGTGAATGCCGCTAGAGGTTCGGGCACTGAATCGTGGTCATCATCGGTATCGTCCATCACAATATAAGCGAACATAGTCAATTCCTCCATCCAACGTGTGATTAAGTCACTTCATGAATGTATCTCAACCTTCGGGTGAGAACTGTGGTGGGTTTGGTGGGCCTACTCTTGAAGCACCTTAAGACACGCCGCGATCTCTTTCTCAATGAATTGCTCCTGGCGCCTAAGCTCCGGTGAAGCCGGTGCCCTCGAAAGTGCCATTCGAGTTGCTCTTTGTCTCAAAATAGTCTCGTGTAGGTTGTCCAACTTGGTTCGCTTGTCCAGCGTCTCACCCCGGCGATCACGTAGTATGTCTATCTCTGATAGGACACTGTCTATGTCCAGCACATTCCGGTGCAACAAGCTGGTTGTGTGCCTCACCTTTTGTAGCGGCCACATGTGCTTGACTATGAGAGCTATAGATATATTGTAAACTTGTTCGTCAGTGTATCTATCGCTATCCGTGGATGCTGGGTCATGTCGAACCGGTGTAACACGGGTCATGGATAAAGCCCTCCTGAGGCTCGTGTATGTGAGCAGTGAGTAACTAGGTGTAGCGACCGTGGCGGCTGCAGCCGCCACAGTTCAAGAAGACAGGTTTCCTAAGAGGAAGGGAGTCGTTGGGGCCACGATCGATTGTCGGGCCACCCTGCTCCTACTCGCTATCTGGAAGTCGGCGGTTCCGTTCTCGGATAACAGCCCGGAGCGTTGTCCTGATGCAGTCCGACACTGATAGACCGAGATGTTCGGCTAACTGACGAACGTCTGCCAATTCCTCGTCACTAAATAGCAGATGGATGTCGTTTACACGACGGGATCTTGTGCGCGTCATGGCTGCATGATGGACTCCCGATGGTGGTCTTGCAAGAGGCGGAAATGCCGTAAATGGCCGGTTCGATTTGGACTTGGCTTCTGGAAAATATGAAAAAGTGAGTGCCGGATAAATCGACATTGGACATGTCGATTTCAAGGAAGAAGGACCCACACCAGTGCTCGGTTGGGTTGTAGTTGCTGCGGTCTTGGGCGTGGCCGGCGGTGAGTGTCCGCCGCAGACGCTGGCAACAGCGCGTCCACCTCAGTATCTTCTGAGGGTGCTTCCCCTACTGTCGTTGGAGGGGCTGGAGGGGAAGCTTAGCCTTCTCGGGAGGGCCTGGAGGGGAGCCTGGATATCAGATCACCGGCTCCCTCTCGAACCTCGTGGGTGGGAGCTTAGTTCTCTTTCGTCGGGAGGTGCTGGATGAACTACTTAGCCGCCTCGGGAGGGCCTGGAGGGGCAGTTCAGCGAGTAATTCACTATCATCAGGGATAGATATACTTAGTCGAGGGTGCCGTGTCCGTAAGTCATCCACTAGCACTATAGAAAATAGCCAGGTCGAACGATGCCCTCTACGCCCCACTAGAACATAGCCCTGATTTGCGTGGTGTATCAGACACCACCTAACCAGGTACTTACCGAGCACGTGTGCCTGCGGCAGGGTTCCAGTTCCCAGAACCTTCAAGAGGGCTAGCCTGAATTTCCTATTCATTTTTGTAGCTACCAACAGCTGATTAGCCGTAAACTCACCGTCAACCGCACGTACTGCGTGAGCCAGCATTTGTCCTGAAATCCTGCACGGTTCCGGTCATTAGATCACGTCCTCACGTTCGAATCGAGTTGGGTAGAGTTTAGGTCTCTCCTCCTTCTTCCTTTGCTTCTCTTCTTCTATGACTCTCGCCACCACATATTTTTTTGGACGAAGAGGATACAGACCGACCAAATAGGGCGAATTGTCAGTGGTGTTGATCACCTCCATCACCTCCATCATCAGGGCTGATGCAGCTTGGGGACTCATTGGGTATTCACGCGCTGGTGATATCTCTGGAGTGATCTCGGCGGCCGTCATGGCCTTACTGTATGGCCCCCGTCCGGCACGGGACTCACAAAGTGGAGCTAGTATGTCGCAGATCCTGAGAGCTTGGTCGTATGTTACAGCCATCACACCCTCACTCCCTGTTGAAGTTTGATCACTTTGAGGAGATCCATTTTCGCGTAGAACAATTGAGCCCAAGAACTCCTGAAGTCATCGACGAGTAACGCGGTTTCAACGTCAACGTCCTGCATGAGGTTACCAGTGGTGAGTTCTTCGGTTTGACTGGCTTCGACCGATGTAGTAAAAAAGGGTTGCTCCATAACTGACTAACTCCTTTGGGAAGCGTTCTTGGTTTGGGTGAGGGGCTGGCCCAGTGTTACGAGCGCTAGGTCAGTCCCGTTTGAGCAGACTCGGGTCAGCGTCGGCTGTCTCTCGGCATGTATTGCAGATCCCGACACAGCGGACGAGATCGCCGTACTCATCTCTCCACTCATAGATAGTGAGATCGTCCGAGCCAACTCGTTCGCAGCACTTAAAGCAACAATTGTCCTCACGATCTTTCTTGATTGCCTCCTCCGCGCAAACCGATGAATCTGACGGCGCATGTTGTTTGCACCATGCTAATACCCTCCCGTCATAAACAGTGAATCGAGCATCATCTATCCTCACAACGCTGTCGCACTCCTGGCATTTGTAAAGTCTGCTATTACAGGTCGGGCAACGATGCTTGTCCGGCAATACTTGATATCCAAACATGGTAGGTCTCCTCACAGCGTTAGATCACGGGCTCTCGCTCGAAGCGGGTTGGGACAACCTTAGGGGCAGGCGTTGTGCGGGCTCTCTCCCGAGCCTCATTGACCCGCCTGCTACTCCAATAGACCCTGTGTGTATGACCTGATTCGGCCACTTTGTCGGGTAGCCTAAGAAATAGAGCAATGGTCCAGTCTTGCCATCCAAGGCGATACAGATCCCACCGATCGAGGTATGTTTCTCGACCTTCATACTGGCTAATTCTGAGCATTTCTTCGCGGGTCATTGGACCAAGTCCTATTCAAGACCAAAGTGCGCGTGGTGGTGGATGACTACTCACTCACCGAACTCAAACCGGGGTATTGCTGTTGGACAGCAGTGACCAACTCGCGCGGAGTGACCAACGTTAAGGAAGTGGCAGCAGTATGTCAACCGGATTGTTGTGGAAAATGCGGGGTACTGCGCCGTCCACTGTAAGGTTGCAAAGCAGACTATTAGACATTTCTAAGTACACATAGCCGATGACCTCCATATGTATGCTTGGCCGTGTGGCTTCTTAGATTGCAACACTTGGCCACCATGCCATTTCGCGGCTCTAAACGACATTAGTTGGTAGTTGGTACAACTTGGTGCCAGTTACAGTTGCTGAGAGTCTGACTTGCGGTTCCCGAAGGGGACGGCGCCACCAAGCAGCGTAAATGATGCCCCATTGCATACGGTTCAACCTTAGAGTCAGGGCTGATCGTTGAGTAGTGTGAGAAGTGAAATGAAAGAGTGAAGACGGCGAGAATCTAATATTCAATGCAGTCCGTCAGCTTCTGACGCTGGCAGCGACAAGCTCGGCAACCGGTGGTGCGGTCGAGGTTCTCCGGAGTCGGGCATCGGCTATTGGCCAGCACGGCTGCCCGTACCAAGTGAGGGGGTTTCGAGGTCAAGCTTGGTTGGACAATCAACTTGTGGCCATAAGTTCAGTGGGTACAACCCTAGACCCTTCAACTTGGGTGATGATCTACTTCTATCAGATCTACTTCGTGACACCTCAACAACGTCTTATTCAAGCTGCTCAAGAACTACGGTCTCGAGTGTATGCGTCTCTCCCATGGGGATACCGGGTGGGGAGATTCTTGTACGAGCTACGGTTTGCCGCCGAACCAGGGGTTTTTGGGAGATTTGCCTATGGTCTTTTCCTGATGTGCGAGGTGCAGGGCTTGCCACGAACCGATGTATATCCAAAGACCGTAAGGGAAATTGACAAATTGCCGAGGGATTATGGCTGTGAGTTTGGTTTCAAAGCTCGAAGTATTGCGTACAAGTATCTCGGTGCGGGTGGTGATCCCGAAGAAGTGCTTTCAGCTACAGCCCTCAAGATGCTGACCTCGCCAACGTTCAGGAAAGCAATCCACGGTGAGATCCTGCACAGAGCTGAAAGCTACGTTCTGGTGATGGTCAAGAATGTTGCCTTGGAACAGACTAGAAAGCAGCGGAACCGCCACCTGGATATTGAAGAACTTATTGAAGAGCCCTCATCCTGGGACGATCTAGGCAAGATCTTGCCGGAAAAGGAGAAAGACGAACTTGCTCGAGAACTTGAACAAGCAGTGAGCCCTCGACTCATGCCGGACCTGGGTTTGTACTTCCAGCTTCTCCTTGAGGGTCGGTCGAACCAGGAAATTGCCGAGCATAAGTTACTGCCCTCACTCAAGGAGCACCCGATGACGCAACAGGGGTTGGCAAAGTATCGGACGAAGATCAAGGATGTCCTTCGTGAGCACTTCGATGTGAGGTCGTCCGCGTCACCCGAAGGGAGGGAATGGGCCTCCACCGCTTGATCCTACCTGACCGGGTATTCGGTTGTTATAGATCGTTGAAATTAGACCGGGGTCTGAGATCGAGCTATTTCCAATTTGACCCTCTCAATTAAAACAAGAGACTCGGCACGAGTTCGACTGCCAAGAGATCGAACCTGGCGGTACCTCTTCTCCGGGGACTGACAATGGTACTCGCGACCAGAGAAGGAGGACTTCGTCCCATCATCCCCAACCCCATAGACTTGAATGTTCCCCTCGTAGAGACATCCTCCCGTGGGATTGGTTGGGAGAGGGACCTTGACCTCCCTCCCCTGGCCGGAGTCATCTGAATCGTCGGCACTCAGGTTGAATCGTCGGCGATTGAGCGTCAACGAATTCTCTAACCTCTTGATATCATATCAGTTGGAGTCCGTTGATAGTGGCGAAGGAGAGTTTCAAAACCGCTGCCTTCGACCACTCGGCCACTCCTCCGGGAGATGAATCCGTGCGGTTTTGCCTGGTTGGCGCGTCGCAGTCAACCTCCAATTTGGGAGGTCTGGCCATCTGCGGCCCACCCATTGGCCTACCCAGATCACCCTCGATCCGATCCGGGTAGGCCAACCACTGGAACGCGCGATTGCGCGTGGAGGAGGCATTCACCATGTACGAGAGCCAGGTCGATTCGGCTGGGTCCGGACTGCAACTGTCGCAACTCCCGACGTTCGTGTCAGTTTCTGCCGGATTCGTGTTCGCAGAACCGCAGCGCCTCGAAACGCTTCATGTCCATCTTGGAGCCAGCGGGGATGCCGGCTTTCCTGCGAACAATGCACAGTTGAGTCTCAACGTCATCAATGCCTTCTAGATCGGGCAGGAGAACTCCTCGACGGCCTTGTGCATCGCTGACGACGACACCATACCGCTTTGGATCGAGCAATTCCGGACTCGCAATCGGCTCCATTGGACAGAGCACTGTAACGTCAATGGTCACGTGCGGGAGTTCATCCAATGGCAATCGCACAAAACGCGGATCATCGGTGGCCGCCATTACGGCACATCGAACTGTTTCCCATCTAACGTCTGGCTCGCGCGCAACCAAAGTACCCATGCAACCTCGAAGTTGTCCGCCTTCGGAATGGAGCGTGACAAACACGGGCGCTGCGGGCGCTGACGTGGTGTCGATGCTTAATCTCGAGTGTTCGCGAAGCCAATGGGCAATCGCGGCGCGCGCCAGCGAGGGCAAGGTCGGTCCGATCACAGTGAGGTCGCACACGCGATTGGTTTACCGCATCTTGCCGCATTTGTCGCCTTGTGCGAGACAACGCATAGCCAAGTGCCGACAAATCCCCAAGAAGAACATGCCAGTTTTACCGACACTCCGACACACTTGGTCGATGGAGACATTGCCGTCCAAAGCATGGTGGCTGCCAGTTACGTCGTAAGCTCGCATCGCCGGTTGGGTCTATTGGTGCTCGGTCAGGACTGACGCCCGAATGTACCGAACCGCGGCGCCCGGCTCGGCAAACCCGAGGAGCGTACGGTAACCTTCGATGTTGCTGGCAGTTGGAATGTTCCCGTGCCCGGTCAGGCAGCGCACGGGTTTGTCGAGGGCGAATTTGCGCAGGTGTTGGGGGGGGGTCAATCAGACGGGCGACTTTGGCAGAAGTGCCAATTTGGTTTTTATCCGTAGTTCTGTATGTTGCGCTCCGGTGCTCACCGAATGCTTCCGCCGCAACCTGGCTTTGCGGGCGGGCTTTCTGAAGTCTTCTGCAGTAGTATCGGGCATCGTGCGCCGCGTCTTTTTGTCACACCTACCCACGCCGCTCTTCCACAGTGATTCGCTCGACTCGCTGGTGGGCACTGAGTTGTGGGTGAAGTTGGATGACAGCAATGCAGGCGCCGCGTCAGGCAACAAGATTCGAAAGCTCGAATTTCTGCTTGCACAGGCGCTCGATGAGCAGGCTACACACGTCATCACGTGCGGCGGCGAGCAGTCCAATCATGCACGAGCTACCGCGCTGGCGGCCGCGCGTCTTGGCATGACATCCCTGCTCTTCTTGCGTACCCACGATCCTTGGATGCCGCCCAAACTCACCGGTAATCTCCTGCTCGATCGGCTGGCGGGCGCTGAGCTTCGGTTCATATCCCATGCCCAATATGCCGGACGTGAGAGCCTGATGCAGGCAGAAAAAGCCAGGATAGCCTCGGAGGGCCTACACGCCTACGTTATTCCCGAGGGAGGCTCGAATGGTCTTGGCGCTCTCGGTTGGGTCGAAGCCATGCGAGAAGTCCGCCAACAATTGGATTTGGGGCTGGCCGGTGGTCCTCGACCGTTCGATGCCATCGTTCATGCATGTGGCTCCGGAGGCACCGCAGCCGGCTGCGTGTTGGGGGCCGCTGCGTTTGATGTCGCTCCCAGAATCATCGCAATGGCTGTCTGTGATACAGCCCACTATTTTGATTCACTGATATCCACGATCATCGAGGATTGTAGGCGGCTTGATCCATCGCTCGGCAAGCAGTGTGAACTTGAATTGTTCGATGACTGGAAGGGCCCAGCCTACGCCGTAGCGAATGACGAGCAACTTCGGTTCATGGTCGATGTGGCGCGCTGCTCAGGAGTGGTCTTGGACCCAGTCTATACTGGAAAGGCCCTATATGGTCTTTCCCGACTCGAACTGAAACCTCGGCGTACGCTGTTTCTTCACACGGGCGGGCTACCAGGGCTTCTCGCGCAGGCGTCGGAATTGTCCGGCATCTTGGGCTAGAGCGAACCCTAGTTCAGTTTGGGGTCAACAACACGAACCGTCCGCAGTTGCCGATGGTAAGCCTTGTACTGTGCAAGTATCTTGTTTCTAAGTTCGGAATCGTCGAGCAAGTCGTGCCGTTCATCCGGATCGACCGCGAGATTATACAAGCCAAGGGGGCGACCATTTGAGGTAATGAGTTTCATGTCGTCGGCAATGAATGCCTGCCGCTCCGCGTTGTTGGGACCGGCAGACATGTCCACGAAAATCGGACGGTGCTCGAGTGCATTGCCCTGCAGTTCGAACAGGTCGGCGCCCAAGCTGCGCCCGCTTACGAAATCCAAGTCCTCATTGGACGCACGAGGTGCTCCCATCAGGTCAAGAATCGTGGGAACCAGATCGATCAGGCTGCGTCGTGCATCAATGTGCCGCGGTTTGATATTTGGACTGAAAATGATCAATGGCACACGTACCAGCGGTTCCCAGAGCTCGAAACCATGCCGCGTCATTCCGTGCTCTCCGAATGCCTCACCATGATCGCTGGTAATGATGATTGCCGTGCGCTCGGCCAATGGACCCTTGGCGATTTCGTCAAGAATCCGTCCCACGTGATGGTTGACGAACGCAACTTCGCCGAGGTATTTCCCCTTTTGATCATCGCCGAAATCAAAACCTGGATGGGCAACGTACTCGGCGTGTGGATCCGTAAAATGCGCCCAGAGGTAAAACTGCTTGGCCGTGTTCTCTGGCTTCTTCAACTGTACAATGACTTGGTCCGCCTGCTTCTCCGAGTTCGTCGTGCGATCCCCTTCTACATAGCCCTGACCCGGGGAAGCACTACTGTCCAATACGTCAAATCCACGTTCAAACCCGTAAGGTGCAAGGTAGAAGTACCAGTAGCCTTGAACACTGATCGTCCTAACGCCGGCTCGCTGCAGCCGTTGTTGCACGAATTGTTCCTTCCGAAATGCATTGAAGTGCGAGAAGTCTCGCTGGGTTTCGCTCGAATTCTTGCCAATGATGAATGGCCCGACGCTTTTGCCGGTATACGAAGCAGGCGCATAGGCGTGAGTGTACACGACGCTTCTTTGCGCCAGCTTGTCCAGGTTCGGCGTAATGTGACGGGCATCTAGAATCACGTCGGCTCGGACGGTGTCGATGGTCAACAAGACCACATTGAGATCCTTGGGGATCTGTTGGCGCCAATCTGTCGCAGTTGGGTGCCCTGATTCCTGCGCGACAGGGACGAGTCGGGCATCGGATCCCGAGCAATCCTCGTCGATGCCATTGCCGGGAATATCATCTGCGCCGGGATTTATCGCGGCGCTTTTGTCATTGCAATCCCCTCCACCGAATGATGCCGAGAATCCATCTCGATCGTGGTCGGTCAGCCGCCGCAACGGTCCAAGGACAACCCGTCCAAACGGAGCACTTCGTTCGATGCCAATGGCGACAGCGCGATCATTCATTCCAACTTTGCTTGCATACCCAGTAAGCACCAACGGGATCACCGCGATCGCCAAGGACGCCCGTGAGGACAACTTTGCAAGTAGCCACTCGCTGAGGTAGCCAGGCGCCAGCAGCATCACCGCCAGAACTGGCGCACGCAGATCCAATTCCTCACGACGAAAAACACCGAGTGCCATCAAGGGCCCGCCCGCACCACTTGTGTTGCCAACGGCAATCAGTACGACCAATAAGAGCATTGAAACGACGAGCCCGACAACCAACGTGCCTGCCGGATCGGGTTGCTTGGTTCGCCACCTTCTGCCAAGAACACGCGCAATCGCAGTGACTGCGCCGATCCAGAGCAGACAAATACCCACCGCAGAAGCCGCCAGCACGGCTCCAAGGGCTTTGGAAGAGCCCTGTGTGGACAGGATGCGCGTGGCCACGTGCGTTAGAGACAAACACGCAAGAAGGCACCCCAGCGGTGACAATAGCGTAAGCGCAGCTAAGCGCGCCCTGCGACGTGGTTCGACAGGTCGCAACCAATTGATTAGAGCCGTCAAGGACGGGACGCCGGGCGCGTGAAGGACAATGGCCAGCAACGTGCCGCAGAAACCAAGAACTAGACCCATTGGAATCACTAGACCGGCATCTGACGCCCATAGGCGCACAACATTGAGTCGGTCAGTGACTGATCGACAAACACAGTAGCTGTCCACTGCCGCGACAATCAAAGCGCCGAGTGCCCCCGTCGCCAAGCCTCGGCTCAGACGAGACAGTACGCGCCTATTGAATAGATCATTCAGAAAGGGCTTCCGCTCAAGTTGGTTCTGCAAGTGGCCCGAAGAACCAGTTCCCGACTGAGCGTCTGAGGCATACTGTACAGAAGGATCATTCGAGTTCGTCGAATCCTGCGCGTTCGAACCCGACTCTTGTTCCGCTTGCTTGCCAGCACGGGTACCCTGCGCAGCTGCGTCAGCCTCGGGCTTGGCTCCCCCGTGATTTTCCATGGCACGAAGCAGGTCAGGTCCGTTCTTCGTGCGTACTGTTGGATCGTCGGGATTCAGTGGTGGCACAGGTGACAGATATCTATCATGGTTGAAATTACCGTGGCGCTACCTGTTTCGAGCCAATGGTCTCCGAGCCAAGGGATGCGCGCCATCGTATACTCGGGCGAGCTGGTCCACGGATAGGTGGGTGTAACGCTGTGTCGTCGATAGGCTGCTGTGACCTAGGAATTCTTGAATCGCCCGCAAGTCAGCGCCTCCTTCAAGCATATGCGTAGCACAACAATGACGCAAAGTATGCGGGTGGACGTCGGAACGGCCTGAACCGACCGCCCCATATCGTTGCACCAGTTTCTGAACCCAGCGGACGGAGATTCGACGCCCGAGGCGTGTTAGAAACATAGCGCATTCGTCGGTTTTTCCCGATCGCTTCAAAGTAAACTGTTGCCGGCATTTGAGATATTCGTGCAACGCAGCGCGGCAGCGCGAGCCCAATGGCACGATTCTTTCTTTGCTGCCTTTTCCAATAACGCGAACCTCGCTCTCCTTAATGGCGACCGAATCCACGTCGAGAGAGACGGCTTCGCTGACGCGCAGGCCTGAACCGTAGAGCAATTCCAGCATGGCGGAATCTCGCAATTTAGAAAAACTGTTCAAGTCACGCAAGGTAGTTGGAGACTCGACAACTTGGCACGTTTGGTCAACGTTCAGAAGCCGAGGGATTTTTCTACGCAACTTCGGGCTGCCAATCAGCAGCGTCGGATTTTCGCGCAGCCGGTCTGTTCGCAGCAAGTATCGAAATAGCGCCCTTAGGCTGGAGAGTTTGCGTCCGATTGTCGGCGCCGCACAACGGCGTGACAAGTCAGCTAGCCAAGCCCGAATAAGAACCTTGTCAACTTGATTCAATAGCACGGGACTGCTTCTGCGTTCGAAAGCAAATCTTCCGAACTGTTCGAGATCCCGCCTGTACCCCGACACCGTGTGCTCAGACGCGCGCTTTTCGTGACTGAGAAAACAGCAAAAGGCGTCCACGTGCGCCTGCCAATCGCCTGATACCGCTGAAGGCATAACCATTATCATGTTGCACTAGTACTCTACGCGATAATCCACCCGACGCACCAGCATAAAGCTGCAGCGAAGCACAAACTGAGCCCCCTAATCGCCGGCATTTTGAGAGAACCTGCGCTTTCTGCCACACGACGCGACCCGACTGCAAACCCCGCCAAGCCGAGCAGAGGTGCCATCAATATCAACGCGGATCCAGTAATCTGCCTAGTGGCGTAGGGCTGCAATGATGCTTGTGCGAATGGGTGTTCTCGTCCGGTCGCTATCGTGGATTCACCGGTGACCTTGTCCAACAAATAGGCCATATGCTGCTCTGACCGCTGTTCGACTGTCGAATGCGCCCAGAGCATGCCGGCGGTCGAAAAGGCGCCAGCTGAAAGACTCGACCAAGCCAACAGAGCCGTTTTTGAGCGGCCCGTCGCCTCCGAGCCCACGGCGATTGCCTCCAACCGCTTGATTGAGCGCATGCGGTGGTTCGAATTCAATACGGCCGCATCCGAGGCGTAACGAGCCTCGTCCATCGCCCGCTTTAGCTCTCCATTGTCGAAGGCTTGCTCGCTTGAAGCAACCGCGGCTGCCGCTTCTTCAGATAGCCGATGGGTAATAGCCAGGCATGACAGGGTAGATGCCAGTAGGACCTTCGCGCACGTCAGGGCAAATCCACGACGGTCCACTATTGAAAGTCCCTCCGTTGAAACAAGAGACTTGCCAATGCCAGCAAAGCGACACACCAACCGAGCGCATAGATCGCCGAACGTAAGACGTATCCCGAGACGGTGAATTCTGGCAGCTCACCGACCAGCAGACTGCGGGGCGGCAAATAGACCATTAAGTTGGGAACCACCTTCCCGACTGCAGTGGCCGTCTTCACAATGGGACCCCCAAACAGCCGCACGGGCAAATGCATCAGCGTGTCAGCAGATCGACCAACGATCACCACTCCAAAGGAGAACAAGGCAGTCAGAAAAGGCGATGAAAACGAGGCAAATACCGTCGTGATGGAGCTCACAATCGCGACTTCGCACAACGTCAATGCCGCGGAGGCTGTAAGAACTTGCCGGTCATCGGGGGCGGTGCCGGCCAACCACCACCCGAGTATGAAGATGAGAACCGCCCAAGGAGCTAATGCAAATGTGCGAAATCTCGAAGCGAACACCATTACGACAGCGAGCGCGCCCAGAGTCAAGAGCCACAAAGTGACCACGAGCCATGCATTCCTTCCGGACAACACGGCAATCGCGCTGAGCAGTACTCCCGTATTGGCTGCAATGAATACGGCCAGTGTCATGCATGTTCCTAGGAACTTACCGACGAGATATTCCCATCGTTGGATTGGCCGGGCGAGGATGGGAAAGATCGTCTTGAGTTCGATCTCGCGGAACAGCGATGTGGCCCCGATGATCACCGCCACGATAAGTCCATAAAGAGAAACAGAGGCGGCACCCAAATCACTCACGACGCGCAGTGTGTCGTGTAGCGCATAGGCACCAACGACCAAGGCGTAACCCGCAGTACCCGTGGCCAGCGCAAACAAGCCGTGAAGGATGCGCGCCCGCACGCTTTCCCGATATGAATTTGCGGCAATTGAGCAGACCCTTTGGAGCATCGACCGTAAAAGTACAGCAAGTCGGAATCATCTGCCAAATGTCCGAGCCTCTTGTGCCCGGCTGGTGTGACTAGGGTGGCGTTCCGAATCACGGAATGTCACTCTAATGCCCGTCGGGGCCGCACGGTCCGCAAAAACCACGTAGTCGGCCCGGCCAAGATGCATTCTTTCAAACTAGTGCTTAGATAAGGGCCTGCACTAGCTTCGCTGGTCAGATGGCAGCTATCCAAGGCAACACTTCCGGGCTGGCGCCCAAAGCAATTAGGGCTCTCGAACGCATATTCCGGCGGCGAGTGCCCAGCGACCGAATCGCCACGGCGGAGTTGGTTCAGTCATTGGCCGAAGCGTCGAAGGAGTTAACTCGGCAGGTGGGGGTACTTGTTCATCGATCAGGAACGATCGACTCCGTGATCGTCGGGACGGCTTCTGGCCTCATGCTGCCAGACATTGGTCGCCTACGAGCCGCCCAGGGACGGTTTCGTGGTGTAAGGCTAGTCCACACGCACCTCTTCAATGAACCGCTGTCGCGCGATGACCTGACCGATCTCACACGCCTTCGACTGGATCTTGTTGCCGCGGTACTTCTAAGTCCAGAAGGAGAACCACGTCAATTCACGTTTGCCGTCAACGTACCGACGTATGCCGCAAACGACTCGCCAATTCGCGTCGAAGGGCCAACCCATTGGGGTCAACTCCAGCCGGACTTCGGCTTGCTAATTGCGTCCCTGGAACAGGAATTCGCAAGACGCTCCAATACGCGCGAAATTCGGGCCAAGGACGGCCGGGCAATTCTCGTGCACGCAGCCGAAAAGCGCTCCCGCGCGGCGCAGCAGGCTGCTTCGCGCTTGGACGAACTCGAGAGCCTCGCCGAGACGGCGGGCGTCGCGGTCGTCGATCGAATGACGCAAATTCGCGATTGTCTCGATGCGAAGTTCGTCGTTGGCAAAGGTAAGCTGGAAACAATCGTGTTGCGCGCCATCGAGCTCGATGCTGAAACGCTCATCTTCGATAACGCCCTCACCCCCGCTCAAGTGAGTGGCATTGCAAGCCACACTGACTTGAAAGTTATCGATCGAACCCAGCTCATATTGGACATATTCGCACAACATGCTCAATCGCGTGATGGTAAGCTTCAAGTCGAGCTGGCACAATTGCGCTATGCCCTGCCTCGGCTGGACGCCCGTGACGACGCGCTAAGCCGCCTGACCGGCGGGATCGGTGGACGGGGCCCTGGAGAGACGAAGCTCGAGATTGGGCGACGACGAGCGAGGGATCGAATTCGTCACCTTGAAGACCAGCTTGATCAATTGAATCGCCAACGCGCCCAGCGACGGCAGCGGAGGCTTCAAGCGGATATCCCGACCGTTGCGTTGGTTGGGTACACCAACGCCGGCAAGAGCACGATACTGAACACGCTGACCCGCGCTGGCGTGCTCGCTGAAGACAAGCTGTTTGCAACGTTGGATCCGCGTGCTCGCCAATTACACCTACTGGCAGGGCAGTCTGTTGTCATGACTGATACAGTTGGCTTCATTCGCGACATGCCTGACACATTGTTCACCGCATTCCGCGCTACGTTCGACGAAGCTGCGGATGCCGACCTGCTGCTTGAAGTCGTGGATGTGTCCGATCCAGAGTACCTGGAGCATATGCGCGCCACCCGGGAGCTTTTGTCCAAATTGGACATAGATGCGCGACCTCGTTTGGTTGTTTTGAACAAAATCGATCGACTCGCTGAGGCATCAATTCCCGTGGAACCAGCTGATGTGAGTTCGATTGCGATCAGCGCGATCGATCGTTCAAGTACGGTCGCCCTTGTCGATCGAATTGCCAAGATACTCCGCGACTTGGGACGACTCGCTCTGGAAGAACGAGTGTCGATCACCTGAGCTGCAACGGTGCCACAGCGCCTACTCCGATTCGCGACGCGGACGGCGGTCGCAGGCGAGTATTCGCTTGCGAACCCGAATCAAATCAGGTGCGATTTCGACAAGTTCGTCGCGGTCAATAAACTCGAGAGCCGTCTCGATGTTCAGTGTTCGAGCGGGTGCAAGAATTACATTCTCGTCTCGTCCCGCAGCCCGAATGTTGGTCAGTTTCTTCTCGCGAGTAACATTCACGTCGAGATCGTTGCTCCGATTGTGCTCGCCAACAATCATACCCTCGTACACTTCCACGCCGGGCTCTATGAGAAGAACACCACGTGGCTGCAAATGGAAAAGCGCATAGGGCGTGGCCGTGCCAGCGCGATCGGCCACAATCGCACCGTTGGAGCGGCGCAACAGCGCGCCCCGGTAGGGCTGCCAGCCATCAAACAATGTGTTGAGCAACCCTGTCCCGCGAGTCTCCGTCAAGAACTGCGAACGGAACCCAATCAGCGCCCGTGACGGCACTTTGAATTCAATGCGAGCACGACCGTAGCCCAGATTGCTCATTCGGACCATCTGCCCCCGCCGCTCTCCAAGCCGCATCGTCACGGAACCTACGTATTCATCAGGGACATCGACGACGACCAATTCGACCGGTTCACAAAGTTTCCCGTCAATTGACTTGACAACCACTTCCGGCATACCCATGCAGAATTCATAGCCTTCACGCCGCATGGTCTCAGCCAGAATTGCCAGCATCAACTCGCCGCGCCCATGGACAATGAACGTATCCGGTTCATCAGTGAACTCTACGCGTAGTGCCAAGTTGCGCCGCGACTCGCGCTCCAAGCGCTCACGCAAATGGCGCGACGTTACCCATTTACTTGTACGTCCGGCAAATGGAGAGGTGCTGACGCAGAATGCAACTTTGATGGTTGGTTCTTCAACCTTGATTCTGGGCAGCGCCTCTGGCATCTCGGAAATGGCCACGGTGTCGCCAATTTGCACGTGTTCGAATCCCGCAATGGCCACGATATCTCCCACCATTGCCGCTTCCATCCTCACCCGTTTCGTACCAACATAACCGTACAGGGCGCTGACTCGTTGAACCGTCGTGGATTGTTCCTGAACTAGTGCGACGTTCTGCCCAGTTGCCAGGCGCCCTCGCACGACCCGTCCGATCGCCAAACGCCCGACGTAGTCATCATGTTCCACGTTGTGCACGAGCACCTGCGTACCGCCATCTGCGTCACCCCTGGGCGCTGGAACTTTATCTCTAATAGTCTCGAATAGCGCGGTCAGATCGGATGCCTGCTCGTCCAGACTGCGCTTGGCAATTCCGTGCCTGCCAACCGCATATAGAACCTCAAATGCCGCCTGTTCGTCAGAAGCTTCCAAGTCGCAAAACAGGTCGAAGATCTCATTTAGAACCTCATCGGGGCGGGCATCATGTCGATCGATCTTGTTGATAACCACGATGATCGGTAGCGAAAGTTCTATCGCCTTCTTCAATACGAAACGCGTCTGAGGCAATGGCCCTTCGGCGGCGTCAACCAAGAGTATTGCACCGTCAGCCATTTGCAGCGTTCGTTCGACTTCGCCTCCAAAATCCGCGTGACCCGGTGTGTCGATAATGTTCATCACCGTATCTCGATAACGAACACTGCAGTTCTTCGCAAGAATTGTAATGCCTTTTTCGCGCTCCAGTTCGCCCGAGTCCATTACGCGGTCGATGACTTCTTCGTTTTCACGAAAGACACCTGTCTGGCGAAACATCGCGTCAACGAGCGTGGTCTTCCCGTGATCAACATGGGCGATAATCGCAACATTGCGCAAGTCTGTACGGACGGTTTCTGTCATGGGGTCGAACGGCCTAGCACGTGCACTGCGTCGGGCGAGCCCATTTTGCGCAAGAGGAAGCGGACATCGCCAGGGTGGCGGTCGCCGCGGCATGCCGCACCACTGACGGCAAAAACGGCCAATTCCCCGGTCTGGACTGCGTCCGTTCAATCGCTAGCGCACGCCATCAATGCGGTCCGTTGGGACGACTTCATCCCAGGCATTCTCGAATCCTTCATAGTGCACAAGCACCCGATCATGGGCAAGTATTCCGGCCACAATCGCGTTGTACGTAGAACCTCGCCATCTGACGCGAATCCGATCTCCCACCTTGACGGGAGCTGCCACTCCGACTGGATCGCCCTTGCGCGCGGCGCTAGTCGGGGCACACGCAAGCTGAGTAGGCGGGCGCGTCGCCTCGAGATCGGTAACACGACCCGCTATTCGGTCGGTGGTGATTTCCCGCTGCCAGGTCGCGTCACAACCTTCGAACTGAACCCTCACGCGAGCTTCTCCGGTCCGCTCCACGATGAACGCACGCACGGGTACACCATCTTGGATAACCCAAATATGCTCGCCAATTCTGTTCCGCCTTGAGCACTGAACGAGCATCGCCACGGAGCCAATGATTGTCATCAGCGTCAAGTGCGAATGACTCATTTCTCACTGTTCTCGCATTCCGCCAGGGATTGTCGGGGGCCACAATGTGTTGTCTGAGCGCTGTCGCCAGCCTGTGACTTCTATGACACGGGAACCGACCGAGAACCAGCGGGACACGCGCGCTCGAGTGAACCGATAGGCATATTCCAATATGGCTCGGCGGGCCGCAAAGCTTGCTGGATTGTGCATGAAGAAAATGCCGTCCGTCGATTCCGGCTCAATGAGAATAACCTCCGCGCGTCCTTCAGCTCGAAAGCGGGCGCACGTGTCCTGCATTAGCTTGTGCGCGCTAATGCGGTTTGCCTGACTCAGTACCCAGAACATGCCCTTGTCGCGAAGGCTCGAACGAGGGCCATGTCCGGTCGGGACGTCTTGCGCCACGACAGGAACCATGGGATTGACGACAATGATTACGTCCGCTCCAGTGTCCGCTGCCACATCGATCTGCGCAACTTGCGCTGACCCGGTGTCAACATACTGCCGCGAACCAATTCTTACTGGAGAATACAGTGGCGGCACGGACATTGTGGCGATGCACGCTCGCGTCACAGGTATATGGTCGAAACCCGGGCTTCCAAACAGCACCTGTTCACCACTGTCCAGATCGTAGGCAATGATGCGAAGACTGCGAGGCATGGCTGCAAATCGATTCGGGACCTCGCGCCGTACGAAGAAATCCTCCAGAAACCGCTCATAGGCGTCGAAGGAAAAGAAACCCGCGGGCAACGAATCTGCAAAACGGTCCAATTCGTCCCAAAGCGCTGCGGGCGTCGTGGGCACGCGCGACACGAGGCTTCTCGTTCCTTGGCGGAGTGCCGCCCACGCTGACACCAACGTCCGCCGCCACTCGCCGAGGTCGGTGCGTAGTAAGTGTTTTCGCTCAAGCGGGAAGTAGTCGTCCGCAGGATCCAGAATGGCACGATAAATCCTTTGAACGGAGCGGCCACCCGCGAGCGCTGCGGCGACGCTGGCACCACTTGACGCGCCGACATAGAGATCAAAACCATCTGCCCGCAAGCCTTCAACCGAATCCTCGAGGGCAGCCAGCACGCCGATTTGGTACATCGCGCCTGTTACTCCGCCACCACCCAAACACAATGCAACCTTATGAGGCTTCACTGGAACCCCCTGGTCGATAGGTTACGACTCGTTCGATCCTTATACTTAAATCACCACTCATGATTCCGACCTCGGCTACGTGGACGTCCGTTCTAATTTCGCAAATGCGCAACAACACCACGCTTGAGCACCGTATCACGTGCAAACGGTGGGCGTGATTCAGGATAGTCGATGGTGTAGTGCAGTCCCCTGCTTTCTCGGCGACCCGCTGCTGACGCAATAATCATCTCAGCCACTGTCTGGATATTTCGAAGCTCCAGTAGATCGCGTGTGACTGTATGTTGCCAGTAAT
The DNA here is from genome assembly GCA_963811985.1 of uncultured delta proteobacterium. Taxonomy (GTDB): domain Bacteria; phylum Myxococcota_A; class Polyangia; order Polyangiales; family Polyangiaceae; genus FEN-1139. The sequence goes on from CAWEUH010000027.1 coordinate 166,995, forward strand.
ACTCACGAATTTCTTCCTCCAGCACGGCAATGCGGCGTGCGGCCCGCCTCAAACGGCTCTCGCTCCGCACAATTCCCACGTAGTTCCACATGAGGCGACGGATTTCATCCCAACTGTGCGCCACGACGACCTGCTCCTCGCTCGGCTGGGCCGCTCCAATTTCCCAATCCGGAAGATCGGGAAATGGTTCTTGCGCAACCTCGACCAACATTTGACTAACTCGTTCGGCGGCTCGTCGCGCGAAGACAACAGCTTCCAGCAGGGAATTGGAGGCTAGTCGATTGGCTCCATGAAGACCCGTGCAAGCGACTTCCCCAATGGCCCAGAGTCCCGGCAACGTCGTGCGTCCGTGAAGGTCAGTCGTTACGCCTCCACACATGAAGTGAGCCGCTGGAACTACCGGAATCGGAGTGGTGGCCATATCAATGTTGAACTTCAGGCACTCCGCGTAGATCCCTGGAAACCTTTCTAGCAGGAAGTCTTTCGATCTCGATGTGGCATCGAGCAGGACATAGTCTGATCCCGTCCGCTTCATCTCATAGTCGATGGCCCTAGCCACGACATCGCGCGTGGCCAGATCGCCCATCTCGTGGTGGCGCTTCATGAAGGGCTCACCGGACGGCAGACACAGCACCGCACCTTCGCCTCGCAAAGCTTCACTAATGAGAAAGCTCTTGGCACGCGGCTCGTACAGGATGGACGGATGAAATTGGTAGAACTCCATGTTGGCGATTTCGGCGCCCGCTCGATACGCAATCGCGAGTTCATCACCCGTCGCAACATCCGAATTTGATGTGTACAAGTAGACTTTGCCGGCACCGCCCGAAGCCAAGACCGTATGCCGCGCCAGCACCTTTTTTACTTCACCTGCCTTCTCATCTAGGACATACGCTCCCACGCAACGATCGGGTCCCCCATACCGGCTCATCGCGATGAGGTCAATGGCCGTGTGCCATTCCAGGATTCGGATATTGGGATGTTCTCTTACGCGTTGCAGCAACACGCGCTGCAATTCAGCACCGGAAATATCCCCTACGCGGGCGACTCGCCGATGGCGATGGCCCCCTTCTCGGCCGAGATCGAACTCGCCACTTTCGGACCGGGTGAATTCGACTCCACACCTCGAGAGCCATTCAATGGCGAGGGGCGCCTGGCGGACACATAGATCAACAACGATATCATGGCAGAGGCCGGCTCCAGCGTTGTGCGTGTCTTCGATATGACCTTCGAATGAATCCTCGGGCGATAGTACCGCAGCAATACCGCCTTGCGCACGGACGGTCGATCCATCATTGGACTCGCGTTTGGTAACAATCAGGATATCACCGTGGTCCGCTACGCCTAATGCGAACGTCAATCCAGCAATCCCTGTTCCAACTATAAGGACATCCGGCGGCTTGGTCATGACGCAAAGCGTAGTCAGCCACGCAAACGTGCAAGCGTCATCAAATACGTAAACTGATTCGCAGGCGTTGACGTGTATCAGATCTGGGTGTACTGACCGTTGATTTCCAGCTTCGGCCAGTGAATCAGTTCGCGGGTTGTCTGCCTCGCTAGATTATCGGGGATCCGATTGGTGAGTACGCCGTGAGAATTCTTGTTCCGCTAAAGCAAGTACCTGACCCGGACAATGCCAATAAAATTCGTGTCAGCGATGACCATCAACATCTCAATATTGGGTCGATGGAACCTAAGGCGAATCCGTTCGACGAGTACGCTCTCGAGGCGGCACTCCGTCTGACCGAGGACGGCCAGGCACCGCGAACTCGTCTCGGCGAGACATTGCTAGTTACGTTGGGCCCGTCCGAGGCCGACGTAATGCTTCGCGCCGGTCTGGCCACCGGCGCGGACCGTGCGTTCAGAGTTGCGACACGCGACGATGATTTGGACGCTGTTCGCGTCGCTCACGTGCTTGCCAGAATTGCGACCAATGCGAACTGCGATCTGGTACTGATGGGCAAGCAGTCGGTGGATGGGGACAGCAACGAGGTGGGCCAGCGGCTGGCGGCAGCGCTCGACTGGCCACAGGTAACATTTGCGATAAGAATCCTCGAGCTTGCCGATGGCAGGCTAGAGATTGATCGCGAGGTTGACGGCGGTGTGCAGCGAGTGCGGGTGAAGTTACCCGCAGTGGTCACCGCCGACCTTCGCATCGTTGCACCAGACGCTGTGCATTCATCACGTACGGCACTCGATTTTCAATATCCGCCGGGCGTGCGCTTTGCGCCGTTGCCCGCAATCATGCAGGCTCGTAGGAAACCACTGACAATCGTGGAAATGTGTGAATTTGCTCCTATTCCGAAACGAACGTGTCGCTATGTGCGTTTCGAAATCCCGTCCGCCAAAGGCGGCGGTCGTGTCGTTTCTACACCCGGAGAGCTGGTGCGACTGCTTACCAGCGAAGCCAAGGTTCTTTGAGCGCCATTGCGGTAATATGTCAAGGGTAATTGTCTTCTTGGAAGTGCGAGATTCTTCGGCGTTGAGACTAGCCAGTCTACATGCTATTACGTTTGCTGAGAAATCTCAGCCAGGCACTTGGCGTCAGCTACTCGCTGGCGCTGATAGGTAGTAATATCTCAGGGCTCGTGGATTCCGTTCGCGGCTACGGCGCTGAGCGAGTGTACGTCGTAGACGATCCCTCACTGTCGAATGCCTGTGCTGAGAACTACGTGCCAACGCTCCGCCGAATCGTGAATCTAACACATGCAACATATGTCGTCGCTGCGGCGACGGCGGCCGGCAAGGACATTCTTCCCCGACTTGCCGGGACCATCGGCTCAGCGTTCATAAGCGACTGCGTTGGGTTTGAGGAAGTGGAAGATAGGGTGTTATGGAGGCGGCTGCTTTGTGCAGGCAACGTCATTGCGTACTGCGCATGCGAAACCGTCTGCACGGTCCTTACGGTACGTCACGCCGAATTCGAGGCAGCCTGCACCAATGGCGGCCTGTCATCGGTTGAACTGGTCGAGGCGGCACCGGTTAACACAGCCGCCGCCCAAATTGAGCCGTGCGGCTACGAGAGCATCGAGAACCCGCGCCCGGAACTGACTGAAGCGCGCGTCGTGGTGTCGGGCGGACGAGCTCTTGCAGGTCACTTCTTTGAAGTTCTAGGCCCACTGGCTGATACTCTTGGCGCAGCGCTGGGCGCTACCCGAGCAGCATGCGATGGAGGATACGCTCCCGGTGATTTTCAAGTTGGCCAGACCGGCAAGGTCGTCGCACCAGATCTCTACTTCGCCGTTGGCATATCAGGAGCTATCCAACATGTCGCAGGCATGAAAGGAGCGCGAGTGGTCGTCGCCATCAATTCCGACCCCGGAGCGCCCATCGTGTCAATGGCCGACTACTCTCTAATAGGTGACCTATTCCAGATTGTGCCTGAGCTTGTCTCCGAGCTCCGCCGGCACACGGAGAACACGTAAACGCCGTCAGACAGAATCTGAGGGCCAAGCTTGACATGTTCCATGGATGGGCACATCCTCCGCCGCCGCCAGATTCAATCCTCGGGGCGTAGCGCAGTTTGGTAGCGCGCACGGTTCGGGTCCGTGAGGTCGGCAGTTCGAATCTGCCCGCCCCGACCACAAATTCCCGCTCTCGGTTCGCAGCAAACCGAGCAACGGAGTCGATCAACTCCTGGCCTGCTACACATGGCCTGCAGACCAACAGGCCGAACTTCGGCGATACTGACGATGGGACGCTGTCCGCTATCTCGCACGCTGCTGAAATAGAAGATTGCAAATGTGATTGAAGGAAGACGCCACATTTGCGGTAACACTTCGAAAACACTATTCAGACTGGTGGAACAATAATTGCTTGGTACTTGCAAATTGGTTGTGGCAGACCTAGAATTCTAAGCTGGAACGGCCAAGCGACAGTCTCATACACGGCGATTCGGGCTGCATCCCCTCCCCCCACCCCCGCCCGCTCGAATCGCCGTGTTGTTTTTTGTTGTTCCGGCGTGGGATCTGCGGGTGGGCTTTGAATTTCAGCTAAGCCCACATTTTTGCGAAAAGCTGTTGCAGTACCGTTGAATTGGGACCTCAGACGATGCTATTGTAGTGTAGCTGTAGCAGAGCTTCAGCAATCGTGCTCTAGCTGAGTGAGACGAACGACAAGTCTGAGGAGACAAACCGTGCCGATCGACGTTCCCGCTGTGCGCATTCTTATCATCGACGACGACCCCGCCATCTGCGACTACATGCAGACCTTTTTGGAAAAGGATGGTTTTGTCGTCAAGACGCTCAGCGATCCAACGCTAGCCGAACAAGAAGTTCGGCAGGGTGAATACCACGTAATAATCCTCGATATCATGATGCCGAAGCTTGACGGCATTGAGGTGCTAAAGCGCATTCGCGCAATCGACACGGACATTGCCGTCGTTATTTTCACGGCACATCCGAATCTTGATACGGCCGTTGCTTCAATGAAGCTTGACGCAGTCGACTACATCAAAAAGCCGTTCAATGTCGATGAGTTCCGTGAAGTCCTAACCCGTGTCATGAAGAAGAAGGGGCTAGCCCGCACACCGGAAGAGCAACTTCACAAAATTATTGGCGACACAATTCGTGGAATCCGAAAAGACAAGGAACTTACGCTCAAACAAATGAGTTGACGCACCGGTCTGAGTATCTCACTCTTGTCACAAATCGAGCGCGCGGAGTCCAGCCCCTCCATTTCCAGCTTGTACAAGATTGCGATTGCGCTGGACACGCGAATACAAGACCTTTTTGGTGACAACTGAGGGCTTTGTGCCGAAGGACGGACTTGAACCGTTAACACCGCGCTTATGAAGCGCGTGCTCTAACCAGCTGAGCTACTTCGGCGCCGGGCCCGGACTATGTGCAACGTGCCGTAGCCTGTCAAGGACTACCGTGGCGCACTACACGGCAGCTTCAAAGATCCGTTGTCTGGAGTGACCGTATCCAAGGACGAGGGACTGCGAATTCGGGCGTCGGTCCAAATGCAGACCGGTGCAGCATCCTGGCGAAGCCTCTGAGCTCAGCCGCCGGTGCTCTCCGGTGACCGCACTGAAAACAATCGAAGGGCATTTGCAGTCGTGACTTCGCCAAGTGTCTCAATAGTAGTGCCCCGCAGGTCAGCCACATATCGGGCCGTATGAACCACGAATGCGGGCTCACAGGGCTTGAAGCAACGCACGGGCACCGGAGACAGGTACGGGCTGTCAGTTTCCACAACGAGACGATCGAGTGGAACATAGCGCGCCGCCTCGGCAAGCCTCGCATCCGAGCCAAAAGTGATTATTCCAGAAAATGACACCATGAAGCCAAGGTTTAGCGCAGCGCTGGCCAATGACCTGTCAGCAGTAAAACAGTGAAACACTCCTCCCACATCCGCTGCGTGTTCGCCCGCGAGCACGTCAATCGTGTCCTTGGCTGCTTCGCGCGTGTGAATGATGAGAGGCTTTCTCACCTTTCTGGCGAGCGCGATCTGGCGTGCAAACGCGGCCCGCTGAACGTCGCGAGGTGAATGATGATAGTGATAGTCGAGGCCAGTTTCCCCAATAGCGACGACTGTAGGTTCGCAAGCCAGTTTCTCGACGAGAGCCCATCTAGCTGCATCGCATGAACCCGCCTCGTGGGGATCGATGCCTACTGAAGCCAAAACGTCGTCACGGCTGCCAGCGAGATTGACCGCGGCAATCGATCGCTCGTTGCTCCCAACTCCTACGTCCACAACGGTCTGCACACCTGCAGCGTGTGCGCGCTGCAATACCGCTTCGGCTCCTTCCGGATACCAATCCAAGTCGAGGTGGCAGTGCGTGTCAAACAGCAGAGTAATTCTCCAATCAGTCGAGGCATGCTGTCAGAGGACCTGAACATCCAACGCCAGCAAGCGCTTTTCGATCAAGCACCGATCTGCAGTGCACAACGAAAATGCAAATTCGCCTCCGATCGTCAGTTTGCCGGCGCGATTTGGCGTGAATGGCACGGTGAAATCAATCCGCGCGGCCTCGATTTTCATCGACTCACGACCCATGACGGGCTGCGGATACGTGACCCCCTCCACACTTCGAAGCTTGAGCTTGTGCGGATACTCCTGATTGACATGATGTGCCCCTTTCGCAACCAAGTGAACAGAAGCGACACATGGTTTGTCCACAGCGCACGGGCCGTCTGGTTCGATCCTCAGGCCAAATGAGGCTTCGTCAAATTGCGCGGATATGGGGGCACTTGGCGCGGGGTCGGACGCTGCAGGAGCGCTTGCACCTGGCGCCATCTCCGCTGCCGATACGTCACGTCAACACGCATTGGCTCCGGTCATTGTGACGAGACTCGCCCAGAGAACCGTTCTTCTTCCGTGGAATTCGAACCATTTCATCATCAAGCGCCAATTTGCCATATTACCACAGTCTTGGCCACAATAGCATCACTGCGCCCAATCACTGCAATCCGCTCCGGCGTGACTCCTAAAGCAAAAACAGCAGGACTGCGGCAATTATGACTAACGTCGCCGCAGCTACTGCCACGGCAACGATCGGCCAACGCGAAGCGGGCACTACAAGCGGCGGAACAGTCGATATCGAACTCTTCTGCATCCCTCCATCTGGCGCGCCAAAGCGTCGACTTTGATTCGGCAAGTCGCCCAGATCATCAGCTACTCCGAAGAATGAGTCGGCAACTTGATCCCTCTCTTTTGTCTCAGTCATCAGAATCGGCAAGTTCGCAACAATTGCCGCTTCCAAATCCTGTTGCGTTCGCGAAGCCCATTCCTTGTGAGTGCCGGTCAAGCCATAGGCATGTCCAACTTGATCCGCCAATTCGCCCACCGAAGGTATTCGGTGATGGGCACTCTTCTGAAACGCGTGCGTCATGACCACATCTAGGCCTGGAGCAATTGGGAAATGATCCTTGCGTGAAAGTTCGCTCGGTGGCCGTGGGTGCTTCGTTAGGATCTCGAGCAATATTGCGGGACCACTGTTGCCTTTGAACGGTACCTCGCCCGTTAGACACTCATACGTGATGGCTGCCAATGCCCAAACGTCAGCACGGCGGTCCAAAGTATCAAGTCCTTGGGCCTGCTCAGGTGCCATATAGAAAGGTGACCCGATAGTCGTACCAATGACAGTCAGTTTCTTGGCGTTTTCAGCCTTATCTTTGACAGAACCGAAATCAAGGATCTTAACGATGTCTCCGTCCCTAGTTTGGCAGAGGAAGATGTTGTCAGGCTTGAGATCCCGATGCACCAGATGGCGTTCGTGGGCACCATCCAAACCCAAAGCGAGCTGACTTAGCATGCGGACAACGCGCGCCGGACCGAGCACCTTCTCACGTTTGATCGTATTGCGCAGCTCTTCGCCGTACAAGAACTCCATGACCAACGCATAACTACCGTCCGGTGTGGGCTGGAAATCAAACACCTCTACAATGTGCGCATGCGGCAGCAGTTTGCTTACGGCAAACTCACGCTTGAAACGCTCAACCGATACGCTGTCCTTGGCGACGTCGGAATGTAACAGCTTCACCGCTACATTTCGATCGGTCGTGGTATCAAATGCCTCGTAGACGCGACCCATCCCGCCATCAGCGACGACTCGCCTGACTTGATAACGTCCACACAGCAAGACCCCCATACGCGGGTCGGAGGCGCTGGGTTCGACGGGCGCCATGCTCAGCGTCGTGAGTTGCTGACCGTCTTCGGGACAGAAGCCCGCTTCAGCAGGATATAGGCGGCCACATCTCGGGCACGCTTTCACGCAATGCCCCACGAACTCGATGCCACAAAGATGACTTCTGGCCCCTCACTGGTCACGTCACACCCGATGAGTCTTCCAGCGTTGTCGAGGCCGCAACTTTGAAATAGAGAAGTCGGTTGCAGTTCGGACAAACATCAAATTCCGATCGACGCATGAGCTGCTGAAATTGCATGGGCGGAATCGAGATATGGCAAGCACTGCACGTACCGTCCGTTGTGTGCGCAACTGCGGAACCACGTCGTTTGCGAATCAACTCGTAGCGTCGATAGGTTTGGGGACGGATCTTTGCAACGAATCCTTTTCGCACTTGTTCCTTCTGTCCAATTGCAGCCTCCAGCTCATGACATCGTTCAAGTACGGGGGCTTCCGTTGACCCAATCTGCTCTTGCAATTGCGAGTGTTCGGCCTCCAGACGTCCGATGTCGAGGCGGGCTTGATCCGTTAGCTGGCTCAGTTTCTCAACTTCAATTTCACGGTCGCGTAGCAGCTTTCTCAATTCTTCTAGTTCACGTTGAACGGCCAGCGTTTCCTTCTCCGTGCGGCATCGAGAATGCTTGTCGCGCGAACGTTCGATTTGGACGTTCATCTGGCGAATCTCCGTAACTATGTCACCACGCGTTCTGTCCATTTCGGCGAGGCTTAGGCGACTTGATTCAAGTCTGCGCGAGATCTCGTCCAATCGAACTCTTTTCTGCTCCAAGCCTTCCTTTTCGCGTATCAAGTCTTCGGTCAAGACGACCAGTTCTGCGTCGAGGGATCCAAGACTCTCAAGGGCCTCAATTTGTGCTTCTATCGTCACGTGTCCACGGACTCCTTATCATCCGATTCCCACCACCTGTCTCGTGCAGTGGGCCCACCTGGGTTCGAACCAGGAACAACCCGGTTATGAGCCGGGGGCTCTGACCGATTGAGCTATAGGCCCAAGATCTTGCACCCCTGCACCGTGTCAGGGGACGTTGGAGCATGCACGTTGGGACTCGCCACGCAAACGCCAAACCCGGGCCACGTTCGTGTGCACTGGGACAAGGTAGTCGGGGAGATCCGAACTCCACACCCCAACGGTAGTCAACGACGCAGCTTTGAGCAACCAGCACCTAAGTTGGACAACCCACGCGGCCGGCAATTGCGTCGATCATGAATTCGCCACGGGATGATTTTCCCTGTCCTCGCTTCTTTTGAGCAAACGTCGCCCGGTTTGCTGGCCTCTGGACAGTTTGCGCGCAATCGAATTAAAGGGCATTCGCGCACTGTCCCTTTGTCCGATTCAGCCAACGAGCCACGTCGAGTTACGCCTCGCTGGCCACCCGAAGCAATTGCCGAGTGCGTTGGGTTGGCACCGGATCAATTTGATGCATGATTCGTGGTAAGTGTAGCGTTCATTCTAATGGACTGCCTCATTGTTCGCGGCGCCTCTCAGCATAACCTGAAGAGCATCGATTGTAACCTGCCGCGAAACCAACTGGTCGTCATTACGGGCCCAAGCGGATCCGGAAAGTCTTCGCTTGCCTTCGACACAGTCTACGCCGAAGGCCAACGTCGGTACGTTGAATCGTTGTCGGCCTACGCACGTCAATTCCTGGATCAGCTGCCCAAACCTAGAGTTGAAAGTATCGAAGGGCTGAGCCCCGCAATTGCTATTGAACAGAAAGCTCTCGGGAAAAGCCCTCGATCAACCGTCGGTACCGTCACTGAAATAGCCGATTATCTTAGGCTGCTGTTCGCAAGGGCTGGAGTGCCCCATTGTCCCAAATCGGGGAAGGTGCTGCGCGCATATACGGTTCAAGAAATAGTCGACACAGTTTTCGACTTTGGCGACGAAAGTCGTGTGACCCTTCTGGCTCCGCTAGTTCGAGGAAAGAAAGGCGATCTGCACGCTGAGATAGAGGTACTGCGGCGCGAGGGTTATGTCCGAGCACGAATCGACGGTGAATTATTGGATCTGAGCTCTGAGATCACCGTTGACAAGTCCAAAGCTCACGATCTTGACGTGGTCGTGGATCGGATCGTCGTGCGGGAAGGCACAAAAGGGCGTGTAACAGACTCCGTAGAGCTCGCGCTCAAGCTAGGCGATTCCACGGTGCTGGTTGACCGGGGCGATGGCGCCCCTCCCCTCGTCTTGAGCGAAAAGCTAGTTAGCTGGGAACATGGCATTACACTCCCGCCACTCGAACCCAGATTGTTTTCTTTCAACAGTCCGCATGGTGCCTGCTCCGTATGCGATGGCCTCGGCACCCGTTCAACGATTGATCCTGTCCGGATCATTCCGGACGACACGAGGACGCTGCGCACGGGCGCTGTTGCGGCGTTTGGAAGACGCGGTTCCATCGCCTTGGCAACCGAGGTTGCTCGTGTGGTTGAACAATTAGGCGCTGATCCCGACGCGCCGTGGAACGAGCTACCCGAAGCGATACGGACAGCAATCCTCTACGGTACGTCAAATCTTCCGGGCAGGAGGCGGCGTTCCGCCCAAGGCTACGAGGGCATCGTTGCCAGACTCGAGAAACTGCTCGACACCGGGGAAGTCAGCGAGGGCGAAGACCACGACTCCGACGACGGAGCAATTGGACCTGAGGATGTCCACCGATTCGTTGTCACGCGAACATGCGAGGCATGCCGTGGCCTTCGACTGAGACCTGAGGCGTTGTCGGTGAAGCTTGGCGAGTTTGACATTGGCCAACTTTCCAATCTGCCACTGCGCAGTCTCAAGCAGAAGCTCGAGTCCCTTGCGCAGCCCAACACTTTGCCTGCAAGAACCGCAGTCGTCGCCCAGCCTCTGCTGCGGGAGGTTATCGAACGCCTTGGGTTCCTAATTGGTGTGGGGTTGGACTACTTGTGTCTTAATCGATCAGCACACACGCTATCGGGCGGTGAGGGTCAGCGCATTCGATTGGCAACTCAGGTCGGCGCCGCCCTAGTCGGCGTGCTCTACGTGCTAGATGAGCCAAGTATTGGACTCCATGCCCGCGACAACGCGAGACTGCTCTCGGCCGTACGCAGACTCGTGGAAAAGGGCAACAGCGTCATCATGGTCGAACATGATCGTGACGCCATACTCGCGGCTGACTGGCTCGTCAACATGGGACCCGGTGCCGGGGTTCACGGTGGTCAAATTGTGGCCCAAGGACTTCCGCAGGACGTCATCGGTCACCCCGCTTCGGTGACCGGTCCTTACTTGACTGGAGCCAAGCGTATTCTTTCGGAACATACTCGGCGAGCACCCGGTAATGGCGGGCTCCGCATTGTTGGCGCGCGCGCGAACAATCTCAAGGATGTGACCGTGGAGATTCCATTGGGGCTAGTGACGGCTGTTACCGGCGTCAGCGGCTCGGGGAAGAGCAGCCTGATCGTTGACACGCTGCTCAGCGCTGCGCGCGCTGAACTGTACGGCGCTACGGGTTCGGTCGGGCCCTGCGAACGCATCGAAGGACTCGACCAGATTGACAAAGTCATAAGCATCGATCAGGCCCCGATTGGACGTACTCCACGCTCCAACCCAGCAACCTACACGGGCATATTCACGTTCCTTCGGGAGCTCTACGCAACGCTGCCCGACGCTCGCGCCCGTGGATACAAGCCAGGGCGATTCTCGTTCAATGTTAAGGGCGGTCGGTGTGAAGCCTGTCAGGGTGACGGCGTTCGGCGCGTCGAAATGCATTTCCTTCCTGACGTATACGTTACTTGCGATGCGTGCGCGGGCCGTCGCTACAACCGCGAGACGCTGGAGATCCGGTATCGTGGGCTCTCCGTAGCGGACGCGCTTGACTTGACCGTCGACGACGCCAGCGCAGTATTTGAGTCGATTCCGAGGATTCAACAGCGACTCTCGGCACTTCGACAGGTTGGCCTCGGTTACGTTCAATTGGGTCAACCCGCCACCACGCTGTCCGGCGGAGAGGCACAACGCGTTAAACTTGCATCGGAGTTAGCACGCAAAGCTACTGGGCGCACGCTGTACGTGTTGGATGAGCCAACCACGGGGCTACATTTTCAGGATATCGAAAAGCTCATGCGAGCATTGTTCGACCTGCGCGACGTCGGAAACACCGTACTGCTTATCGAGCACAATATTGAACTCATCGCCGCAGCGGACTGGATCATCGATCTCGGACCTGAGGGAGGCGACGGCGGTGGTAGAATCGTCGTGGAAGGCCCGCCCGATCACGTGGCTGAACACGAAGAGAGCCATACTGGCCAATTCCTTCGTCCGTTTCTGCGAGACACAAAATCTCGCATCCAAGCCGCTAATCGCTAGGCGGCGTCCACACGTGGCAACACCAGCGTAGAACTCACCTATCGTGACCGCTGACAGCTGCCGGGGTTGCACCAGTGCCTACCCGAAGTCTTTCTCAACTCGCTCTTGGTCTTCCTTGCAACGTATGCAAAGGGTCGTTTCTGGGCGCGCCTCCAGCCGCTTAACCGAAATACGATCGCCGCATTCCTCACAGACCCCAAATGTCCCACTGTCAAGCCGCTCTATCGCTTTCTGTATCTTCTCCAGAAAGACTTTCTCTCGCCCACGCAAACGAAACGTGAAGGATTGAAGATATTCGCTTGAAGCTAAATCCATCTCGTCTGGGAGCTCGTTGGCGTCCAGCGTCATGTCCTCGTCAAGAGTCTGTTGCGCGCGCTTGATTATTTCGCGGCGCTTTGCGTCAAGCAAGTCTCGGAATTTCTTCTCCTGGGCCTTGTTCATATTTGGCTCATCCGCACATTGGGGGGCGCTACGACCGGTCCGACGCCCGGAAACATGATAGCCTAGGAGGCTTTATTTGAAACGTCAACGGTAGTCAACGCCCAAAAAGGCCTGCCTCCGACATCATAGCCCCTCGCGGTAGGCACGAATCGAATTCACGATTGCGTCAGCTAGCTTCTGCCTGTAGTCGCCTGTGTTGAGTCGAATTTCAGCGTCCGGATTTGAAATAAACGACACTTCGTAAAGCACCGCTGGCATCAGCGCTCCAGCCAACACGTAGAAGCCAGCCCGTCGAACGCCCTGGTCTGCGATATGACCGTAGTTGTTTTGCAGCGAGGCCACAGTCGCACGCTGCAACAACTGGGCGAACTGCAACGAGCGTTCGAGCATCGCCGCATCTTGTATTCGACGCAGCGCACTGGCAAGTTCTTGCGCCGCAGCTGCAGACGCTGAATTCTCCAGCGCCGCGATTCGCGCCGCAGCCGAATCGCTTGAGTCGTCAAGCACGAATGTGACAACGCCATCGCTCCCATTGTTCTCAGCCGCGTTGCAGTGAATCGAAACAAACAAATCAGCTGCAAAGGCATTGGCGCGAGCAGTCCTCTCATCGAGCGGCACGTATTCGTTAACATCGCGAGTCAACAAGGTTGCGACGCCAAGTTCTCGCGCGATAATTGGCGCCGCGCGATGCGCAATATCCAGAGTAACGTCCTTTTCCCTCAGCCCACGCGGGCCAATCGCTCCCGGATCATTGCCGCCATGCCCCGGGTCAATCACGACCCGTTCCACACGGCGCGGTCCCGCCCGACGCGTTGCTCGCGATGGAGCCTGCCTGGCAAGATCAATGATGAGCCGAAATGGCTCCGGTTCGTAAAACACCCTTCGAAATGCTGGAAATCTAAGGTCAATGGCGATGCGACTGCTATTGGGGTGGGCCGCTATTCGGATGCTCTTAACCAAGCCTTCGTGATTTGACGGGTTAAGGTCGCCAAATCGAGCACGGTCTACATCGATATACAGCCGTGGTGGTATGCCCGCATCCTCATTCTCAGCCAGGGCTCCCACACGAAACGTCGTCGGATGTGACATGACAATCACGATGCGCGCAGCATCGGTGCTCACGTACTTCTCGATTTGTTGAATCGTGATCGTTCTATTGTCTCCACTGAACTTCCCGTGAGGCTGGAGTACTGATTCGGAGTTGTCATCAGCAGTGGCTTCAGTTGCTCCCGTCGAGTCAGGTGGCATTTTTTCCCGAAAGGCGTCTAGCATCAATGCGATACGACGTGCCCGCGCATCACAAGCGGATACGGCCGAGTGCTGCTGCAATTTCGATACAACTCCCGTTACAGATTGGGGCTTTCTTTCCAGCTCAGCCGCCAGAAGCTGCCCCTTAACAACGGCGTCGCAATGTCCATCGTCCGCAAGCAGTCGGTACAAATCAACGGCTTCCAGAGCATCCGCGGATCGGCGCTCCAGCCTCCAGAGTCGCTCTCGAAGACCCGCAGCCATTTGCAGCAGCTGGTCTCTTTCGGGGTTGTGACTGCGTTGGGCCTGGCTTGCCAGGTCATCTGCCAGCGCTACCACATCCACACGAAGCGGCAATAGGTCCGACGCCATCAGGTATGCGCCTGCATCGCTCGCCCGCAGCTGCGGCTTGATGGGATGTCAACAGCACAGCAATAGCGTCGTACAGGCCACAAACAACAGACCGCGAAGCATTACATGACCGGCCAAATCGCGGAAAACTGTAGCACCATTTGCGACGAGTGCTCAATTTGGGACCGCATTCCGGGCCGCGCCTTGACGTTCAGCCGTTCATGTCTCCGCGCGCCAGCCTTGAACGAAATGTGCTGCGCGGCAGGCCAGCAGCGCGGGCAGCCATGCTTACATTCCCGTCACAGCGTTTGAGCAGTGCCTGACTATCAGCCTGACGTCGGGTCGAAGAGAGTAGGCCTGCGCTCAGGCCTTCGTCAATGTTGTGCCAATCCACTTCGATTCCCTCACACCCGATACAGGCGCGATACAACACCGCAGCGAGTTCGCGCACATTACCAGGCCAATCGTAGGAGACCAATCGAGCGATGGCCGCTGAAGTGAATATCCTTGGTCCCAATTCCGATTCCTTCGCTCGGGCCCAATTCGACACGAGCGCGGGAATATCTGACTTGCGATTGCGTAGCGGCGGGATATCGATGACCACTGTCGCGAGTCGTTGCAAGAGATCGAACCTAAACCTTCCTTGATGAACTCGTTCCATCAGGGGAACCCAGGTCGCAGATATGATCCTCACGTCCACGGAAAAGCAGCGGGATCCACCAACCGGGCGAACCGTGCCATCCTCGACGATTCGCAGCAGTTTTGCCTGAATTGGAAGCGGTAGTTCCCCAATTTCATCGAGCAATATTGTCCCCCTGTTTGCAGAGACAAATGCACCGTTTCGATTTGCGATAGCCCCTGTAAACGCACCTTTCGTATGACCGAACAACTCGGAATCGGCAAGCGTCTCAGGAATAGTTGCAACATTGATGGGCTGATATTCTCCGACACGACCGCTCAACACATGAAGCGCACGCGCCGCCACGTCTTTGCCGACTCCAGATTCGCCAACGAGGAGAACAGGCGCACGCTGGGTCGCATGCTTTCGAATCGCTGCCGCAACACGGAGCATCGGCTCTGAATTGCCGACCATTCCGGGGATTTGCTCGACGCACCGATCAGAATCACGGCCGCTACCGCACCGAATCACCACCGTGGTCTGACCCACTACAAATGCGAGGCTGGTCGTTTCCAGCTGCGCCGAGCGAACCCGTGCGTTGCCAATGTAGAGGCCGTTGCGAGAGTCCAGATCCACGACAAGCAAGACGTCGCCGGTCGTATCCAGAGCACAATGATGCGAACTCACGCGCGGGTCCTCTACTTGGATATCGCAGTCGCGCGCGGTGCCAATTACCAGTCGCTGTCCTTTGCGAAGCAACGAGCGCTTCGTTGTGCTGGCGGTGCCAACCTCAACCGTCCACGGGCCCGACTCCGTGCGCCGTTTGATTTGCAGTGTTTGATCGCTCTTCTCATTAGCCGTCCGGCCTAGACTGCTCATTTCCAGTTTCATGACGATATGGAATCGGATGCGTCAAATAGTCAGTTGCGTGATTTCATCTCTCGAATCCATCAACTTCGGGCAGTCTCAACGACTCAATCACTGCGATTCGATCAATAAGGTGCTAACAAGAGCGCGATGCGTGCTTTTGTCGTATTTTCAGCAGTTGCGTTTGTCGGTGGCCCGGCGTTTGCTCAATCCAGAGCCGATCAAGTGCCGGTACCCGCTCCCGCACCGGGAATCCCGCTAAATCCCCAGCCCTCAGAGGACATACGCGATCAACCGCCCGTGGCCCGCCCTACACCTGAGCTGGTCCCACAACCCAAAGAACCCGAGTCGCGTTTGGTGCCGGCCGAACGCGCGACAGACACCATTTCGAACCGGCTATTGTTGAGCCTCGATTCGGGCTACACGAACACGTTTGGTTATCTCGACTCCCAGACCTACCTGCCTAGCCGTCTATCGGGCGGCATCTACGCCGCTGCGGAAATTGGATATGGCATCACTCGCTACGTCGAAGTTGGACTCAATGCGACCTATGCGTCCTTCGGCAGCGCAACTGAGTGTCCCTCATGCACCGGCAAGGCATATGACGTTGTCGGGACCATTCGCTATCACTTGGTTCAGGGTGTCAAATTTGACCCCTGGGTTCGAACCGGTCTTGGCTTTTCAGCCTTCCAATACGAGCAGGGCCAGCAAAACTCCAAGTATCTTGGACTCCATTGGCCAGAACTGACCGTTGGCGGCGACTGGTACTTTGGACGCAACTTCGGTTTCGGTCCGCTCCTCTCAATGTCGCTTGCGTCCTACTTCAACCACCCGACTAACCACAACCCATCAGTTGCGGCCAGGTGGCTCGCAGGAATCAACTTGGCATTTGATTCGCTAGGCAAGTAGTGCCTACTCGTGCCGCAATGCAAATGCATTGCTGTCCTCACGCTGCTATTCTTCGACAACAATCGTAATTCCCAACGCCTGCCTTAAGGCCGAGTAGTCATCACTAACGCTGAACAGCAACAACTCCTTCATTTTCTCCGCCGGAGTTAGATCACCCGGCAAAGCCGCCTCACCTGCCAAAATACGCTTAGCAATCTCCAGATCGCCGCAGACAAGCAGGGCCGCTCGGCAGGCCGTCAATTCGATGGCTTGCATCCATCGCTTTATGTTCGCCGTACTTCCTTCCGACATCCACTGTTTCACGGCCGCGCGCAGGTGCTCGCCCTGCACGGCATCCATGTACTTCACCAATGCCTGAGCCGAGCGTTGCACCAACGGTGCGATATCCTGCGGCAGGGGCGTATTTGGTGCTGCCAGATACACACCGGCGAAGAACATTATCGTGAGCTCAGACTGCGTTGGAAACAGGGCACGAATGTAAGACTCACCGCGATAGCCTGAGAGGTGCTTCGCGCATATGAACGCCAACTCGCTTGGCTGGAATCCTGACAACACAGCTTGACCCGCAATTGACGCCGGCGGATCCGATGGCACGGCCGTGATACCGGCCGAAACATCTGTGCGCACGTATAGTTCTGGTACAATGGTACCCAAAACCTGAACAGCCCAGAAGAACGTCTTGGCAAAGGTCACCGTTGATGTTGCTGGATCCTGCTTGAATCTCGGGTCCAGACCTTGCAGTTTTCCGGATTGCCTCAACTCCATTCCCTTCGCGGTACGGGCGGCCGGAACCAACATCTGGAATATCGTTGAGATGTGATTCTTGGCGTCCGGATGGATCAGCTGATTTCTCCAGTGATTCTCAGACAGTCGCCCCCGTGGCATCAACATGCCTTCGGGCTTGTAGTCCGCGTAGAACCGCTTTTCTTCCTCGTTGGCTTCACCCAAAAATGACACAACCGAAGCCACACACCAAGCTTCGTCGTAGGAACGCTTGAACAAGAAGAGCCGATACAGACTTCTATAGGCATCAACCTTAAGCGGTTCAGCAGCGATTACTTTTCTTGTTTCTTCAATCGCGTCATCCCAACGTTCGGTACTCTCATACAACTCCGCCAGAATTTGGCTTTCGACCAAGGCCTCGGGATTCGCAGCGGATGCCATCTTGAATGCCTCAATCGCCTCCGGTATCTGCTGCAATCGATCGCGATACACAAGCCCCAACTGATGCCACAACGTGTATTCCAGGTCCACATTCCCCTTGCCCGACACACGGTGCAACATCTTACGATATGAGCGCTCGAGCTGCTGCCAGTTCTTGCTCTGAGTAAGGATCTTGTTTATTCTCTCAAACGCCTCCAAGTAGCTCGAGTTGAGGTCCAAAGCTTCGTTGAACAGCTCCACAGCGCGATCGGGTTCGTTGAGCTTGTCGCGATATAGCTGCGCCTGAGTGAATATGTAGCGTGCGCGAATATCCGATCGCGACTCGAGATCCGCAATCTTCTGCAGTACCTCGACCATCCTGGTCCAATCTCCAGCTTTCTGATAGAGTTGCAGCAGCTTGTGGAGAATAACGTGGTCGCTTGGACTTAGATCAAGGGCTTCCTCCAGGGCCTCTATGGCCTTCTTCCAGTTCTTCTCGCGGTCAGCCCAAATATCACCGATTTCGACCAGCAGCGCCACCCGCGGCTCCGTGTCGTAAACACCGTCCAAGATCTGTCGCTTGTACGCTGCGACCTGCTTCCAGTCGTTGTTTTTGACATACACTTCGACGAGTGCGTCGAGTGTTGGCCTATGGTCGCTTTGGAGAGCAAGTGCTTTTTCGAAGTTGTTGATAGCCTGCCGCGTTTGACCCTGTTCGCGCTTGATGCAACCCAGGCGATAGTAAACACCCGTGCGTTCCTCCACATCGCCTTCCCCGAGGGCGGTGAGGACCTTTTGATAGTTGGTTAACGCGCTCGGCCAGTCGTGCAAAGCAAACGCAACGTCAGCAATGCCGCGAATCGCCTCTTGGTCAGTGAGGTCCAGTTGATGAGCAGTCTGATATGCTTTCAGGCCCTTTTCTGAATTACCGAGCGCAGCATGCACCTTCCCTAGGATCTTGAAGAGCGTATGTTGCTCGTGTCGATCTTTATTCTTTGCCTTGCGTACCAGCAGTTCAGCCAAAGGCTCTGCCTCTTGCCAACGCTCGGTGCGGATGTATTCCTCGACGAGCGGCAGTGCAGCCTCCTCGCAATCCTCGTCGCACTGCATGGCCAGCGCATACGCTTCGACCGCCAATGCGTGTTCGTTCAACATCTCGTCACGAAGTTTGCCCAGTTCGACCAGCAGTTTCGCTCGCACCCTAGGCGCCTGCGTATTGAGTTGTTCCTCATTCAGGTAGCGTGCTGCACGATCCCAGTCGGATTCGTCGAGTGCTATTGCGCGTAATGCCGCCAATGTGGGCAAGTGTGCCGGATCGAGGTCCAGCGCCATCTCAAACCGTTCCTGTGCCTGAGGCCGATCGCTTAGCTGCTCTTCGAGAGCCTTGCCGATTCTGTAATACATCTCAACGCGTTGCGTTCCGTCGCTAGTCAGCTCGGCAACACGTCCCATGGCGTCGATTGACTGATGCGCGTCGCCCTGTTTCTCGTACAGTTTTGCTAGAGCCTCCCACGCTGGTACGTTCGCATCGTCCAAGTCCACGATATTGCGATACGCATCGATCGACCGATCGACGTCGCCCACTTCGTCCGAAAACACCTGGGCAATTTGACTAAACAGTTCGACTTTTGTTGCAGTTGATACAACCTCTGCAACATGCCGTTCATAGGTGTTAACCAAGTCTAGCCATTGCTTCAGACGTCGGTAGCAGCGTTCGAGTGCGACATAGGCCCGCTCCTCTGTAGCATCAATCTCAAGTGCGGACTCCAGGCGCTGCGCCGCAACATCGATCTTCAAGAACTGCTCCTCCTGAACCGATGCAAGTTTGAGCAGAACCTCGACGCGTTCACGTTCTGTCTCCAGAACGTCCAACTGTTTCTCGAGCACCTGAACGAGGTCCGCCCAATTCTGGGTTAGATCATCAATGTGCTCAAGACCGCGCAGCGCGGCAATACTGCCGCTGTCAAGCTCAAGAACCTCGCGATATGTGTTGCCCGCTTTCTCGAGGTTGCGAATGGAGCTTTCGTACAGCTGCGCAATGCGCAGCTTATGGCGGGCCACCTGATCCGAATCGCTGAGAGCCTGTACCTTGCTGGTCAGGATCTCTACAAGTTGCGGAATGTCGTTCTGACTCTCGTAGATTCTTTCTAACGCTTCCAAAGCAGGCAAATACAGCGAATCTACGTCCAGCGCCTGCCGATAGTGTGCCAATCCGCTTTCGACTTGGCCCATATTCCGCTCGAGCAATTCCCCCATATCGACAAGAATTGCCTTGCGATCGTCGTTCGACACGGCCACGGTGCGTGCCCGCTGCAGGGTTTCACCGACCTTCTGCCAGTTCCCCGCAACCCTATGTATTGCCGCAATTTGACGCAAGACCTGAACATTGTTCGGGTCCAACTGCATGATTTGTTGGTAGTACGGCTGAGCCCACTCGGGGTGTCCCAGATCTTGGCCGTACCACTTGCCCAACCTTAGACATAGCGCGATCTTTTCGTCTGGGTCCGTAGTATCCGTTAGCCACCCGTTAGCGGTTGAGAGTAGTTCAGCCCAACGATTGGTTGCCTGCGCAATTCGCTCCAAGTAGCGAGCTGTCTCGTCGTCGTGATAGTCCTCCGAAAATGCGTTGACCAAAGCATCGAAGGCTTGATTGCTGTCACCGAGGTTCTCCTCAAAGATCTTGGCAATTCGCCTCAGTAGTTCGCTTCGTTCCTGTACTTCTTCCCTCGTTTCGAGCCGATTGAGGTAGAGTTCGATCAACGACTCCCAACGCGAAGCAGCCGTGTGTAGTCGTTCCAGTGATTCAAAGGCAACAACGTGCCGGGGATCAACTGCTAGTATTCTGTCAAATGCCGCTGTCGCCTGGTCGTAGTCACCGACCTGAACCTTCCATATCTCGGTGACAGACATTAGCTCCCGAATCTTCTCTTCGGGCTCCAGGAGGGCCTCGGCCCTCTGCATTTTGATGCCGATGATGTCTACCCATCGTTCATCTACCAGGTAGATGGCCTCCAACTCATTCATCGCTTCGAAGTCGCCCGGGGCGACCTCGAGCAAATGCCTCCAAGCGTCAGAAGCCTCGTATGGTTGCTCCAGTGCGCGACCATATGTTTTGCCCAGTTCCCGATAGACCGACACCAACTCATCGGATTCAATCAAACCGGAAGCTCGATCAATCATCGCGTGCAGAGCAGTTACAAGCTCTTGAGGATCGCTTTTCTGTCGCCAGATTGACGTGACTGCGCGAAGAGCCGGAACGTTGGCATAGTCAATGTCGAGCACTCGATTCCAAGTCTCAAGTGCTTCATCCTCACGATTGAGCTGCTCAAGGAACAAACGCGCGCGCCGGCTCAATATAGCGACGCGTTCTTCGTCGCTGTCAGCAATGTCGAAGTTCCTTTCGAGCACATCTGTGAGCTCCGACCAACGCGACTGCTTCTGGTAAAGATCTGCCAATGCCCACAGGGCTTCTGCGTCTTCACCGCGCAGATCCAGGACCCGCTTCCAGCCTTCAATGGCTTCGTCAACATTGCCGAGACGTTGCGACGCAAGCCCGGCCAGCCTCGCTCGAACTTCCGCCTCCTGGACGTCGCCCACTGCATTCTCAAGTTCACGCAAGTAGACGACTTTCAGTTCCTTCCAGTTCTCGACGCTGGCGTATATGCGTGCGAGTGACTGTATTGCGTCCTCATTGGAAGGCTCTAACTCGTCAAATATGATCCGATACGCACGAATTGCATCCTCGGTCTGCATCAATTGCTCTTCATAGAGTTGACCAACACGTGTGTAGAGGTCCACCCTGTCGCGAACATCCGACGTCGCCAGAGCTCGCCTCTCGAGCACGCTAGCAAGTTCCGGCCATGAACCCAACGTTGTGTAGATGCGATCGAGGTTCTCGAGCACCTCGGTTTCTTGAGGCACTGCGTTGAGTACGTATCGGTAAGTTTCCTCGGCCTTCGTTACGTCGGCCAACTCCTCTTCGAAGGCCCTGGCCAAGCGCTTTCCGATCGACGCCTGAACATCAGCAACTGTATCTTCGATCCCAAGCACGTCCGCATATGCATTCGCCAGCTGGTCCCAGCCTCCGTCGTTGCCGGCCGCAAACCTCTCGATTTCCTGCCCAACTTTTTCGTCCAACGGATATTCTTTGATCGCACGAACGCAAATGTCAAAAGCAAGTATCGTGTCACCAAGTCGTTCCTCGGCATCTTCGATTAGCTTGTAGTACATGCCAAGGCGATCGCTCGATTCACTCAAGGCGGAGAGTTGCGCTTCGTGTACTCGAAGGAGCTTGTCCCATTCGGCATTGCTCTGATACAATGGCTCCAGTATTTCGCAGACTTTGACTTGCTCCACTCCCAATGAAAACAGGGACTCCAAAGCGTTGAGAGTCTCTAAGTGCTCGGGGGCAACGTTGATGACCTCGCGATACGCATCAAGGGCAGCATTCACATCGTTGAGGCGCAACTGGTGAATCTGACCCAACCGATACTTAAACTCTAGTATCTCGTCCGGGGTATCGGCTGTTTCGGACTCCCGAGCCAAAATCACCGCAAGCTCAGTCCACTTTTCGCTGATGCCGTAAAGACGATCAAGTGCCTGAAGCGCGGCACGATTTTCCGGTTCGATTTCGGTCACATTGCGATATCGTCGAATGGCCTCCTCGATATTCTCAAGTTGCACTTCGTAGATCTGAGCTACTCTGAGACCGAGCTCGATGCGCGCTTCAGGCTCCTTGACCAACTTGTCAACTTCATTGTCGTAGAGCGCGGCTAGAGCAGGCCACCGATCCGTGATGCTGGCCAGGCGTTCCATCGACGCTAGGGTTTCTTCGTTTTGACTGTCGACGCTCAGCGCCCGGGCGTACGTCTGGAAGGCATCCACATGTTGACTCAAGCTTTCCTCGTACAGCCTTGCAATTCGGTGCAGCAACTCAACTTTTTCGTACGCTTCTTCGCAGAACCGCACCTGGACTTCCAAGACACTGATCAGCCTCGGCCAATCACCCATTGTTTCGTAGATTGGCTCAAGCACGCCGGCAGCGCTCAGCGGCGCTTGTGACTCGTTCTTGATTCCTTCGAGAGCTTCCAAGGTGGGTGAATGATCTGGCTGTATGCTAAGTATATCGCGGTACAGTTCGACAGCCCTCTCAATATCGCCAAGTCTCTTTTCGTATAACTCTGCGATACGGAATTGGAATCCCACAGATTCGGACGGATCTGCAGCCAATTCAGACTCGTGCGACAGAACGCTCAACAGCTCCTGCCAATTCTCGGCAGATTGGTACAGCACATCCAACCTGTTTAGCGCTTCAATATCGTCCGGATCGATCTCCAATACGCGCTGATAGGTATCAATCGCCTGGTGGACATCGCGGAGCTCCCGCTCATAAACCGCACCAACCTGGTAGTATATGAGTTTCTTCTCCTCGGGGTCGATCACTAAGTCGATCTTTCGAGCGTATACGCCCAAGAGTTCTTGCCACCGCGAAAGGATCAAAAACAATCGGATCAGGGCGTCAACACTCGTGAAGTCTTCTGGATCAACTTCAAGTACTTTTTGGAAGACGCCTATCGCGCTTTCCTTTCGTTCCAGCACTTCTTCTTCAATCCTGGCCGCCTCATAAAGTGCCGATTTTTGATCGTCGATCGAGTCAAGTATCTCAGCCTTGCGCTGCAAAATCAGCGACATGTCACTGAACCGCTCGGTTGCTTGATACAACGCCTGCAGCGATTCGGCTGCTTCAAGATTGACGGGATCAACTACTAGAACTCTCCGGTAGAGGTCGATCGCGCGGTCTACATTCCCCACTTCTCTTTCGTAGATTTGCGCGGCCGACGCGGTCAGCTGACTTGCGAGTTCTGAGTCTTCCTGGGCTCCAGCCAGCCGCTCGAGAACCGCCGCCAGGTCGGCGAACCTTCCGGTCGCCTGAGCAAGACGTGTAATTGCAGATAGCGTTTCATCATTGGCGGCGTCCAATTCCAACGCACGAGCAAACGTATCGAATGCCGCGTTGGGATCGTTGCCCGCATCTTCATACAGCTCGGCAATCCTATGAAGCAACTCGACCTTTCTATGTTGGTCGTCAGCACAGCGTACCTGCACTTCATAGACGCCAATCAACTTGCGGCAGTCCCCCTTTTCCTCATACAGGGGCTCCAAGATCTCGGCGACCGTGAGCTGATAGTCATCGACTTGACCCAGGCGCTCAAGGGCAAGCAGTGCTTCCTCATTGCTGGATTCGCGTTCGAGTACCTGACGATAGCCTTCGATCGCGCCGTCAACCTGGGCCATTTTCTGCTCGCGCAATGCGGCGAGTCGCAGCATCATTTGGATCTGTGAGCTGTCCGTGTCCGCCAGACTCATTTGCAATTCGAGGTTCTCCGCGAGATCCTCCCAGAGCTCCTGCCGAGTAAAGAGACCGTCAAGCGCGAGCAGCGCGTTCGGATTCCCTGGATCAATTGATAGCACCTCTCTGTATGCTGCAATTGCTTCGCCGGGTCGATTCAGCTTCTCTTCCAGTACTGACGCCATTTGAGCGTACAAGCCCTCTCGCTCGTTTGAATCCGCTTCCAATTCGATTCGGCGCCGATACACACTAACCAGCTGCTCCCAGCGCCCCGTTCGCCGATACAGCGAATCAAGCGCCGTAAGGGCTACGGTATCGCCCGTATCCAATGTCAGCACCTGATCGTAGCTGCTGGCCGCCTCGTTCAACCAATTCCTGTTGCTCTTGAATCTCCGCAAGGCGCAACCAATAGTCGCGCGCCAAGTCAATGTCAGACAGTTCAGAGGCGATCGACTGGTATACCTCCATGACACGCGTCCATGCGCCACATTGTTCGGCACAACCTTCGAGCTCAATTCGAGTGTCTTTCTGGGCAGGGTCCTCTACGAGCGCGCGAGCGAGAGATTCGACAGCCCGGTCGGGACGACTCAAGCGTGTCGAGGCCGTTTCAGCCATTTTCCTCAAGAGCTCCACTCGTCGAGCTGGATCCTCCATTGATTCGGCAAGAATATCCAACGTCTCGATCAACTTCCCCCAGTCTTCCCTCGTTTCGTATATTGCCTCCAATATGCTGGCGGCCTCTGTCCTAAGCGTCGGCCGTCGAAGCATGCCTTCCAAAGCCATTCTCGCGCCCTGATGCTCGGGCGAAATGAGTAGAATCTCTCTGTAGTTCGTCAGCGCGTTGGTTTCTTCGGACAGATGTTCCAATTGAACCTGCGCGAGGCGGAATTTCAGATCCACCAACGTGGCTTCGTCCACATCAAGTTCAATGCGTCGTTCCAGCACCTCCGCATACGGCGTCCACTGCTCTGTGAGTTGATACAACCTGTCAAGCGCCTCCAATGAACGCATGTCCGCAGGATCTTGGTCGAGAACGGCTTGGTAGGTCTGAATTGCCGCGGCAACGTCTCCCGTGTGTACTTCGTACAGCCGCGCTATGTCGTATTGCACCTGCGTTTGTTCGTCACCTGCAGATGTGATCTCAAGCTTCCGACTATAGATCTGCAGCAGGTCGCTCCAGCGTTGCGTCTGTCGATACAGTTGTTCCAGTGCCGCTAGCGCAAACTCATTTTCGGAGTCTTCATCGTACACGGCACGATATTCTGCAAGGGCATCGTTAACTAGGTTCATCTCGTCAACGAATATGCGACCCAATCTAATCCTCAGTGTGACGACGGCATCCAATTCGCCGGTGTTGGATAGGCCTTCGATCGCCCGCCGATAGGCCTCGACTACCCGTGGCCAAAGCCCTGTAGTCTTGGCGATACGTTCGACATCCAGCTGACCCTGCGAGTCAGTCGGTGCAATTGCAAAAGCTGCAAGATAGCGCTCGAACGCCAACGAACTCTCGCGCAGATTCTGCTCGTAGAGGGCAGCAACTTGGCGCAGCAGCGGCAGACGTTCATCCGAACTCGTAGCGTGAACCAGTTGAATTTCTATGACGCCTGCAAGACCTTTTGGATTGTTCGTCGCTTCGTACAGCGGTGCCAACCGTTCCGCAGCGCCAAGATTACGCGCGTCCAATTGCAAAACCTTTTCGTACGAGCGGACAGCGCGATCCGTCTTGCCCTTCTGCGTAGTCCAAAGTTCCGCGATCTTGATTAGCATCGATATACGCTGATTTACGTCTTCGGTCTTGGCTTCATTCGTCTCCAAGATCCGAATGAATTCGTCCCATTTGCCCGACTCTGCATAAAAATACTCCAAGTCATTCCAGCGACCCAACGTCACGTAGCGCTTCTTCAACTGCTCTTGCGCCCGGCGATCATCCGGAACCAGCACAAGCAGCGCTTGATAGGCGGACACAGCTCGCGCGTCATCATTCAGTCTGTCACCAACCACTTGGGCCAACTTGTTTAGGATCTGGATCTTCTCCTTTGAATCCAGAGTCGACTCTGCCAATTGCTCGAGCACACTCGCTAGCCTCTCAAAGTCGCGGCCGCGTTCGAAGAGCTGCGCCAACGCGCTCAACGCCTCGATGTCTTCCGGATCGCTCTTGAGAACTTCGTTCCAGAGTTCTATGCAAATCTCCGGCTTCTTGATTTTTTCCGTGGCAAGCTTTGCGATATCCTTGAACAGACTCGTTCTCTCGGGCCCTGCTTCCACTTCACGAGCTTGTGCCAAACTGAGAGATACCAGTTTCTCCCAGTCCCGGCGCTTTTCGTACATCTGTCTCAGATAGTCGAGAGCTACCGGATTCATCGGATCGCACTCAATGACCTTCTCATAGGCGCGTACTGCCTCGGCTTGATTCACGAATTTGGTCACGTACAGATCGGCTGCACGCATGTACAATTCGGCTCGCTCAAACGGATCGCTCAGTTCATCGCCAAGCAACATCAATGTCTTGACCAGTTCGCTGAACCTCTTCCCGTCTTCCTGCTGTCGCAGTTGCTCGCGCAGGGCGATAATCTTCTGCTCTTTCTGAGAACGCTCCTCGGCCGCGGGCAGCACGACAACCTCTTCTTGAACCATGTGTTGGCCTTGTTGGCCAGCACCTTCAACTCGGTCGTCGGCAATCGTGACATCCTGCACACTGAACTCCTTATCCCCTACTGCTTCTGTCTCTGGCCGCACGCTTGCGCTCGAATTGCCGAGGTCAGCGGTTGACGCCGCAGCAACAACTTGAACCGCTTCTGTCAGCTCAACTCCGCCGTTGACCGCCGCAAAAGCGATAATTGCGGGGTGCTCGGGATCCACGCTCGCCAATCGACTCAAGTACAATCGTGCCCGCGCAACGTCATTGAGGTTCTGCCACGCGATGAGCGCAGCGACAGCGAGGGTGCCCCGCGTGTCTGCTGGACTGATCGATCTGTCGAACACGCTGTCAACAACCGCAAGCAGCCCTTCATACCCACTCGGCCATTCGTCCGCGTGCTCACGAAGATAGATCAGTGCCTGGCTAAGACCCGGACTGCGACGCAGCGCCTCCAACAAGAACTGACCTGCGACTTCGACGTTTTGATGTCGGAGGGCCCAACGAGCGCCAAATGCTAGAAACGCTTCGACCTTCTTGTCCTCGGGGTAAGAATCCAAGACTTGACGCTGTATCCTCAGGATGGCTTCCGTGCGCCCCGATTCCACCAATAGGTTTTCGAGCAATGCGACTGCAGAAACATTTTGGAAGGATGCCACGTAGGCTTGCGTAAGCATGCCCTCCGCTTCTTCAGGCGCATATCGCCGAGCTATGCGAGCGGCTCTCATGAATGCCAACGACTTCGCATGCGGATCTTCGGTGGAATGAGCCAAACGAAGCAGACTCGCCAGACGGTCTTGCCAACTATCGGGAGTCGCTTGTATGTCCATAAGAAGCTCGGGTAAGTCGCCATCCGCCGCGCCTGATGCCCGCATCGCAGCTGAATAGACGGCGGCAGCCTTGTCGTATTGCCCTTCATCGCAAAGTATGTCGCCCAACTGCTTGCCAATGGCACCAGCCTCGGCGGGACTTGATGTAACCTTGAGCTGCAATTCTAGGAGTTTTTGAACCATGTTGAGCTTGCCAAGCTCTCGATAGACGTCACGAGCTTCCGCCAGGGCAACAGTCAAGGACGGATTCAACTTGTACGCGTCTTGGAAATGCTTCAGCGCCTTCACGCCCTGCAAGAATCGCGTGTGAAGCACACGACCGAGCTGCAGGTGGAGTTCCGCCTTTAGGGCGCTGTCACTCACCTCGCCAAGGCCTTGGTTCAAAGCCTCAGCCATGCCGTACCAGTCCTGGTGGATCTCTTGATTACTTAGACGCTGCTGTAGGTCCATGCTTCCTCGGGCGACTCAGCGGACTACAACGCTGAGGCGCCCGTTGTCGCTTGGGCGCCTCTGATCGTTGGAATTGCGCAAACAAAACGAAAACCTAACACCTTCGTATGAAGGCAGTGGACCGGTGTTGGACCAAGCCTCAATCCGGGCGTCCGCCAAGTTTCTGAACGAGGCCCTGCGTGGTTTCACACTGCTCCTTGTATTTCTGAGCCTGTGCACCCCGGCAAACGCGCTTCGAAAAGGAACTCAACAGGCGAATGGCCTTTTCCTTCTGCGGTGGGTCCATCACGGCATACGTGCTGCCGAGATTGAACGCTATCTCAGGATGCTTCTCGCCGGCGACTTCCTGAGCCTTCTCCATTGCAGCCACCATGCTTGGCTTGTCATCCTTGGCCTGAGCCACCTCGAACAACAAGACATACATTCCGTACAAATTGGAGTTATTATCCTCACTTGGGCGAATGTACCTTGTGCCTTCTTGGAGTACCTGTTCAGCCTCTTTGTAGAACTTCAGGTTTACATAAAGTTCGCCAAGTGGTGGGTAGAACAACGCGTGGCCGATTGGATCGTGCTCGATCGCTTTCGTGTAGTTGGTGAGTGCATCTTGGTCATTGCGAGTCCACAGATTCGCTTGTCCCAGGAAATAGTAGCACTCTGCGTAGTTTGGGTCTTTCTCGACGCATTTCTTAAGTGGCTCCTTGGCCTCCTCATACGCATCAGGGTTGCCTGCCTCCGCCTGCTTGATCAGAGCATAGCCTCGCTTGAACCAGTAGTCCGCGAACTCTGGCGCCACTTGAATGGCGCGTGACATCGTTGATGCCATCTTGTCCCAGTCTTCCTTCTTCTCGTAGGCGTTGCTCAGCTTATGCAATATTCGATGATTGGTCGGATCGCGCTGGACGGCCTCCTCGTATTTTTGGATGGCTCCCTCTACGTTGACCTTGACCATTCGGTCGCCTTCATTGGCGAGGTTGATGGCTTCTATATGGTCACGACTACAGCCAGAAACGGTCATGAGAGCCCAGACAAAACCAGTCGTCGCACGTAATAGCATCGCCAAACTGCGGATATTCATCGCAAGTTCACCCTTTTGTTCATGGGAGCCGGTTTATAAAACTGCATTGCAGACTACAAATTGCCGCCGCCTTGGGGGACGTCCTGAAGCAACGGGAAGTGCCGCATTTGGAATCGGAATGCGGTCGCGGTGCAAACGAATTCCTTTTACAAGTGCGCCCAGAGCATACGCGCAGCCACCCTGGAAAGTAAAGTGCCACTGGCATAGCTCATCATCCAAAAGACGCCGAATTTATCCGGTCAGACTTCAGGAATATCGAATCCGCTGAAGTGGCGTGCCCAGCAATGAGGCATCGCAACAATCGGCAATACTCAAGAATTCGTTGAAAAGACGAGTGATCTCCAGCGGAAGTGGCCAGAACACGTGGATTCATCGACTGTCGGGATAATGACGCGCCGGGGAGGGCGTCCCAGCAGCCGACCAAGCATCATGGGTCGTGTCTTGGCACGAGACGGAAATTCGGCCTAGTCGCTCCGACAAGGCAGAACACGTGGCCCCCGCATGAATGCTCGGTTGACCGAACATCATTCTGCGCGCTCGCACGAACAACCCAAAACGCGCGTGGAATAGCTCGCCCACGCGCGTTGGCCTACAAACAATATCAACCTATTCTGTCAGCCTGGCTGGAACATGATCGGGTAGACGACGGTCACAATTCCACCCTCGGGCTGCGGGAAACTCAACCCATAGTAGGCATTGATCACGCAGTTCACCACACCGCTATCTGGCAGATCCGAGCCGCCGTTTTGGACATTGGACACTGAGCCATCTCGGCCAATCACGAATCGCACCTGCGCACGGCCCTCGAGATTCGGATTGCGAGCCAAACCTTGCTCGTAGCACATTCTGAATCGACCATAGTTCTGTCGAACAATGCGTTGAATGACCTCTGGCGGCAGCCGCCCGCTCACCGTCGTGGCGCCCATTCTCACCTTCGGAGACCTGGTCTTGTGCGAACCGCCTAGCCGCCCGTGACCAGAACCAAAACCTTGACCTGTGCCGGTCCCAGCACCGTGACCCAACGTTCCGATCGAACCAAGACCGATACCCTCGCCTCGTCCGCCTCCGCCTTCGCCGATACCGGAAAGCCCAAGACCACCAGCGCCAAACGCATCTCCAATCTCGTCGCCCCACATGTTGCCACGCGCGCTGATTTCATCGGTGCCGAGTGAAGTGTCTCTGCCCCAAGGCGCAGTGGGTGCATTCGGATCGCCGGCAGCCCCGGTGTTGAGCAGACCAATCATGCCGAATTCCTGGGCCTCACGTAGTGCCGCCGCGCGCGCAATGTGCGGGTCGGGATTGTCCCGCGGCCCTTGTACCGCGTAGCGCTTGTTAGTGGCCTTCGACGTTGGATTCCCCATGGAACCCTCTTCGCCTTTAGCGCGAGTGCCTGTGCCACCCTCCTTGTTGTCAGCGTTGTCTTCAGCAACCTGCTCCGTTTCCTTTTCTTCCTGCTCGCGTTCGGCCGCAGCTTGCAGGTACTGTTGGATCAAGTAGAGCTGATCCTGATTGATGCCCTCGTCGTCGGTTAGCCCCAACGGTGGCACGAAGAACGCCATGGCGGTGACAAACCCACCCACGGCCGCAAATGACAGACCGAAATACGACAATACCGCCCACTCAACACCGGCAGCCATGCCTTTTTTCGACGGCTTGCCTGCATTGACGGCCGCAACTTGAAACACGAAAGCGTCGAGTTCGATACGTGCTTTCGTACCCGTCGGAATGCTCATCTGATGGCCGCCGGTAACTTCGGCGGTCGGCTGCGCCTTCTGACGCGCCTCATCTAACGACATCCTTGGTTGGCCAGGGAACTCAATAAAACCTTTGGCGCCGGGCGGAATCACGACCGCCGCGGACATTCGATCGCCGACCACCACCGGCAGCCGAGTAGTACCAATTTTCTCGGCAGGAATGAAGAAATCACACGCAAAGTTCTTGCCTTCTTCCTCGCCAACATAGAAATTCCTAGGTGGCGCCAAATGCGACACGTGAAGAACGTTGGTGCCCCACAACACCATAACTTCCACTGCGGGGGCGTATGGAAGTTCGACTTCGTCAGGACTTACGTCGGGGCCACTCTTGACCAAGGTGTACGTGTACGTTCCAGGTGGCGCGTCATCGGGCACTTCCGACCCAGAACGAGACGCGAACGGATTAGTCGCTGCATTGTCGAATGGGTTTGAAGCACCACCAAATGGGCTAGACGCGGCGGCGGCTGCAAACGGATTTGCTGCGGCAGCGAATGGATTCGAAGCCACCGCAAAAGGATTCGACACCGGTGCGGGTGCAGCGGGCCGTGCGCCGACCGCAGGTACTGGCTCCGCACTCGCTACGACAGCGCCCGCCGCGTCCGTTCTTTCTAACACCAAACGAGTTCCACCGATTTGTATCTGGTCCCCCGCGTGCAACTTGCACTTGTTGACGCGGGCGCCATTGACCAACGTGCCGGGCTCGTTGCCCAAATCTATCAGTGTCACATCGTCAGGACCAGCAACCTCCACGACAGCGTGCATTCGCGATGCTGCCTCGTCATCGATCCGCAGATGACTCTTGGGATCCTTGCCGACCTTGACGATATCCTGAGTCACGGTTTCCCGCCGAAGCAAGGAGTCACCCTGATAAACCGCAAACGTGAGTACAGCTTTGGACATGCTTCAAATTCCGCGAATGTATGTGTTGGTAACGACTAAAACTAGATGTTCTCGACCGACTTCAGCATCTCCGGCACAAAGGAGGTGCGCGGCCGAATCAGCGTGGTGCGGGCAGCGGTAGGCCGAACTCGAATTGTCGCATCGTTGGGGCCGAACCCGCCGGCGTTCAACGGATCGTCACTGAATTCGTATCCGTAACCGCCTTCTTGATCACTGCTCCTCACCTGGGCAAAAACGTTCGGAGTTGCCAGCAATGTCGCCAATCCGAATAGTAGGCCACCCAAGCAAATTCTCCGTCCACGTGTCATTTGTACCTCCACGGCTACCGACAGCTAATTTCCAACAACAGTGTATCAAGTCAATTGGCCAATTACAACCCTGATTGAAGTTGCTCGCCCAGAGATGTGATTCGAACCAGTAGCCCAAAACGACAACTTCGGCGTGCCGATGTTCCCAGAGCGCGTAAGAAATCGAAGCCGACGCCATCAAACGGAAGAACTGGAGGCGAATGCTATTTCTTGGCGGCGTCCGGGCCTTTCTTCGTGTCCTTCGAATCGGCCGAAGTCTTCTTGGAGTCCTTGGAATCGTCTTTGGCGTCCGTCCCGGACTTCTGTGCATCCGTCCCGGACTTCTGTGCATCCGTCCCCGGCTTCTGAGCGTCGGCCGGACCCTTTGTATCGCCGGCCGTATCACCACCTTTGGGACCCGGCTCCGCAGCCCCACCCTTGTCCGTATCAGGCGGAGGTGGAGGTGGCTTCTTCGCGGCCTCCTTGGCAGCTTCCTCACGAGACTTCTTGCCGTCCTCGAGGAACTTGATGGTGTCGCGCATGTCCTTGATGCGCTCGTTGGAGCGCTTGACCGCGTCGGCAAATGCTGAGTCGCCACCGGCCTTGCCCGTGAAGTCCTCGTACTGACGAATGGCGGTCTTCATCATCGCGATAGACTTGTCCTCATCGGGCTGCGCCTTCGCCTTGAATTCCTGCGTCAGAATTGCCTCGTTGTAGTAAGTCTCGGGCCGGTTTGGCGCCAACTTCTTGGCTTCCGCTAGCTGTTTCTCGGCTTCGGGCATCTTCTCTTCGCGATTCGCAGGTGTGATTTGCCCACGAATTGCCAATGCCAAGCCCAGATGAGCTTCGAATTCGTTCGGTCGCAGCCGCAAAGCTTCGCGATAGGCCGCCTCGGCTTGCTCGAACCCGCGGAACGAGAGATTCACCGCCGCATAGTTCATGTGAGCTTCGAAAAAGTCCGGATCCAACGACCGGGCAGCCGCGAAACTCTTGACCGCACTATTGAAATTGCGCAACTCAACTTGAATCAGACCCGTCGTATTGTGAAGTGCTGCATACTTCGGATTCTTGCGCTGGGCCTGCGACGCCACAAGGGCTGCCAGGTCCAACATCTGTTCGTTCACGTGCGATGCCTTGGAGCTAGATGCAACCATTCCTCGCCGCTTGCCCTTGCGCTTGCCGCCCTCTTCGGCCTTAGCCCTAGCTTGCTCCAAGTAGTAGAGGGAAAGTTGGTTGAACGCGGGCATGTAGCCGTCATCGATCGCCAGCGCGCGCTGCAGATTCTTCTTTGCGCGATCCAGGTCGTCCTTGCCATCCGAGTTTGATTGGTCGCTGCCACGTTCCATCTGCAACGCCGCAACAGCTACCAGCGCTTCGACATTCTGGAACTGCGCATCGTGAATAATCTGTTCGAGCGACCCAATCGCCGAATCCAGGTTGTTGTTCCTCTGATAGTCATACAATGCCAGCTGTACCCGAGCCCGATGGAACTTGCTGTTGGCCGAAACAGCTCGCTCAAATGCCGCGCGGGCGTCCTTGTCCATTCCGCAGCGCTGGTATGAAAGTCCGGAATCGTACAGGGCCTCGGCCAACGATTGATTGGTCGCTGACCTTTGTTCGTCGGCAGCAGCCTTAAATTCCTGTGCGACGCTCTTGCAGGTGGCGTTGTCCCACTGCCCCTTTGCATCCGTGTTGACGAAATCCTGAAGAGCGGTCTCGAACTTGTCCGCCGCTTCCTTCGAGACGCTCGTCCCCGTAGCGGATTTCTTGCCGCTCGGATGCGCAGGCGCCTTTGCCACCGTCTGAGTTGCCTCTCCACCACAACCTACCGCGACGATTAGAGCGCCGACGGCCAATAAACACTTGCCACGCAACATCTGATTCCTCCGGGGATTCTGACTGCGATCCGCTAGTGGCCGAGCCGTAGACATTCACGACTCGGCCCGCCGGCTCACTTCTTCTTCTTCTTTGGCTTCTCCGATTTCTCGGGCTTAGCTTTCTCGGTTTTGCTGGCTTCGTCCGACTGCGAGTCAGCTTTCTTCAGCGCTTTCTTGTCGGTATCGGGCTCTGTGCTGGCGACGACGTATGACTCTCCACCGATTCGCACGGGCCGTGGCTTTTCGCGCAATGCGCTGTTCACGCGATTGGGCGAACCTCGGAATTCATCGATCAAGTGGTATTCAGTCTTGTAGTTTTCGGCCAGCCATTCCTCGCAGGTGCGACTGAATTGATCGAAGTACTGATACTTGACCGAGTAATTTAGGCAGGTCTCGAATGCGCCACGCGCCATCTGCTTTTGCGGTTCTGAGGCGTCATCCAAAGCTCCGTAGTAGGCCGTGCGCAGCTCGTAGTCCTTCTTGATTGAATCTGGAATGGGGGCCGCCCGGAATTCCTTGACGAACTGGCCCCACATTTGGCCAACACGCGAACCGGAAGCAATAACCCACCGGGGGGGTGGCACGGGCTGCAGATCAACGATCTTCTTGTACTCGCCGGTCGCGGACTCAATCAATGGCCGCTTCTTGGCAATCCAGTCCTTGACCTTCGTCTCGATGTGCTTTTTTACGAGGTCCTTGTCGCCCTTGCCCTTGTATTCTGGGAACTTCACGGCATCGACTTTGGCCTTCATTTCCTCGGCAAAGAAGAATGTCGCTTCACCCACTGCTTCCAGCGTGCGTCCAATTCGTCGAGTACGCGCGTCCTCGCTGTCGTCCTTGATTGCCTGGATCTCATTCACTGCCTTCTGAGGATCACGCCAGGAAGCCAGCACCTTCTTGTATTCGGTTGCCGCGTTGGGCGCACGCTTTGTATTCGCGTATGCGCGGGCCAACAAGCCGTGTGCCTGGACGCGAACATCGAGCGTCGCTTGGCGATCAATTGTACCAATGCTCGCATTCAAGCGTTTGACGACGTCTTCCCACGCGTTCTTCTCGCCGTAGTGCGCAGCCACCGCGAAGGCGATCTGTGCGGCCTGCGCTGGTTTGCGTCCGCCGTAGTACTTGTTGAAATTGTTGGCGTCCGCGATGGCCTCTTCTTCCTGCCCAAGTCCAAGCCTCAACACGACGGCGTCACTGATGGCTTGGTCGGCCGTTTCTCCCTTGTAGCTTGTCTCTTTGGCATACTTTTCAAACCACTCGGCGGCTTTGTCGTAGACCGCGATTGCCTGATAGTTTCCGCCAATCTCATACATCGCCTTGTAGGCAAGCGGCGACTTGGCAAAGCCAAACTTCGGATCCAAGAGCACCATCCTGGCGCCAATGGACTTCGCCAACAGCCGCCCCGCTTGATACGCGCGGGCACGGTTATACAGGATCTCGTCGGCCTTTTCGCACTGCTTGGCCTTCTCACCCTTGGACAGCGGCTGCTCACAATACTTCGCCCACAGATCCCCGTACGCCTCAGCGCCTTTGCGATAGTTGTCGATGGATTCGGTGCCTTTGCCCTCAGCCGACTGCCTGTCAGCCAGCTCAACGATCTTTTGAGCCTTGAGGCGCATGATGTCGAATTGAATGCGGGTCAGTAGCTCGCACTGTTCCTTGTTGTCGTCGAACTTCTTGCCCTCGCAGTACAGTTGCAAGAACGACGGCACGTCATTGCCCATGTCGGTAAAACATTCGGGCCGCGGAGGCTCGGCCTTCGAACCTAAAACGTTGATCGCTTCCAAATACAACTGGGCACCGTAGATAC
This sequence comes from uncultured delta proteobacterium, assembly GCA_963811985.1. Lineage (GTDB taxonomy): Bacteria > Myxococcota_A > Polyangia > Polyangiales > Polyangiaceae > FEN-1139. The sequence continues at coordinate 202,506 of CAWEUH010000027.1, forward strand.
CCGCGTCCATCTTCGAGTAGCTCAACGCGATATCGCGGAACGCAATGGCCGCCTCTTCCCAGTGCTGGGCCTCGAAATAGGTTCTGGCCCGAGCGTACTTGACATCTATGTACTGCTCCATGGCCTCCTTGTCGTTCTCGGCGGGCTTCACGTAGCAGGCGTAGCGATTGAACGCCTGGATCATGCCCTTCTGCAACGGCGTGAGTTCCTTGGGCTTGTACTTCTCCCACTCACCGCCCTTTGCCTTCCGGTCTTCTTCACTGGCGCCCCTTGGACCCAACCCCTTCGTCTTGCGATCGGAGTGATTGGCGTACTTGGCGTCGTACATCTTCTGATAGCAAAGAACCGCAGCGTAGGCCGCTTCTGCAGCGTCATTCCCACCGGGATCTTCATCAACGACTGCGTCGAACGCCGGCCCGCATTCTTCCCAGCGCTGCTGGAAATACAGAAGGTCGGCCATCGCATACTTGATCTTGTAGAGCGTTGGCCAATCCTCTTTCACGATCCTTGGAAACTCGAACTTGGCAAAATCTTCGGTCTTGAAAGTGTCGCTAACTTTCTTGTAGAGGTACGCGGCAAGTTCCATCGTCTTCTTGTCGCCGGTACCGCGAACACCTCCCGACCCTACCGCCTCGAGGTGCCAGCTCATCGCAGTTTCGGCCAGTAGCTCAGCCGATCGATTCGAACATTCGAGCTTGGATTTGTCCGAATGGTTGTCGTTGAGGAAGGCCTTGCGAATCTCCAACTGAGTGTCCATCTCCTTGCGGATGGTTTCTTTGTCGGACGACTTCGACGCTGAAACGGCCCCGGTAATCTGCGTCTGGTAGTGGCAATACCGGTCCCCTTTGTCACGGGTCATCAGGTCTCTGTAGAGCGCGATGCCCTCGGGATAATGCCCGGTATCGAGGTAGGCGTAGCCTAACTCGTTGAGCATATCGATGGTCTTTTCGTCACCGTTTCCACTGTCACCGCTGATCGGCTTGAAGAAGTTGTACGCTCGGTTCGGGTTGCCGCTAACCGCGTAAACGGGGATTAGGTCGCGGCGCGCCGACTTGGCCAGTTGCTTGGCATTGGGCAAGTCGGGGAACTTCTCGCCGTATTCGATGACGGCTTTGAATTCGTTGAGGGCCTCCGCGTATTCGCCCTTGTTCCAGTGGACGTAGCCCAATTTGTAACGTGAGTACCCGTACACCTTGTTCTTTGGCGGTGGGTACTTAATCACCTCTTTGTAGGCCGCAGCGGCCAGATCAAACTTCGCCGGGTCACCCTGCGCTTCTTGGAAGAACAACTCACCGAATGCCAGATACGCGTTCGGTATATAGGGTGACTGCGGCGCTTTTTCGATTAGTTCGTAGTAGACCTTGCGCGCGTTTTGTAGGTCCTTGGCCTGCTCATACTCGTACGCGAGGTAGTACAGCACCTCGTCCAACTTGGAATAGTTGGGGTACTGATCCTTCATCAACGTGTAGTACTTGATTGCATTCTGACGGGACGCCTCGGCGATCTTCTTGGCCTGGTTGGCCGCGCTACGGTGCTTGGCTTTCTCGCTAGCCGCCGTCTTCTTGTCGCCCGCAATCAATTCGGCGGCATTCTGATCGCGCACGGCAGCTGATTCGAGCTCTACGTATCCTTCAGCGAGTCGCCGAACCAGTTGCGGCCGGTCCGGTGAGTTCTTCTTGGTTTCCTTGAGAAGACGCTCCAGTCCCTGAATCTCATTGATCAGCAACGCGCGGGCACGAGCCTTCAGGCGCGTCGTACGCGTGTCGCGTTCGGCATATTGCTGCAGCATGCTGGCATCACGCGGTTTCGAAGAATCTTCGCGCTTCTTGACCTCGCGTGGCGGCGGCGCGCTTTTGAAAGCTACAGCCCGCTTCTTCTTGATGTCGAAACTCTTGGGGCCCTTCGGGCATTCCGACAAAGCCTTCTTGGCCTCGGGGCTAACGCATTCCGAGCTGAGTTCGGTCTGTGCTTTCTCGACGGCCTGTGAATTCTGCGAGGTAAGAAGCGTCGCTCCTGCCAGCAGACTCGCCAGTAGATTCAATGTGCGTGCAGCGTTCATTCCCAATTACCTCCCACACTTCGACATGATGACCTGGCGGTAAAAGCCGAGTTCGTCACGCCAGTACTCGCCGTCGAATGGCCAGAGGATATGTTCCTGGTCGGGATTGACGATTCCATAGATCTTCGATTCGAATACGGTTGTCTGCTGCTTCTTGATCGTCGCATCCAGCAGATTCCTTTGTGCGGCAGTAATATCAATCAGAATTTTTTCGCCATTTCGGACGTGTTCGTGGATCTCGTCCACGAAGCGCCGATAACGAGACATAGCCAGCTCACCCGTCTGGCGAACCGCCATTTCACGCGCCAGTGCCAATGACTCCCGCACCTGGCCGCCGATGCCAGAGTCCTGGAAACTGGAGGGAGACTTCTTGAAGCGCCCCTTTTCCTCGTCCAAGAGCCGGACGTATTCGATGTTCCTGAGCAATTGGCGGTCGCTCATGGCGGACGACACGATGGGTTCAATCAGCGGGTCGAGGTTGGCGTTGTGCTCGCGAACCTTGATCAAGAACTTGAAGAACGACTCATCGTTCGAGGCCCCCTTGTATTTGTTGAGAATCTTCTCAAGCTCCGTCTTGATGGGACCGAAATGCTTGTTGAAGCGCGCGACAACAACCATAGCGGCTTCGTAGTTGCAATTGGAGAAATAGATAACCGCCTTGAGAATGTCTGCTTCTGGGTAAAATGAATTGGGAAAATATGGCGACTGTATCGTATGAATATTGCCGAGCGCGCGGGTGTAATCGCCCGCCATGAAGTAAGCCCATGACTCCTCGAACAGCGCGTCGAGCCAGTACTCGCTCGTCACGTCAACCTGGTTCCAGTACTTGACTGCGGCGCTCAACTTCGTGCCGTCGATCTTCGGAATATTCGTTTCGGGGTTGAGCCGAACGGACGCGGAATAGTACGTGCGGGCCATCGAGAGATAGGCCAAATCCCGCATGCGACCTTCTTCTTCGACACCGGACACGCCTTCTTCCAAAGCCTTTTCGATGCGCTGGAAGCTCTTGACGGCCGGCACGGATTGCCGTTTCTGCACGTAGCTGACCCCGGTGAAGAACTGGGCCTGGACATAGTGTTCGCTGCGTCGGTCAACCTTCTGGAATAGCCGAATGGACTCCTCGTACTGCCGATTCCGATACTTGTAGCGGCCCAACATGTAGTTGAGTGTCCAATACAGTTCCTGCTGCTGGGCGTTGTCGAAACGCGCCACCTCTTCGTCCGAGTACTTACCGACGCGCTCGATGATGTCGGCCGGTTCAGGCAACTGCGTGGCAAGCTTTGCTAACCAGAGCAGCGTCTCGCCGAACTTCAAGTGGAACTTGTTGTCAGCAATGACGCTGAATATGGAGTAACTGGCTTGGTAGAACTTCAAGCGATATAAGCAAATGGCCAAGTAGTACTGGGCAAGCTGCTTATTTCCCTCGTCGTCGCCGCTCGCGCCGCTCACCACCTGATACATTCCGGTGGCCGCGTCGCTCCACTTCTCTTTTTCGAACAGCTTCTTCGCACGCTGGAATGCCTCGCTCGGCGCTCCTGCGCTGACTGGCCCTTGCTGCGCTGAGCCCTGTTCATCGAGATCAATGTCTACGTTCCTGTTCCTACCGCCTCTATTGGCGGGTCTTCGAGCCCCTGGCTTTGGATTGTCAGCATCCAGGTCCATGACCCCTTGGGCGTGGACACGCGGCGAGAGCGTGATGCCGCCAAGGGCGATGAATGAAGCAAGTATGCACACTCCGATTCGGCGCTTTCGCAACATGGAGCCTCTCTTTGATGTTCGGGTCGGCGCTACGCGGGCGGCTGTTCCGCCCTGAAACCATCCACCGTGGCTGGATTCAGAAAACTTCAATGAGAACCAATAGATACCTGCCGCGGCGGCCCGGATGTTAGTTATCGTGCCGTCACATTGTCAAGCACGTCCTCCGCCTTTGTTGAAAAACCTAGTTGTGCGGTTTCTGATTGTTCCGCCGGAACAAGTTTACTGTGACATCAAGATTCCGTCCAAAGGCCGGTTCATTTCGCGCGGATTGATACATCGGAAAGGAGGCCGTACATTAGGCCAGTAAATCCATTTCGAGAGTCAATTGGTTTCACGTGCGAAGTCAGCTTCTGGTTGCCTTTTCTTATGGCGTGACGGCACGGGATCAGCGCGTCACGTTGGAGCTTCAACTTTCCTGAAAGCTTGATGCATAGCGTGGCCGGGGACCTATCCGACTGCTACACTCGAATTGTTTCTTGATTGACGTCGGAGGTTTACGTCAATTAGGGTTACCGGCGTTCGGTGCTCCGTTCTGGAATCCCGCACAGGTGGTAGTGCAATGACACGATCGCATTGGGCAATCTTGGTTCTATCGGGAATTTCAGTGGGTTCCGGCGCTCTCGGCTGCACACCCGGCGGCGTTGGTGATCCCTGTATCCCCGAAGATGAGTACTCAGACAAATTCAACGGCTTCGGTGTCGCGGAAGCGAATGTGGAAAGCCGGTCTTTCCAGTGCGAGACGCGCGTATGCATCGTCAACCACTTTCAAGGCCGCGTATCTTGTCCTTATGGGCAACCCGCCCCCCCGGCAACTCCGTCTCAGTACGGCCCCTGCAAGATACCAGCATCCGGAACCCAAGTTCAGGTTGCTGTCGATGCCCAGTTGAAAAGCAGGCTTGCGGACGAGACTGTGTATTGCTCCTGCCGTTGTAAGGGCGAGGACACGAGCGCCAAGTATTGCTCTTGCCCAAGCGGCTACACGTGCTCGCCATTGGTCCCCGATCTTGGCCTTGGCAAAGCGAATCTGGCCGGGAGCTACTGCTTGAAAAACGGCACCGACTGGGACGGCCTCAAGACGGGTGATACTTGTGGGAGCAAGCAGAATGACTGCGGTTCGGGCAATCCCTAGTAGCTTAGGATAGACTAGCAACTCTTACAGGTCCGTGACCGATTGGGTCCTGTGCGGGATGTTCAAGTCTCACGACAAGCCATGGGTGAGCTGGCGGAAAGTGCCGTTGTCGAATTCGTAACGGGGTTGGGCTGGCAGGTCCTTGATCGCAACCGCCACGCCGGCCACTACGAGATCGATATCATCGCCAAAGACGGGCGTTCGCTCGTCGTCATAGAGGTTCGGTTCCGAAGTGAGCGCTCGCTGACATCTGGCTTTGGGAGCCTTTCGCTCACCAAACGCACCCGCGTGCGCCGCGCCGGTGAACGTCTGTGGCACGCTCGCTATCGCCACGACAAGACCGTTGACCGCATGCGATTTGACGCCGCGAGCGTGCACTTCGAGCGCGATGGCACGCTCGCCGTCGAATACGCATTGGCAGCGTTCTAAGACCTAACAGGACTCGCTCCCAGCCGGTAAGGCCATGATCACTGTGCCAACCCGAATCGTCGGTGACCTGATCCACCCTCTTACGGCATCGGCACGGCGATGAGCACGACTGAGTTACCCCGAACCTCGACGAGATACCGAACGGGGCGCCCGTGCTTTGTGGCTACTTCCTGTTCGCTCGCACGTATGTGCGCAATGAACCCGTCGAACGAGATCCCCTCGACAGGGTCGCCGAGCTGACGTCTTGCAGCGATGTAGTCTCTGTAGACGCGAGCATAGTAGGCTTCCTCGGACTCCTTGGACAGCATCGCGATGACGTCAGGACTCACCTGGGGGTTCGTAACTGATGACTCATCGACACTCAAAGCCTCTTCAAAGTGCTGAGCATTCGGAGAGACGGACGGGCGACCCTGATCGTCGGTATTGTCCTCAGGCACGCCCATTAGGGCATTGAGCAATGAGTTGATTCGAAATACGAGCCCGCCGAGCTCAGGATGCTCAATTTGAAACCGCAGCGTCTCGTTGCCGTTGATCACAGCCAATAGTCCGTCCTCTAGTTCTGAAACGGGCCGTGTTATGTAATTGCCAAGCAGCCATCCGGCGACGATCACCAATACAATCCCGAGCACAATTGCGTAAACCAGGGGAGCTAGCAGCCCCGTGACACTTGGCACGAGCGATGTCGGCAATACGGCAACGATGACCGCCTGACTCGACGCAAAACCATCCAGAGGCGATACCGCGAAAATTGAGTCGCCCGCGTGGACATCGCCGGTTGTGACATTGCGGCCCTTCAGCGCCGATTGAGCTGCCGGCAGCAACTTTGCGCCAGTGATTTCGGCCAGCACCTCGCCGCCGAGCAACGGCCCGCCGCGCGCCACGACGTCCAACCCATTGTCGCGCACAACGCTGAACAACACCCCGCTGCCGCTGGTCAGATCGCTGATTCGCTGAAACCTTTCGTCGTTGAGGGGTACGCCGACGACTACGGCTCCCAGGATGGCACCTTGATCGCCTCTTACGGGTGCGACACTCACGAACATTTGTTCCTGACGCTCGCGATTGATCCACAAATCGCTAAGGGTATTGCCCGTCTTGAGGCATTGCGTGAGCGACGGATAGACTTCAGAGATCCTTTCTCCCCGCATCAAAGCGGAACCGCTGCGTCCGAGGGCGACACCCTGTTCGTCAATGAACAGTACGAGGGTCGGAGCCAACCCGCTTAGGGCGGCTGCTTGAACCGCGTCGTCGCGAATGCGGTTGGCTTGCAGTGTGGCGTTTTCTTGACGCGCCTGCGCCGTGCCCACGGCAAACACGTCGCGCACATTCTGAGCGCGCACGCGTTCCGCCAGCCACCGTTCCAGTTGCACAGTATCTAGGGCCAGTCTCGCGTTCGCGGATCGCGCCGCCTGGGCTGCCGCTGCTTTTCGATTGGTCGGATTGGAAACTAGGTCTGCCAGGCTAGTGGACAACAGAGAGAAAGCGAGCAGACCGACGATGAGGACTATTCCGGCATTCGCGATAATGATTTTCCAACGCATGGACCTTGACCCCTTCCGTCACCGACGACTGATCCTCTGTCTAATAGCGGGAGTTGAGGAAAAGAATCAACCGGGTTAGGACAAATTGGCCAAGAGGCGGTGAAGATTAAGTACCCGTGAGCCGGCAGTTTGAGCGCGCCAGATTGTGACTTGCGGGCCGATTCTGCAGAGACAGTTGCGTGGACCCTAACCTATACGGTAGACAGCGAGGCCCCTAGTGCCGCGATTTCACTGAAGTGATGTAACTGGCGAAGAAACCATGGTGGGTGTAGCTCAGGTGGTAGAGCACTGGATTGTGGCTCCAGGCGTCGCGGGTTCAACTCCCGTCACTCACCCCAAGACCTTGCCGGCGCGCGGCCGGCGTTTCGCCGAGACGGGGGTTCCAAGTGAGACACAAAAATAGAGGCTCAATCAATTGGCTGGCTCGAGCTCTGACCGGAGCAGAGCGCGTTCGGGCTTTGCACTGGGTGACTGGTTTCGAGTACGCTAATGCTGCAACGAAATTTCTGACAAGGTTCGGAGGAGTCATCATGAGACAGTCCGGTGGCCGTTCTTGGATGTGCTTGGCACCGCTGGCAATGCTTGCATGCGGCAGCGCTGATCCTCCACCCCCGGAAGGCAGCGTGCGCTGTATCGTCGACAATAGCAATCCGTGCAACATCAGTGGTGGTGTCGTGCCGCAGATGGACAACAGCATGTTAGGAAATACTGTCTTGGACGGCCGCAATGGCTACCAGGTTAGCTGCAACATCAGCGGCAGTGGTACCTATTCGCTGACCGCTTCAATCTCCGCGCCGGATCAGACCTCCGTTTCCGTGAGCGGCGAGGGCATTGGTGCAACAAACTCACCAACGGTCTCCATGTACATCATGGCCACGACCGGCGAGGTGAACGATCTCGGCGATACGAATTGCACACTATCGGCCACTCCACAGTCCCCAATGAAGGCCCTTGAACCAGGGAGCATCTGGGCCAAGTTTCACTGTGGCAACCTGACAAGTCCGAGTAACCTCGGAAGCGCAACAATAACGGGCGATGGGGAGTTCGTGTTTACCGGGTGCGCCCGGTAGCCGAAACACCGACTATTCAACGCCGTTGCGAGCGCGCGAGCTAACCGGCGAGGCCGGCGGCGTGTCGGACGTCTCAAGCGGCGCCGCGGGAATCGTGTTGAGCATGTCTCGTCCCTTTGATTCGGCAGGGTCTGGCTCGACACGTACGACCACGGCCGTGACATTGTCTTCCCCGCCGTTTTCGTTGGCGCGCCGGACGAGCCCTTGGCACGCAAGGGTCAGTTCCTCAGTCTTGCCCACGATTGAAATAATATCATCGTCTTCGACCATGCCGCTGAGGCCGTCCGAGCAAAGGACGTACAGGTCGCCTTCCTTCACGTTGTCGGGCTGAATATCGACGGACACGTCCTCTTGCATTCCGAGAGCCCGCGTAATGACGTTGCGCGGCAACTCACTGCGCTGTTCCTCGGACAAGTCGGGCATCGCCATCAGATAGTCATTGAACAGCGAATGGTCGCGGGTCATCTGCGTAATGAAGCCATCGCGAATTCTGTAAGCCCGGCTGTCCCCGACATGCGCAATAATCATGCGGCCCTGTTCCGCGTTGAACAGAGCGCCCACGACCGTTGTCCCCATGCCGTGAAATTCGCGAGATCGGGCGCTGCGCTCTAGTATGCGCCGATTCGCCAAGCGCACGCTGACGAGCAGATGGTTCTCATCTTCCGACAGCCGACCGTCGAAAGGCAACGGCCACGTGACGTCGTCGTTGCCAATGGAACGGAAGTATTCGGATATGGACTCGATGGCGAGCCGGCTGGCGACGTCGCCAGCGCGGTGGCCACCCATCCCGTCGGCCACCACAAAGAGCCCGCAGTCCGGCAGCAATAGGAAACTATCCTCGTTGTGATCGCGCTGCAGCCCCACGTCGGTCTTTCCGGCAGCAACGGCTCGCAGACGCGTCTTCATTGGATTCTCTTTGGGAACCGCGGCCCAGGGGCGGCCGAAACACATGGATCTTCGTTGGCAGAGGCGGCCATTGTCAAGGATTGAAGGACCCCAACTCTGCGCCAAGGCGCCTAAACCGTCAGGATTTCCTTTTCCTTTGACACAATCGACGCATCGACCGCGTGGCTGGCTTCCGCTATGATGTCATCGACTCTTTTCTTGGACCGCTCGAGATCGTCCTCGCTGATATCCCCCGATTCCTTGAGCTCAGTGAGCATGTCGATCGCGTCGTGCCGCGCCTTGCGCGAGGCGATTTTGCACTCTTCACCGTGTTTTCTGGCCAACTTGACCAACTCTTTGCGGCGCTGCTCGCTAAGCGCTGGTACGGGTACGCGCAGCAGGTCGCCGTCTACTTGCGGGTTTAGCCCAAGATCACTCTCGCGAATTGCCTTGTCAACCGCCATGACACGCGACTTGTCCCACGGTTTTATCGTCAGCAGGCGCGGCTCGGGAACGCCGATCGTTGCCATCTGGGCTATTGGCGTCAGCTGACCATAATAGTCAACGCGAATCCCATCCAACATCCCAGCGTGTGCCCTGCCCGTTCTCAGGCGCGACAGCTCTCGCTTGAGCGCCTCCTGAGTTCTTTGAATCGAGTCTCGAAGCTCTTGTAGGACATCATCAATCATTAATGAGACCTTTCAAAAACCGCACCTTACCCCTATATCACTGTCGCGTGCCTGCGAGGAGACTGCAAGCGCTCACCGCGACTCGCGACGAGTGAACGAGGCTCGGGGGGTCCTGCGAGTACTGGGGCTCCGCTGCGCGGCGGCGTGCAGTGTGGGGCAAAGGCCGTGCGTACGGTCCGGCCGAAAAACACGTTTCCGTGCCGGCATGCCAAAAACAAAGAAAAGGCATTCCAGCCCTGGAAAGTTGCAAGGCACGGGCTTCCGGGTTCGGCACCGTCGCCCTGCGCTGCCCGCTCGTTCGAACGTTTGTCTTGGACGCTTCGAATCCCCGGCCGGGGCAACCTCGCGTTAGGCTGCGCGCGATGGGATCCGGCCCCAAGTTTCCGCAACCCCAGTCGAACGGGGAGCTAGCGCCCTGCTCGAACGTGATGACGAGCGCAGCGACATTCGTCGCGTCGTCGGTTACCAACGCGCTGTCTCCAACGCCACCGCCTTCATTACTTGCGCTGCCAAAGGTTTGCCCCAGTTGCCACAATCGATACCCGAAGGAATTCCGAGTGTGCCCGCAGGACGCGTCGGTACTGGACGATGCCGAGGAGAACGACCCTCTCATCGGGGCCGTGCTCGGTGGGAGCTACCAGGTCGTGCGCTTACTCGGCGAAGGCGGGATGGGCCGAGTCTATGAAGCTCGGCATATGCGGCTGCCCGGAAAGCGATTTGCCGTCAAGCTACTGCACGACGAATTCGCGTATCAGCCGGACATCTTGGCTCGTTTTGAGCGCGAAGCCCAGTCAGCTGCAACGATCAACCACCCCAACGTCGTCGAAGTCGTTGACGTATGTCGCCTCGAAGACGGACGGCCTTTCATCGTCACCGAGTTTCTGGAAGGCGAGGAATTGGGCGCTTTGCTCGATCGCGTCGGCAAACTTGCTCCCGAGTCCGCGATTCGAATCACGCGGCAGATCTGTCGCGCCTTGATGGCTGCCCACGAGAAGGGCATCGTGCACAGGGACATGAAGCCCGAGAACGTATTTCTCGTGGGCGACCTGTCCGCGCCGCGGGTCAAAATCATCGATTTTGGCATTTCGAAGCAAAGCGACGACAGCGCCAAGCTGACCCGAACCGGGATGGTGATGGGCACGCCGGCTTACATGGCTCCCGAGCAGGCCCGCGGTGAGCACGTGGACCACCAAGCGGACGTCTATTCCGTCGGCGGCATCCTGTATCGCTGCGTAACTGGGCACAAACCCTACGACGGCGAGGACGGCGCCATGGTACTTACGCAAGTACTTACTGAAGAGCCGCGTCGTCCAAGGGTTGTTGATTCGACGGTACCGGGCGAGTTGGAACTGGTCATCGAGCGAGCCATGGCACGTAACTGCGCCGATCGGCTGCCGACGATGACGGACTTGGAAGCTGAGCTCGGCGCCATCGACTCTAGCCCCGGGACGGTAGACGGCAGTTTGCCGTCGATGTTACCGCCCGGCCCCGACTCGGGCAAGAAGACTCTGGCGTCGGAAGTGCAGAGGAAAACGCGCACGCTCCACGCGATGCGTACCCAACGCGAAGTCCGCAACGCCCGCCCCGCGCTGATCCTCGTGACGTTGGTCGGCTACGCGTGGTTGGTGGGTGTGCTGGTTCTTGGAGTATCGGATGTGATTCGATTCTCCAAAACGTCAATTGTTCGATTCGTGACGGCGACGCCTGAAGGCGCAACCTTGTCGCTCGGCGGAAGACTCACCCGCAACGAAGCGATCTTGGTGTCGATTGGCGTCCTTGCAGCCACCCTAACGCCTCTTTTGGTGTGGGTACGGCACTTGGCACGCAAGGTGTGGCCCAATACATCGACCAGCGTCGGGTTCGCGGCGCGGGCACGCTCTAGCCTCACAGCCGGCATTGTCTGTTTTGGAGTATTGACGCTTTCCCTGAATCTTCTCGAGAGCGTAATCCTGCGGCAATCGCCCGGCGCGCTCCAGGCAATCTGGAGCGCTCCCATCGTCGCGACGTCGCTCGTTTTTCTCATAGCGACGTGGTGGTTCGCGGTCCATCGGAGATAGTCATGACGCACGGGAAGCCATCGTGAAGCTCGATGCGATATTCTGCGAGATTCTCTCGGTTCAAGTTCCTGATCTAACCTCAAACCGAAGCGACGGCGCCAATCCGGCTTTTGACGTCAAATACACAGCCAATGGGGCAATTCCCTTCGCTCAAGTCGTCGTCTGGTGCGATGGGCAAGGCCATGTCATCCCCGCCGTTCGATGCGACGAAAACCCTCACACATACGTTGCGAGAGTGCCCGAATCCCTCACGCGAGCACGCCGCTTTACGCTGCAGGTTGAGGGTTGCCAGCGCGCGGATATCGACGCGGCGCGAGCGGAGGATTGGATCAAGCGATGGTTGGATGTCGAAGTGCGACGTGGCCCAGTAGAGTGCACCCGGATCTCCGGCGGCACCCTGCAAGCGCGCTTGTACTTCGGCATTCACAAACACATGCACCAGCCGTACTATCGGGCTGCTCAGCCGGAGTATTGGGATGGTCGAAATCGACGGGATCTTCGGCACGCGGCGGGGCGCCTACTCAGACTTCATCGCTGACGCCATCGATCGGTACACTGCGGGACAACTGCCGCATGCGGGTCTGTCCACGAGCTATAGCGGGTCCCTCGTCGAACAACTGGATCGTTGTGCCGCCGAGGGTCGCTGCGGAGGCCAGTTCGCCCACTGGAGCAAACGCCTAAGTCAGGCATGGGAAATGCGAACCAGCCTGGGAAATCCCCGCATAGACTTTACGGCGTTTGGCCTCTGTCATCCGATATTCCCATTGATCCCTCATCGCGAAATCGTTCGTTCAATTCGCGCCCACCGCGAGCTAATGCGCGCGTCGCTCGGAGTCGATACCTCTCCGGTACTGTTCCCACCGGAAACGGCATTTCACGTTCGAATCATTCCCGCGCTGCTCGAGGCGGGCATCACGGCGGTCGTATACGACTCGATTCATCGGTTTAGGGCTTGCCGCGATTACCCCTACGCGGGAAAGAACGAGGGGATGCTGCCGCCCAATCTCGCCGAGCAAGTCAACAACTCTGCTGATGATTGGATGCAGCTGCAGAACATATGGGCCGCGAGCCCCATCAGCCCGAGCTTGTTGCGACCTTCGTGGATTCGATATGAAGATCCTGAGGGTCGCGAGTATCGAATCATCGGTGTCCCCGCCGAGCGATACCTGGGAAATGAAGACGCGCGCGGCGGATTTGGGGCCCTGCAGTACCCTAGCGTCATGGGACAACTCTACGACGCGATCGTTGCCAAACAGCTGTTCGATCCGCGACACCCACCGTTTTTCTTGTTGCACTCCGACGGCGACAACTTCGGCGGTGGGGCTGACAGCTACTACCGCCACAACACCGAAATGCTTGTCGCGTGGCTGAAGGACGACCCCCGCTTCGAGCTGACGACGATTCGAGACTATCTCGACCGCTTTGCTCCGGACCCGTCAGACGAAATCCACGTCGAGTCTGGCGCGTGGAGCGGTGCCGACAACGGCGACCCCCAGTTTTCAAAATGGTTCAGCCGCGTCGAGCAGGATTATTCGCCCGACGTCAATTCTTGGTCTGTGTTGACAATGTTTCAAAACATCGTGCATTCATTGGAGGATCTCGCGTTTTGCTCAAGCAGCCTCACCTCCGCAATTCGGTTGCTTCATACGGCCGAAACCAGCTGCTATTGGTATTGGACCGGGCAAGACGTCTGGGACGCGCAAGTCACCGAAGCCGCCAACCACGCCTATGCGTTGCTCGAACAGGAGATGGCGCAGTTGCATCGTCGCGATCGGACGGGACCGACGATTTTCCCGCCGTGGCTGATTCCAGCGAACCCCGGAGGACAGCGTTGGTCGTCTCATGGTCTGCAGGACGCACCCCGAACGGGCGCACTGTACACGCTAGTGGCTGATGTGAGCCAAGTGCGCAATGTCAGAGTCACTCTGCGGCACGCGGGTGGTGAGCAACGAGTAGAGCTAGAAGATTGCGGCCCCTATCCGTCAAGGACAAGTGCCTCACGCACTGCCCACTTGTACAAGGTCGAACTCCCGGAAGGACTTGGAGACACCCGGTACTTCATAAGCGCCATCGATGGGTTGGGCAATGAGTCCCACAGTAGTCTGGACCGGGTGTACTTGCCCTAGGTGGGTCCGCAACGCGGGCTCAGAATCTGCCCAATCCCTCGGTTCAGTGCGCGCCGTTTCGCTTGGTTGACGCTGCGAGCGGACGCTGAGCCGCCGCTCTTGCATTGGCGTCAACATGCTTTGCTTTTCGCGGCAAACGCAGCATGGACAACCTTTCCGGGGCAACTGATTCGCTCTTGTTGGGGTCGAGCACCGATTGCCAAAACTCGTCCGCGGCACCGCACGCATTCATGACGATTGGCTCGCCGCGCGACGTGAACGGCAGGCTGTTTTCCGCAGGCAAACCGAGCTGCGGGGCAAGGTCGGACCGCAAGAGTGCGCGGAACTCGCCGTTGGTCTCTATGACAACGTAGTGTTCCCGAATGAATATCCGAGCGTCATGCCATTCATCAAGCGGGTCGCCTCCCATGCCCTTGTAGTAGTCGGAAATCACTATCAGCGCTGGGCGACCGCGCTCCAGGTCACTCAAGTACCGCGTCGCCAAAGGCCCATCGCGAAAGCGCATTGGTTCATAGCCACGGTTGCAGGTGTTGGTGTTCACGGTCGTGACATTCGTCAGGTCCTTGAAAACAGGTCCCGGCGCCCACCTGTGGCAATGTTCGTAGACGCCCCAAGCCGACCAACCCCAAGCCAACACCGAATCGCGAAGCCCAAGATGCGGCTCAATTCGTGCACAAAGATCGGCCACTCGATCGTCATTGCTTTGCATGAACCGCGTCTGCCAAATCAGTCGCTGCAAGCTGCTGAGCGTCGCCACCGCGCCAATCAAGAGTGCCGCCAATGGCGCACACCCGGGCCATTGGCTCAACGTGGCGATGATTCGGCCCACGATGCTCGAGGGACGCATGACGAGAACAGCGTACGCGGCCCATAGGGGCGCGTTGTCATGTGCGAAGAACCTCAATGTTAAAGTAATGCCCACCAATACCGACGCACCAAAGATCCAGGCGACATACCCTAGCTCACGCCTATCCCCGGCGCGCGAAAACCGACCCAGCGGGATAATTGCCAACGAGAGCAACACGTGACCCAGCGGAAGTTGCTCCGGCAAGCACTGAAGGCCGTTGAACGTCGCTGGCCAACGTCCACCTGCACCTGCAACGATGGAGGTAACCGAATCGCTCGCATAGCGCTGCACATTGGCGTATCCAGAAAGCACGGCATCCAGGTTGCCGTGTTGCATAAAGGGTAGCCCTATGAACAAGGTAACCAGTAGGCTCCCAACTAGTGCGGCCAACGCGAGCACGCCGATTCGGCTCCATTGGCCCCGCCTAGCCTCTGTCAGCGCTGCAATAGCGAACAACAACAAGAGGGATGCTGCCGAAGGGCGAATCAACACAGCTAAAGTGACCAGTGCCCCCGCGCCCAACCAGTACAATGCGAAGGGCAGTTTTCTTCGCGTGACGATGGCGTGAGCCACGCAGCCTGCCGAGAGTGTCAGCGGTAGTGTCATCCAAAACGAGTAGTTAATGTCGCCTTCCGCAGCGAGAACCGCGCCACCCGCATGCAACAGTGCTATCCAACTCTGCCACCGTTTGCCCCAGCAACAGCCACCCAACCAGCCCGCCGCCAGTGACGTTGCAGTTGCCCAGAACACCGAAAATATCCAGACTCCGCGCATGCCGCCCATCGCGAGCCAGGGGGCAAACAGAATGAACGCGCCAGGCGGCTTGATCTCAATTGAATCAACGTACGGCAACCGACCGGCAAGCAGCAAACGCGCGTTGTAGACGATGCCTGCAACATCCAGATTGCGAAATGCTGGATGCAATATGCCGTGCAGATGGGCGCCGGTGTGACACAGCAATAGGAGCAGCGTTAGCCATGCTATGTCACGCCTGTTTCGGGAATCTAGACCGGCTAGTGTGCCAACCAACTTACGCGTGAACGTGCTAAATCTCGAATTGACACCGGTCAATGCGTAGTCCACGGCCTATCGCTGCCCACCAGCGAGGACCTTCACGTGACCCAAACACCACTTGGCATCGCGTAGTCCGCCAGGGGGATCGTCACATACCACGAAATGCCACGTGGTCTATCGTTCAGCAAATCGACGGATCGCTCCAAGCGGCACGCGGGGCTTGGCCGGGGCGAGTTTTCGGCCGACTTCGGGCCGCCCGTCCGCTTATCTCAGCCGCCCTGACGACGCTGGTATGCCGGCGTGTCCCAATCGAGATCGACTTCCGCGCTGGGAAACGCGATTCTGTCTCGAATCGCGGGCGCCGTGGCCACGTGACTGGCGATCGGCGCCGAGTGCTGATGCTTGCGGGTTCCTGCAAAGACTGTTGCCTCATGTCGCGGGACCACTCGAGAAGGCGCCGCAATGGTCTCCTGAACAATGGAACCCCGCGAATTGTTGCGGCGGGCCGCTTGTGCCGCCTCGATCGGCGCCTCGACCTCGGCGTGACCGAAGCCAGTAGCGATGACCGTCACCTTGATGGCATCCCCGATGTTTTCGTCGATACTTGCCCCGAAGATTATGTTGGCGTCTTCGTGCGCTTGCTCCTGAATCAACGAGGCGGCTTCTTGGATCTCGCGCATTTTCATGTCAGGTCCGCCCACCACATTGATGAGCACGCCAGTGGCGCCGTCAACGGTGATGTCGTCCAACAGGGGCGATGCAATCGCTTGTTCCGCGGCTAGCCGGGCTCGGCCGTCACCTTTGGCCATTCCCGTACCCATCAATGCGCGCCCCATCGCCGACATGACGGTGCGAACATCGGCGAAATCCACATTCACGATGCCGTCAAGCATTATGAGGTCGCTGATGCCCCGCACGGCCTGGTAGAGAACTTCGTCGGCTTTGCGGAATGCCTCGACGAACGTCAATTCGTCGTCAGCAATTGAAAGCAATTTCTCGTTGGGAATCGTGATCAGTGTGTCCACCTGTTCGGCAAGCATCTGGATGCCTTGATCGGCACGTCGCAGTCGCTGTCGCCCTTCGAAACCGAACGGCTTGGTCACGACGCCAACGGTCAACGCGCCTTCTTCCCTGGCCAACTGCGCAATGACCGGCGCTGCACCCGTGCCGGTGCCCCCGCCCATGCCGGCCGTGACGAATACCATGTCCGCGCCGGTGATCAGCTCCTTCAAGCGGGTGACGTCTTCGAGGGCGGCCTTGCGACCGCGCTCCGGATCCGCACCAGCACCCAGTCCTCGAGTAATACCCGATCCGATCGCGACTTTCTCCGCGGCCGCGTTCGAGTTGAGCGCTTGGACGTCCGTGTTGACACTGATGAATTCGACGCCTTCAAGCCCGAAGTGGATCATCGTATTGATGGCGTTTCCGCCAGAGCCTCCAACCCCGATAACCTTGATGCGGGCTTGATATTGCGGAGTGTCGTCTGCAAATTCAATCGAAAAACTCATATGCCGTTCTCCCGGGAGCGAGCGTTGTTCACTTTCGTCAGGTCAACGGTCGCGGCTCGGGCTGCCTCTTTCCCGATGGGTGTCGCGACCAAAAGCTACTTATGACTGCGTGGGTGTTCGATAGTCCTTCTGCTCTGTGGCAATGCATTTTGCCGCACTTAGAACGCGGCGCGAAACCAGTTCCAGAATCCACCACGATCGCGATCGGGCGATTCAATGACCGGCTCTGTAGCGACAGAACCGCCGAGGGTGTCCCGAACATGTGCGTCCGCCAGCAATTGGCCACCGTGCCGCAATAGCCCTACGCCGGTCGCATATTGAGGTCCCTGTACCAGCTGGTACATCCCCTCTAAACCAATTGGGAAGCCGAGTCTCACTGGCATCCCCAGTATTTCTTCGGCACATTCGACAACACCTTCCATCAGTGCCGCCCCGCCGGTAAGCACACAACCTGAACTGATCTGCTCAAGGAGCCCTGTCTCTTCCATGCGACTGCGGGCGGCCGAGAATATCTCTTCGACCCGCGGTTCGATGATGTCACTCAACAACCGCCGTGCGACGCGGCGCGGCGCGTGTCCACCCACTCCAGGCACTTCGATTTCCTCGTCGTCCGCGATCATGCGACCGAGTGCACAACCGTAGTTTCGCTTCAGCCGCTCCGCCTCGGCAACGGGCGTCCGTAACCCCGCCGCGACATCGCTGGTAATGTTGTTTCCGCCGGCAGGGATTACCGTAATGTACGCAATGCCGCCGTCCGCGTACAAGACGACGTCCGTCGTCCCTCCCCCAATGTCGATCACGGCAACACCGATTTCTTTTTCGTCCTCGCTGACAACCGCATCAGCGCTTGCCAGGGGTTGTAGGACGACTCCCGCGACATTCAGGCCGCAGCGTTCCACGCAACGTTCGACGTTCTGCACGCACGAGGTGGCCGCTGTGATCAGATTGACGCGCGCCTGCAACCGCACGCCACTCATTCCAATTGGATCACGAATACCGTCTTGGTTATCGACGACGTATTCCCTTGGCAATGCGTGCAGAATCGTCCGGTCAGCGTCAACCGGAATCGCACGGGCACCTTCAAGAACGCGCTCCAGATCCGAGCGTCTGACCTCACGACCCGATATGGCGCAGATGCCGTCCGACGGTTGACTTCTCACATGACTGCCGGCTACGCCTACATAGACCGTCGTAATCTCAACACCGGCCATCGTCTGAGCCGCGTCGATCGCCTCGCGAATTGCACGAACGGTCCACTCGATGTTGCTGACAACACCCTTGCGCAACCCACGACAGGACACATTGCCGACGCCCAGAATCTCAATTCTATCGACATCGACCTCGCCGACCACGGCGGTCACCTTGGTGCTTCCCAAATCCAGGCCGACGACGATCTCGGGATTGGTAGCGTTCGGTTTCGTCATTGTCGTTCCGCACGTCTCTTTCAACAACGGCCCAGCCGGGCCACAGCAGGGACCGACGCTGCCATGGGCCGTCCGATTTGGCCAAGTTTCGGCATAGTCGCGAGCACTAATTCACCCTCACGACGACGCGTTCCGGGTGCGCGCGATTGTCAAGGAACACCAGTGAGGGTGTTGAGTGTTGTGCCTGTAGTTTTGCGAGAATCCTCTCCGCAAGGCCCAGCTTTTTGGGCCAAGGGCCGAATCCCAGATACAACGCCATGCCCTTTGGCCCCGCCATCAAGACGACTTCGCCACCCGGCGTAATGTGAATTTCTTCCGTGGGATATATCCGGGACAGCCTAGTTTGCGAATAATGATGTAAGACCTCCAATGCGATCGACAGGCGCTGCTTTTCCAAGCCGGCATCGCGTGGAGCATCATCGACGACAACACCCGTGATGGACGGCAGGTCGCTGGGATCGTCAGTGGCAACTTCTTTGAATGGATCGCCCATGCGGGTCACCAGGAATAGGTGCCCCAAGATTACCGCAATGGCCGCGGCCTCTCGCTCTTCGATATCTACACGCAGCGTCGAGGGCAGCTTGCGAGTTACGTGAGCCTCACGCACCCAAGGGTTCTTCATCAACCGCGCTTCAACAACGCCGAGATCTAGCTTGAACAGGTTGTCCCCCAACGATATCCCACTCGTTTGTAGAATTGAATCGCGCGTAACGCGGGCTAGCCCATTCACCTGCACCTCTCTAACGGCAAAGCGCGGCGAGGTGGTCGTGTAGCGGTAGACGCCCCACGTGACGCCCACGGCAATTCCGACAACGACGACGATACCCCACAGCGCGCGAATGACCGCCGTCGGGACTGAGCGCGGTTCGCCGACAGGGTTTTTGTCTTGTGCTAGATCACTGCCGAGATCGTTTCCGTAGCAGTCCCGAATCTCATCCACTACGATTTGTTCCGAAGGTGCGGACAACAGACGACGCACATTGGCTTTGCGGTTTCTTGTCATGGCTCACCTTCCGCAACCACAGCATTGGAGTTCAGGCGAACTTGAACGAGCTTGAGCACTTTGTTGACGTCGCCGGCCCCAAGTGCAATCAAGACGTCACCCGCGCGCAGCTGGGGGACGAGCATCTCAACGGCGGCTGAAAGATCAGCCGCGTAGTGAACACTGTGGTGTCCATGGACCGCAATGGCATCCGCCAGCCGTTCCCCCGTAGCACCCGGAATCGGTCTTTCGCCAGCCGGATATACGGGAACGACCACTAGCAGATCGCAATCGTTGAACGACCGGGTGAATTCTTCGAACAGGTTTTGCGTTCTCGTATACCGGTGAGGTTGGAACACGACAACGACGCGGCCGTTGTACGCGCGGCGCGCAGCGGCCAATGTGGCCCGGATTTCGGCTGGATGGTGGCCGTAGTCATCAACCAAGACGACATCGCGCTCAATGGCCGTAACGGTGAAGCGTCGCCCTACTCCGTGGAAACTTGCCAAGGATTCCCTCAAGACGTCGAAAGGAACGGCCAGCTCATCTGCCACTGCAATAGCAGCCAGCGTATTGAGAACGTTGTGTACGCCCGGCATCCGCACGCTAAACTCTCCCAGAGCTTCGCCGCGCCGTAACGCCGAGAAGCGCACGCTTGTTCCTTCGAACTCAACGCCACGCGCCCAATAGTCAGCTTGCGGCGACAGTCCATACGTCACGTGACGGCGCTGAATCCGAGGCAATAGATCCTGAACATCAGGATGATCGAGGCATAGCACTGCCAACCCGTAGAATGGTACCTTCTCGACAAACTCCAGGAATGCTTCTTTGAGTCGTTCGTGTGTGCCGTAATGGTCCAAATGCTCCGGATCGATATTCGTGACGACCGCGATCGTCGGCGTCAGCCGCAGAAAGGACCCGTCGCTTTCGTCCGCCTCAGCAACCAACAGATCCCCTTCGCCAAGCCTCGCGTTCGTGCCCAATGCCGCCATACGCCCCCCAACAACCACGGTGGGGTCAAACCCGGCCGCGCTTAGTACGGTGGCCACAAGCGACGTGGTCGTGGTCTTGCCATGCGAACCGGCAATGGCAACACCATACTTGACTCGCATCAGCTCAGCCAGCATCTCAGCGCGCGAGACGACAGGTATGCCCAGCTGCCTCGCCTGTTGCAGCTCGGGATTCGTCGCTTCGATGGCGCTGGAGTACACGACGACATCCGAACCCACAACGTTGTGCGCCTCATGGCCGATGTCAATTCTCACGCCAAATCGCGCTAGTCGGCGCGTCATGTCGCCTTCCTTCAAATCCGAACCGGATACCTCGAATCGGAGGTTTCGAAGAATCTCGGCAAGTCCGCTCATGCCGATGCCCCCGATGCCGACGAAATGAACGTGACGCACGCGACCGCGAAACATCTAGACCTCCGTACCCGAAATGCTTGATGCGACCCCGTGACGCCGGGACGGCTCGGACCAGCTCCGAGTTGCGAGATCAATGATGTCCGAGGCGACTGAATTGGCCGCCTCGGGCCGTCCAAGCTGCTGCGCTGCAAGGCTCATGCGCCCCAGGCGGTCGCGATTCGAGATCAACTGCCGCAGTAGGTCACCAACAGCTTCCGGCGTGGCCGTGTTTGATCCCAAACAGACAGCAGCGCCCGCGTCGACGAGCGCCTTTGCGTTTTTAGCTTGGTGGTTGCCGGCGGCAAATGGGTAGGGAATGAGTATGCTGGCCCTACCGATTGCACATATTTCGCTGATCGCGCTGGCGCCAGCACGGCTGACAACGATGTCGGCCCATGTGAGGGCTCCCGGCATGTCTTCGATGAATGGTTCCACAGTCACCGCGGCACCTGCTTGCCGCTTGTAGACTTCACGCACACGCTCTGCATGGGAGCTGCCGCACTGGTGGCGGACTTCCACGGCGTCTTCAAACGAGCTCAAGCTAGCAGGTACGGTTTCATTCAGCGATACCGCTCCTTGGCTGCCACCCAGCACAAGCAAGCGGATTGGCCCGGCGTGTTCCTTCCAGGGACGCGGGATGAAACCTTCGCGTAACGGTACACCCACACGCAGCACCCTGTTGGCGCTGAAATGCCTCTCAACGGCCCCAAATGCGGTATAGGCCCGATCCACGAGTGGAGCCAGACAGAGATTGGACAGCCCCATTTCTGAATTGGGTTCCAATAGCGCCGTTGTGGTTCCTTCGGCCCAAGCGGCCAGAGTGATTGGCCCCGCCGCATATCCTCCAACGGAAAGGACAACATCCGGCCTGATCCGCCGAACGACTTCGGCGCTTTGCGGCATCGCAGCTAGGGCTCGAGTAATGCCGCGTAATGCCCCTTGCAGGCCGCCGCCACGAATGGGTGAAATGTCCACGAACTCGATCGGGTAGCCGTTGCGCGGCACAAGACTCGCTTCCAGGCCGCGCTGAGTGCCGACGAAAGTCACCCGAGCGTCAATGCAGCGACGTCGAATCGCGTTGGCCACGGCCACGAGTGGAAAAACATGTCCACCCGTCCCCCCCCCAGCCAACAGCACTGACACATTCATGAAGCACCCCGCGCCTGACCCAGACCACCACTGTTCGAAAAATCGGCTTTGTCCACTAGAAATGCACTTGCTTCGGCCGCCATGGACCCCTGCGCAGCACTCGAATCACCGAACGCGCGCCGCGTCCGTGAGATATTGAGTAGCACGCCCATGGCCGTGCCATTGACAAGCAGTGACGACCCTCCGTAGCTCACGAATGGAAGCGTCAATCCTTTGGTCGGCAACATCGACATGGCTACGGCGAGATTGACAAGGGCCTGCACACCGAACATGACGGAAATTCCGTACGCTACGTAGCTTCCAAAGTCGTCCCGCGCGGACAGGGCGCATCGCACACCGCGTACTACGATGGCCAAATAGGCAAAACAAAGGGCGACGATACCCAAGTAGCCGAGCTCTTCACCGACAATCGCCGCCACGAAGTCCGTGTGTGACTCCGGAAGATACAAGACCTGCAGGCCTTTGCCCAGCCCGAGTCCCGTCAGTTGACCTGAACCGAACGACATGACCGACTGAAATGGCTGGTACGCCAAATCATGGCGGTGCTCAGCCATGTTGAACCACGCCAGCACGCGCTCCCAACGGTAAGCCGTGAAACGCACCAACCATGCTGCTAACACTGCGCCGACAATTCCCACCCCAAGCAGGTATCCGAGGCGAGCGCCGGCCACGAACAACAACGTGAACGTGAGAAACAGCAAGACGACGGCGCCGCCAAAATCGGGTTGCTTCAGGCACAAGAGCATGAGTCCACCCGCCATCAATAGATGGGGCAGCATGCCAACCGAGAAGCTTTTCACTCGCTCGCGCTTCTTTGCAAGCGAGTAGGCAAGCCACAGTACTAGCGCAAGCTTGGCCATCTCTGAGGGCTGGATATGTACCGGCCCCAATCGCAACCAACGCGTGGCGCCCCCACCGCTGTGGCCAAATCCTGCGACACAGGCCAAGAGCAGCAACGTTACCAATCCAAGAATGGGGTACGTGACAGCGCGCAACCTGTGGTAATCAACACGTGCTACGGCAAACATCAGTGCCACGGCGGCAATTCCGTACACCGCCTGCCGCTTGAGATAGTACTGGGCGTCACCAAAGCTGCCCGTGGCTTCAACGGCACTGGCGCTGAACACCATGATGACACCGAACCCCACGAGCGCAATCGCCACTGCGGCCAGAATCGGGTCAATGCCCCCGACGGACTCGGCGACCGCGGTATGGATCCCCGATATTGAACGTTTTGCCGCTTTCATGGCTTGAACTCCTGAAAAGCCTGGAATCGTCGAAACTGAGCCACAAATTGCTCACCGCGGTCGGCGTAACTCTTGAACATATCGAAACTCGAGCAGGCGGGGCTCAAGAGCACGGCATCTCCGGGACACGCGAGCTCGAAAGACCGCTTCACAGCCTGTTCGAGATTGTCAACGTGCACTATTGGAACGACGTTTCGCGCGGCGGTCGCAATTCGTTCGGCGGCCTCGCCAAGCACAACGAGTGCTCTGCCTTTCTGTCTTAATGCCTCGACAAGCGGTGCATAGTCTCCCAACTTATCGCGTCCGCCGGCAATTAATACGCCGCGTGCCTCCTCGAGACCCAGCATCGCAGTCACCGACGCCCCGACGTTCGTGCCCTTGGAATCATCGTAGAAACGCACGCCGTCGATGTCCCCAACGTAGGCCATTCGGTGCGGCAGTGGCACGTACTGACGGAGCGCCCGTTCCAAGTTAGGCCGCTTGAGTGCCATCGTGCGCGCCGCAGCCACGCACGCCGCAATATTCATTGCATTGTGTCGCCCAAAAAGCCGGCTAGCGGCAAAATCAAATCGCTCGCCCGTCGACCTTTCGATGATACTCCTGCCTGCGATCGTGTAGTCACCGCCCTCACCGAAGGTGATGACCTTGGCATTGCCGCGCGCAGCCTGCTCAGCGCAAGCCTTGTCACCGTTGGGAATTACCGCAAAGTCCCGCTGGGTCTGGCGGAGGAAGGCATTGCCTTTTGCATCCGCATATGCCTGAAAACTCGGGTAGCGATCCAGGTGATCTTCGGTGACGTTCAAGAGCACCGAAACCTTCGGGTGAAATTGCGCCACGCGCTCGAGCTGAAAGCTCGACACTTCGACGACGAGAACGTCCCAGTTGCCCACCGCAGCCTCCGCGAGGGGCGCACCGAGATTGCCGCCAGAGAACACTCTTTCCAATTCACAAGTCGCCATTGAGGCAAGCAAGGTCGTGACTGTACTCTTGCCGTTAGTTCCTCCTACGGCCACGATGGGACCTGTGCAAAAGCGCGCTGCCAGCTCAAGCTCGCCAATGATTTCGACGCCTGCCTGGCCAGCCCGCTCCAGTTGCGGCAATGGAGGGACTCCAGGCGAGACCACCACGAGATCCGCGGCTTCGAAGTCAACCCCTGAATGCCCGCCGGCGATCAACGTCATCGGCAGGCTTCGAGCCGCGTCGCTCAGTTCCGACTGCGGACTTGTATCCGTACCAATTACTTGTGCCCCTTTGTCGAGGCACAGTCGTGCCGCAGCAACGCCGCTTCGGCCCAGCCCAACAACGATGACCTGCTTTCCGGCAAGATCCATCCCTACCTCACCTTCAGCGAAGCCAGACTGATCAGAGCCAAGAGAATCGATATGATCCAAAAGCGCACGATGATTCGCGGTTCGGGCCATCCCTTTTTTTCGAAGTGGTGATGAATCGGCGCCATCAGGAACACGCGCTTGCCGAATAGCCGAAAGCTGACGACCTGCGTAACGACACTCAACATCTCGATCACGAAAACGCCGCCCAACACCAGGCTCAAGAGCTCATTCTTGGTCAGGACTGCCATCATCCCGAGGCCACCGCCGAGCGCCAACGATCCGACGTCCCCCATAAAGACTTGTGCCGGATAGGTGTTGTACCAAAGAAAGCCGATTCCAGCGCCGATGACCGATGCGCCGTATACGGACAGCTCGCCCATTTCCAAAATGCCCGGAATGCCTAGGTAGGTAGCCATGTGCCGGCCAAACAAAACCAAGCCAGCCACGTAAGCCCAAATCGTGTACGTGCCCGCATTGATCATGACGGGCCCAATTGCCAGCCCATCGAGACCGTCGGTGAGATTGACGGCATTGCTCATAGCAACCACCACCACCAGTGCGAACGCGAAATAGAGGACTAGCGGCAGCGTAACGGGGTGTTTTGCGAATGCAACAAACGGAATGGACAAGCGGGTCTTGATGGGCAGCCAACCAGCGGGCATCCCTTGCTCGCTGAAGAACAACCATGCGAGCGCTGTCCCACCAATGGCGAATTGACCCAACAACTTGAAACGTCCCGACAAACCGCGGGAGCTGTGCCCTTCTATCTTCATTCGGTCATCGACGTACCCAATGCAGCCGTAGCCCGCCGTGACCGCTGCAGTGGCCATTACGAACACGTTGTGAACGTCAGCCCACAGTACCGTGGGGACGAGGACACTGACAAGAATCAACGCGCCACCCATGGTCGGTGTCCCGGCCTTCTTCTTGTGGCCCTCTGGGTTCTCTTCGCGGATGATCTGGCTGATTTGCTTGCCTCGGAGTGTGCGAATGAACCAAGGCGCAACTAGGAACGATATCAGCATGGCCGTGAGCGTGGCCATGATGGCGCGAAACGGCTGGTACCGAAGGACATTCAACACACCAGCCCAACCGAATTGCTTGCTCAGCGGATACAGCCATTCGTAAATCATGCGGCGTACCCTTTCGACTTCGCTAACTTCTGCACGACTTTCTCGAGTTTCACCCCCCGAGATCCTTTGACGAGCACCACATCGCCGTTCTGGACGAGCCGTGCGGTGCGCTCCGCAGCATCCTCTGCGTTCATGAAGAACTCCGAGGGAACACCCGCGGATCGCGCGCTGTCAAACAGCACCTCGGCTCCATTGCCGACGGCGACCAACACTGAAGCGTCGCCCAGATTGGCGCCCAGCCGTCGATGCTCCCGCTCGCTGAGCAAACCCAGTTCCAACATTTCGCCCAATACGAGGACCAACCTGGATGCGCGCCGTTGCGCCAGGTCAGCTGCAACCGCGATTGAACTCGTCATGCTAGGCGGGTTGGCGTTGTAGCTGTCGTCCAGCAGTGTAATGTCGCCCACAAGTTTCAGGACCTGCAACCGCCCCTTCTCACCTAGCCGTTCGCGCCGAAATGCCAATTGTGCCTCACCTTGGCCGACGCGCGCGCCCAGCGCCTCGACTGCGGCCAGCGCGGCCGCAGCGGCCATGGCTCCAGGTGTGCCAATGAGCCTGCTTTCAAACTGGAGCTGGCCGCCTCCGACCGCCTCGCTTCTTCGAACCGTAACGATCGATCGATCGAGTTCGTGACCCATTTGCTGCGTCACCGAGTAGTCTGATGAAGTACTCGTGCCGTATCTCACGCGTCTTGCGTTCGATGCTCGTTCATTCATTTGACGAATCACACGTGGGTCGTCGCCATTGCCGATGGCAATTCCTAAGGGACTCAGGGCCTCGAGAATGCCTCCCTCTTCGTGTTCGATAGCGTCGATGTCTCCTAGACCTTCGGAGTGCTCGAGGCCAACCAAAGTCAAGAGGGCAACGTCGGGTTGACACAAGGTTGCCAGGCACTTCACCTCGCCGGGCTGATTCGTGCCAACTTCGACGACGGCGTACTCGTGCGCTTGCGTGAGGCTGAGCAAAGTCATAGGCACACCGACTTGATTGTTCAGATTGCCCGCAGTTCCGAGCACTTTGCCCGGGTGCATGACTTCAAACATTGATTGGCACGCCACACGCGTTGTCGTTTTTCCCGCCGATCCGGCGATAGCCACCAACTTGCCTCGCCAGCGACTGCGATGCAGCCCCGCAATAGCGCCAAGCGCACGCAACGTGGAAGCTACCCTAAGGACCGGTGTCGGCAGGCCCGGCTGGTCACGTTCCACGAGAACGGCAACGGCACCGCGTGCGACGACGTCGCTCAAGAAAGCATGGCCGTCATATCGATCTCCCGGCAGAGCCACGAAGAGCTTCCCGGAGACGTCCGCCCTCGAATCCGTGGTGACGCCTTGCACTGCACAGCCGGTATCACCTTGGACGCTCGCACCCGTCGCGCGCGCTAGGTCACCTAGTGAGAAGACCGCCGAATTAGTCGGTATCGGGGTTGCCGTCATGCGCCACGACCTTCCTCAAGCGCAGATGCGCCCCGCCGGCGCTCCAACGCTCGCCGCGCTTGATCGCGATCGTCGAACGGCCGCTTCGTCGTGCCAATGATCTGATAGGGCTCATGGCCCTTACCAGCGATGAGCACGACATCGCCAGGCCTAGCGTCCATGACTGCCTGCTCAATCGCGAGGCTTCGGTCCAGTTGCACTGTGTACTTGGCGCCGGCTTCCCGAAGCCCAGATTCTATCGCGCTGGCTATGAGCTCGGGTGACTCCGTGCGAGGATTGTCATTGGTTACGATCGGATAGTCCGCCCAACGCCCGACGGCGTAACCCATCTTGGGGCGTTTCTTCGGATCTCTATCGCCACCGCATCCGAACACGCACCACAGGTCACCCTTCGCAAGTCTTCTGACCGCTTGCAGCACGCGTTCCAACGCATCCGGCGTGTGCGCGTAGTCAACGAGGACCACAATGTCATCACTCGAATGGTCGCATCGCTCGAGCCGACCCGGCACGCCAAAGTCCCCGTCGAGCCCGTCCATTGCTCGTGGTACGTCGATGTCCAGCGCCCGAAAAATGCCCAGCGCCAGCAATAGGTTTTCCAGGTTGTGCTCACCAACAAGCCGCGTTTGGACCGAAACAATCAGACCACTCACGTTAACCTTGCCCCGAATACCCTGGGCGTCCAAGACGATGTCGAGCGGATACACGTCGCAGCCCTGCGAACGCCCCGTACGCCAGACTTGCCCAGCGCTTGTCGCGTCTGCAAACCGAACACCCGCGTCATTGTCCACGTTGACCACGGCCCGCTGCGGTTTGAGATCGACGAACAACCTGCGTTTGGCCGCTTCATAGCGCGCCATGTCGCCGTGGTGGTCAAGATGGTCCTGCGTCAAGTTGGTAAAAGCCGCGACCTCGAACTGTAGCGCGTCAACGCGGCCTTGATCCAGCGCGTGACTGGAAACCTCCATGATGAAGTACGTGCCACCGTTTCTACTGACACCCCCGATCAGTCTGGAAATGTCGTCCGACTCCGGCGTTGTGAGACTGCTTTCGCGGTCGATATTGCCAAATGAAAAGCCAACCGTGCCAAGCCGCGCGGGCTTGTGCCCGGCCGCTGCAAGTCCGCGCTCCACAAGGGCAACAGTCGTCGTCTTGCCGTTCGTGCCCGTAATGCCGACAACTGGCAGATGGTGGGATGGGTACCCCTGCACGGCCTCTGCGGCAAATGCAGCGGCCCTCCTCGGGTCGTTCACACAGATGGCGGGCACACCCCATTGGGCCGTGTTTTCTATCTCTCGGTTCGCCAACACTGCCACTGCACCGGACTTGACCGCGGCTGCGACGAAGGTGCGACCATCAACGTGGCTGCCCGCGCGGGCCACGAAGAGATCTCCGCATTTCACACGGCGCGAATCCTGCTGCACATCAGAGACTCGGACAGCGCCGGAACCGACAAGCGTCGCACCAAAAGGTGCCAAGATTCTGACAAGGTGGTCCAGTGTTAGGCCACCCTGTTCGGTACGGTGAGGGTCTTTGGAAACGATCATGAAGGGGGCTCGAAATGTAGCGTCAGGGCTGCGCCCTTTTCGAGAGCTTGACCTGGCGCCGGTTCCTCTTTTGACAACAAACCGGTCCCTTGAACCTGCGGCATAAGTCCCAGGTCGCTCACATGGTGAAGTACTTCACGCATAGGCCAACCAATCATGTCAGGCACTCGCACGAGGCCGGGCGCGATTTTGGTATTGGTCACCGAATCTTGCACGGTTTGGTGATCTCCCTGAGCTTGCCGAATCACCTCGTAGGCGACATTGGCGGGGTCTGCTCGGGACGCCAGATCCGTGACACTGGCACGACGTGCGCCCGGCGGTGTCATCCCTTTGTGCTCGAGCACCATCTGGGCAACCCTTCGAAATACGGGGGCCGCAACCACGCCCCCCGCGTGATCGACCATCGGTTCATCGACGACGACAGCAACGAGAACCGCCGGATTGTTGGCGGGCACAAACCCTACGAAGGACGCCACGAATTTGTCATCCGAGTAGCGCCCCGTACGCGGGTCGGCTTTCTGCGCCGTCGCGGTCTTTCCCGCGACACGATAGCCGGCGATGGTCGCTTCGGTGCCGGTGCCTTCGCCTTCCGTCACGCCCACCATCAACTCAGTCACCTGGGATGCGACCAAACGCGGAATCACCCGTCGCCTCAGTGTCGGAGCCGCTTCCCGAAGCAGCTCACCCGTTGCGGCGTTGACACGCTTGATCAGCGTTGGCTCCATCAATTCGCCGCCGTTGGCAATAGCCGCAGTCGCGAGCGCCAGCTGCAGTGCGGTCACCGTAATGCCCTGTCCGAAAGACGCAGCTGCAGTCTCAATCTCCACCCAGCCACGTCCCCTGGGCCGCAGTGTACCCGTCGATTCACCCGTGACGGAAACGCCGGTGGCCTGCCCAAAGCCGAACCGTCGCAGGTACTCGTAGAGGCGATCCGAACCGAGCTCCATTCCGATCTTCGCGGCGCAAATGTTGGATGACACCGCCAGTACCTTGGGAATCGTCAACCATTCGGAGGGATGGGTGTCGCGAATCGTAACCTTGTCGATTCGCATCGCGCCTTTTTCGCAGTACATCTGTTGTGTCGGCGTAATGACGCCGGTAGCCAGACCCGCCGCGATCGTGAAGATCTTCATCGACGAACCCGGTTCGAAGGTGTCCGCGACCGATCGAATTCGCCTGGCTTGAATGTCGCTCGTTTCGTAGTCGTTCGGGTTGTACGTGGGAAAACTGGCCAGAGCTAGAATCTCACCCGTCTTAGGGTCGAGCGCCACGACGGAACCGTTCTTGGCTTCGAACGTCTGAATCGTCATGGCTAGTTCGCGTTCGGCAGTGAATTGAATTGCCTGGTCAATCGTCAGAGCCATGTCGTGTCCGGCCAACGCCGCGTCGTCCTCCACCGCCTCCGCGAACAGTAGCCTGCCCGAACGATCGCGTAGTCCCGCCAATTGGTCGGGATGTCCCTGTAGCTCAGAATCGAGCGCCAGCTCCAGACCGTCTTTGCCGCGGCCGTCCGGCGCTACAAACCCAAGCAGAGAACCGGCGAGCTCGCGTCGCGGGTAATAGCGATGGCTTTCACCCTCGACATTGAGCCCCAAGAGCCGCCGATTCGGGTCCCCATCTCCCGCGCAGAGCTTGCGAATCGAGTCAACCTCGGCGGCGCTGACTCGCCGCTTGAGCCATGCGAAGCGCCGCTTCTGAAGGATCTTGCGCTCGACCACGACGGGATCAAGCGCCAGCGCGGCTGCAATACGATTGGCGGCGTCTCGAGCTATGAAGGGGATTCGCGGCGGCGGCACGTCGCGCAGCATTTCCACCGAATCCATGCTGACGCTTGGCACCTCGATACTGACGGCCAGTGCAGTCCCGTTGCGATCGTAAACCGACCCGCGTTTGGGCTGCACATTCAAGCGGCGCTGGCGCTGACGCTCGGCCAGTTCACGCCATTGACCGCCGTGGACGATCATCAAATCCCAACCCGCCGAGAGAACTAGCCCGAGACCAAGCGCTAGTAGTCCGCATAAAATGCCCATCCGCAAGCGGATCCAGCGCCCGCGCGGGCCGGTCAGCTCATTGCTGGTCAAGTCCGTGGTCACTCCCGTTCTCCGCTCGGCGTCGATGGTTGAGAGTCCGAATCGCTTGGCGCATTCGCAGTAGACCGCGGCATCGGACCCATTGAAATGATTCGATCCGGCGTAGGCGGTGCCATTTTGAACAGAGACTTGGCCACCAATTCAACCCGTGATGGCGTCCCGTTGCTCGCAAGTTCGAGTTCGAGAACACGCTTCACTTCCCGCAACCTCGCGATTCGCACTTGCGAGCGGCCAAGCGCGTAGCCAAGCTCAAGCTCGCGGTTGCGCAACGCCAAGTGCACGACGAAGGCCGAGGTTGCGGCCGTCACGGCCAATGTCCACAGCACGAGAAACGTGCGCGGACGTTTCACCGCTCGCTCTCCGGTTCAACGGGCCAATCAGAATCCGGGGCTGAGTCCGTTTCGTCGTCACGCAACGTTTCTCGATCAATGCGTCTTGCCACCCTGAGCTTGGCGCTGCGCGAGCGTGGATTGCTCGCCCGTTCTTCCTCGGACGGAATGAGCGGCTTGGCGCTCAGGCGCTGCCAGACGCTGCGGTCGAGTAGTGCCCTCTTTACACGACGATCCTCGAGAGAATGAAAGCTTATTACAGCAACGACACCGCCGACGTCGATCAGGTCGGCGGCGGCCGACAGAAGAGTGTCCAATTGCTGCATTTCGTCGTTGACGGCGATGCGCAGTGCCTGAAATGTTCGCGTTGCTGGATCGACTCCGCCAATCCGCCGCGGTCCAACAGCGCGAACCACGGCCCGCCTAAGATCGACGGTTGTCCGTAGCTCTCCGCGTTCGAGTGCTTGCTTGATGCAGCGAGCGATTCGGCGTGACGCTCGCTCTTCGCCAAACTCATAGATTACGTTGGCCAGGTCCTCTTGGTCGAGCCTGCGTATCAACTGCAACGCGGTCTCGTCGTCGCGGCGGTCCATTCGCATGTCAATGGGCCCCGCGTATCGAAAGCTCATGCCGCGTTCGGCGCGAACCAACTGTGGCGTACTCACACCGAGGTCGGCGATAAGCCCGTCGATTGCAGTGACTTGCCGGGCCGCCAATTCGGATGACAGTTGATCGAACGACGCATGCACCAATTCGATGCGGTCGGAGAAGTGCGCCAAGCGCTGAGCCGCCCCGCTTAGCGCGTCTTCGTCCCGATCGAAGGCCAAGACACGCGCCGTCGGGCAAGCCATCAGGATAGCTTCGCTGTGGCCCCCACCTCCCACGGTCGCATCGACGTACAAGCCTCCGTCAATGGGAGCAATCGCTTGAATGACTTCGCCCACCATTACGGAAATGTGATCGGTTGGCACCGGTTCCTCGAGTGATAGAGCTGCCATTGTCATATACGAATCGTCTCCATGACGGCCTGTCTAAAGGCCGCCTGTTGCTCGCGTGTCATCGAAAGCGCTTCGTCCCAGCGTGCCTTGGACCACATCTCCGCGATGCGCCCCATGCCCGCCCAAAGTACGTCTTTCTCCAGCTCGGCCTTTTCGCGCAGATGCTGCGGAATCAGAACGCGCCCAGTGCGATCGATCTCGCATTCGATGGCCGCCGATACGTAGAGTCGGCGGAAGCGAACCACGTCATCGTCCCAATTGGAGAATTCAGAAATCTTGTTCTCGAACCGTTCCCATTCGCTAAGAGGGTAAACATGTAAACAGGGTTCGAAGGGCGCCGGAGTCACCACCAGACACGGTGACGTGTCAGCCGCGATGGCCTCGCGATATCGCGACGGCAGGCTCACCCGACCTTTCGCATCAATCGTGTGCAGGAACTGTCCGCGGAACATGACTACCTTCGATTGGGAATTGATTCCATTATTTCCCACTTCTTGCCATTCACTGCCGGAAAGTACGGGTCTACGCCCCTTCTGTCAACTACTGAACAATAGCCCGACCTAGATTTCTCGCGTGACTACTCAATGGGTGATGTATTCCTGTTAACTACATGGACACAAGTACAGTGTTTGGAAGCTCCCCCCTCCGTAAATCCCTCCCCGACTGGGGAGGGACTTTGAACCTGAATCATCCCAAATCTCCTGCAGTGTTTTCCAAGGACTGGCAAACCTGCGCATTTCTTCGACTGCCCAGTTCGCCGAGACGCTATTCAAGATCGCTGGACACCGTCGCAGGCATCAAGGCCTGGGATTGGCTTCATCTCGTGGGTCAGCGGGTCCCTAACCCGCTGACGGAAACGGGCTGAGTTGATGGAGGGGATTTGTCTGTCGGCGCGATTTCTTCGCGTTACATGTTTGAGCTCGATCGAGAAGAGTTGCGGTGGGTAGCTTCGCTTGCGCTCGATCGAGAAGAGTTACGGCGCTTGCCCGCGTTCGCGGAGGGCTGCGATGGCTCCTAGGGCGGCTGTGGCTGCTGTTTCGCTGCGCAACACTCGCGGACCCAATCGCACTTCATCGAAGCCGGCGGCGCGTGCAAGGGCAGATTCGTTGTCATCGAAGCCGCCCTCGGGTCCTATGAGCAGCGCAGCATCGGCAAGTGGCGCTACGGCAAGCCTACCGCCGAGTGCATCTGAAGCCCAAGGAGACAGTATCCACTTTTGGTAAGCCTGCACCGCGGACAGTGCATCGCCGAATCCGAGCACACCTTCGATATTCGGTACGTTGCCTCGCTCACATTGCCTGGCGGCTTCAACGGCAATCTTGCGCCAACGTTGCAACCGCCCTCGCGTCTCGTGCGGCCCAGTGATGCCGCTACGCGCGGTTGACACAATCCGCAACTCGGTCACATCTAGAACCGTTGCGTCGCGCACGACCTGGTCAATCTTCGAGCCCTTGCCGAACGCTTGAATCAGTACGAGACGGTGTCGTGGCAGCCGGGACGAACCGTGTATTTCGCTCACCGAGTACTTCGCGTAACGCGAGTCCGCCCGCTGGAGCGTGGCCACACCTTCAGTTGCCGCCTCGACGTCGAACGCCATGAACTTGTCGCCGACGGCAGCCCGATGCACGTGAACAAGGTAATGGGTTGCTTGCTCGTCGAGCTTGGCCTCCCCAGCCAAGAGCCCATCGACAGGAACCCTAAGCAACTTGGATTCTGGAGCAACCATTGCTGTTTGAGTACCTCAACCTTGGCCAGAAGGAAATCCTTCACAGTCGGAAGTATACGTCACGCGCTGCGACGCTGAGCAAAGCACTGTGGCGTTGGCCAATCGTGGGCACGGGTTGCCCTATTTCGAGTAGCAACCCGGTTAGTCGCCCTCCGTAGACGCAGCCGCTGTCGAGGCCCGTCGCATGCTCTTGCAATTGAAGGCCTACCTGCGCGCTATGGCCAAAGACGATGTGCGTGGGGCCGCGATATTGCGTCGCCCAAAGTGGGTCGTTCAATTCGGTGCTCGGCATTCCCTGCGAATCAATCGAACGAACATGCGTCAGTACCCAAGGATCCTGCTGCGCAAGAGGCAACCCGGGCAGCACGCCCGCGTGCACCACGCAAGCGCGATGTTGCGGCAGGTCCCGATAGAGCGGCATGGCCTTCATGAACTCCCAATGCTCGGCTTTCAATTCCCGCATGAGCCTTCGGTGACCGGGAGGGAGTCTTACCTTCTCGTCGCCGCGAGATTCCGCATCGTACGCTTGCAATAGCTTGCGCTCGTGATTGCCTTGGACCGACTTCGCACTAAGGTTCATCGCTAACTCGAGCACACCCAACGAGTCTGGGCCGCGCGCGACAAGATCCCCAACGAACACGACGTCGTCGCTCGCGCCGAGCGACGCGAGCGACAGCAGGTCTTGCAACTCGCGAAGGCACCCATGAACGTCGCCAACGATCAACGTTCGTTTCACGTCGCCACCCTACGCGCTCGCCTAACCCGTAGAGCGCATTGCCGATTCAGTCGCGATGGGTGTCGTTCGGTGCGCATATTTGGTTTCGTCGCGCCGTCATTAGGAGAGATTTCGACGGCCTTTGGAGCCATGAGTTCATTGGGTTCGCAAGCATCGTCCGAATTTGGCCTACTGACCAATTATCACGCCAGCTACAATATTTGGTTTTTGGCGTACAAGCACGGGAACATCGGGCAATCTTGGCTGATAGCTGGAAGCCCAATCAGACGCTTTTCCTGGCCCCGAATGACAAACTCGTCGTCGAAACAGCGTCGCGTGCTTGAGCCCTTGCCTGCAAGCGTGTTACTCGTCGCTTCGTGAATCGGTAAAAGAGGAGACACCCCGAATGCCGCTCAGTACTCGTTCCGTGAGCCCAGTACTTGTCGCCGCGCTACTCGCTTCCGTCGCCGCCTGCGGCCGCGAAGAAGTCAAATACAATCCGCGCCCCGCCCCCAGGACGCAGATCACGATGCCCGCGGTGCCGAACGTGCCGCAGACACCGATCAAGCGGGGCGACGTGTATACGGTTTGGGGCGCAAGCTACTCACTACGCAGCCGAGTATATGCACAAGGACATCGCTGGGAAGCCGCTGACATTCGAGGGGTACATCGTTGACACGAATCTGCTGGAAGCGCCCGAATGCGCGGTGCACAAAGGCGGCAAGGCCGATCCGGAGACCTGCAAACCGCCGGTACCAACGTTCTGGCTCGGCGACGACAAAACGACTCCGCGTAAGGAAGGTATTCGCGTCATGGGTTGGGCCTCGAACTATGCGCAGATCTTCGACGCCATTAAGGAAATCGACGAAAAGGGTGAGAAGGCCGAACCCAAAGACACGTTCTGGGGCAAAGACATTCCCAATCCGCTACCCGCCAAGGGCGCGAAGGTCCGCGTGACCGGGCCCTACTCGACAACGTTCGTTGGCGCGTCGACGGGCGCGGAAGCCGATCCGATCATGGGCATTTTGACGTACACGAAGATGGAAATCTTGGAGCAGGCGCCCGAACTTGCCACGTTACCCGGCATAGAACGCAAACCCAAGAAGGATAAATAAAGCCCAGCCGTCCGCGACGAGCCGTCACGCTGAGCTACGAAACGCGGCGAGCGCTTGCGCATCCGACGTTTAGCGTCAATTCGAAATTCGAGGCGGACCAATACTTGTCGATGGCGTCACGTAGGTAATCGAGTGGGCGCTCCATATCCGTGTCACCGAGACCCGCGCGGATGTCGGGGAAGATGAGCAGCCGGCACACCGGATCTTCAAGGAGAGCTCGACCGCTGTCGAACGTGAGTTGCGTCTGCCGAATCTCGACGTCAACGTCCCCCAGCCCAACCGTCTCCATCTCGTCCGAAAGCGATTCAATCGTGGGCCGGCTCGCCATCACTTCCTCGAGACTGCGGGCAAACTCACCATCGTCGGTCTTCAGAGCGAACTCGCGCAACAGGTCGCCAATTTCCTGGAACGAGCCTCGCAAGGGCAGAGCCAACAGCGACTGACCCCCAACGTACAGAAGGCGCGCCATCTCCGTGAGCAGTGCGCCTCGCTGATCGACGCCCAACATTGGGTGCAGGGCCATCACGTGCGAGAACACCGCGGCCGGCAACGGGACTGGAAGGTCTTTGGCTTGGATGTACTCGAGCGAGTCGAGGCTCAAAGCATGGGCCTTGTGGCGGGCAATCTCGAGTACAGGCAGCGAGCAGTTGACGCCGTACAGGCTTAGCCCAGACACCTGTCGGGCCAATTCTGAATCGGGAAAGCCGGTCCGGCACCCCAGGTGCGCAACACGAGCCCCGTCGATACCGAGAAACATCTGGGCAGCCAGATCCCCGAAGAGCTTCAAGTACCTCGGCACGACAAAAGTCTCGAACACGGCGGCATCTGCCGCGCTAAGGGGTTCAGAGGGAAACACGCATAGACCCTAGCATACGCGTGACCGTTCATCGCACCTTGCGGGGACACCCGCTCGCAGGGCGTAGTGAACGAGCTTGGCAGGCGGGGCATCTTCAGAGACCAATGCTCAGAGCATAGGCGTTGGGTCGGATTCTTGCGTCCCTTCGGCCGAACGGGAATCGACGCGGGCCCGGCGTCGTTGTACGGTAACCACCGTGCTGCGCACCTCGATGATCTTGGGAATTTTCGCTGCAGTGGTAAGCGCCTTCGGATCGCGTCCGCAGCCGCTGCCATCGCCTAGCGCAATCTCGAGCCCGCACGGGCAGGCGGCGGCTCGCGCACCCTGCCCGCCAGGGACATTGCCTGATGCCGACGTCTGCGTTCCCGTTCCGCAGAGTTTGGAGCAAGACGGCGAAGCGCTGCTGCTAGAGCACAACGCTCACCGCACGCGCGCTGGTATTTGGACCGAGTACGACGAGATCCCCAGGCGGCCAGAACGGCCAAGTAGGTACCGGCTGTACCGTTACCCGGTGGATATCGGCAAAAATGCGGATTTCTTGATGGGCGGATTCGACCTCAACCTTCCGGACACAGACCAACGGCGCGGCGGCAAACTGCGCCTCGTTGGTCACGGCGGGATTGACATCGCTGCCCGACGCGGCACTGAAGTGCGGGTGGTGGCCTTAGAGCACCAACAGGGAGATGCGGACGTTCTGTACATGGGACCTTTAATCGGCAACACCGTTGTTACCAGGCACGGTGTGAGAGAATCGGGCGTACTGCGCGAGTACTTGGTCTTCTACGGGCACCTGCAAGCTCCTGCTTCGGGCCTCACGCGAGGCGCCTCCGTTGCCGAGGGGGCCGTCGTCGGCTTCGTGGGCGACTCAGATAGTCCCGGAGCGATACACCTTCACTTGGAGATCCGCCAAGTGCGGTCGAACGTTGACTCTCAAGCGCTCGCAAAGGGCGAGTTACTTCTCAACGCCCGAACCGTCGCGTGTGACCCGCGAAACGTGTTGCCGCTTCGCGACTAGCACTACTGCCGCAAACTTCCCTGCCACGACGCCCGCAGATCCCGGCCGGGACCTGCGTTTTGGCTGCGACCAGGCTTTGCGGGCGGGCTTTCTAAAGTCTTCGGCAGTAGGACTAGCGACCCTAAAGCGCAAGACTCATTGTTCTTGAGTTAGGTGGTCACTCTGGTGTATCCTCAGGGGTTGTGACCGTCTCAAGAGTTCGCTTCAAACGCACGGACCTTGAGCTCTCTGTTTTCGTCGCCGGGTGCTGGCGGCTCACGGATTGGCAGAAATCCCGGGCTGAGTTGGACGCGTGGATCAAATCCTGCGTCGCCCTGGGCGTCACCAGCTTCGATCTAGCGGATGTGTACGGCGGCGGCTCGTGCGAATCCATTTTCGGGCAGGCTTTTGATGCAAAACTACGCGACCGTGTCCAGCTCATCACCAAGTGCGGGATACGCCCACCTAGCGAGGTGCATCCGGGGGTTCGCGTCAAGCACTACGACACGAGTTGTCAGCACATCATTGCGAGCGTTGAGAACTCGCTGTCGGCGCTAGGCACGGACCACCTCGACGTCTTGCTGTTGCACCGCCCCGACCCGCTGATGAGCGCCGAGGAAGTTGCCCACGCCTTTCACAAGCTTGCAACGTCCGGCAAGGTGCGTTACTTCGGGGTTTCGAATTTCAAACCGCGGCAGCTCGAACTCTTGGCGTCCGCGGTCAACTTCCCGCTAGTGACGAATCAAGTCCAAGTGAGCTTGTGCCATACCCATGCGCTGTTCGACGGCACCCTGGACCAAATGCAGCGGCTCGGGATGCAACCAATGGCCTGGTCGCCGCTCGGTGCAGGTGTGATTTGCACCGACCAAGATCCCTCTTGGGAACGCCTGAGGGTCGCGCTCGAGGCGGTCGCTCAGCGCTTGGGTGCCACGCGCGAACAGGTGGCCCTTGCCTGGCTGCTGCGACACCCTTCGGGGATTTTGCCGATCCTTGGCACGGGTAATCTCGACCGAACCAAGTCGCAGATTGAGGCCGAAAGCGTCACGCTCAACCGACAGGATTGGTTCGAATTGTTGGAAGCCAGTATAGGGCAGGAAGTGCCCTGACTTTTTCCTCCCTAATCCCTGCGCGGGACTTTGTTCTCCCCACCCTAAATCCCTCCCCGCTGGGGAGGGACTTCAAACCCCCCAACCCCCCATCCTTGGGCTCAGCACTGGTTCCATCGCACTTTGTGATTCCATGTAGGTGAATTTTTTGGACCGACAACTCGTCGGTTTGCGCATGCAGCAATTCAAAGGCGAGCAGGCGGCGTGGGCTCAGGATCAGTTCGGACAGGTTCGTGTGGGAGATAGTCGGCGGACGACCCGGCTCGTCGCGATGGCGACTCGAGCGGCTCAGTCGCCTTCAGGCAAGGTTTCTGACGTGTTTTGTCGGGATAAGGAACGGCAGGGTGCCTACGACTTGCTCGAAAGCGGTCAGGTGGATCCCGCGGCGTTGGTCGTGGCGCAAGCAGAGGCAACGGCTCGACAGTGCGCCAATGAGCCGTTCGTGTTCGTGCCGATTGATGGCTCTAGTGTGACACTGGCTGACCGTACTGCGGGCAAAGACTTCGGTACTGTGGGGACTCTCAGCGGCGGCAACCGCGGGTTGAAGGTAATCAGCGCACTGGGGATTAGCCCCAAAGGGATGCCGCTGGGTCTGTTCACGCAAGTGTGGTGGGCTCGCACGCAGGCCAGGAGACAAAGTAGAAAGCAGAAGCGTAAACGCAACCTCAACCGCGACGTCCAAGACAAGGAGACACGATACTGGTTGCAAGCAATCCAAGACAGCTGCGCCCGCGCAAAGGCAACGAGTGCGAAGCTCTGGTTGCAGCTCGACCGTGAAGCTGACAACAAGCATATCCTGCTGGAACTTGCCAACTGCGGACAACAATTCACGGTCCGTGGGTCGTGGGACCGATTGATTGCCGCAACCGGCAACGATAAGCAGTACTTGCGACAATGGCTGGACCGAGAGGCACCCGGAGGCGAATATCGGCTCGAAATTAGCGCTGCACCCAAGCGAACTGCGCGCTTGGCGCGCATCGTGGTGCGTTGGGCCTGTGTGACACTGCGACTGCGCAATGTGCCACGTTATGGTGAATGCTGGCTCGACGTTACTGTCGTATGGGCACGCGAAGAGGGTACATGTCCAGCGGGTGAGAAGCCTGTGGACTGGCTACTGCTGACGAACGCTCCGGTGGGGAATTTCCAGCAGGCGCAATCTGTCATTCATGGCTACACGCAACGCTGGCGGATCGAAGAATTCCACAGAACCTGGAAGACCGGCAGCTGCAACGTGGAGCAGACACAGCTAAGAAGTCAGCAGGCAGTGCGCATTTGGGCTACTCTACTTGCTGCCGTGGCCGTACGCATCGAACGTCTAAAGATCCTGGCGCGAACTGAACCCCAACAACCAGCGGACATTGAGCTGACACGCCACGAGATCAGAGCACTCATTGTGCTCAAACGTCAGCAGAAAAAACGAACTGAAGTCATTACTGACGCCATGCCCACAATCGGGCAGGCCACGTTGTGGATAGCTGAACTAGGCGGCTACACTGGCAAATCATCCGGCGGACCACCGGGTTCCATCACGATCCGCAGGGGGCTAGACAGGCTGCTACCTGCTGCCCAGCTGCTCCAGGCCCTAGAAGACCAGGAAAGATCAGACCAATGCTGAGATCCTTGGGGGGTATCTAGTCGAAATACTTCGCAAGACATATTTGAGACCGCGCGAGAAGATTTGCTCACGGACTGGCTTGTGCATAGTCGATGGACCCGCGAACGCATGACACATCGCCGCGCGCCGGGTCGGGGCCCAGCGCGCCAACGAACGAAAACCCATCTACTCAAGCACAAGTTTGTAGCCGAAACCGTACACCGTCAGGATGTGCGTTGGTTCGTCGGGGCGTTTTTCGATTTTCTTTCGGAGTTTTACGATGAAGTTGTCGATGGTGCGGTTGGTGGGGTTGGCGTCCATGCCCCAGATTTTGTTCAGAATCTCTTCGCGGCTCACCGGTTGCCCCACCCGTTCGTATAGAAGCCTTAGTAGTTCCGTCTCGTAGAAACTCAACTGCTCCGCCTTCTTCCCGTCGCGCTCTAGCGTCTGCGTTACCACGTTGACCGTGGTAGTCCCAATGCGAAAACTTGCGATCTCCGGCGTCCGCGTGGCGCGCCGGAACAGCGCGCGCAGCCGGGCCACCAACTCGCCGACGCTGAACGGCTTGGTCACGTAGTCATCCGCGCCCGAATCCAGCCCGCGAATCTTGTCCGACTCTTGGCTGCGCGCCGTCAACATCAAGATCGGAACCGCCACGTCAAAACGCCGGATTTCCTCGCAGATCTGATACCCGTTCTTGTCCGGCAGCATCAGGTCCAACAAAATCGCATGCGGCCGCTCCGAGCGCGTCGACTGCACCGCCTCTTTACCGTTGCTCGCGGTCACCACCCTGAACCCCTCGAACTCGAGGGCATCTTTGAGACCTAGCACGATGTGCGGCTCGTCATCGACAATCAGGATGGTGCGCTTGGGGTCCATGGGACGCCGTTACTTTACCCGCTTGCCTCGACTCGCAAGGTCATTTTTGGTCATGACGGCACGGAACCTATTGGTTAGTTTCCGACAAATAATTCGCAAATCTTGGAAAGCCTTCGCAAATTGTCGCGCGCAGGGTCAGGTCCCTACGCGTCAACACGATGAAACAATCAGGGCAAGCTCTTGAGATCCGCGCGCTTGGGCTGGCAAGTGACGGTCTTCGCTTGCTGTCACTTGGCAAATTCTTCGTGGTCGTTACGAGCCCTCTCCTGGTCAAAGGCGAGGGCTGGGGCTCTTGAAGATGCGCTCGCCCTGAAACGCCACAGCGGCACCCCTTGACAGCCGGCGCCAATCATGGCTAGATCTAGCCATGACGACGGTGAAGATCGCTGAGCTCAAGGACCACCTTTCCGAGCATTTGAGGGCGGTCGAACAGGGTGGCGAGGTCATCATTACTGACCGCAACCGCCCGATCGCTCGCATCGTTGCCATCGCTGCCTCGAGTCCGAACATCAAGATTTTCCCGGCCAAGGTGCCGTTTTCGTCGATTCGATCGGTAAAACGCAAACCCGCAAAATGGGCCATCACCTCGAGTGACCTGCTAGCCGAAGAACGACGTGAACGATGAAAACGTACGTCGACACGTCGGTGTTGCTTCGCAAGCTGCTTGGCGAACCCCATGCATTGCGTCAATGGAATGCCATCGGAACGGCCCTTTCGAGTGAGCTTATCGTCGTCGAGGCGTTGCGCACCGTCGATCGAGCAAGAATTCGGCTGCGTTTGAGCGACGAAGAAGTTGCCGAACGCCGTGCGGACGTTCTTGAGACTGTCAACGCATTCAACCTTGCCGAAGTCAATCGCGCAGTGCTCGATAGAGCGTCTCAGCAATTCCCGACAACACTGGGCACATTGGATGCAATTCACCTTGCTACGGCATTGCTGTTGCGCGAGATGATTGAGGATCTCGTGTTTGCAACGCACGACATGCAGCTGGCCACAGCCGCGCGATCTCTCGGTTTTCGTGTCATTGGGTATTCGGCTTAGCCAGGCAAGCCCATCACACGCCGCCGCAATACCGCTCATTGCGACTCAAATGCGCCGCGGGCGGCACCAGGCTCCGAAAGCCCACGGCCGCCCGCGTGTTCAGCAATACGCCGATTGCCTATCCAGCGTCACCAGTAGTAGTACCAGCGTTTGAAATCGCCGACCCCTGGCAGGCCGAGAACACGAACGAACCCGGTAGCGGCACCGGAGCGCTGCCACCGGTGGGGTTGTTGCCCGCAAAACGCAGGATGCGCTGAGAGGCGGCCGGGCACTTTGCCACGATGTCTGTATTGGTGCCCGCGCCATTGGCGGGATCGACGTAGCAATATCCAGGCGGGATCAGGTTCTCGCTACCGTCATTGTTGTTCTGACATATGGTCAGGTTGGCGCCGGACTCCTGCGCCAGCTCGCACATACACATGCTGCTACAAGCAGGTTGCCCCGTGTAGTCACATATGTTGCTTCGCTTCATCTGGTCAATAACGGCCGCCTGGATCAGCGGACCGGGTGAACCGTCGTTAGGATTGGTGCTGGAGCCAGGTTGGCCAATTACGTCTCGACCCGCCTGTGTGCAGAAATCATGGCAACTCATTCCCGTAGTCACCTTGTCCTGCGGCACCACCTCGACGACCACGCAGGGCAACGTTCCGTCAGCATTGACGGTAAGCGGCCTTGGCAGGCACGAACCCTTGAGCTTCTCTTTCAAGCGGTTGATGAGAGCCGCCACGGCGGGGTTATAGCCGTAGCCTGGGCTGGTACTCGAAGAACTAAGATCCCTTGGGCAGATTGAAGCAACAATCGAGTTGCCTTTGGTGGTGGCAGCGTCGGATGTGGCGTAGTCATGCAGCACGTCAATCTCACGCAGCCCCGGATAACCCTTGGCAGCCACCTGCGAAGTCCCGTTGCACAGCGGCTTGTCGTAGTCGGCACCAGGCCCGCCTGCGCCATCTGCGGGGTAGCTCGCATCGCAGCAGTCGTTCGGGTTCTGATACTTGCAGCTAGCGTAGTTTGTAGAGCCGACGCATGCGCAATTGTGTGGCGTTGGCAATGAATAGATGCACGCGTATTCCA
Organism: uncultured delta proteobacterium; assembly: GCA_963811985.1. Taxonomy (GTDB): domain Bacteria; phylum Myxococcota_A; class Polyangia; order Polyangiales; family Polyangiaceae; genus FEN-1139. Next base: position 245,781 of record CAWEUH010000027.1, read on the forward strand.
AGTCTTCGCGTGCCGTGTTGTACTCATGCCCGTTGAATGGATCAGCGTTGGCCGCTGCCGTTGGACCAGGCAACCCGGGGCGCGGCGCAACCGACTCGACCATGTGCACATCTGCCGGCGCGATGAGAGCGTTGTCGTCGCCGTAGATCATCTCCCAGATGCCCCCGCCTTTCGGGCCTGATGGTGGGTTATCCGGCGACGTTCCAGACCCACTACTAGTCCAGGCTGGATCGGTCACTGGAACGTAGACAAGCGATCCGCTCGCTGTCGTCCCGATGTCCTGCCAAGGCACGCCAACGATGCCGGCCAAGAACACCGCCGAGTTGTCTGAGCGCGCAATCGACTTTGGATAGCCCGCGATTCCCTGGTTATTGTTCAATGTCCCGACGGTTGTGCTGTAGAGCGGATTGGGCATCTGACGCGACCCGGGGTTGCAGCCCGCGCCGATTGAATTCGCGTACGTGCAGTTACAGTCCATGTCGCCGTACGATCTGATCCGGGCACAGCGTTTTCTGAGTCAGACCCACGACATAGCGCGACTTCGGATACAAAAACTCGTAACCAAAGCGGCGCTTCTGCTGCCAGCAGCGGATATTGGCCTGATACGGGCCGTCATCCACGGCCGTAGTAACAGGATTGGGGCAGCCGTTGGCGCAACCGCTGGGCGGATTTGCAGTGCAAGAGTAGCAGCACTTGTCATTGGGATTGGTCTGACAGGCTGACGAACCCGTGGGTATCTGAGTCCCCGTATCGGCTGACACCCAACCTACGTCCGTGTCGCGAATCGAGCAGTCGTTTTCGTCCGTCAGCATCACGATGGCCACGAGTGAATCAGGCCGCAAGAACACGGCGCGTTGGTTTAAGAGGACGTCATCGCTGCCCTTGCGCGCCGTGCTGTTGCCCGTTTTGACGATGGGCATTGTCGGTGGCACCGGATCGATGAGAAAGCGGAACCAACCCTCGAGTTGCGCCTCATAACCGCACCCATTTTCGGTCGTCGCCTTAACCATGTCCGCAAGGATCTTCGTACCGTCGGTCTGATCCGTTGTCGTTGTGCCCGTCGGTAGACTTGGATCGCCCCAAGCAAGGAACCCCTGAGCGTCTATGGTCGCGTGCGCCGACTGAGCATCATTCGCAATCGCTGCAGCACCACGAGTCAGCGTCCCCATCAAATGGCCCTGATCGTTCACATCCGCGGGCTCCAGGATATTGTTGCCGTTGGCGTCCGTGTACTGCGTTGGGTTGTTCGGCGTGCAAATCGTGTTGGCGCCGTGGTCGCCCAAACTCGAAGTCACGATGCCGATGTGTATGTTGTTTACGGGGTTGAACTCAGGTGACGAACCCGTGGGACACGGCGTGCCCGACCCCAGTGTCGTCTGCACGGGAGGATTGAGCGAGTTGCCCTGAGCATCGACGCAGTTGGGCGCCACCAATTGCCCCAAGAGCTCAGGCACGGCAGCTGCCAATGTCGTCTGTTTGTCAGCCATCGACGACGAGTTGTCGATCATGAGCAAGAGATCGATGCCGGTAATGGCATTGTTGATCTGCCGCTCTACGACAATGTTCGTGGTCACCGGCTCTGCAGGGCCAACAGGGCGGTCCAAGCACCCAGTTCCAACGATGGTACCCGCGACCAGCAAGCTCGCCATGCCGTAGCGAGTGCCAACGGCCAGCTTGCTCGATGAGGTTTGCAATGAACGCTTCGAATTCATTATTCGGCTCCTTGATGGGCCCTGTCGCCCGGCCTCTCGTAAATCGCCGAGAGGGCTGCTGCACCAACCATTGGCTCGCCTGTCGAGCCAAACCCGCAGCACCGGTCGAGAACCGGCGCCACGAGCGTAAGTGTCTAGGAATACTCGTGTCAATAGGCTCCCGCCGCGCGCTGGGAAGAGCAACCGAGACGCCGCCGCCGAAGCCCTTGTTTGGGCTGCCCAGGCTCCGGGCTAGGACGGCTCGGCCAGCGCAAACCACGCAACTCCTGTTCCGTCGTTCGAAGAAGTGATTTCGGCTCAATTGCGCTAGCCGACTGCCAACTGGGTTGGCGCCTGGGGCTCTTGCCGCCAACCTCAGTCTGTTTTCCTGGTTTGGCAGATTCCTCCCATCGGGAATATTCTATTCTGCCCTGAATCCCTCCAAAGGACCATTTTCTCCCATTTCACTGTTCAGCCTCCGAGCTCGAAATTCGATTCCCCGGGGCCGCATTTGTCGCGTCCTCAACTTGTGACTCTTCATCCTCCAACGGTTCGCCTTCGGCTGCTTCGCCTTCGAACTCGGCGAATAGCTGTCGCAGACCTGCAAGGACGGCCGCGGTCACGCCGGGCACTTGCAGTAGCTCGTCGTCGCTGGCGGCTTGCATGGAATCCAGTGAATCGAACGTCTCGAACAGGTTTTTTTTTGTTTTGGGACCCACTCCGGCAATCGGGTCAAGAAGCGACGCAAACCTTCGCGCCTGCCCGAGCTTGCTGCGGCCGCGGTTCGAGAAGCGGTGCGCTTCATCGCGAGCGCGCGCCAGAAAGAACAACTCCGGGCTACCGGGTCGCAGCGCGATTGGGTTCTTTTGCCCGGGCAGGTACACTCAATCCACCACCTTTTCGCCCTTCTGAGTCTCTTTTTCCTTGGCAAGGCCCACGATGGGCAAATCGTCTATGCCGAGGTCACTCGCAGCCGTTAGCGCCACGGCTAGTTGGCCGCGCCCGCCGTCAATCACGAACAGGTCGGGCAACTCCCAGGTTTCGTCCTGCATGCCCTGCTCAGCCTCGCTGCCGCGACGAAAGCGTCGGCGCAGCACTTCACAAAGCGCGCCGTAGTCGTCGCCACCGGACACCGTGCGAACATGGTACGTCCGGTACCGAGATTTGTCGGGCACGCCGTCGCAGAGCGCGACCACAGCCCCCACCGTATCGTTGCCGCCTAGGTGCGAGATATCGACGCACTCGATGCGGCTCGGAAGCTTGGGCAGACGCAGCTTCTTCTGTAGCCGACCAAGGCGCAATTGGATGTCTTCGGCCGCGCGTTGCTTCTCTTCAAAGGCGTGCTGTGCGTTTTCCTGGGCCAGCTCCAATAGCTGGTGCTTGGGACCGCGCGCCGGGAGGATTACTCGACAACGCTTGCGCTGCCCCGCGGCTTGCTGCAGTTCGCTGAGCCATTCACTGACACCTTCGGCCCCTTCGGGTAACACGGGCACCAGGATCTCATCCGGCAAGTGCACCTGCGCCCCCGCACCCGACGCGTAGTGCTCGCGCAAGAATGCGGCTACGATTTCGTCGTCTTCTACATCGACGCGCAGCAGCGAAAATGGCGACACATCCACGACGCGGCCCGAGCGCACGAGCATCAGAACGAGCTCAACCCGGTCGCCTTGTCTGTACAGGCCCATGACGTCTTGATCGGCATCACTGACGGCCACGACTCGCTGCGCTTCGCGCAGGGCATCAATGGCTTTGACCTGATCGCGAAGCTGGGCTGCCAGCTCGAAATCCATCGCGGCACTGGCTGCACGCATTCGCTCGCCTAAAAACTCCGTGAGCGCGTCGTGACGACCCTCAAGAAAAAGCGATACGCTTCGAACCTCGGCGGCGTACATGTCGCGGTTGACGGCGAGCACGCAGGGGGCCGGGCAACGGCCGATTTGAAATTGAATGCAAGGGCGCTTGCGCGTGATAAGTTCGCGATCGGAGCAGGTTCGCAAGCGAAAGTGTTTTTCGACTAAGTGCAAGGTTCGGCGCGCCGCCGTCGCACTTGGGTACGGCCCGAAGTAGCGCGCCCCGTTCGACCGAGGGCCGGCGCACCAATTCGATTCTCGGCCAGTCGTGCGTCGAGGCGAGCCGCAATGAGAGGTAGCTTTTGTCGTCGCGCAGTTTGACGTTGTACTTGGGCTTGTGCTCTTTGATGAGGCTGTCTTCGAGAATCGCCGCTTCCTTTTCGGTCGCTGTAACAATCGTCGAAAGGTCACCGATGTTCTTGCGCAACCAGGGCATGTAGGCGCGCTCGTCGCTCTGGCTGGCAGCAAAGTAGCTGCGCACGCGCGAGCGAAGGCTCTTGGCCTTGCCGACATAGATGACCGCACCGCCTACGTCGTGAAACAAGTAGCAGCCGGGTTTGGCCGGCAGCAGCTCGAGCTTTTCCAAGACCTCCACCAAAGCGGATTCAGGGGGCTGCTCATCCGGCGGCGAGGTGGACTCGGACATCGACTTCCGCTCTGCTTTCCTTGACGGATGTTGCATTGGTTTTCAAGACCCGCCGGGCCCCTGGACGAATCTCGCATGGAATCTCGGCCGGCGGAGCCGTCGGCTCGGCGCGTTGCGCGCTGCTGTTCCGAGCAATCACGGTCCGGCAGCCGCCGACAACCTGAGCTATCTTGGCTTGCGTGACGACTGTGACTCGACCCTGGCACAACCGTGGCGCACAAGCCGTAGGCGTCGCCGTCATTTGCGGGGCAGTCGTGGCCGCAATTCTCTCCCCACGGCTGCCGGGTCCTGGAGATCCGCAGGGGCCAATGCCAGTAGTATTTCTGTTGGGCCAGGCGCTGCAATTGAACGATCAAGTGCAGCGGGTCGCGCTCGAGCGAGTTCGACGCTTTGCGGCCCAGGAGCTTGAACTGACCAAGCCCGACGGGACGGTGAGCGCAATTGCGCTGGGCCGGATCGGCGTTCAAATCGACAAGGTGCGGTTGAGCTCTTTGGTTCGGCAAGCCAGAGATCCAACAAGCGCCATGCGCCAGAACTGGCTTGCGAGCGGCCGAGGGCGACCCATCGAATTGCGTGTACCATTCGTGTTCGATAGGCAGGCTCTTTTCGACCACCTGCTGCATCTCAAGGATTCCGTTGATCGAACGCCGAGCGACGCCCGAATGGATCTGGATGCTCGAAAGGTGCTCCCCGAAGTGGACGGAATACTCGTCGATGTAGATGCCTCGCAGCTGGCCATCGAAGAGAGCCTGGAGCGAGGCGTTCGGCGCATGCCGCTGAAGGTCGTGACCGTGGCCCCCAAACGCCGGTTGGCCGATCTGAAAGAGGTGAAGCTCGAATCGGTCTTGGGGGAATTTGAAACCCACTACGACCGATCGGAGAAGGCCCGGGATCGTACGTTCAATCTGCGCCTTGCAGCGTCAAAACTCGACGGTCACGTGCTGTTGCCCGGCGAGACGTTCGACTTCAACGAAACAGTCGGGCCCCGGGACGAGACCAACGGCTACAAGGTGGCGACCGTCATCGCCGAGGGCGAACTGGTCGACGGCATTGGCGGCGGAACGTGCCAGATCTCGGGAACGCTACATGGAGCGGTCTTCTTTGCAGGACTCGACATCGTTGATCGCGCGCCGCACACCCGACCGAGCGCCTACATCAAGATGGGATTGGACGCGACGGTCGTGTATCCGACCATCGATTTTCGCTTTAGAAACCCGTTCGACTTCCCCGTCGTTCTTCACGAGACCGTTAAGAACGGGACGGTTCGCGCGGAGGTGTTGGGCCCGTCAGAGTCACGGACGGTCACGCTGATTCGTCGCATCACCGCGGTTCAACCGTATGAGGAGCTCGAACGACCGGATGACAAGCTTCCGCGCGGCGTTCGCTCGCTCGGCCAACGTGGAGTGCCGGGGTTTACGGTCACGAGATATCGAATCGTCAGGACAGGAGCGCACGCGGTACGGGAGCGATGGACCGACAAGTATCCTCCGACGCAACAGGTAATTCGCGTGGGCACCGGTGACATTCCGAAGGATCAGGTCGAGGTCCACGATGACCCACATCCGGAGTACACGGCCGACGAACTGCTGGTTCTGACTCAGGGAGTCAACCTCGGCGAAGGCGCAGTGCGCGACGTCGCTTCGGGTCGTGAGTGAACTGAATGGCGCGAAGCGGGAAAAACTGGTGAGCCGGGTTGGACCAAATCTGCCAAAATGCCGCAGTGGGAATCGCGCGAGAACACGAATGAGCGGCGGCCTGGCCCAGCACGCAACGCTGCCAAGGCAACACAGCGCCGGGGCAACGGATAGCACTACTGTCCCACATCTCAGGCCACCCTCCCCTGAGCCTTGGTCCGTCGGAGCGTTCGAGGCAAGCAAAAGTACCCACTTCACAAGCGGTGGGTTGAGTCGCTATGTTCTCCTATTGGGTTCAAGTGTGGAAAATCCGCGATCGCCTTTACTTGGGTAACTACTGGTCAGGAGAGCGGGCGCTGCTCGGCCATTCATTGCCCGTTGAGCCAGACGGACCAAGGCTTCCGTTTGCCGGGGTTGTTTCGCTTTGTCCTGTGCCAATCGAAAATGCCGATCCCCTCATCAGGCCGATCAATCCGGATACTGAGTGGTTGCACTTGCCAATCGCTGATGGCGGATCAGGCGAAGGGGAATTCGAAGCAGTTTGTGACCTAGCCATTCCTTTCATTCGGCGCGAGCGGCAGCGCGGCAATGTCCTGGTGCATTGCACGGCGGGAATGAGTCGCAGCGTGAGCCTGGTTGCCGCGGTCTTATGCTCCGATGATCCAAACTTGGATGTCGCGCAGGCCTACGCGGAGGTGGCGCTAGCCAAAGGCAGAGCCCTGGGAATTGAACCGGGCGACGCAGAATTGCTAATCGCGCCGGCATGGGAATTTCGGGTCCACCTGCGCGAGCGCTTCGAGCGCAAAACCCCCGGAAGCGAACGGTCGGCCACGGCTGACGAAAAAAAACAAAACGCAAAACCCGGCCAAAAACCCGATACATTCTGCTGATCTCTGACCGGACGTCCACCCTTGCCTTGACTACGAGTTCATTAGGGGGCACAACGCGCCGCACCGAGGGCCGGTACTCCGCTTGGCGGTCAAGCCACCGGAATCAGGCAAACAACGACTTCGGTCGGCCGGCTCCCAATAAGTACTATGAACACAGACAACGTTCCCCAGGCACCAAACGAATCGGCAGAAACCAGCAATAGCGGCACGTCACCACGCGCCGTTGACTGGGAAAACCCGCGAGTTGCGGCAATCCTAACCGCAGCAGCGAAATGCTTCTCGCGAAGCGGATTCAGTTCGACGACCCTTGCTGAGATCGGCAAGGAACTCGGGCTTCGCAAGAGCATTGTTCACTACTACTTCGCCAGTAAAGCCGCGCTCATTCACGAAGTGCAAAGCTTTACGTATCGTAAATTCCTCAGATCGCGTTCGCTCAACGCTGGGCGCCGCGCACGAAGGAACCGGAGCCGCTCGCGCTCGACGCGCTCTCGAAGCGCTTTGGGACGCACTGCAAGCTGATCAAACGGCAACCGGTTTGAACATTGAAGTCTGGAGCGCGGCTCGCCGCGATCCAGAACTGAAGCGTCGCGCAGCATCGCTCCAACAAGACGCTCGTCAGATCATTGACGAAGCCTTGAACACGGCAGGCGATGTCATCAAGCGACCCAACCTCGAAGGGCTGCCGACGCTGGTTCAAGCCGTGCTCAACGGTCTTTCGATCGCGGAATGCGTGGAAGGCGAAGGCGTCCAGGCCAAGAAAGCCTACGAGGCATTCTTGTACATTCTGGACCAAGCACTGAAGAAGTGATCGGGCGCGTCCGCTAGGATGTGGCGCAAAAACGGATGCGCGACTCGTTGAGCGAACGCTTCGCATCGACGGGTTGCGCATGTTTTTCTCCCACCCTAAATCCCGCCCTGACCATTCATCGCATCTTGCTAGGACGCCCGCCGATCCCGCCCGCTGGGCGCAACTTCAACCCCCCAAATCCCCCCCACCCTTGGGGATATCTAGGTGGGATTACTGCGAGTTTTTTTGTCGCAGCGGCACGTGGCTATGTGTCACGCCGCGGCGGCGTTGCGGCCGGCGCGATTGATCGAACGCGAGTTGACAATGAGCTTTGACAAAATCTTAGGCCAACCAACAGCTGTAGACACGCTGCGCCGCGCGCTCGAATCGGGAAAGGTGCACCATGCCTATCGGTTCGAAGGTCCAGACGGCGTGGGCAAAGAAATGGCGGCCTTTGCGCTGGCTCAGTGCCTGGTATGCAATGACCCCAAGGGAGCGTTCGCCTGTGGCACTTGCAGCGCTTGTCAGCGCGTCGTTAAACTGAGCAGCGAACCGCCGCATGTTCCCAAACATCCGGACGTAGTCCTCATAGAGCGCGGGCTCTATCCTGCAGCGATGCTCGGTACCGATGGCACGGAAACGAACACGATCAACCTGCCTCAAATCCGAAAGCTCGTGCTAAGTCGCGCCGGATACCCACCCCACGAAGGGCGGGCGCTCGTCATCATTGTCCGCCGCGCCGATGAACTGAACGTCAACGCCGCGAACGCGTTGTTGAAAACGCTCGAAGAACCCCCGGACCGGACCCACTTCATTTTGCTGACGTGCCGCCCACACCGGCTCTTGGATACGATTCGATCACGGACTCTGGCGGTGCGGTTCGCGCCGCTCGCCGATGATGTGCTCGCTACGATTCTTGACCATCACGGGGCGTCGCGCGACGTCATTGCTTTGGCGGCAGGCAGCGCTTCGCTCGCTCTGGCATTGGCGGATGCGTCGAGCCTCTCCGCCAAGCAGGCATTTGTCGCGGCAATGACGCAAGGGCTCGAGGCGCCCGACCTCGCCCAGGCGCTGTCGCAATTGGATGTCAAGGGAAGCGACCGGATCGAACTGCGTGAGCACCTCGGCTGGTACGCTCAACACTTGGCCATGACGGCGCGCAGACGTATCGCGGACAACGCGCCCGAAGCGCGGCGAGACGCTCGCCGATATTCGATGGTGCTATCGACGATGTCGGATATCGAGCGCAATGCCAACCCGCAATTGGCGATTGAGGCGCTGGTGACTCAGCTACGGAGAATCTAGTCCAAACGCCTCTCATTCGACGCGCTGGCAATGGCCGCGTTGAGCTGGTTCGCACACACAGCAACGCCGTCGAGCCCTCCGCTCTTCGGCACCAGAGCGCCGATGACAGCAACCCAATCGGCGGATGTCGCGACCGCGGCGACATTGTCGCAAGTAATGCCGCCGATGGCGACGAGTGGAATATTCGCAGCGCGTGCCAACTGGGCCGCTGTTTCCAAACCAGCAAGGCCAACCGAGGGTTGAGCGTCGGGTTTCGAGGATGTCGGGAAGATGGGGCCAAACGCAACGTAGTCAGGAGCGTCGCGCAACGCATCGCGAAGTTGCAACTCGCTGTGCGTCGATACCCCGACGAGGAGTCCCGGCGCCGCCCTGCGCGCAAGGGGCACAGGCAGATCCTCTTGACCCACGTGCACGCCGTCGGCATGGCTCAGCCAGGCGATGTCCGGCCGATCGTTGCAGAACACGGCAATTCCAAGGGGACGCGCCACGTCGATCAGCCGACGCAGTAGATCGAGCGTATCTCGGGGAGAGAGATGTTTGGCGCGAAGCTGCAAGCAACGCGGATGGGTCGCGCAAACTCGACGCGCGTACTCGATGACGTCATAGCCATGGCGCAGGCATGTATCGACGTTGACAATTGCATAGAGGCGTCGATCGCTGGGCGGTAGGGTTGGTTGGCTCGGCATGTTTGGGCCTCCAAGTCAGCCCATGGGCTATTTGTGTCACCTGTGCTACGACCTTGCCATGGGCTTCAGAAAGCCGAGTTTTTTCATTACTCATACTTGGATAGCGCTGGTGGCGCTTGGCTGCGCGGGGCGGCCTGCCACACCCGGCGAGACGTTTGGCAAGAGCTCAGAGCTCGGTTCTCGTCTGGACCAGTCGGACGCGGGCAAGGCCGGCGACGCCGGAGTCAAAGCGACGACCGCGCTGACGGCACGCGACGTCCATTTCGACGCCGGAGTCCAAGATCCATCGCACCTCTTGAAGGACGCCAATCGCGACCAGGTTGACGCACCGGGCAGCGCAGGACCCGTGGGTGGCTCTGGGTTGGTGCTTCATGTGGCGGAGCGGGGGCCTGACAAGCCGTGGATCATCACAGTTTCGAACGAAGGGGACGTGCCAGCGTTCTTGGTCGCGGACACTCGTTTGCTTTGGCTGGAAGTGCAGCCTCTGGGCTCGAAGAAGACTAGCCACTGCAGACTTCCCGTCGATCTCATGCCAAAAGAGGCAGAGCCTCGCTTGAATGTCAACCTCAAGCCCGGCGAGTCCGTTGCACAATTGGTTGATCCAAGACTCTATTGTTTTGCCTCTGGCGAACAGAAGCTCCTCGTTCCGGGGGCGCGCGTGGTACCGCATCTCGGGTGGCCGGAATTGCCTGACAAGACTAGCTGGAACAAGGGGAAAAAAGTCAGTTCACCCGTGCCACAGCCGCCTCCGTACATTGCGCACTACGCCGACGTTGACGTGGATTTAGCCTTGCAAGCGCGTACGGCGGCGCTCAAAGTGGCAAAGTCCGCGCGCCTGCGTATGGGCGGCACCCCGAAGGTCAACAACGCGACCTTGGGCGTGCCCTTACCCGCAGGCATTGACAAGCAATTGACGGGGCCTGATTTGACCCTGAAGGATTCGTACGCGGAGTGGACCTCAGCCAAACGCAAGGCGCACAGCGAGAATCATGATGAGTCGCCGTTTGAACTTCGCGTGGTTCAGGGTTCGGACGCGCGCACGGAACACGATGCGACCGTGCAGATTACGCTGCGCAATCGCTCGAAGCGGCGGGTTCTAGTCTATTTTCGTCGCGAATTCGTGACCTACGAGGTCGCCGGCCCCGCCGGAGTGCAAATCTGCAATCCGGCTCCTGATGTGCTAGCGCCGGATCGCGAGGCATTCGTGACTCTGGCGGCGGGCGCTTCGCGCTCTTACTCGAGTCGCCTAGCGGAGATGTGCCCTCGCGACACGTTTAACATGCCGGGTTTGTACATCGTCAATGCCACGTATGATGCGACCGAAACCGGCGCACGGTGGAACCTGGCCGCTTTCACGGGCAGCGTAGCCAGCAACAAGCCGGCTAACGTTCGCATTCGCACGGGCGAACTGAGCTTCTTGCACAAGGTCGTACTGCGCCAGGTTGACCAAAGCACCGCCGACAGGACCACCGCATCCGTCAACGCAGGCAGTGTACCCTGAGGTACAAAGCTCATTGAGCTTGAGTCAAGCGTGTCGAGTCGCTAGGGACGGGCGCAACGCGACGCAATTCTTCCCGATCGCGCTCAAAATTGCGACGCGAAGTATTACGCCTAGATATCCCCCCAAGGATGGGGGGATTTGGGGGGTTGAAGTCCCGCCCAGCGGGCGGGATTTAGGGTGGGAGAAGATTCTCCCGATTCCCAATACTTAACCAGTTCGCGCAACGTGAGGCTCGCCGTGGCCGCGTCGCGCTGTAGGACTCGACCCTGGAGCAACCCCCGCAACCGTTGATCATTCGGCGTCACCAACGGAGCTTGAGCCCAGGTTTGCTCCAACGACTGAAGAACGTCGCCCAATTGGACTGCGTCAACATCGCGGGCCAACGTGTACACCGGATCACCGGCGCGGTCGCCAACGACGACCAACTCCGATTTCACGAACGGTCGCAGTTCACTTTCGACTAGTGGCTCGGGAAGATTCATGCGCGTGGCTATCGCCGAAAGTGACAACGGAGCTCCCGCGCCAAGGTGGCGCTGCGCAATCACGAGAAGACCGCCGAGAGCAACGAAGAGCCGAGACGCGTGGTCGATTTGTTGACCTTGGATCCGCCACGCGTGTTGCATGGGGTTGTCATGCGCGGCCGCCAGTTCCGCCCCAAGCAGCACGACGATCCAGCTGATGAACAACCAGACCAAGAACAATGGGATTGCAGCAAACGTCGAGTAAAGCGCGTTGTAGCGTGCCACGCCGACTTGGAAATGAACGTAAATACTGAGCACCAGATACCACGAAAAGCCGGCCACCAAGCCCCCGAAAGCCGCTGAACGCAGCCGCACCCGGCGATGGGGCATCACCCAATACAAGCTTGTCAAGCCCACGATCATCACGAGCGCCGACAGGGATTGCCACGGCATGTCGCCGTGTATTACGGCTGACTTCTCGAAACCCGCCAGCATCCCCGCCGTCAAGATAATGAATACCGGCGTTATGAAAAGAATCGCTGAATAGTCGGTGAGTCGGCGCGTGATACTGCGCGGACGCTCGACGCCGAAGATGTGATTCATCGTCTCCTCGACTGACACCAGGAGCAGCACGACGATGTAGAGTAGAAAAACCAGGCCGAACACACCAAGGGTGCCGAAACTCGCTTGTTCGACGATATCGAGGACTTTTAGAAACACACCCAGCAACCCGACACCCTGATTATTCTGCTGGGCGCCCATCGACATCATTGTCGATACGATGCCCGGTCGTATCATTTCGCGCATCAGCGTTTGATACGCGCCAAAGCCCTTGAGCGCGGATACCAAGAAAGCTAGAAATGGCACTAGCCCGAGGACCGTGTCGAATGCCAAAGCCGACGCGCGATACAAGATTTCGTCGCGCATGAAACTGCGGCCCGCAACCACGAATAGTTGCCCGATCTGGGCTAGCCGCGCGCGCAGCGCCAAGCGCTTGGGCTGATTGGGCCTGTCGGGGGGCGGCGAAACATTGCTCATTGCCATCGACTCTCGTCGATCCCGCGCCGAATGTGAATGATTTTCGAGCTGACTATTGTCCGGCTGGGCAAGCGCCAGTCAAATCGCCCGTCCAGTACTGCCGTTCACGATGGCATAGGCATGAGCCATGACCGTGCGTGTCGCCTCGAGCAACCGATGATCTTGGCCTGGGCTCCTCAAGAACACCAGCGTTCCTGGCTGCGGATTGAATTGCAGAATCACGGCGGCCGCCTCCGAGATACCCCCGGGTAGCGAGGCATCCGCGGCCAATGCCTTCAGGTGATCGACGTAGCTGCGCCCCCAGTCCACGCGGAAAACAACGCAAAGCGCGCCGTTCAATGCCATGCCGGCAGCCCGCTTGATGGCGGCCGCTGCCACGGGCGGCTGGCGGTCGGCGAAGGCCTGCTCGGCAACGGCGAGTTCCCGGAGCGCACGCTCAATCCACCCTTGGGCCGAGAAGCGTGACAACCATATGTTCGGATCGTCCCGCTCCGCGTTCTCGTCGGTTCGGTCAGCAGCCACGGTACGGTCTATAGGCCACGCGCGGCACCAACGGAAGTCTTGGCGACCGCCAGCCCCGCACCAAGCGCCGCACGTTGCCGCAGGGGATCCCCTCATGTATCCTCACCTCAGCGATGTTACCCAGACCCCGAAGGAATCGAGCCAGTCAATTCGTCCGCGCGCTCGTGCGCGAAACGGAGCTCACGGCGCAGCATCTTGTCTGGCCCGTGTTCGTTCAGGACGGGCCCGATACGGTGTCCCCCATCGCGAGCATGCCCGGGGTTTCGCGCTTCGGGATACGAGCGCTGGTTGAGCGTGCCAAGGAAGCGCGTTCGCTTGGCGTGTCTGCCATCGCACTATTTCCGAAGATTGACGACAGCCTGAAGGACCCGCGCGGCAGTGTCGGTACCGAATCGAACAACCTGTTGTGCCAGGCCGTACGCGCCCTGAAAGAAGCAATTCCTGATCTGGGCGTTATCACGGACGTGGCGCTCGACCCGTACTCGTCTGACGGCCATGATGGCGTGGTCATCGACGGCCGCATCGACAATGACGTCACATTACCGATATTGGCAGAGATGGCCGTAACGCAAGCACGCGCTGGGGCGGACGTCGTGGCGCCTTCGGACATGATGGACGGCCGTGTACGGTGCATCCGCGAGGCGTTGGACACCGAAGGGTTCACGCAAGTTGGTATCTGCAGCTATGCCGTCAAATACGCCTCGGCGTTTTACGGGCCGTTCCGCGACGCGCTGGATTCCGCGCCGCGCGGTGGCAACAAAAAAACGTACCAAATGGACCCGGCCAACGTGCGCGAGGCGCTACGCGAAGCCAAACTCGACGTGGACGAGGGAGCCGATTGGCTCATGGTAAAACCGGGCCTGCCGTATCTTGACGTGATTCGCGCCGTCAAAGAACACACGGCACTGCCGATTGCCGCCTACCACGTAAGCGGCGAATACTCGATGCTGCGGGCCGCCGCCGAGCGCGGCATGCTCGACTACGATGCGTGCCTGCTCGAATCGCTATTGTGCCTGAGGCGCGCGGGCGCCGATATCATCTTCACGTACGGCGCCGTGGACGCGGCGCGGATGATGAGGGAACGTGGTCTAGATGCCTAGTCCCTTGATGGCCTAGGGGGCTAATCTACCAAGCAACGTAGACGTTGACGGGCACATAAGTGTCCGTTGTATTCCCGTTGCCCAGCTCACCGTTGACGTTGTATCCGACGCCGTAAATTGAACCATCGCTACCAAGAGCGAATATGCTCCCACTTCCTGCTACCATTTGCGATAGCTGAGGGGAGTTTGGAAAGGTCATGTTGATGGGGACATTGCTGCAACTGTAATCGCCATTGCATGCTGGATACGTGTCGGGGTTGTGCGCCAGTTGACCATAGCTATTGTCGCCCCAGCATTGGCCGCCCCCATTTGCGAGCACGACGCAGGCATTTTCGTAGTACCCGGAAAGGCTCGTGGCCTTGGTTGTGAGTTTGGCGGCGACGGGCGTAAGGCTGTCGGCTGTTCTGCCGTTGCCGAGCTCGCCTTCGTAATTGGTACCCCAACATTGGACGGTTCCATCGCCCAACAAGGCACACGTTGCATCAGAAAGAGTCGCAACGCTAGAAGCCAACAGCGTGCCCGCAGAAGTAGTCACCGCAACGGGTAGACCGCTATCGACTGTAACGCCATTGCCAAGTTGCCCGCTACTGTTCTCGCCCCAACAGTAGACTGTGTTGTCATTTAGCACGGCGCAACTGTGCTGATAACCCACGGAGATTGAGCGAACATTAGTGAGAGGTGGCTTGGTTGAAGTGTTCATGATCACTGTCGCAGGAACTGGGTTATCATACGACGTGTCAACAATACCGGTACCAAGCTGCCCGTACCCTGACCAGCCCCAACACTTAACTGTTTGAACATTCGATGTGTCTGCAACCAAGGCGCATGTAAAGAACTTGCCCGCAGCAATTGCGCGTATGTTCGTAAGCGGTGTCGTGGCGTTTGCCATTACGGTTACGGGCAAGGAAACAGCGGAGGCCACAATTCCGTTTCCCAGCTGACCATCTCCGTTGTAACCCCAACATTGCGCGGCGCCGTCGCTAAATGTCGCGCACGAGTGATTGTAGCCTACGGAAACTTGCGTGACGACGCCAGAAGAAGCCGTCAATGTCACCTTGACGGGGACCGAGCTATAGCTTGAAGTCGTGCCATCTGCTAGTTGACCAGCGCTGTTGTCACCCCAACACCACAGCGTGCTCGTTGTGCCGTCACTTACAACAGCGCAGATGGTCGTATCACCCGCAAACATCTGAACCGGTATAGGCGTGGCAACACTTGTTGCACCGCCCGTGCTTGGCGCGCCCCCCGTTGCCGCAAGACCACCCGTGGCATTGGCACCCCCGGTCGGCGTAGCGCCGCCTGTCGGGTTTGCGCCACCTGTGGCTGCAACCGAGCCGCCTGTGGCAGCAGGAGCCCCGCCCGTTGCCGCAGGCGTGCCGCCCGTGCTCGTAGCGCCACCGTTGGGTCTGCCGCCCGTGGCCGCAGGCGTGCCGCCTGTGCTCGACGCGCCGCCGTTGGGTCTGCCACCCGTTGCGCCAGGCGCGCCGCCCGTGCTCGAAGCACCCCCGTTGGGTCGGCTGCCGCCCGTTGTTGATGAAGGCATTCCGCCGGTTGGGGCAATGCCACCAGCCGCGCTGGTTGCGCCGCCGGTCTGCGCGTTGCCGCCAGCCGCAGCGGATGCGCCGCCGGTCGCGTTTGCGACGGTGCCGCCGGCGGCCGATGCGCCACCGCCGTTGGTGACGCCGCCGGTCTGCGGCGCGCCGCCGACCGAAGTTGCGCCGCCGTTGGCTGATCCGCCTGTGGCCGCCTTGCCGCCAACGCTGGTCGCGCCCGCGTTGGTGGCGCCAGCTGTCAACTTTGAACCGCCCGTGGCGTTGCTACCGCCGTTGGCGCCACCGCCGATGCCCTGGTCGTAGTCAGCCGTAATGCCGGGCAAAGCGCAACCCGTGGCCAGCGTGCCGGCAATGCAAAAAAGCCATCGACTTGTGCGTACCATCCTCAAAATCCTCCATAAATGCCCGCGCTGCTTGGGCTCATCCAAAGACCAACTTGCGATTCTTGCCTCGGCGCGGTCAATAGGAGCGTCACGCCCGTCACCGCCAAGACGCCACCCGCGATGAACCCAACCGTCGAGACCGTGCGCAGGCTGTTGTACGCATTGACGTCATTCGACTGAGACGGCAAGCAGTGGCGCCCGTCCGCCGAACAGGTGTTTGAGTCCAACAGCGACGAGCGCCTCGAGCTTGCTAAGATGCCCGACACTGCGCCGACGACAAGCCCTGCGCTGCCGACGCTAAGACTCAGCCAGCCAGCGACTTTTTGACCGCTGCCTGGCTTGTGATCACTCGGCGGTGGCGGGGCCAATGGCGACAGGGGCGTCGCGGGTTGGGCCGTATTATTGGGTTGGTTCGGCACGCCCAAGGGCAGCGGCGTCGCGCCTGCGCTTGCCTGCGCGAACTGAAGCATCACTTGCGCGTGCTCGCCTTCCTTCACGGACACGCTCTGTTTTACGACTTCGCTGCCGCGCGTGCCTTCGACGTGGCGCTCGCCCGGATCCACTAATTGTTCTGCGTCGGAGAGCGCCTGAGGCACCGCCGTGCCGTCGATGGTCACGGCCACTTCACTCGGGGATACGCCTTTGAAGATGATCTTGAGCCGCGGAATGCGCAAGAGCAGGTCAGTGCGCTCTTTTTCGGCGTCGGCCTGGGCCTGCATCTGCGTCGCTTGCCAGGACTTGTCAGGCGGGATACGCGTAGCGTCCAAGTAGAGTTCTGACGCCGCAATGAGCCGGCCTAGTTTTGCCAAAGCTCGCGCTTCATTCACGGCCAACGTTGGCACGTGCACAACTTCATACGCCTTCCCGAGTTTCTCGACGGCTTCGTCGTAGCGCCCTGCATCATAGGCTTGTAACCCTTGCTTGGCGAGTTCACGCGCCGTTAACAAGACGACCTTGTCTGCTGCCAATGCCGTGAACGAGGAAGTGAAAACAACCGCACACCACGGCAACACTTTTCTTATGTTCATACGCGCCACTGTTCCTTGAGCTGTGTTCAGAACCCAACCGATTTGTCGTAGTCGCGGGGAGGCGGCCGGGGCGTCCCCTTCCCGGCTGAGTGCTTGCCGTTACCGGCACTCCCCGCCACCGCCGCAGCAACACTACCTTTCGATGAGTCTGACCGTGTGGATCCTTTGGAAACATTAGTTGGGTCGGCAGGGGGTTGGGTACCCTTGCCCACTGGGTCTTTGGCCGCACTTTCAGAAGCCTCCGTCAGCACAGCAACCTGAGCGGAAGGCGCGGCATTGCCTTCGACTCTCGAAACCGTGGCGCTCGCGGCACCCAGCGCAATTGGGGGCGGTATCGACGGCGCTGCGGCGACCGATGATGCGAGATTGAGCGAGGCCGATGCGTTGGTGTTCTGACTGTCGCGATGGCTCAATGCGCGACCGACGAGAATGCCAACGACAGCGAGCACCGCGACGGCACCTGCTGCGAGCGAGATACGCCGAAGCCCTCTCTTTTTGTTGGCTCCGACAATCGTCACGGCAGAAGGCTCGCCCGTGCTGGAAAGTCCGAGGACTTCGGGCAATTGGTTCGCAGTAGTGATGGCGGACGATGCCGTGATTTCGAGAGGCTGCGTGTTGCCGGAGACGCCGCACACCTCGCGCAGGCTCAGAATGGCTTCGCTCGCCGTTTGGAAGCGTTCGGTGAGGTCTCGGCAAGCCACGCGAGAAAACCAGGCGTCAAAACCAACCGGCACAGACGCCACCTGGGATGGGACTGGGAGCGGCTCGGTACAAATGGCGATTAGCAGGGACGCCAGCGTTTCACGATCGAAGGGACGCGCGCCGGTGATGCACTCGTAGGCAATAATGCCGAGCGACCAGATGTCGGTTCGATGATCGACGCTGGAATGCCCTTTGGCTTGTTCGGGGCTCATGTAATAGGGCGTGCCGAGCATTGCCCCCGTGTGCGTCTTGACGCCGCTACTAGTCGAGCCAAGGCCCAGCTTCTTGGCAATGCCGAAATCGAGCACCTTTACGACTTCATCTTCGCCTTCGCCAACGATGTATATGTTCTCCGGCTTCAAGTCGCGATGAATGATGTTCTGTTGATGCGCCCGCGTCAGCGCGCGGGCCACTTGCGCCAAAATGGTTGCTGTGTCACCCGGGCTCAAACGCCCTACCCTCTCCAGGCGATCTGCCAGGCTTTCGCCTTCGAGCAACTCCATCGCTATGTACGGAGTGTTGTTCTCGACTCCGTAGTCGATGATTTGCACGACGTGGGCGCTACGCAGCTCCGCGGCTGCCTGCGCTTCGCGACGGAAACGCGCCAGCGCTTCCTCGGATTGAGCGATGGTTGGATCAATCAGCTTGACGGCGACCGGAATACCAAGTGTTAGGTGCTCCGCCCGCCAGACCGAACCCATACCCCCTTGACCGAGCTTGGTTACTAGTCGGTACCTGCCGGCCAGAGTAAGACCTTCTGACATGTATCACCGCTGTTTTATCAGAGTTTTATCAATTCGGATAGACGTTCCGCCGATTTGCTTATTCGAAATACGGCACCCGTTTGACGTTTCTGCGCCGCATCAACAAAAAAAATGCCCTCGCATTAAGAAATACCAAGGATCCGCAAATAAGACGTACGAACGGCCTGCGTCACGTCCCGGTACCTGGTTCGCAACAATTCCGCTGCAGGTGCACGTGGGGAATCCTGCAGGCGCATGCGGCGAGCGACCCTCGGCCAATTGCTGGACTGCATCTCAAAAGCCGTGGAGCCGCGGCCATAAATGACGAACAGGCGCTGTTCCAACTGGCGCAAAAAGCCGTAGCCGTCACGCATTATGTGATAGTCTTCCGGCCGCAGGTAGTCGGACTCGAACAGCTTGAGCAAGGCATCTTCGGTGTTCGTCGTGCGGATGTTGACGTTGCTGCCGTGGACCATCTGCAGCCATTGGGTTGCAAATTCGATGTCCAACAGGCCGCCTTGGCCCGTCTTTAGATCGAAACGGCCTGAGCGTTCTCGCCCAAGTTCGTGTTGCATGCGAAGACGCAGCCTGTGAAGCTCCGCAGCATTGGGCGCTCCCTTTGCGTAGGCCGCCATCGAAGCAAGCTCTACGGCGCGGCCTGCCACGCCCATATCGCCGGCGCAGGCACGTGCCCTCAACAGCATTTGCCGCTCCCAGGGAGCACCACTTGAGACCACGGCTGGATGCCCGCCTTGGTCGAGATCGCATGCGACACCATGGTACCGACCGAACGCCTGCAGGGATGTCACGAGCATGCCCTGCGAACCACTCGGCCTGAGGCGCACGTCGAGTTCGTAGCCGGGACCCGCGGGATGCGCCGCGGAAACGAGCCGGATTATTTGTTGAGCCTTTTGAATGAAATAGGTTTGCGGATCGGATTGAGACAGCGCTTGAGCCGGATCATAGAGAAATATCACGTCTAGGTCCGAGCCGTATCCAAGATCCTGGCCCCCCAATTTGCCCAAAGCAACAATCCCTAGGCCACGCGGCTCGCCGTCGAATGCCTGCAGCGCTGCTTGTTGCAGACTCCGATCCGCAAAATCGCTCAGCACTTGGCGCGCCGTGCGCAACTCGATAGCCCCGCTCAGATCCGCGATCACGACCTCAACGAACAGACGAATCTTGGCCCGGCGCAGCGCCGCCACGACCGCATCTAGCCGTTCGTATTCGTCGCCGACTTGCCTAGGGGGAACCGCTCTTAGCTCACGCGCAATGATATGCCTCGGGTTCTCGATACGACCTCCCACGCTCAACAAGATATCGAGTGTGTCGGGACTCTGTATCAGCGTATCGGCAATAAACGTGCTGGAGGCCAACGCGGTCACGAGTCGGAACACTGCGTGCTCATCCTCGGAAAGAGCCGCAAAATAAGCGCCAGGATGATTGATTCGTCCAAACACCCGTCGCAACGCCAGCGCCGCCTGCTCGGGATCCGTTGACTGGGCAATCGCATCGACTACAGCCTCAGTCAGGCGTGCATGTCGTTCGCGAGTCAGGCCACCCAATAACCCGTCGGGCCGCTTCCCAAGCACCGCCAAGTGCTCGACCAGGTCGGCGTCAAAGCCGGTTTGTCCCGTGTCCAATGAATCGTACGCCGCAAATCGCGTCGCAAATGGGTGTGCAGCTCGTGGTGTCAGCGGCGGCGGTGTAGTCTCACCGTGCTGTGGATCTCCCACAATAGTCGGGTTGTTGATCTGATCGATGAGAGTGAACAGAACCACATGCCGCGATTTCGGCCACTGATGGCCCTCGCTGAGACTGGCAAATGCCTCGGCTACGATGCTGCGCGCACGATCGAGTTCGACGAGCAGCATTGGAGCGCTCTTCATTCCGAGTGATCGCGCTAGGATGTCGAGGTCATGTTCACTCTTGGGCATCTGGTGCGTTTGAATGCCTGCCTGCCATTGGATCCGATGCTCAAGGGATCGAAGCAACGTGTAGGATTCAGCCAACAAGCGCGCCTCACGCTCACTGACAAACCCGGCTCCGCGCAGCCGTTCGAGCGCCGCCAACGTTCCCGTCACGCGCAGTGAGCTGTCTCTCCCCCCCAGATGAGCTGCAACGTCTGAACGAAGAACTCAACCTCACGGATCCCGCCATTTCCGAGTTTCAAGTCGCGGGTCGTATCCGCGCGCAGCTCGACGCGGGCCCGCGCCAACAACTCGGCCAATGCAACGGCAATCGAAGGGTCCACCTCGCGCCGATACACAAACGGGCTGGCTACTTCTCGGATAAATTTCGACCCCAGTTCCAAATCGCCCGCCACCGGACGGGCACGAATCAAGGCGGAACGTTCCCAAAGGCGTCCCCAGGTTTCGTAGTAGCGTTCGCTCGCCACCATCGAATTCACGATTGCGCCGCTTGAGCCTTCGGGTCTCAAGCGTAGATCCACGCGCCAGACTCTGCCCTCATCGGTGGGCAACTCGATATTCTGCACAATGCGGCGCGCCACGCGCGACCAGTGCTCGTGCAATGAAGAACCGTGGTTCGCTTCGTCGGTATCGTAGAGAAAGCACAGATCAACGTCTGAACCTGCGTTAAGCTCAAGCCCCCCCAACTTGCCCATTCCGAGCACGACGAATTCAGAAAGCGTACCGTCCGCGGCGAGAGGAACCCCCAATCGTCGCTGGGCGTGTGCACGCGCTTCCTTGCACGCGATCTCTAACAGAGCCTCAGCAAGCCAGGAGATTTCTCGCGCAGTGACAGAAATGGGGGCACCACCCAGCGTATGGGGCAAAAGTTCGCGAATCGCAATTCGAGCGAGCTCGATCCAAACGACCTGTCGCATCGCCGAAAGAATCTCTTGCCTGTCCCCAAATTCACCGAGCCGCAAGCCCAGCTGCTGGAGGAAATCCTCCCTTGTACGCGGTACTCTCCAGCCTTCGCGCTCGATCTGTGCGAGGCCCGCTCGTTGCCACTGTGTGCGCGGAAAGTACGGTGGGAAAGGAGTTCCGAGCGCAATACCAACCGCCGAGCCAGCTGCCTGACCGAATTCTGCTGCCAGAACCCGAGCTCGGTCGGCATCCAGCTGAGTGCTGTATTGCAGTAGTGTTTCTCTGACGTCTGACAACACGGCAAGCATAACCTGAAGCTAACCCAAGGCGCACCCCAGGAAATGAGGGGATGACCAACGTGTGCTAGGCATGGCCGAGAGCGATGCGATTTTTGTGTATTTCTGATATCCACGGTAACGCGTCCGCACTAAGGCGAGTGCTGACGGAAGCCGAGCATTGGGGTTTCGATCAACTAGTTGTGTGCGGCGATTTGTGCTTCCCGGGGCCAGAACCACTGCAAGTTTGGAAGATGCTCGTCGAGCGAAATGCACTTTGCGTCCAGGGGCTGACCGACAAGGCACTGTCGAAGTTGGACCCAGATCATTTGCAAAGTCAGTTTCCAGACGAGCAAGACAAACTCAGTGACTTTCGACGAGTTCGTCGGGAGCTAGGCGAAATCATCGTTGCGCGATTGGGTCAACTCCACAGCATGGCTCGATTGCCGTTGGAATCTGGCCACGAGATGGTCATCGTTCATGGTTCGCCGGCAGACGCTTCCGTACCCTTTTCATTTGACCAAAGCGATGAAGAGATTCTGGCATTGGTCGGAGACGACCCGGGCGACCTCTTCGTGTGTGGGGGCAGTCACGGTCCGTTCCAGCGACAAATCGGTGATTTGCGGTTTGTGGGAGTCGGCTCCGTGGGTGAAGCGCCGACCGCCGGCATCGCCCACGCCACGGTCATCACCAGTCACCAACTGTCGTCGAGCGTCGAGCAATACCATGTTGACTTGGCATGACGAAAGCCCCGGTGCGGCAGCGGGGTCCTGCCGGCCCACTTGGCTGCACTTAGCCGGACGCCCGCACATTGCGAATGAATTCGCTGACAAGATTCGGGTCTTTCCAGCCGGGCCTGCCCGCGAACTCGACGCCGCTGGCGACATCAACACCCCATGGGTTCACCCGTGCCACCGCTTCACTGACGTTGGCGGGCGTGAGCCCTCCGGCAAGTATGATTCGCCTGCACCTTGCCAGATCGACAACCCAGGTCCAGTCATAAGTAGTACCCGTGCCTCCCGATCTTCCGGCGACACACGCATCCACCAAAAGGACGCTGCCGGGCAGATTCTCGATTGTATGAATATCGTCCGGCGCGGCGACGCCCACGGCGATGTACGCCCAATCGGGCAGTTTCGGATCGTTGGGGCGCACAGCGCCAAAGTGAAACTGGATTCGATCTCAGTCCCAATTGTTCCCGTAGCAAACGCGCTTGCTCAAGGGTCACACCTTCTACGACACCCACCAGTTCGACTGCCCCTCGGACTTCGTTGGCTATCGCCAAGGCCTGTTCAGCCGTGATATGTCGTTTGGACCAGCGTACGAAATTCAGGCCTATCGCGTCTGCGCCCGCGTTCACTGCAACCCGTGCCGATTGTGCGTCGCGAACGCCGCAAATCTTCGTCCAGGTTCTTGACTGGGCTGACGGTGTTGAACGCATCGGGTTCGAACCCGGCCAATCCGATTCAGGTGATCTTCAGGAGCTCTTTTACCGTGGCAATGACCTGCGGCGCCTGGATTGGCTTCGTAATATACGCGTTCGCGCCCAGTTGCAGTGCCCGCTGACGATCCTCCTGTGATCCCTCAGTCGTAATGATGACAATTGGAGTATCTTTGTGGAACGGATCGCTGCGAACGCGCTTGACAAGTTTTAGACCATCCATGATGGGCATGTTGATGTCAGTCACGATGATGTCGTAGCGAGCCGAGGCAAGCTTGCGCAACCCGTCAACGCCGTCGTCGGCTTCCGTCACGCGCAGGTTCTTGACTCGCGCCAGTGCGAACACCAACAGCTGCCGCATCATGGGGGAGTCTTCGACGATGAGACAAGAATATTCGGCCATGGGAAAAGTCACACGCTGAGGTCCATAAAAGCTTCAAGTCCGGGTATGCGGCGCTCGGCAAGAGTAAAGAGGCTAGCGCTGACTAGAGCGGCGGCTGCCTGGCGCCTCAATAGAGTAAACAGCTCATAGTCCAAGGTCGTAAAGCGGTTTTTCTGCGCCAGGGTCGAAAATATAGCGATGACCCCAATCGCCCGCTCGTCCATCGAAAGGGGCAAAATCGCCGCGGGATTGCGCATCGAGCCCCGGCTCGGGTCGCCCTCTTCGTCGATCGCGGCGTCTCCGCTTTGATATACTTGCCCAATCCGGGACGAGAAAATGGGCTGATTGACGAGGTCCTCACCAGTGACCCCTTCCGCTGCTATCGGAACGAGTTCGGTCCCATCCGAATTGGCAAAGTAGACGACGTACGACTCGGCTCCGACCAATTGTGCCAATACTTCCTTTATCCGACGCATGACACCACGCGGCGAAAGGCTCGTGTGCAGCTGATTGCTGGCCACGTATAGGTTTGCCAGGTTCGCAAATTCGTTTTCCACTTGTTGAAAGCGCTCGCTGAACTGGCTGCTGTTTTCCTCCACTTCGCGAACGTGGGACAAGAGTTCTTGCTTTTCGTGCTCAAGTCGCTCAATCTTCGCCAAAAGTTCGCGAACGGCATCGTCGGCTTCTACCTTGGCCCTCAAAACGGCGTTGTCACGTTCCAGTTCGGCCACACGCGAAACCAGCCGCTCATGTTCCGTGACCACCTCTTCTGTCAGTCGCGCGCCGCGGCTGAAGCTCTGCATCAAATGCTCCCGCTCCTTGTTCAAATCTGTCGGAGCTGGATCACTTGGAGGGCCGCTACGGGTTAGCTTGGAGTCGGGCATGAGGAGGAAGCGAAGGCGCCGAGTCAGCCTCCGCTTGCTCCACGCTATCACGAGCAATGGCCACGCGAGAATTGTGCAGTGGAAGCAGGGAATCAGAAATACGTGGGTTGGTTCGGCTGGCCGCAATCTTTCCAAATTCCACTTTGGAAGTAATGGCGACGTTGGAATAGGAAAATTCCAGTTTCCGACCTGCCAACAGGGGGAGATAACGGTTTATGATGAAGGTTGGCGATGGCTGACGTCGAGATGCCCGCGGACTTTGAGGCGATTCAGCGTCTCCTCGAAACAGGGGACGTGGACAGTGCTCGAGAAATACTGGAAGGAACCGATCCGGGCGACGAGGCCTACGTGGTCTTGCGCTTGAGGCTGGCGATACTCGACGGATCGATTGCTCCCACGTTCGCGCTACCAAAACTAATTCAGTTGATGCGGCGCCAACCCAATTGGCCGGGAGCGCGTGCGCTGTTCCAAGAGGCGTCGCGGTTGGCCTACGCCGAGGGTCAGTCTTCCGTCTCGCTTTCACACGTGCCGCCGCCGGTTCGTGAGAAGTGATGCATTCGTCGCTACCCGCGTTACCCGA
Source organism: uncultured delta proteobacterium (assembly GCA_963811985.1). Taxonomy (GTDB): domain Bacteria; phylum Myxococcota_A; class Polyangia; order Polyangiales; family Polyangiaceae; genus FEN-1139. Next base: position 270,697 of record CAWEUH010000027.1, read on the forward strand.
GCTCTTCTAGTTGATCCACTCGCGGAGCGGGCTAAATATCTTTCGTTCTGATTTTCGCAGTGACTTCAAGTCTCGGGCCGCAGTCAGCAACATCGCCATCCTCAGCTGCGCCTCGATGCCACGCAAGTAGCGTAGCGCGCCAACCCGACCGCCTGCATAATAGGCTTTCAATACCGGTCGAGCCAACCCGGCGGCGTGGGCTCCCAGGGCAATTGCCTTTGCAACTTCGAGTCCATTCGAGATACCGCCAGTGGCGATGATGCTGTCCATGCCCGCAGCGGCGCAATAGGTAACGCTGGCGGCCGTCGGAATGCCCCAGTCGCGAAAACACTCACCCAGTTCGAACGGCTGGGATGAATCTCTCTCGGTTTCGACGGCGACCCACGAGGTCCCACCCGCGCCAGAGACATCGACGTGTCTTATCCCTCGAGCTGTTAGTCTCTTTGCGACTTCAAGGGAGATGCCGCAACCCGTCTCCTTCACAATAATGGGAAGTTCCAGGTCGCTCGCCAACCGCTGGAGGGTATCCAAAACGCCGCGAAAATCCCGATCGCCTTCGGGTTGGACGAGCTCCATGGCAGGGTTGAGGTGAATGCACAACCCATCGGCACCGATGGCTCTTACCAACTCGGCAACTTCGTCAGACCGTAGTTTGGTCGCCTGCACTCCGCCCAAGTTCCCCAGAATCAAAGCACTGGGAGCCACGCTGCGTATAGAGTAGGTGTCTTGCACGCTGGGATTGGCAATCATGGCACGCTGGCTGCCAACTCCGAATCCGTATCCGCATTCCTCAGCAATGGACGCAAGTTCGAGATTGATGGCCCGCGCTCGCTCATTTCCCCCGGTCATGGAAGCAATGATGATGGGCGCTCTTAGCGTTTTGCCGCATAGTTCGACGTGTGTATCAACCTGATCAACGCTTAGCTCCGGCAGTGCGTTGTGAATGAGTTCCACGCATTCGAACAGATGCGTCTTTCTGAACCCGACGTCTCCGGCAATCGTGAGGTCCAGGTGGTCATTCTTGCGACTTAGAATATCGGCCATACAGTCTTATTGCTGGGACTGCCTCCCAGCCGGTGAAGTCCCGCGAGACTTGGTTTGCCATTTCAACCCGAAAAGTTGACGGCTCAAGCGCAGATGTCTCATCGGCAATCACGACGTACGTCCCGGTTCTTCTCGATTGCGTGGCGTGCCGGGGCCCGACCCGGCACGCAGCAACCGTAGCTTGACTCAATGTCAATAAGGTTCCCGCCCTAAAGTCGGCAATGAGTTTTCTGGTCCTGTACGGTCGGCATGCAGCTGAGCATTGCGGCCGAAGCCGTGGTTGACGAATGCGCACCGCCAGCATAGCCTGCCGCGCTAGCGTGAAAACCAGGTCACAGGCGATTTTGTTCTGAAATTTCCCAGCTAGTCGGCGCGCCCGAATCAAGTTTCCTGCGCTTTGCCGAAGGGATCCGGCACCGGGTTGAAAGAGAACTGCGACACCGACTATCCAGCGAAATGCAGGCAATCCACGCCATTGGGCCGGAGGCCGTTTCGTCTTGCGCGGCGCTGACCGATGTGTGCATGCGCGGGGGCAAGCGACTGCGAGCCACTCTCGTGTGCATCGGCGCAAGGTGTCTTCGGCAACGGCCGAACGAGGCGCTTCTCATACAGATTGGCGCTGCCGTCGAACTGTTGCATGCATACTTTCTCGTTCATGATGACTGGATGGATGGCGACTTGGTGCGACGCGGGGGGCCGAGCGCTCATGCGACACTACGCAACCTCTACGGGAAATCCGCAGGCGACGCCGCTGCCATTCTTGCCGGAGATTGGGGTGCCACCGTCGCAAACGACTGGATGGCCCAGCTGCCTCTTGCCTCTTCCAAGCTACGCAAGTTGCTGTCGGCATTTTCACAGATGCAGCGTCTAGCCATAGGCGGTCAGCTTCGCGACACCCTGGTGCAGGGCGATGATGTCGAATACACATACCAACTGAAGACGGCCAGCTACACCGTGCACGGCCCACTGGCGTTGGGCGCCATCGCGGTCGGCGCGAACGGCAGGGCGTTGAATGCACTTGGAAGATTCGCGATTCCAGTTGGCATAGCATTCCAACTGCGCGACGATCTGCTTTCCCTATTCGGCAGTGAGTCTGCGACCGGTAAGCCGTTTGGCAGTGACCTGCGAGCGGGCAAGCACACCGCGGCCGCCAGGTACGCGTGGACCCACGCGCGCGGCCCCGATCGACGACTGCTGGCGGGGGTCTTCGGCAATTCGCGTGCATCGAAGCGACAATTGACGCAAGTCGTGGAGATGATGGACCGGCTGGGCACACGACGCCATGTAGAACAGCGCATAACGAATCTGCTTGGTCAAGCCACTAGTGTGCTTCGTGCGGCGCCATTCAACGAGCAGGGCCGCCTGCTCTTGGCGTCGGCGGCAAATGCGCTAACATTGAGATCGACGTAACGGTGACTCCATCCCACTTCGGAGCTGAATTTTGGCGGTAGCCAACGGCAAAGTCATCCTTCTCGGCGAACACGCTGTCGTCTACGGGCGCCCGGCGCTCGTCGTCGGTGTCAAACAAGGTGCACAGGCTTGTGTCGCCATCGACGGTTCGTGTTCGATCCGTCTTGGGGATCTTCTAGCTCGTGCCGGCGAGGGTGATTTGGGGACAGCTTTCGCTGCCCTGATGAAGTCTCTGAACACTCCCCCGCTCCGCGCCAGTGTTAATTTGAATATTCCCCCCGGTTGCGGGTTGGGCGCGTCTGCCGCCGCAGCCGTGGCGCTCGCCAGAGCGGCATTGGACGAATTGGAGTCCTCGCACGACGAAACTCCAAAGCGTATAAAACGGATTCTTGACGCGGCTGACGCGTGGGAAAAGATATTTCACGGCCGTCCTTCCGGAATCGATGCAACCGCAGCAACTCTTGGGGGCTGCTTCGTGTTCTCGCGACGTCACGCAATCGAGCCGATCGAACCTGCCAAGCCTCTGCACCTCGCCGTTGCCGTTGCGGATTCGCCAGCCAACACTAAGGAAATTGTGGCCCAAGTTGCAGAGCAGTGCGAAGCAGATAGGAATCGATTTGAACGGATATTTAGCCGAATCGAAGCACTCGTGCGCACGGCTCAATCGGCTCTGCTAAACGGCACCGAGGCGACCCTCGGCACCCTGATGGACGAAAACCATCAACTCCTTAGGGAAATTGGGGTTTCAACTTTGCCATTGGATCGAGCCTGTGAAATTGCTCACGCGGCAGGCGCGCTCGGCGCAAAACTCACCGGCAGCGGTGGCGGCGGATGCGTCGTTGCGTTATGCGAATCCACCACGGAGCCAGTATTGAAGGCGTGGAGGCACCATGGCCTCAGATGCTTGTCAACCACCGTCGCACAAGACCGCCCAAGCACGGCAGGCCTATGACCACCGACTTTAGCGCCACAGCCGTTGCTCATTCCAATATCGCGCTTGTCAAGTATTGGGGCAAGCGCGAAGGAATCGGGAATTACCCAGCAGTTCCAAGCTTGGCGCTCACACTCGATGCATTCAATACGCGCACACAGGTCGTGTTCGACCGCCATTTGAACCAAGACGAATTCGTGCTGAATGCAGCTCCAAGCCAAGGTCGATCGCTGCAACGCGTTGTCGGATTGCTTGACGCGGTGAGAGACGCGGCAAAGTTGGATGTTTGCGCCAGAGTCGCATCGATCAACAATTTCCCGACGGCGTCGGGGCTCGCATCCAGCGCGTCTGGGTTTGCTGCACTCGCCCTGGCGGCCGTCAATGCGGCCCAATTGAGGTGGGATGCTTCGGCGGTAAGTGCGCTTGCAAGGGCCTGTTCCGCATCTGCGGCCCGTTCCATATTTGGCGGTTGGACGACCCTGCTCGCCGGCGCAGAGCACGCCGTCGCTTTCGCACCCAGCAATGAGTGGGAAATCGCGCTTATCGTCGCCGTCACCGAGACGGGCCCAAAGGGGGTCAGCTCGACAGAAGCCATGAATCGCTGCGCGGCAACGAGCCCTTGCTATTCGGCTTGGCTCGAAGTGGCCCCACGCATTTTTGAACGTGCGTGTCAGGCTATTCGTCGGCGCGACATTGAAGCGCTTGGTCAATGTATGGAGGAAAGCACCTTATTGATGCACGCGACGATGCTTTCCGCCAGGCCGCCTGTGATCTACTTGGCCCCTGCGACTCTGTCCGTCATCAACGAGATCAGAAGTCGTCGCACCACCACAACTCCGGCATTCTTTACAACAGACGCTGGCGCGCACGTCAAGGTGTTGACACTAGCCAAACATGCACCCGAGGTAAGCGGCTGGCTCGCTCGGTTGCCGGGCGTAAATCAAGTCGTCATTTGCAGGCCTGGCCCCGCCGCCTATGTCATGCCAAAGGATCAAAAAGGCAGTGCGTCGTGAGAGCACGCGCACCTGGGAAAATAGTGATATCCGGGGCGTACGCCGTGCTTGAAGGGGCTCCTGCCATCGTGTCGGCAGTCGATCGATATGCGATCGCGGATTCGACCCGACTGGCAGACTTCATCCCACCTGAAGTGAAGAGCGCCGGCCTTTGCCCAGCCCCTTGGTTCGATGCAACGGCGCTAAGAGACGGCGACCGCAAGTTGGGGTTGGGCTCGAGTGCGGCGATTCTTGTCGCGTCGCTGGCCGCCGTCCATCTGGAGCGCCAAGGCCACGTGGAGGACGCGACATTGGCCGAATGGGTCTTGCCACGCGCCCTGGACGCACACGCCGTGGTCCAACCACTCGGAAGTGGAATCGACGTCCACGCCGCCTGCTATGGCGGAACTCGAATCGTGTCTCGCCACGAGGAACGGTTCACTCACCATTCGATTGTCTTGCCGCCCGAGATATTTCTGGAGATATGGGTGGCTCCTAACGCCTGTAATACGCATGACATGTTGAGTCGGATGCGAGAATTCAAGATCAGTCGCGGGTCACTGTACGGGAAGCGCATATCTGAACAGTCCAATGCGGCGGAACAGGCCGCGACCGCGGCAAAGAACGCAGACGCCGGGACGCTGATCGTGGCGCTCATGGCGCAATGCGGCGCGTTGGCAGCGCTAGGACGAGACGCGGGGTTGCCGATTGTCACGACGGAAGTCGTGGAACTAAGCAGAATGGCGGCCCGTGAATCAGCAGCCGTACTGCCCGCTGGCGCAGGGGGCGGCGATATTGCCCTGTTTGCGGGCATTGGGCCACCCTCGGAAGCGCTTCGACGGGAGATGGTTGCTCGAAACCATGCAGCCCTGAGCGTCAAACTCGGTGTTCGTGGCGTGCACGGCCTGGACGTGAGGTGCTAGCAAGTCGAATTAAGTGGACCCCGTCGATAGCAGAATCCCAGGATTTTATCGCCTGCCTTTGTCGGAACGGCAAGCAATGCTGGCTCGTCACATTCGAACGCCCCTAGCGGACCTGAAATGCCTGCTCGAGTCAGGTGGACTTACCCCCGAGGCCGCCGACAAAACGATCGAAAATGCCGTCGGGACCTATGCGTTGCCGTTTGGGCTCGCATTGAACTTCCACGTCAATGGCGTTGACCGGCTGGTGCCGATGGTCGTGGAAGAGCCTAGCGTTATTGCCGCCGCATCCAACGCAGCGCGCCTTGTACGAATGTCGGGCGGCTTTCACTCACACATGCTCGGCACCTGGATGACCGGGCAGGTTGAGCTACGCGCAGTAAGAGACGCAGTTCATTCAATCGATGCGATTGTCCGAAGCAAGTCCAAATTGCTCGACATGGCAAATGCCGCGGCGCCAGGTCTTGTAAAACGGGGTGGCGGCGTCAAGGACCTGCACGTGCGCGATCTGGGAGAGGGCCTATTGGTAGTGCACATCTACGTTGACTGCCAAGACGCCATGGGGGCCAATCTTGTCAACGGCATTGCGGAATCGATAGGTCCGGAGCTTGCGAGTATTGCGCAAGGACAGCTGGGTCTGCGCATTTTGACGAATCTATGTGATCATCGCCGCGTAGCCGCTTCTTGTTGTATCGCCATATCCAACCTTGCCGGCACCAAGTCGTCTAGCGATTCGACTTCCGTTGCGGACTCGACGGGGTGGGCAACAGCGTCGGCAATCCAAGAAGCCTCGCTCTTCGCAATGCGAGATCCCTATCGCGCCGCGACGCACAACAAGGGAATCATGAACGGCATTGACTCCGTCGTGCTGGCGACCGGCAACGATATTCGAGCGGTCGAAGCGGGAGCCCACGCGTGGGCCGCGCACACGGGGAAATATGGTCCATTGGCTAGCTGGACGTTGCAGGACGACACCCTCGTCGGCAATCTGGAATTGCCGCTGGCACTCGGCATTGTCGGCGGCACGATACGCGTGCATCCAACGGCACGTTGGGCAATTGCACTGCTAGGAGTTGAGTCCGCGTCGCAGTTGAGCGAGGTTGCGGCATGCGTCGGACTCGCCTCCAACTTCTCGGCGTTGCGGGCCCTGGCAACCGAGGGCATTCAGCGGGGTCATATGTCCTTGCACGCACGAAGTGTCGCCCTCAGCGCTGGCGCGGCAGCCCATGAAGTGGAAACAGTGGCGCGGTCGCTCGCAATATCCGGGAACGTCAGCGAAACGACGGCCAGGTCCCTCCTCGCCGAATTGCGTCGGAACGCATCGGAAGGCAAGGTGTAATGTTCAGCCCCAATGTCCCTTATTCGCAGCTGCTGCGACCCGAACTGTCCGATCTCAAGCCCTATCTGCCCGAGGCTGGCAGCTATGCCGTTCGACTCGATGCCAACGAGGCGCCTCCGTACCAGAACGAAGTTGTCCGCCGGAGGCTTACCGAAGTGGCGAGCAACGTTTCTTTGGAGCGATATCCAGACCCTGCGTCACTAGAACTCCGCGAAGCGCTCGCCTATCGGTGTGGGGTACTGGTTGACGAAGTGCTGGTTGGCGTCGGCAGCGACGAGCTCATCGCGTTGCTACTTACTGCCGTGTCCCAGTTTTCGGATTTACAGAATCCACCCACGGTGCTCACGGTCTCCCCCACATTCGTCATGTACAAAATGTCCGCCAAAGTGCGTGGCTTCAGAGTGGTGGAAGTGCCGCTGGACGAAACCTGGGATCTTGCCGAAAGAGGCCTTGCCTGTGCGCTCCAAACGGCGCCGCCCCATTTACTGTTCGTGGCAAGCCCCAACAACCCCACGGGAAACCTCGCAAGCCGCGACCGACTCATTCGGTTGCTTGAAGCGGCGCCCAATGCCGTGTGCATCATCGACGAGGCCTACATCGACTATGCAGAATGCACGCACGTGGACTTGCGCAAGAGCTTTCCCAACTTGATTCTGTTGCGCACGCTGAGCAAAATTGGCTTTGCCGGTCTGCGCGTAGGTTGGATGATCGGCCCCCGGCTGCTCATGCAAGAAATCAACAAGGCAAGGCAGCCCTACAATTTGGCCAGCATCAATCAGGAACTCGCTAAATTGGTTGTGACTGAACTATGTCCATTCGTTTCCGAACACATTCATTCAATCAAATTGGAACGCCATCGATTGATGGAGGAAATCTCTCGACTTGGGGCGTTCGTGGTGACTCCGAGCGACGCTAACTTCCTCTGGGTGCAAACAAGCCGCCCGGCGCAAAACGTTTTCGAGCATCTGCGCAGTCGAGGGATACTGGTGCGGAGTTTTCACGAAAGGGGTGGGCGTTTGGCCCACCAACTGCGCATTACCATTGGAACCAAGAGCGAAAATGATCGGCTGCTAGTGGGTCTTGCCGGCGCAACATGAGGGCCAGATGCCCCGCACTTTGCCTGATAGTCGTGGCCAATCTACTGGGCTGCATGCGTGGCTCCATCGTGCGGGTCAGGTCGGGCCACTCGTACCAAGAGCACGCTATTGACGCTCGCGCCTACGCTGCCTACGCCAAGGGTAGACTCTATGAGCTTGCTGGCGATTCGACGCGCGCGATCGAGCAATATCGGCGCGTCCTGTCTGTGGATCCCGAAGCCACCGCAGCATGGGTAAGGCTGGGCGTCGTTTACTGCGTGACGGCCCCCAAACTTGCACAATATGCCTGGCAGCAGGCGCAACAATTGGACCCTGAATCTACGCAACTGTGGCTTGAACGCGCACGCTGCGAATCGAATCACAGACGCGATAGGGAAGCACTGCATTTCGCGCTGTTGGCCATACACTTCGACCCGTCGTCCATGGAAGCTGTTTCGGTAATCGCTAGCGCGGCGTGGAAGTTGAATCGACCGTCTGACGGTCTGAAATGGCTTTGGGGTGCGGCCGCGCTGAACCCGGCCAATGTTAATGCATGGCGGGCCCTACAGACGTCTTCGTATGTTTCCGCTTCCGATCATCGCTATGCAGCGGCTCAATTGGCAAAGCTGAGGCCGCCCGACGCTTCGTCTTTTGTTCCGGCGCATTCAAGCGCAACCAGTTCCATTCGGGCAATTCATGCGGCATGGACCGCGCAATTGGAGCAAGGGCTGGAGCACTCGCTCGGCAAAGGTGACCATGCGGCGGCGCGACGGTTAGCGACGTCGCTTGGAGTCAACCCGGTGCAATTGGCACATAGAGCGCTGCTTTCTGGCTCGTACGAAATCGCGTGGAGCCAGGCTGACATGATCTTGAATATCGATTCGACCAACGCTTCCGCATGGATTGTCGGCCTGGTAGCAGCCGACCGGCTAGGTGATTCACGTCGGTACCTCTCGATGCTGCGACGTGCGCCACGGGTGACGGCGCCAGTCGAAGAATCACTTCGGTCGCTGTTATTCGATCTTGTGCAAAACCGGGTTACGACCTCGACTGACTTGCGATAACTACAATCTCGAATGCACCTATTTGCCACTCCCACCGCCCGCATTTTGGCCCTTGCCGCTATTGTAGGCATGCTGGTGGCGGCGTTCTTCCGCGAGCCCATTGCGATGACATGGATGGGATCCCTGCTCGCTGGCATGACGCTTACTCGGTCCGCCGCGGGGCTTAAGATTGCGCAGGCTCGCCGCAAAGGGTTTGAGATGTACCTGCGGACTGGCACCCGGCGTTATGCAGTGGCGCGTGGTGAGACTTTCTCGTTGGCTGTCGTGTTGAGAAATCGCGCGGCGCACGCGTTGCACCTGCGGGCCTTTCGGGTGCTTTCTTCGCCGGCGATCAATATGCAGGTCCCGTTGCAAGAGCTCCATCTCGCGGCCGGCTCAAGTGTAGACCTCAGGCTGGAAGGTGAAGCTTTGCGTGTAGGCCACCACGCTATGCACGGCCTTTCCCTGCGCGTGGTGGATGGTTCCGGAGCTTTCGAAGCTCCCCTATTGTTCATCAACCCAGTTCAAGTGGTGGTTGCCCCCGCCCCTTTGAGAAGAACGACCCGGCCGTCAATGGGCGGTCTCACGAGACGTCCGTCCGATGCTGAACGCACGGGACGCATGTCGGGTGATTCGATTGAACTTCGAGAGTTACGTGCACATCAACCGGGCGATGCTTTGCGCAAGATTGCTTGGAGGGCTTCCGCGAAACGCGGCATCCTGTTGGTTCGGGACGAGGAATTGATGGAGCGCCAGTCATTGTGGTTTCTGTTGGACGCTTCGCTGGAGCTTTGGGCAGGCGAGATGGGAAGATCAGCCTTGGATCAGGGACTGGACCACGTCGCATCCGCGTTGAGCAAGCACCTAGGCCTTGGCGACCGCGTGGGCCTTGGGGTCATCTCCTCGCGCGATCTGGCTTGGGTTTCCCCGGACGCCGGGGTGGCGCAGCTGCCCCGGCTACGGCAGGCGCTCCTCAAAGCCGTCCAACCTTGGGACGCGGATCGCTCCGGCTATGACGAAACGGAAGTCGCGCGTGTCGTCCTTGAACACATCGCTCGTCTCGATTCGACGGCAGCCTGCGGGCTATCGCCGACGCGACTTGACCCGTTGGCATCGACGGCACATTCGATCATGCAGCGCTATGAATTCGAGATGCCCGAGGTATATGCCCGAACAACCCGTGAGAGAACGCTGCGCCAGTATGCGGCAATGTTCGGGCTCACTACGCTCCCAAGACTCGATGCGGAGCGCTGGCATAGCGACACTCGGCTTCTGGCGGCTATTGAACGCTGCGTGACAGACAGGCCGTCTCGGATTGTAATTGCTTCGGTGGACCCCAGCCCGCGGCTGCTGGAAGGAATCGCGAGCCTACGACGACGACTCTCGTATCATCGTATAAGGATGTCGTGGCTCAGGTTTGACAGCGCGGCTGGCTTGCCCGGAGCCGGCACCCCAATTCAAGAAATGGTCAACGATTCGATTCGCTGCAGGCTGACGGCGTCGGGCCCTGCGCGCACGACCCAACTGAAACGCCTGGGGATTGCCGCTGAGCGAGTCATTGAAGCGCCCGCCAATGCACGCCGCCCTCACGTTGCATAATGTCGAATTCACCTAAACAGTTGCTGAAGGATTGGAATCTGAAGCCCAAACACCCGTTTGGGCAGAACTTCCTTCTCCACTCGGATCTTTCGGGGAAGGTTGCCGAACGTGTTGTGCAAGGTCAAGGCGGTACAGTCATCGAGATCGGTGCGGGCCTCGGTGCCCTTACGACGGCGTTGCTCAAGCGAGCCGCCCGAGTCGTTGCCATCGAGAGAGATCGAGATTTGATACCGTTGCTCCGGCAAGTCTTCGAGGAAGACCTCAAGAACGGCCGCCTGACAATCGTTGAAGGCGATGCGAAGACGACAGACTATGCGGCACTGTTCGCGAATTCGCCGCTACCGCGATTGATTGCTGGCAACTTACCCTATCAGCTCACAGGCCCGCTGTTACGGAGAACCATTGAACTCGCCGGCAGCATCGAACGAGCCGTGTTCATGGTGCAGCTGGAAGTTGCCGACCGCCTTTGCGCCGCGCCTGGGGCGCGTTGCTACGGGGCACTGAGTGTGTTTGCACAGGCGTGCTACTCAATCGAGCGCGCTTTTGTGGTTGGCAGAACGGCATTCTACCCGTCACCCAAGGTCGACTCCGCTGTTATTGAGATGACTCCTTTGACACCATCCATCGCCGACGAGACGCCTTTGTTCAGGGAACTCGTTAAGCTGGCCTTCCGACACCGAAGAAAGACGCTGAGAAATGCATGGCGCCAGTTGAGCCAATTCACCGAACCTCTGTTGGGCGCGGCGGCTGCACGCTGCGGTGTCGATCTGAATTTGCGCGGCGAGATGCTTAGCGTTCACGAATTTTCTGGCATGGCCAAGGAGCTTTCCGTGTGACATGGTTTGGCACTTCACGTATCGCGAACGTCGCACTGCCAGCCAGTCTTGCGCTCGCGTGTGCGCAGCAGGGTGGGACGTCCAGCGCTCCTGCCAGAGCCCAGGCTGGAATTTTCTTTGGCGGGCAGATTCAGCACCGAGCGGAGTGGCCGCTCATCTTGGACGAAACTCGTCAAACTCAAGGATTTCGAATTGAGTTTGCTCGCGCGGTTCGCGAGCCCACTCACGTTAGGTGGGAAGTTGTACGACCGACAGCAAGACAGAGGAAGCACGCTCTGCCGCCGACAGAATCGGTGACATCCACGTTTGAAGCAACCATTGTCGCCGGAACGGACCACTTCGATCAGCTAATCCGTTTCGAGGACGGCGATCGTCCGGGCGAGTGGCGCCTGCGCGTTCTCGTCAATGGGGTTTCGATCTTGGACCGTTCCATACGGGTCGTGCCTAAGTCGGCCACGGCGCAGGAAGACTAACGGGTATCCGCCGAGTCGCTCTCGTAGTTACCGTGCGCGGTGGTCTGGAACTCGTTGACCGTATAGACGGTTGGCGGCGGTGGTTCGCCGCACAATTCAAGTCGGGTCGCTGCCCAACGTTCGCGTCGAATTAGCACCCCATGCTCCGGCCCACCTAGGGCGCCCGTAAAAGACTGCAGTGCTTCGTCTGCCTCCACGAGTTCTTGTCTGACTTTGACCACGTCAACATCGCTGAGACGGCAAAATGAGTCTGTCAGCAGCAAGGCGCAATCATTGGCTATTTCGACGAACCCGGGCCCCACAGCGACCTTCTGCTCTTCGGAGCCTTTGCGGTAGGTTACGATTCCCGTTCGCAGTGCCGCAATCAGTGGGCGGTGGCCCGCCAGCACGCCAAAATCCCCGTTGACGCTCGGTGCGGTCAGTTCATCGACCTGGGTTCGCAACACCGCGCCATGCGGCGTGATGACCTGCAGCTCTATCGGCGAAGCTTCAGCCATGGTACTCCGAGACTAGCTAGCGGCTCGCAGCTGCTGACCCCTAGCCTTGGCCTCATCAATATTACCAACCATGTAGAACGCTTGTTCTGGCAAGTCGTCTAGAGCGCCCGACAGAATCTCTTTGAAACCCGCAATGGTTTCCTTCAAAGGCACATACTTGCCCTTGTGCCCGGTGAATTGTTCCGCAACGAAGAATGGCTGTGAGAGGAACCGTTGCATCTTTCTGGCTCTAGAGACCACCAGCTTGTCCTCTTCGCTGAGTTCATCCATTCCCAGAATCGCAATGATGTCTTGCAGATCCTTGAACCGCTGCAGCGTGCCCTGTACGCCTCGCGCTACTTCATAGTGCTCCTCGCCGACGATATTCGGGTCCAGCATGGTACTCGTCGAGTCGAGCGGATCGACGGCGGGGTAGATACCCTGCTCGACGATGGCTCTCGAGAGCACCGTGGTGGCGTCGAGATGCGCAAATGTCGTGGCGGGTGCCGGGTCCGTGAGGTCGTCTGCGGGAACGTAGATGGCCTGCACACTCGTAATAGAGCCTTTGGTGGTCGAAGTAATGCGCTCCTGAAGGGCACCCATTTCGGTTGACAGTGTGGGTTGGTAACCCACAGCGCTTGGCATGCGGCCAAGTAGTGCGGACACTTCGCTTCCGGCCTGTGTAAAGCGGAAGATATTGTCTACGAACAGCAATACGTCCTGGCCCTCTTCATCGCGGAAATATTCCGCGACCGTCAGTGCCGAGAGCCCAACGCGCGCTCGGGCCCCGGGCGGTTCGTTCATTTGCCCGTAGATGAGTGCCGTCTTGGAGATGACCGGTTCGCCCGTCTCCAACTTGGACTCCGTCATGTCCAGGTAAAGGTCGTTGCCTTCGCGCGTGCGTTCGCCGACCCCCGCAAAGCAACTGACGCCGCCATGCTGCTTGGCAACGTTGTTGATCAACTCCATGATGATGACAGTTTTGCCGACCCCAGCTCCGCCAAATAAGCCGATTTTGCCGCCCTTTCTGTAGGGAGCGAGCAAATCGACGACTTTGATTCCAGTTTCGAAAACCTCGACTCGAGTGCTTTGCTCGACAAGCGTCGGCGCGGGTCTGTGGATAGGCATGCGCCGATCGGAAACGACCGGGCCTTTTTCGTCCACTGGCTTTCCGACTACGTTGAGTATGCGCCCTAGAGTTACCTTTCCGACAGGCATGCTAATGAACGACCCGGTGTCCGTAACTTGAGCGCCGCGGACCAACCCGTCCGTCGAATCCATGGCCACCGTCCGCACTACGGAATCACCGAGATGCTGAGCAACCTCGAGCACGAGATTGTCCTTCTCGCTCGAAATGCTCGGGTTGGATACCGTCAAAGCGTTGAGTATCTTGGGAAGTTGGTTAGGTGGAAATTCAACGTCAACGACGGGACCAATCACCTGAGTGATCTTCCCGCTGGCAGCACCCCCAGCGGTTGGCTGTGTGAGAGTCTGAGAACTACCGAAAAGGTTTGTGTCTTGAGTCATCTGCCCTCGTGCCTACGGACTAGCTCGGTTCTACGCCGGTAGCCCGCGTCTACCACAGGGCCGATTCGCTGCCAACGGGCAGTTCACAATTAGTCGAGTGTTCCAGGGGGTGCGCAGCATCTCGGCCCACCCAGTGGCCGACACCCGTGACCCGCCCAGCGAATCGCCATCACCTTGGCGAGATGCCGAATTGGAGTAAGCCTCTGCGGCTGTGCTCGGACAAGAGACGATCGAACAAGTCCGTCGCCAAACTTCGTTGGTCGCCGTGGTACAGCAGGTGGTCCGACTTCAGCGGCGGGGGCGAAGCTTTGTTGGCTTGTGCCCATTTCACAAGGAAAAGACGCCAAGCTTTCACGTCAACGACGAGCGCGGATTCTACCACTGCTTTGGCTGCCAGGCGTCCGGGGACGTCATAAAATTCGTGCAGGAAACGCAGGGGGTCGCGTTCGCGGAAGCGATTCGCGAGCTGGCTGAGCGCGCCGGCATCGAAATCGTCGAAGAACGCTCGGCTGAGGATTCGCGGGCTCGCGCCGAGTCGCGCCGCAGGCTGCTCGAACTTTATGAGGTTGGCAACGCCGCTGCCTCCTTTTTCGAGCAGGCGCTTCGCGATCACCCGCTGCGCAGTCACGCTGCCGCCGAATTGGCGAGGCGTGCCCTCGTAGCCAACACGCCAACTGACTCGATTGCCGACGCGCTACAGGCTTTTCGTGTCGGCTACGCTCCTTACGGCTGGGACGAGTTGTCGCGCCACCTTCGAAGCCTGGGATTCTCGATGGCGGCCGCCGAAAGCGTGGGGCTGGCGGTACCGCGCCGGTCGAGCAACGGCCACTACGATCGGTTTCGACATCGACTGATGTTTGCGGTAGTTGACATTCAGGGCCGGGTCATCGCTTTCAGTGGCAGAGCGCTGCCTGAACCTGACGCCAGCGAGTGTAACAAGGCGGGCATAGCGCCCACGGGTGAGTCTGATACGACAGCGGCAAAGGCCAAATACGTAAACAGTCCCGAATCGCCTATCTACCGGAAGCGTGAAACGCTTTTCGGCTTGTATCAGGCGCGCCAGGCGCTTCGCGAACAAGGTCGGGCCCTGCTCGTGGAGGGTAATTTTGATGTCGTGAGCCTACATGCACATGGGTTGCACCAAGCGGTCGCTCCACTCGGTACGGCGTTTACCCTCGAGCAGGCCAAGCTGCTGCGGCGGTTGGCTCCTGACATGACACTGATGTTCGACGGCGATGCGGCAGGTCGTCGAGCAGTCCGCGCGGCACGCGATGTTGTTCGCGAGGTGGGACTAGGTTGCCAAGTCGCGGCGTTGCCGGACGGCCAAGACCCGGACGATCTGGTGCGTCGCGCTGGGGCCCAAGCTGTCATGGGTTGCGTGCAGGCAGCAAGAGGACTTCTCGAATACTTGATTGATACTTGCCTTGATAGCGGGTTCATTGCCGATGACGCGATTACCCAATCGGCCAAGATCAAAGAGGTCGCTGAGCTGATCGCGAGCGAGAACGACGTTGAGATACGGGCGATGGCAGAGCGCTACGCGGACCACATTGCCGAACGGCTGGGCATTGCGGATGCGCGAACGTTCAGAGCCCTGAACCAACTTGTGCGGCAGGCCGCGACCAAAGCTGGAAAACGCGCTTCAAACGGTCAGGTCAATGCCAATCAGGCCCGCAGTCCGATCCCTAGCGACGCAGTTGCCAGAGAGGTTTTGGGTTGTGTCCTGGATTGGCCAGAACTGCTGCGGGAACCGGAGTTCGAAGATGCTTTTGGCCTGATTGAGGGAGACATTGCGCTAGCGTTGGCGTCGGCACGTCGCGTGTTTTTGGGCCAAAAAGCCGATTACGTGGAAGAATTCCTTGCGAAGATACCTGTGTCGATCCATGCATTCGCGGCCAGTCAACTAGCGGCACCCAGGCACAACCGGCTCGAGGACGCAAGAACAGTGCTTCTGAAAAATGTCAGCAAATTGATGCGTCTTGAGCAGCACCGAAGAAGGCCACAAGACCTCGAAGCAATCCAACGGGCGGCAGCGTCCGGCGACTTTGACGCGGAGCTCGACTTGCTGAGAAGGCACGAACGACTCGCACGGGAACGACACGGCGTGGGAGAGAGGTAGCGGTGGGAGCAAAGAAGCCTGAAGGCGGGAACAAGCGAACCGGGACGGTAACCGTGCCGAAAGCAGCGAGCGCTGCGAAGACTCGAGAGGCCTCGGCCGATGCCAAGCCTCCGAAGTTACGGGCGGTAGTGCCAAGCGAGTATCCCGACGATTTTGTGGAATCTGCATCGTCGATACCTCCGGAAAGTGACGACGACGATTTCGATCCGGAAGCCTCCTCAACCGTACCGCCCATACCAAAAAAGACCAACGGCAAAGTCAAAGAACAACTGATTCGTCTGGGAAAGACGAAGGGTTTCTTGACGTACGACGACGTGCACGAAGCACTGCCAGGCGAAGATGTCGGGCCTGACCAAATGGAGGACATGCTGACGGCGCTCGATGATGAGCGCATCGAAGTCGTCAACGACGTCAGTGAACTCAAGCTTAGAAATCGCCATGCCAACGACGAGGATATGGGGATTGGGCGCCGCACGGAAACTCAAGAGCCGCCGGAAAGGCCCAGTGTCGCGCCGACGAGCATCCCGCCCAAAGGGGAAGAGGAGCTCTACAAGAGCAACGACCCGGTTCGCATGTATTTGCGAAAGATGGGCAGCGTCGCGCTCTTAACGCGCGAGGGCGAAGTCGAGATTGCCAAGCGCATCGAGCAGGGCGAAAACGAGATTCTAGAGTCTATCCTCAACAGCCCGGTAGCCGTACGCGAAATCCTTGAGATTGGCGAGAAGCTCAAGGCGCGCAAAATCCGCGTCAAGGACATCATCCGCGATGCCGAGGACGAGGAACACGAGTTCGACGAGGAAGAGGCCGATCGTAGGGTCATCCGCCTTGTGGATCGCGTCAAGCGCATCGACAAGAAGAACTCGGAGCTGCTGGAGGAACGCCGCGGCGCAACCGACTCACGTAAGCGGCAAATCGACAAAGAAATTGTCGAGAACAAGCGAGAGCTCGTCAAGGCCCTTCAGGAGATGCGGCTCAACAAGAAGACGATCGACCGAATCGTTCTCAAGTTGAAGGCGTTGATTGAGCGGGTTTTTCGCGCCCAAGGGCGACCAATCGTCCTGGACGGACCGATCGCGGGAAGCAAGAGTGAACTTCGGCGGCTGCTGCGAGAGGCACGTAATGCTCCAAACATCGAGTCCGACCTCGGTGAGCGCAACTCAAACGAGAACGAAGAGGCTGCGCCCCTAGACGGGAATTCGGAGCCCCCCCCAAAACGCCGCGAGGAGGAGATCCGTGTGGATGCGGACCAGCTCCTCGAAACTTACAACCGAATCGTCGAGGGGGAGCGCAAGGCGGAGCGCGCCAAGGCGGAGCTTGTCGAGGCAAACTTACGTCTCGTTGTGAGTATTGCAAAGAAATACACCAACCGCGGACTGCAGTTTCTCGATCTCATCCAAGAAGGCAATATCGGCTTGATGAAGGCCGTCGACAAATTCGAATACAAGCGTGGGTACAAGTTCAGTACCTACGCTACTTGGTGGATTCGTCAGGCAATCACTCGAGCGATTGCCGACCAGGCTCGCACGATACGCATTCCCGTGCACATGATCGAAACCATCAATAAGCTAATTAGGACCTCGCGGTACTTGGTGCAGGAATTCGGTCGCGAACCAACGCCGGAGGAAATCGCCGAAAAGATGGAGCTCCCACTCGACAAGGTGCGAAAAGTCCTCAAGATTGCCAAGGAGCCCATTAGTCTAGAGACGCCGATTGGCGAGGAAGAAGACAGTCATCTGGGCGACTTCATTGAGGATAAGAGCGTCGTGAGCCCGGCCGAAGCCGTCATCAATATGAATCTGTCAGAGCAGACCCGTCGGGTGCTAAAAACGCTGACCCCCCGCGAAGAGAAGGTGCTGCGAATGCGCTTTGGCATTGGAGAGAAGAGCGACCATACGCTCGAGGAAGTTGGACAGGACTTCGAGGTAACTCGTGAGCGAATCCGTCAGATCGAGGCCAAGGCATTGCGCAAGCTGCGCCACCCCAGTCGCTCCAAACAGCTCAAGAGCTTCATCGAGAGTTAGCCGTAAGACATTACTTCGACTCTTCCCACGGCTGGCCGAGGCGGGCCAGTGCTTGCTTGGCCTCCTCCCGGTAAGCGTTGTCCAACGGAGCAAGCCTCAAGTATTGCTGCCAATGGGGAATCGCGGCGGATTGAAAGCCCAAGCTACGCGCCATCAGTCGATGCGCTTCCCAAATCCATCGCGGGGAAGGATCTTGCCCCGAGCTGAGTGACAGTGCTTTCTCCAACTCGGCGCGGGCTTCGCCGTCGCGCGATGTTGCTTGAAGCAGCTTCCCGTAGCTGAAGTGCCACGCCGCATTGTCGGGCTGCGCTTGCACCGCAGTCCGCCATTGTTCAAGGGATCTGGCTTCCATGCCCAGCTCGTAATACGCCTCGGCCAGCGCGGCATGCGCTTCGTGGCGATTGGGGCGCAGTTCAATCGCCTTGGTCAAATCGGCGACAGCGTCTTTGACAGCGCCCTGGCGGAACCGGAGAACGCCCCGTTGCCAATAGGCGTCCCCCAAACCCTGATCAAGAGCCAAGGCCTTCTTCAGGGCTTGTTCTGCAACGGAGATTCTTCCTGCTTCGTTTGCCGCCCAACCGACGTATAGGTAGTACTCAGGTCGATATGGATCGAGTTCAACGGCCCGCTCCAATGTCCGCAGTGCCTGGGCCAGGTTGGTCCCTTCCAACAGCTGCGCACGCCCCAGACAATGATGAGTCTCCGCCGACATTGGGCGTTGATCCAGAACCTTGCGCAGCAACGCTTCTGCCTCTTTGGGTCGCCCAGCGGCGACTTTGCCGCACCCGACTCGCAGCATGAGATCGGCGTCGCTGGGTGCCTTCGCCAGTGCATCTTCGAATGACTTAAGTGCTTCCTCCGTTCGCCCCGACGTCTCGTAGAGCAAGCCGCGCTCGAGCGCTAGCCCTGGATATTCGTGATCGACCTTGGCGACTTCATCAAAACAGGACATTGCTTCGTCGAAAACTCGGTTCTTGCGCAGCGCCACTCCCAACCGAAATGTCGCCGAAATATCCGTGGGATCCAGCTTCAGTGCCTGCCGAAAGTCTCCTATAGCGGCTTCGTACCTGCCTTCGGAAAGTGACAACTGACCTATCGCAAGCAGAATTCGCGGTGCAACGGGCAGCTTCTCGCGTGCTGCGTCCAGCAGCTTCTGTGCTTCTTCGCGACGTCCTTGTTGATTCTTCAGCAACGCCAACGCAATGTAGGCGTCAATGGCTGCGGGTTCTTTGCCCCCAACATCGATAGCGCTCAAAAAGGCCTTCTCGGCTTCCTCGCGGTTACCCATTGCCTCGAGCGCCGCTCCATACCAGTAGTTAACAAGGTAGGACTGGGCGTGTGAAGCTCGGAGCTTTGCCAGCAGGGCCGTTGCCTCACGCACTCGCTCCAGTGACAGCTGAGTTTTCGCCACGCCCACCGTGGCCGATGTGTCGTCGGGATCCGCTTGCGCCGCCGCCTCAAACCGCGCAAGCGCCTCAGCATATCGACCCGCGCGATACAGGGCCTCACCGAGTCCGCGCAGCGCCGCGGAACTGCGCGGATCGTACGAAAGCGCCTTGGCATAGGCTGACTCAGCAACGCTAATTCTTGACCGAGCCAAACTGAGATCACCCAAGAGCGTTTGCGTGCTTACTTGCTCGGCAGGGCTGGCGTCGCTCTCGAACTTCATCGCTTCGTCGATCGTATTCGCGGCCACTTGCAGGTTGCCGCGCTTTTCCAACGCGATGCGCGCAAGCAAAAGGCGCGCACCAACGTGCCTGGGTTCACGAGTAATGGCGGCAGCCGCGCTTTGCTCGGCAGCGTCGATCTGGCCCAAAGCCAGTTCTGCCGTCGCACTTCCGAGCGCGGAGCGAGCGCTTCTTTCGCTGGATTCGACCTGGCGCCAGTAGACCAGCGATTGGCCTGGGCGACGGTCAAGCATCTCGATTTGGGCCGAGAGCACCGAATTCTCGATACGTTTCGGTCCCGCTCGACGGATGTCGTCGATTTTCTGATGAGCGCGCGTTAGGTTGCCTTCTGCCGCAGCACGCGCGGCAAGGGCTAACTCCAAACCCGAGACGCCCTTTTTGTCGGACAACTGATCCAGAAGCACTTTGGATCGTGAGTTTCGCTCCGCGTTGGCACCGAACCTCAAGTCCACAGCGTACCCGACAAAGGCAAGATACGCTCTGAGACCCGTCGCGCGCGGGTGCGACTTCTGCACTTGCTCCAAGTTCTGCAACACTCGAGTGGCCTGAGGATAGGTATCGCCAGACAGTGCGCGCTGGACGAGCGTGATCTGTTCGGCAAGCAGCCGCTCATACTCAGGCTTTCGAAGTTGATCCGATATGAAAGCGTAGCCGAAGAGCCCCACGTCGGGAATCAACGACAGGGATGCGCCACCCAGCACAATCAGCACGACGAATCCAACCAACGCATAGCGAACCCCCGGGCGGACCGGCTGGCGCCCGGCCTTGGGCATCGCGCTGTAGCGCGCTTTGCCTGCGGCGGAGCCCTTCGCTTCCTGAGACTTTGCCAATTCGACGTTCGCCTGATTGGCCGCAACTTCTTGGGGAATTCCTCCGAATTCCAGATCGCCTGGGACTGAGATGTCCTTCGGCCCCGCGCCTTCATCGACGGTACCAATTGCCGATTCGGTTGCGTTGCCCACATCCAGGCTCACTTCACCGAACTCGGTGCCGCCTCCGGACTGGCGAATCAGAGGCGCTGCGGCTACCGCTATTCCCTCGCCCATGGCGAGGGCTGCGTCGCTTGAACCGCTGTCCGCGTTGAGGCTCAGCTCGCCGAACTCAAGTCCATACTGCGGTGGCGGGATCGAAGGCGACGCGGCGGGGCGGAGAGAGCCCTGCGCGGCTGCTTTCGGCGGCGCGGATTCAATGGGCAGCGCATCGGTGAGGTCTGGCAGCTTTGGGCCACCCAGACTGGAAGGACTGGCGACGGGCGATTCTTGCTTGGTCGCTTTCGATGCCCGGTCGTCGGCACCGAGCGGTGTATCAAGGTCGGGAATGAGATCCGAACTCGGCTGCAACTGACGCTGGGCAACCGTTGGAAGTCGAGGATCCTTCGACAAATCAACATCCGGCAGCAAGTCAACTTCCCCGAAACGCTTCTTGCCGGGCGCCGGCAAACCCACTCGACCTGCAGACACCGCGGGCAACGTGGCGTTTGGAACCATTGGGAGGTCAGTCCGAATCGGACTCGGCAACGCAGCTGCAGAAGGCGACGGCAAATCAAAATCGAGATCGGCCACGCTTTGGCCAAGCCCTGACATCGCTTCAAAAGGCGACGGCAAGTCAATCTCAAGGTCATCCTGGAATGGCTTGGCGGAGTTGCTCTTCGATTCAACCATTTCACTTTGCAGCGGCACCGCCACATCAATCGCCGTCGATGTTGATGCGAACCGGCCCTGCACAGCCTTGGGTGCCACAGGAGAACCCAGATCAAGCTCCCCGGAAGTCAGAGTCGCAGGGACAACGAGTGGGGGTTCCTTCGCAAGTTCTGGAAGTGCCGTTGACTCAACCGGTGGCGAATCAGCGCGAGACGACGCAGAGCTTGTTGAGCTTAATATTCGGCAAAGCGGCAGCCGGAATTGGCCTCTTTCGCTGCGGCGCAGCCAATGCGGCTGGCAAGTCAGACTCGACACGTGGTGATCTTGCTGGAGGAGGTGGTTTGCGGCGCGGTACCGATGGCAGGTCAACCTTTGCGGGGTCTGGATCATCTTGGACTCTGGGATTAGGCACCTTGGCTTCCGCTTGGCCCAATGTCTGCGCTCGAGCCATTGGTTCTTGAGCTCTTCTGCCCGGCATTGGAAGATCGATGTGACCCTCCTTGGAGCCTGCACCGTGGGCAGCTTGGGTTCCGGCCGGCGCCCCAATTAGAGCAGGACCCGCAACACCGATCATCGTGGCCTTCAGCGGACTTGGAGCCCTAGGCTGGTCCTTGCTCCGCGACGGCACCTGGGCTGCGCCGGTCTGATCCAGCGACGTCTGGTTGGCACTTGGCTTCTCAACCACGAACGACGTGGCACATTTGGGACAACGCATGCGCAATCCGCCCGCAGGTACTCTCCGCTCGTTGACCTGATAGGGCGCACTGCATCCAGGGCATTGAACATTGAACATGGAGCGCTCCCCGACATTTATCAGGGTTTCGGTGGAACTGGCTGACGAATCTTGCGTGGGTGGTCGAACCTACTGTCCCACCGTGTCGGTCTTTCGTGCTAGGGGCTCCTCCGTATGCACAAATGGAAGTGGATTGTACTGGCCACGGTCTTGGCGGTTGCAGGCCTAGTTGCAGGACTTACCCGAGCGACCCGGCACCAAAAGTTGGGGGCCGGCTTAGCCGACATGGATGCCGGTGCTGTGACCCAACCTGTCGCGCTTGCAGAAACCGATGCCGGAGCCGCAGTGGCCCAGCATGCTCAAGATCCGCGCGAGGCGTCCAGTGGGTCCGACGCCCGAGTCCCTCCACTTCCGCCTTCAGCGCCCAATGACGTTGTCTTTGGCGCAATTCTAATAACGTTCGAGGGCGTCCAAGGCACACCGAACAAGCCGAGAAGCAAGGCAGCAGCTCGGGAAATGGCTCTGCGACTGCTCGCAGTCGCCCAAACGAACTTCGACGAAGCAGCCAAGCAGGGCGATCCGGGTTCGACGGCAAATGCGGGTTCGATTCGGCGTGGAATACTCGAACCGGCGATTGAGTACGCGCTGTTCACACTGGACAAGGGCTCCGTCTATCCAGAGCCAGTCGAAACACCACGCGGGTTTTGGATAATGCGGCGAATCCGCTAGGCTGCTCCCCGGACACGGTTCAACACAAGTGCGCCCGGCCATCAAAGCTGGGCAATCGGCCGATTGCGTCAGTCCTAGAGGCCTGCGTCAGTCAACGTTGCACGTCTTTTAGCCTGAACGACTGACTCGCGGATTGCGGCCCCAGTCGGCCCAGCGTCGTGCCCCCGAGAACTACCCGATCAACGCGCAGGAGTATGAGCCCCCCTAGTAGACCTATGCATTATCCTCGCCGTCGCCTAAAGTCGTTTACAGTTTGAAGAGTGTCCCGACATGACGACTCGACCTTTAGACCAGTCGCCAGATGCTCCTCGCTCGACGCCTTTACACATGGCTAGTGGGTGGTTGGAGACCGAGATTGAAGCTACCAGCAGCTCCGGCACACGCGCGTTACTGCTGCATGAAGCGGCGCTCTTGCACGAGCAACTTGGAAACGCGACTGAGGCAGCTCGACTTCAACTGCAGGCTGTCAACACCGACCCCCAACTGACAGAGCCTGTTGAGCGATTGATGTCACTCTTTGAACAACGACATTCGCTAAAGAATATTGGGCGTGTTGTCGAGCGCTTACTTCAAATTGCGACCACCGTTGAAGAGCGTGAACGAGCCTCGCTTGAGCGAGCAGCCTATGCATTGCTTGAGCAGCGTGACACCGACACCGCAAAACAGATCTTGCTCGAAGTGATCGAAGCGGTGCCTAATAGCGCAACCGCATGGAACCTGATAAACTTCGTCGGCGAACAAACTCGGGACCTTAGCCTGCTTGAACGCGCGGTCAAGGCTCGCGCCGCTTTGAGCCAAAATGCTACTTGGTCGGGGCTCTTGCTGGTTGAGTTGGCAGAAATACAGCATCAACTCGGGGAATTCGACGCGGCCCTCGAATCATTGGATCAGGTTGTCGCCGTCGGCGGCGAGATCACATTCAATGCACTGGACGTGCTGGAGCGGACGTCATTCTCACAGGGCCAATTTGACGTTCTGTCTCGCGTGTTGGTGTCGAAAGCGAGCATACTGGAGCGGGCTACTCACGACTCGACGATCGGAGACTCACTCGGTGTTCCACGCTGGCAGCGCAATGAATTGCATGTGGCCGACGCCTTCGTGCGCGCCGCAATAGCGCGCCATCTCGCTGGGAGTGCCAGCGAAGCAGCGACGTTGCTCGAGAGGGCAACTGGCCTCGTACCAAACGATCCTGTCATTCAACATATTGCCCTGCTTTGCGCCGAGGAACGCAGGGACTTCGACCTTGCTATCACCCTGGCAAAGGACATCGCCCTGTCGTCGTCCGGCGATGCTGCCGGCTCAGCGTGGCTGCGCGTCGCGTTCTCAGAATCCGCGAAAGGGGAACGGACCAATGCCCTACGTGCCATCACCAATGGCTTGGCTGCGGCCCCTCATTCCCTGTGTCTCCGCGCATTCGAATTGAACACGCTTGCCATCACGCGTGAGCCAGCCGTCTTCGCCACGGCGATCGAAAGGTGCGCCGAAGTACTGTCCAATCACTCTGCCAAGGGACGCTGCTACCTGAACGCCGCTGAAGTCTGGGCGCGGCGAGCGCAGAATTCCACATCAGCGCGCGCCGCTCTGGCACAGGCCGCGTTGTTTGGAACTGATCCACAGATCGTCAACCGGACCGCGCGTCTGCTGGCATTCGAACTGAATGACCTTCCGTGGTACGACGAATCCACGCGGCGTCTAGCAGCGAGCACGACCAATGGCGACGAGCAGTCTGAATTGTGGCTGGAGCTTTTGCGTCTTCGACTTTGGAAGAACCAGTCCGAACTTGTTGCCAGCGCCGTAGCAGGCCTTGCTGCGTGTAAGAGTGGCGCGGCACTGGCCGGGGCATTCGAAGCCTATCGCATCGAGGATTCGACCACTGTCAAGAGCTCAGAGGCAAAGTCGAGCACCGGTTCATTGATTCCCGAACCTGTGCGAACACTGTCAGACCCTGACAAGCCACTATTGCGTTTGGCCTCGTTGGCACCCATCGCATCGTTCGAACGCGCGTACCTTCTTGCCAACATAGTTCGCGATCTGCGTTATGGCAATCGTTCGTCGGCAATCCAGCAGTTGATTACTCTATTCGAGAAGGACCCGTCCGATGGCCTTGTGGTGGCAGCCCTCGCCGACCTACATCATGCCGAGCGTGCGCGCACCGCGGCCACCTCCGTGTTGTGTACCGGCGCGCAGGCCATAACCGAGTCGAGCCTGGCTGCGATCGTCGCCATCAAAGCCGCACTATTGGCCGCCGAAACAGGTGATGTTGCTGAGTGCCGGCTGGCGCTCGACTGTGTCCGTACCCACGATCCGGCGGCCGCGACGATTCTGGAACCCTGGATACTTCGCAAAGTCCTGCCCAACGACGCCGAAACTCGACGTCAGCTGCTCGAGACTGTCGTTGAAGGCCATTCGCGCGACCGCCTCGGGCTGGAGCGATTTGCCCTTGAATTGCAGACCCGCAATCTTGCAACGGCCGGGCTAATCCTCGAGGAATTGACGCCAGACGCTTCTTCAATCGGCCTTGCGATTGCATTGGCAAAAGTGCTGCTAGATTCCGCGACGAACCTCGACGCCATCGAAACGCTCATTGGGTTGGCTCCAAGACTCGAAGCAATGGGCGCCGCGCTGCGCGCGCGCCAGACGCTGGCGACCTATCGATTGGGCAGTGCGGAATACTTGATGGCTACGCAGCACTGGTCCAGTGTTAACCCATCCGTTGCTGCGGCGTTGGAATACGTGGGTGCCGCGCGCGCCAGAGTCGACTTGCACCAGGAAGAACAAGCTTGGGAGACGTTGTCGCAACGACTTACGGCTTCGTCTCGATTCCAAATCGATCTTGCTCGCCAGCGCGCACTGCTGTTTGACCTCGAAGCGCCTTTGGCGCTCCTGCCTTCGCGCTGCACCGAAGCGCTGATCTTGAACATGGAGGCCTCCCGCCCCGGCTGCGATCCCCGTCGGCGCTCGTACGCGATCAGCCAGTACGTGCCGTTGCTCGACGCGAGCGACCAGGCAGTTGCTCACAACTTCGTCGCATTCAACCGCTTGGCCGCAGGGCAAATCGATGACGCCCTTGAACTGTTCAAGAGCCTTGTCACAGCGCATCCCAGCAACCTGGCCGCCTGGGAGGGCCTGCGTCTTGCCGCACGAATCCGCCATGATTCAAGGTCAGAAGCGGAGGCATGCGAGGGGCTTGCAGCCAATTACCAAAACACGAATCTCAGCGCGGGATTCTCCGAGCAAGCGGCATCGATATGGCTCGACGAATTGCACGATGAGACTCGCGGTGAAAGCGCACTAGCACGAGCCGTCGCCAAAGACGTTCGTCGGTTCTCGGCATTCGATCGGTTGTTCCGTCGTGTTCGCGACAGAAACGATGGGGCTCGGCTGCTCGAGCTCATTGACATGAGATTGGACGTCAGCGACGACGTAGACGAGCTCGTGAAGCTACACTGGGAGCGCGCCAGAGTCCTTCGAGCACTCGGCGATCGAGATGCCGCATTGAAGGCGCTGGAAAACGTGACGTTGCTCGAGCCAGATCACGTGGGGGCTCTGGCTCTTGCAGCCGAAATCTCAATCGCAGCAAATCAGTTCGCGGAGGCCGCTAAGTATTTGGATCACTTAGCGCGGCTTGAATCAGCGCCTGCGAAACAACGCGTGATGAGTGGAGTTGCCGCAGCCGACCTCTACGAGGGCAAGCTCAATCTGCCGGAATTGGCTGTATCCGTGCTGTTGGTGCTCGATGGCGCTGGGCTTGGCACATTGCCCGTGCGCGAACGGGTTGCGCGAGCCGCCGGCCGCGCGCAAAATTGGGATCTTGCCGCGGAAACCCTGCTCTACCTGGCTGAATCTCGTGAATCGAGCGCTGGACGCGTTGAAGCTGCCCGGCTTGCGCTGAGCATCTTTCGAGACAAGCTGGGATTGCCGGATCAGGCGTTGCACGCCATACACAGCCTGTTCGCCGAAGTTCCAGGTGATCCCGAGGCCATCGATTTCATTATTGAGCAGCCGTTCTCTGAGGACGACAATCGCGCACTTTGCGCAGCCGCGCGTGATGCGCTGCGCGCGAGACTTCTGGAGCAACCGATTGATCCCGAGTCCATCGACCGATTGGCTCAAATCGCAGCAATCATCGATGACGCGCCGCTGCGTCAGATTGCGCTCGGAGCGTTGGTCGCCATCGAGTCAGGTACGCCTGAAATGGTCCACGAGCTCGAAGTGCTCGGCTCGCGAGCGGCTCGGCTACCCAGCATCGCCCTGGACAGCAGTTGCTTTGCCGACTTGGCCGAAGTTGGCGACGAAGGACCGCTTGCCGACCTGTTCGCGAACCTGGCGCCATGGTTCGCCGAAGTACTCGGGCCCAGTTTGTCCGTGTTGGGAGTTACCAAGAAGCAACGCGTAGACCCGCGCTCGGGTCTGCCCGTGCGCAACGAGATTGCCGCCTGGGCCGGCGCCTTGGGGTTGGGTGAATTCGATGTGTATGTGGGTGGCATCGAACCGGACAATGTCGTCGGCATACCTGGTGAGACGCCGTCTTTGGTTGTTGGCACGGCATTGCATGCCCCCTTGCAACCCCACAATCGGCAACTCGTGGCCCGAGAGTTGTACGCAATTCGGCGGGGAATTAGCCTACTAAGGCACCGAACCGCGGCAGAAACTGCCGCACTAGTAGTCGCCGCGTGCCGCGTGGCAGAAGTGCCAATCTCCGCCCCCGCCTATGCACTTGTCGACGAGTTCGCTCGCCTACTGCAGTCCCTGCCCCGCAGGATTCGCAAGACACTTCCGGCTCTGTGTGCGCCACTCTCCGACGGATCTATGGACCCGCTCGAATGGCACATAGCCGCGACGAGCAGCATGGATCGAATGGCGGCGCTTGCGGCGGGTGATGTTTCACTCGTCGTCGGCGCGCAACATCTTTACAACCAAACTGACGCCATGGGCTCGCTGAATGACCGCCAGGAGCGTTTGCTACGATTCGTCTTCTCCAGCCAGTACCTGTCCCTGCGTGACCGCCTGGGAATTCGCGTAAAATGACCACGCCAAAGCCACCCGCAAGCAAAGGCCCCGATTCTGCTCCGAATACGGGCGGTCTACCTCGCGACGCCGGAACGTCTGAACGTCCAGTTGTCTCGACGCGCAGCATACCGGTGTTGGATGTCGCTTCAGACCTGGAGCTAGGCGAACTTGAATTCGATCCCGATGATGTACTAGCTTCTCTGGTTCCTTATGAAGAACCGCCGGCGACCAGTGAACCGACGCCGCAGAATTGGGATCTGGATGACGAACGACCGGGTCAAGCCTTCCTTGAAGAACAAGCTCTAGTTGAGGAGTTCTGCCGTGTCGCCGAGAGGCTGAATGAAGAACTGGCGGGTGTCAGCGACAGCAGTCGGCAATTTGAACTGGCGGCGTCCTCGAGCGAGATACTTTCGATCGCCGGAAGCGCCACCGAAGCGCTGTCCTGCGCAATGCACGCTGTGTCGGCAAGACCCACATCGCGACTCGCGCGACTTCAAGTTCGCCATCTGAACATGGCCTGCGCCCACTTCGAATCCATTTCCTCGCTGATTGCCGATGAGCTCTCACTTCTCGACGACGGGACCGCCAAGGCCCAATTGCGACTATGGCAGTCGGAGTTTCTGCGTTTGATTCTTTGTGACAGCCGAGCGTCAAGCGACGCCCTGTCCGACACGGTCACCGAGTTTCCAAGAGACAACCAAGTCAATCTACTGCGACTGCTAAACATGCTCGAAGAAGGGCATCCTTTGGAGTTCGAATCACTTGATCTTCGGCCTTTTTCGGTGGCTGAGCACGATTCAATACTGGCACTTGCGCGAATTCGTAGCGACCGCGCCGAGAACGACTCAAAGATCGACCATCCCGCGGCAGCAGTTCTCGACGCTGCAGCCGCCCTCTCCGATGGCGACGTTGCCAGCGCGGCGCGGAGCCTAGCTGTGCTCACTTCAATTCCGGAATGCGAACCCGCAATACGCTGGTTGCGCGCGTGCCTGTTGGCCGCTTCGCCGGATACAAGAGCGGGCGCGATTGCGGAATTGACCCATCTCGAAAGACTTGAACACAGCGCAGAGGTCACGTGTGCTCTAGTGGAAAGGGCGGTCGAGGCCAATGATGTGGACCTCGTAAAGAGGCTGCTTGAATCCGTCCAAGGCGTTGCAGTTCA
Source organism: uncultured delta proteobacterium (assembly GCA_963811985.1). GTDB lineage: Bacteria > Myxococcota_A > Polyangia > Polyangiales > Polyangiaceae > FEN-1139. The sequence goes on from CAWEUH010000027.1 coordinate 299,465, forward strand.
GAGAATTCCACCCGCTGACATTGTGGTTCTCTCGCATTGGGTAGCCAAACCGCCACAGGACATTCGGAAGCTGTGTGCTGCCGTCGCCGAAGACGACGCGCTGCGCTGTTTGGCCGCTGCTGTTCTCGATCTGCACGATCCCATTTCGAATGAGTTTCACGGCATTGATCCGCGGAGCCGGTTCCTGCTTCTAACTGCGCGTCGGATAGCAGCGACATCGCCATCCGAAGAGTTCTCAATGCCCTCCGGACAAGAATGGCCTCGCGAATCCGAAGAGTTTCTGGCGCTTGACTTCGCGCTCAAGCTCGAACAGGCCTACGGGCAGCGCGATTCGTTCGCGCTAGGCGAGCTGTTTCAGGAAGCTCCCGCCGATTCCGGGCCGTGGTCTGCGGGTGACAGAGAATCACTGGCCGCGTTGTTCTTCGAGGCCGGGCTTGACTCGGCATCGGCACAAGCAGCCTGGGACCAGGCAAGAGCGGCGAAGTGTTCACGTGAAGCTGCTGTTCGGGTGGCGCTTTCGAGTTCGGACGCAACTCAGCGGCGAGTGATTCTAGAACAATATGTCGAGGATCTGGACTTGCACGATGAGCGAGTTCCTTGGCTGTTGTTAGAAGCAGTATTGCTGGCGGGCACGTCAAGTAGCGATGAGGTGCAACGGCTACTCGAACATGCACATGCCATACGTTCAGATCTTTCTCTTCTGATGGCGCTCGGGGAGGACCTGGCTCGAAATGCCGGCAAGCCAGCTGCGGCTCTGGATTGGCTGACTAGGCGCTCAGAATTGGCCGACGACAATCTCGAATCGGCCCTGCTTGCAGCGCAAGAGGCTCTTGTCCTGCTCGAAAGCGACACGGTTTCAGCGGAAGTCAGTGCGATCCGTGCCTTCGAATTTGCGCCCAACGACGTGACGCTTCGCGTCCTGTGCGACTGGCTCGCAAAGAGCTCAGGTTCGAGCCAGAGTAAGAGTTACGCGCAAGTTGAAGCTGCCGAGCCATTTGGAATTGACTACCTGTGTCAGGCAGCGGCTGGCTCAGCATGGCTTGGTGATTGGCAAACCACAAATGACGCCGTCCTCTTGCTGGCAGAATCGGATGGGCCCACCATCGCCGCATTGTGGGCAGAGCAGGCAGCAGCAAACGGACAGCGAAACAACAGACTGTTTGACAAGTTATTCTCCAAGGCGCGAACGGAAACCGACGCCCACGCGCAGCGAGAACTCTACGAGCGACTAGCGCACCTTGACCCGAATGCTGGCACCGAAGGCAACTTGGATCTTTGGCTAAACGCTATTGTCGAGCGCGAGCCAGGAAACTTGATGGCATTGCGGGGCCTCGAACGCTCGGCAATCCGTCGAGGCCGGTGGCAAGAATTGACCGGCATCTGCGACAAGCTGTCACAGCAGCTCGATCGAAACGAGGCGCTCGGGTACTGCTGGTTGACGTCCACGCTTCACACGTATACCGGCAACTGGGCTAGCGGCGAACACCTGGTTGAGTGGGCCGGTCGTCAACAACCGACACCCCTTTGGGCACTACGCCGCCAACTTGCATTCTCCATTGCCAAAGCGGACTGGGCGACAGTCCACTCGATACAATCGCACCTTGCGAAGCGTGCTGGTTATTCCGGCGACTGTGCCGCGCTGTTCCTTCGCTGTGCCGAAAGCGCTGAACAGCTTCAACATTGGGATCAGGCGTTGGCGCATCTCAAATCGGTGTTGGAGATTGCGCCCGATCACGTCGTGGCGTTGTCCCTGCTCGCCCACTGGCAACTACAACGAGGCGAGATCAGTTCGGCCGGCGACGGATATGAACAATTGGCTCAAGCGTGCGCAGCCCCAAGCCACAAGGAATCTGCGCTGTCACGCGCGGCTGAGTTGTGGACATCACTTGGAGATGAATCGCGGTCCGAGTTCGCCCTGGAACAGCTGCTCTCGACCAACCCACACAATCAAGCGGCAGCCGCCCGGCTTACGCAAATATACCGCAACTCAAACGCCCACGATCGGCTCGCAGCCCTGCTCGAACGCCAACTCGAGTACACTCAAGACGCTGTCGAACGAGTCCATTTGCAGGTTGAGCGAGCCCGTTGCCTCCTGACACTCGATCTTACGATTGCCGCCGAGAAGGCACTCGAACCGGCACTAAGTGCTTACCCCGACAACGTTGACGCATTGGAGTTGAAGGCCGATATTGCCACGGCTGTGGACGACCGCGAAGAAGCTGAGTCCACCTACACGCGTCTGATTCAATTGGCGGGTGACCCGCAAAAACAAATTGAACTCCACAGAAAACTCGGTGCGCTCTATGAACGTTCACCGGACAAAGCGGGTGCCGCAGAAACGTCGTATCAGCGACTCCTTCAGATTGCGCCGGCCGACAGCAGGGCGCTTGCTGCGCTCGTACGCCTGTGCCTCGCGCGAGGCGACACCGCCGAAGCGATTCGTCTGCAGTCGAAGTTGGTTGACAATTCGACTGATTCGCCAGATCAGAGGCACCATCTCATCGAACTATCGAAGATCTATGAAACCGGTGCGCTTGATCGCCGACGTGCCGAGGAGGTGCTGGAGAAGGCTCGCCGCAAATGGCAAAACGACAGTCTTGTTTTGCGGGCTTTTGCGGAATTCTACCAGAGAATGGCGGACAGCTCTGCATTGCAAGTTCTGCTTGAGCGCTCGACCACGGAGGCGCGTCGCGCGCTGCACACGGGGCGCTTTGAAATCGCCTTCTTCGAAGTTCTTGCGGCCATCGCAAGTTTGCGAGACCAGCATGAGTCGGCCCAAGTGGCCAATGCAATTGCCAGCACGCTGCGTGGTGAACCTTCAGAGCTTCCTGGCGCGGGCCTGGCTGCGGTCGATACTCGCTTTGATGAAGTTCTGGCACCCGATTTGTCGAATCTGCCGCTGCGCGCGATGCTCCAACGCACCGGGTGGGCGCTAGATTCGGCATTGCCCTTTGACCTACGTGCACTCAAAATCATTGCACTTAGCGACACCCACGCGTCTCTTTTCGACCACGTGCAGAATTTGGCTCATCATTTTGGTCTGAGCGGGCTCTCAATCTGGGTATCGCCGGCGATCGGAGCAGTCTGCATACCAGTTCAATCACGACCACCCGTCTTGGTCATGGGGCAGAAACTGCTCGACGCTAAACATGACGAAGTGCGTGATTTCCTGCTATTTCGAGCCATGAAGGCGCTTCAGACGCATACGGCGAGCTTGGCACGCGCCGCTTCAGTGGATCTGTGGCCCCTGCTTGCCGCGTACCTGGGAGTGTTTCTTCCCAACTGGCAGCCGGCGGGTGTTGAGAACCGGCGTCTCGAAGATGCCAAGCAGAACATGCGTAACGCTCTAGCCAATGCGTTCACGCAGGACAGCTCGGCTTTGGCTCAAGACGTGGTAGTAGCTCTGGGCAATCGCGCCAGCCAAGTGGGCGAAGCCGTCAATGAATGGGGTTCGCGCACAGCACTGATGGCGCTTGGTAACCCTTCAATTGCCCTTGATGCCCTGGCAGTGGGATTGGGCACGGTCCCGCTGCCAAAGGACAACGCGCAGGAACGCGTGAAATGGATCAATCGACACCCTGAGGCCAGAAACCTGACGATCTTCGCAGTATCCGACGGATTTCTGCAGCTTCGTTCGCAGTTGCTTCGGTCCTAACCGCCCGGGGTTCGCCAACTAGCGCCAAAGTCGTTGGAGACCAATGCGACTGACGGCGCGTTGCCTGTTTTGGCCTCCTGAACCAGCAATAGAGTCCCGGCGATGGCGAGCAGTTGTGCGGGCCAGTATTGCACCTGCTGTGCGGCGGGGTTGTCGTCGTGGTCGAATGCGACAGTGAACGGAGTGTACGATCGGCCATCGTCTCGCGTCGAAACAACGCGTACGATGGGTCCCTGCGAAACCGCAATGACCGTCGCTCCTCGCAAACGGGCGACATCGATGCCGTCCAGCGAAACTCGGGCAAGAATTGGCGGTAGTGGTAGTGACCTGCAAGGCTCGTCCAGTACACAGAGCTCAATGCCGAACTCATCACCGTCCGATCGTGTGAGCGCTACAGCGGCGATTTCGTCACAGCCGAAGCCAACAACTTGGCCATTGGGGCCGCCGATCGATGAGCGTCCAGAGCGTGTTCCGTGATCGTAGTGGACGACGCCCATGCCGCGATGGCCGGTCTCTAGAGCAAACGAGTGGTCGCTGCCATCGCTGGCACATCGGTCATTGGTCCCTTCCAGCGCCGCTTGCCACGGCGAGGCAGCAATCCAGTTGCGACCGCGATCACGCGAGCGCACGGCTAGGGTGCCGCGCCCATCGGAGGTCACGACGAACCAGCCGCGGTCCGTCACCCTCCGCGCGCGCAACAGTTTGCCGTAGAGCCTCAAGCCTAGAATCGTGCCAGGGCGAGCGCTCTGGACCGGATGAATCGCTTCCTTTGCTCCCAGACTGGGCTTGACGAGAACCGCAACCCCGGACCGCAAAAATGGCCATGCGTTCTGCGACATGGTTGAAAGATCCGGCAGAGCCCGGGCAAGTTGATTGAGATTCAGACTGGCAGCTTTTGCTCCCCACTCGGCGAAATCACCCGCGCTGGCATTATGCAGCTCGGCAACCTGGTTCTCGCCGGTCAATCGACGTGCCAGTTGCGAACAATTGGCGAAGACTCGCTCGCCCGAGCCCGAAGCGACGAGACGGCGTCGGACCAAACGCCAAAACTCGCGCGGCTGGTCTCGAAGCTCGACCGCACCCGTTGGGCCAGCCATGCACAGCGCATAGTCGGCAAACAGCACGGCGGTGTCATGCAGGCGCCACGCCGCGCGCGCCCTCGGCAGACTCCACGTGATCCCCAAAGCACCGAACAGGCCCACCAACAGGTAGCGTAACCTGAACGCACGTCGATGCGGCACCGGAACTATTCGGACATCAGCCGAAGCCACAAGTCTGAACTAGCCTACACAGACAGAAGTGGCCAAAAAAGCGCCTATTCCTGACCAGTGCGCAGGCGCTTGCGTCGCCTTCGCGCCGCCTCGCTCATCTTCTTGCGGCGTTTGACACTCGGCTTGAGGTAATGGCGACGCCGCTTGAGCTCACGCAGGATACCTTCGGCGGCCATCTTGCGCTTCAGATGCTTGATTGCCCGCTCGATGCCCTTGTCGCCGACTTGGACTTCGAGAGATTTGCACAGTACGGTTTCGGTGGGATTAGACAAGGGGCGCCTTCTATCCCTCATTCGGCCGGATTTCGCAAGCCAAAAATCGGTGCCTTGCGGCCCAATTGCCCCCACATTTGCGACTCACCGATCAAACGAGGAACCGCTCCACGAGCCTGCGAACTTGGACTTGCGGCCGTCTTCAAGTGCAGATCTCTTTGTTTGGCGGTACGGCACGGAATCATCAGCGCGCTCCGGCGTCGGTGCCGACGGGTTCGTTCGCAGCACGAATTGCCGAAGCGCTATCAGCGCCAAGTCGCTCCTTCAGATCCCAGGCCAGCATGCAGCTGTTGGCCTGGCGCGCCTGGGCCGCCGCAGTATCTGGACCAACCTGAACCGGGCGCCCGGCTGCCACAAGACGACCTTCAGCGACGCCGCGCCATCGGACAATATTGGTCCCTCTCGCGAGATCCCAAATCCCAACTCTGGCCGCATGAGGCAACCTTTGAACACGCGCGGCGGGGGTCTCGCCAGGCAGGGTTCCGTTTGCCTGCATGACAGCCGGTGCGGGCAATTCGTCCAACACCACGGTCGCGTATTTGGCTTGCTGCAAGAGCTCGATGGCCACAGGCACGTCGACACGCGTCACCTGTTCGAGATCGCGTTCCGCCGCACGGACTTGGAGATCATTGGAGGCGTCGTACAGTTGCTGAGTCCATTCGTTGGTCAACACGCGTAGCGCACGGTAGGCTAGCCGCATATTGTATGGGCGCGATGGACGGGTGCAGACCTCATAGTCATTGCAGAGCAGGCCAGCAGAGCAATCAGCGTTCTTCTGGCACTTGGGGCCTTCGGTAGCAACGGCGCCGGCATCCCCGATAAAGAAGCACGACGAAAAGCCATCGTGAAGCGACGCCGTCGCGGCACTTGCTAGTTTTGCCTTGTCACCTGCGTCGTCGAGCAGCAGTCTGAAATAGACACCGGGCTTGTGCGCAATCAAATCCCAAGACGCTTCACTGCTAACGGCCTCTCCCGTCCAGGGTTCGGCCAATTGCCGGCACCATCGCTCGATATTGTCCACGAACGGCTGAATGCGAGGTCCCAAGGTCTTCGCCACCGCTCGTTGCTTCGCCATTACGGTACTCTTCTGACTCTCGAGTTGACCTGCTGCGATGCGCCAATAGACGACGCCAAATGCAGCCATTCCCAATATCGTCCATAGCCAGAATTGGGGCTGCATGCCACGCAACCGGACTTTGCCGAGCCCAAACGCACGTCGTCGCTCCGCCCGAGCCTCATTGATCGAGGGCAGTCCGCGTTCATGTTGGCGCATTCGGGGAGCCAAACCAAAGGTTCCTTAAGAAAATGGCGACGCCGGTGCACACCTAGCGGTGCCACCGGCGTTGTCTATGGGAACTTTCACGACGGACTAGCTGCCGTTCTTGCCCAAACGACCCACCATGAAGCTGATGCTGGGGTATCCAGCCATGGCGGCCGTTTGAAAGACGCTCTTTACGACGAGTGCCGTAACGCGACGATCAACCTGCAGTATGGCGACGCCAGGAAATTCCCGTCCCGGATTGACCTGCTTCCAAAGCTCGCGCTTGTTCCTGAGGATTCCGAAAAGTTCGTCGACACGCTGCATGCGGTTGGCATCTTCAATGGTTCGGGTACTACCGGCGGCGGTACCATCGACCAGGATCTGCGTGCCTGTAATGGCCACCATCGGCGCTTCGGTCATGTCAATGACATTCTCGGCCTTGGGTAAGCGAACATTCTTGTCGATCGGCAACTCGCCGGTAGCAGAGAAGCTCATCAGCAGAAAGATGACGATACACAGCAAGAAGTCGATGAACGGAATCAGCGGAATTTCTTGATTGACCGCTCTTTGACCGACGCCAACTGCCTTATTTACAACGAATTTCAGCGGTATATGGTGAATCAGCCTTCGCCCAGGGGCTGCTATTGGCTGATGAAAACGGGATAGTGCCTTTTGTCCAGACATGGTGCCCTACTTCTGATTCCGATCCTTCAGTTGACCGCAAATGTGAGGTTAAAGGCGGGCACCTTGTCCGACTTGGCGCCCAGCTGGAAGTCGCGCTGGGGCGCGTAGACGGCGTCGATGACCGCGATCACGTCCGAAAAGGGCGTGCCATTGTCTGTGTGAAGGACGGCGCGATCGAATTTCTTGTCGTTGGCGGCGCGGTGGTTGCCGTTGTTCTTCCATTCCGAGGTCACCTTCTCCGCCAATGCGGGGAAAGTTATGTCGCCTTCATTACCCATGTTGACGGCCTTGCGGTCAACATCGATCGTGTTGACGACGGTGGCACCCTCCTTCCAGACAAGCTGGAATTTCTTGTCGCCGCGCATCTCCACGTGAAGCTCTTTCTCGGGCTTGATGTCGTCTGGCTCATCCGGCCTGGGTGGTCCGGGAACCTTGGCATCCGCGTTAATTCGAGCCATTTGCGACCACACTGCTGTGACGAGCAGAAACGCCACCAGGCAAAGCAGAAAGTCGATAAACGGGATCAACGGGATCTCGTGATTCAAACTACGTTTGCCACCGTGTCCGCCGCCCACATCAATACCGGCCATTGTTGCTCCTATGCATCCAATTCGGCTTGTGCCGAACCGGCGGGCGCGCCACCAATCGGTCGTGCGCGCGCCGCCACATCCAAAAAAATCAAAAAAACTCCCAGGCTTTGGGTAACTAGGCGAACGCGTTACTCAATACCCTGAAGATTCACCTTCTGGCGGTTCGAAACCACCAAGTTGAGAACCTGCACTGACGCTTCATTGATGTCGTCTTCCAGCGCCTGGGTCTTGCCGTTGAGAACAGCGAATCCCACCAGCGCGCAGATAGCCGAAAGCAGGCCAAATGCCGTGCAGTTCATGGCCTCTGAAATTCCTTCCGCCAGGATTCTTGCCTTTTGGCTGGGATCGACCGACTCGCCACCCACCGCGCCGAACGCCTTGATGAGGCCGACGATCGTGCCAAAGAGGCCCGAAAGCATCGCCAGGTTGGCGTACATTGCCAGGTAACCGGTACGCCGGTTGATCTTGGGCATCTCTTTGAGAGCGCCCTCGTCCATGGCCGCCTGAACCTCTTCGTCAGGTCGGTTGACCTTTACGAGGCCGGCCTGGACAATGCGCGCCAAGGGGGCATTCGCCGCCGAGCACATTTTCACCGCCTTGGCGACATCGCCAGCGAGAATGCACTTCTGCATTGTCGCCAGGAACACATCCTTGTTGATCGATGAGCCGTACAAATAGACGGCGCGCTCTGCAATGACAGCGATGGCACAGATCATCCAAAATAGGATGATGTACATCGCCCAACCGCCCATCTGAAAGTGATGCCACAAACTAGACATGCTGCTTACCTTCCGTGCTCCCACTCGCCGCTTAGCGACGGCTCATTTGCGAAAGCCGCGCCTCGAACGAGTCAGTTTTATGGTGTTGCTCAGTTGCCCCTAGCCCGGGAGGGGCTGGAATTGGAGCTGTCGCATCTTGCTGAAATCGCCTCTCACCCGTCAAGAGCCTTTGAACAGAAATACTATATTCGCACAATGCGGGAATTTTCTGATTCCGAGGATTTTCCTAAAGTTAGCCAACCGAACCATCGTCCGCTTCTAGTCTACGACAACATTATCGTGCGTTGGTTCCGATCAGCTTGTCGAATAGGTGGTGAAAATCCAACACGGCTACCCTCTCACCGAAGGCTAAGTATGACCCGTGTCTCCGGCCCTACACCATGACCAGCCTGCCGATTCGCCAAATAGCAGTGCTTTGTTCAATCGGCCTGAATGTCCAATTCCTAAAAGAAAGTGACAGCGCTCTCTGAAGAAGCTCTGCTTGCGTTCGTAATTGTCCGGCGGTTATAGTCGTCATTGCTTTGCCGCGATTCAGCGCGGAGCAAGCCTCAACGCCTTGATGGCAGCACGAAAGGGACAGGGGAATGCAGCTTCTGCTTCTCGCAGCCGAAGGAACCAGCCGGTCAAGCCAACTCATTTCGGCGTTCAAACACAATCCGACCTTTATTGTATGTAATCTCATTACGTCTGCGGTCGTTCTCACCATAGTTGCTGAACGGTTCGTGTTCCAAATGACGCGGTACCGGGTCAATTCCAAAGAGTTTTTCGCTCAGGTGAAAAAGCTTGTTGCGGCCGGAAATATCGATAGGGCAATCAAGCTCTGCGAGGCCAGCGACTACCCCGTACTTCAGCTCGTGCGGGCCGGGCTAACGCACGCGAACAAGTCGCCGGATGAAATCGACGCTTCTTTGAGTGAAAAGCTGTCCGAACTCAAGCCACAAGTTGAAAAGCGTATCGGCGCACTTTGGTCGCTCGCCAACATAGCGACTTTGATCGGTCTGCTCGGTACGGTAAGTGGGCTTATTGCAACATTTGCAGCGATTGCGGCTCCCGGCCTCTCACAGTCAGACAAACAGGCCATGCTGTCGAACGGTATTGCCGAAGCCATGTACAACACAGCGTTGGGTCTAGCCATCGCGGTTGTTTGCATGATAACGCACATAATTTTGCAGACGCGCTCGAAGGCCATCCAGCACGACCTCGAGTCAGTCATGGAACGGACTTTCAACTTGTTGACGTTGCAGAAAGTCTCGGGACAGCACTAATAGCCGGTAACCTACCAATGGAACAGAGCACGTCGCTCAGCGCTGCCCAAAGAGCAAAAATCCGTCGCCTCGTTGTGCCCCATGAGTTATCGCCAGACGACGAAGGGGGCGAGCTCAATATCATTCCCTTTCTCGACATCATCACGAACATTCTCATATTCGTGCTAGCGACGATCGCCGTCACATTTACCGCTACCATCGACACGACGCCTCCAGCCAGCGGAGGCAAGGGTGTTCGAAAAGACATTCAGAGCATGGCGTTGAACTTGACCATTTTGATCGTCAATGACGGCTTTTCGATCAAAGCGGCCGGGGGTAACGTGGCTCCCGGGTGCACAGGCGCCGGGGTTGGAATCGCCATTCCCAAGAAATCGGGACAATACGATTATGAGTCACTCAACGCATGCGCGTCCAAATTGAAGTCCGCGTCCCCTGACTTTGCCGACGAAAATCAGTTCTATGTGACGGCGAACCCTGGGACGGATTACCAGACAATTGTCAGTGTCATAGACGCATTGCGGGTTGACGAACGCGACAAGACCAAAACTCTATTCACCGACGTCGCATTCAAGGTGCCCCTATGAGTTCCTCAGCTCCAGGCACTCCTGTTGGGTCCAATATCCCCGTTTTAAGGCGGAGCTTCGGAAGTCAATACGCCGGAACGCCGCCCAACAGGAAGTGAATTTTCTAAACATTACCGCCATGCTCGACATGATGACCATCATCCTTGTGTTCTTGCTAAAGAGCCTCGGAGAGTCGAGCGCGTCCGTGCCTCAAAATGACGATTTGCGCCTCCCTAAGTCGATCGTTCGCTCGCAGCCCAGTGAGGAAGGCGTTGTAGTCACGGTTTCGAAATCCCAGATTCTAGTTGGCGACAAGAAGGTCCTCGAATTGCCGGGGCGCGAGTCATTGGCTCAAACGGGTGTAGGTGCCCAAGAGAAGCGCAGTGGCCCCAATGACGTTTACATTGTCAAGCTTGGCAACGCGCTTGCAGGCTGCCCGCAAGATCGATCGAAGGGTGCGTGAAGCCAAAGGTCTCGACGCTACGACGTCGGACGCGATTATCATTGCGGATGGCACGACGCCATACCGGTTGCTGATAGAGGTGCTCTTCACCTTGGGGCAAAACGAGTTCGGCAAGTACCACCTGATGGTCATGCAAGGAAAAGAGCTCCCCCACTAGCTCACCGCCCGCGCCACCCGCGGCCGTGGCGGTCCCAGAATCACTGTGGTGCTGGGCGGCACTCAACGTCCCTTGAATTTCGACTGAGACCTCGGATTGAGACCAGACACCGCGGTGGCGCGCTCCGCTCAAGTGCTTGGTATTATTGTCATATGTCCGACTGCAGCCTCCCAAGGTCCGCGGCATGACGATGGAAGCATTTGCCCCTGGCCAGCCCCGTGCTACGCGATCGCGGTCTTTGGGCTTTCGCCCTTGAGATGGTGCCAAAATCCGGGGAAACGTGCGGTCAAACTTGGCTCGCAATCCTCGGGGCTGGTTCTCAAGGGGAAAGCTGAAGTCGCCCCTCCCGGGTGTCATTGAAGGTTGCCCGGAACGAATGCGCAAAAAGCGTCTATCGGCGGATACGTGGTAGCCATCAGTCTCACGAGTGCGATTTATATAGCGTGCCTGCTCGCGTGTGGCTTGCTTTTGTGGCCCGTGTGTGCGCTCAGCATACGGGGCTACGGTGATGCGCAGCGCGCACTGCTTGCGGTGCATCGGGCGACCAGTGCCGGTCTCGTGCGATGTCTACGCGCCTCATTGGCACCGGTGTGCATATCGCTGATTGCATGGGCCGGTGTTGGACTTTTTGCTTCTCCGTCGCTAACTATGCGCTCGGGCTCTTCCGAAGCCATTGATGCCATCGTAGCAGGGCTGTCGGGTCTTGTTGCTTCAAGCGCGATCGCCTATTTCACAGCTCGATGGGCAAAGTCAGCGTCGTTGCGCGTCATTGCCGCGGCGTTTGTTGATATTGATAGTCTGCTGCTCACAGTATTGCGCTCGTCCCTTGCTCTAACACTGCTCGTTGAAGTGGCAGCGTTCGGGATCTGCCTGGGCATTGTGGGCGTCTGTTGGACAATGGCTTCTGGGCCGTTGAATGCCGGTGAACTGACCCCGACACTGTTGCCGGATGCAACGAGACTACTGACATGCTTCACCGTTGGAGCACTGCTGGCATTGTTGGTGCTGCAAGCCTCCGGCACGACGTATCGCCTATCATCGCTCAACGGTTCTTGCGTTGCTGCACGGGATGCGAACCTCGGCGAAGCGGATCTACGTAACCCATCCGCGATCGCCGATACGGCGGGAATACAGTTGGGCCAATTGATACCCCAAGCGTTGGATGCCTTTTGTTCGGCGCTGTGCACCAACGCTATCGTCGTATTCGTCTTGTGGCGCATTGTTGGTTCGTCGCGACTCTCGCGAGAACACGCTTACCTGTTGGTGCCCCTCGTTGTCCGCAGCCTTGGGTCACTCGCCAGTGTGTTTGGTGCTGCGGCGGCAAGAACCGTCGAGGCGCTTAGCCCTGCGCCGGCATTTCTGCGGGCGCAGACCGTGGCTATCGTTGTCTCTCTCGGCGCGATATTCGGTTGCGGGGTCTGGTTGACACCTGACTTTAGTGTGCGCCTCGCAAGCTGTGGTGCCCTGGGTTTGATGCTTCCAGCCGTACTTGGTCACTATCAGAGGTGGGCTGCAACGCACCAACCTCACAGCGGGCGTTCGGAACGCGGGACTTCGGAAAATCCGTGGGATCTTGGGCTTGTTCTGGGAGCCGCAGCAGTCGTCGTCCCACTGGTGCTGCTGTTCTCGTCGCTCGCTTTCGTCGTCCACGTCGGAGCCAGTCTGCCCGTCAGCCATGGTCGAATTCTCGCGCTCATGGTGTGTCTACTTAGCATGAACGTGGCCCTGCCCTTTGCTCTTGCGCTAGAGTCGTCGTTGCCCCTGGTCACTATGGCTCGACGCGGGGCGTTCTTGTTGCGCGGCCATCGCGAAGGCTCGGGCCAAAGGCGCCTGGCGCGCCTTGAAGACGCGATTCGCGGTGCAGCGACTTGGGCCACGTCCGTCCAGACTCAGTGCAGCGTGGGCATCCCACTTTTTGCCGCATTTGCACTGGCGATGTTGGCCAAAGATTCCGACTTCCGATCATTCGGAATGGAATTGTTGGCGGTAGCATCCGTCAGCTCAATCGCAATCGTCCTGCCCTTGGCTGTCGGATTTGGAGCATCGTCACGCGCGGCCCGCGCCGTAGTTGCCGAAGTGCGCCGCCAGTTACCGTTGGGTCAAACCAGTTCCAGTGGCGCGCACACTTCCGCGGAATTCACCCCAAGCTATCGAGCCTGCGTCAATGTCGCGGCCCGGGAGTCCGTGAGGCAACTGTCTGTCCCAATGGCCGTCGCCGTAGCTCCGGGACTTGTCTTGGGTGCGGCCCTAGTCTGGGCTACAAAAAATCCTGGCCAGGTTGGCCAGGCACTGGCAATGTACTTGGGTCAAGTAGCCATTGCCGTTCTGGTGGCCGGCTTCGTGTTTGAGGTCGCGAGTGGCTTTGCTAACAGTTCGCGAAATCGTTCGTCGCGGGGATTCTTCGACGTTCCTGCGGTTGACTCCGCAGCTTACCACCTCGCCGTGAACGCAACGCCGGTTGTGAGGTTCTTGGCCAAGACAACCGTCATAGCTGCACTGACATTCGTCCCATACATGTTTTGATCATTTCTATTTTCGAGGCAAGAAGTTGTCGTCCTCATTAGCTGACGCCCTTACCACACTATCCGATCGCGGACTTCGAAGATTGCTGGGCGCCCGTACATTCTTGCGGGGCCTCGACTACGAAAAACGCAGAGTCGTCGAACAGGTGACGGTCGATGGGGACTCCGCAAGCGGCAAAGTCAAAGGTTCGGATCCTGATCCCTACGAGGTCACGATGCGACTCGGCGGTGAAGGAATCACGTCTCGCTGCACCTGCCCAGCATTTCAGAAAACGAACCAGCACTGCAAGCACGTCGCCGCGCTTTTGATTACCGTGCGCAATCAGGCCCGTGCGCGACTGCCTCGCCGCGAGCCTGCTCCCGTCCCAGCACCATCGCCCAACCCGCAGCAAGCTCAAGCCAGCGAATCAAGAAACTCACGACGCAGAGACAGGCGGCGGCGGCCACCTGCATCCCCGGCAGTCGTCCCGGCAGGTGCGCCCCAGACCGCTGTCGTCCCCGACACCACAATCCGACACACAGGAATTGGTGCCTGGCTACCCCCGCCCGGGGCAATCAAGACACTGCACCTAGAGTTTCGAGTTCATGTACGGGCCGGCGCCCTCACCGTTACGGTGTTGGACACGGAGGCTCGCGTCCCGCTGCTCCCCAGCGTAGCGTTAGGGTGGCAAGCTTTGAGCCCAACCCCCGACCGCGACGCGTTACGGATACTGGCTCGATTCGAAAGTGGAAACCCTCGGCATCCCGCGGTCAACATCCGCGGAGAGGATACGGCAGAACTACTGCCACTGCTTCGAGACCGGCGCGTGTTGCTCGAGCCAGCGCTCATGCAGCTTCGCTTTGCTGAAGATGTGTTGCGTCCGCGCATCGATCTTGAAATGGTCGGAGGGGACACTCTTGTCGCCAAGTTGACGTTTGAGCGCCCAGGAAACGGCCGACGCTTTTCGCTCGCGAATGGGGGCTGGTTCGAGGGTGCACCCGGTTGGCACATTGATACGAGCGAAGGCATTGCACGCACAATCGATCGGCGAGTATCTCCAGCCGCCCTCAGGCGATTCCTGCGCAGTCCGACCATCGCTGAGCCCACCAATGAATTGGTCGGTCTAATCATGTCGGGTTTGCCGCGTGTCGCTGGCGAAATCGGCGCAGAACTGCCGGACCTCTCCCAAGTTGCGCAAGTCGTGGACATGCAGCCGAAGTTCATTCTTCGTGCCGGCGGCGGATTAACCGACGCCAATGCGACACTCCGTGCCTTGTATGGAGACACCGAGGTTGAAGTGAGAGCAGACGGCATATCGCCACCGATTCTTGTACTCCCTCCGGTTGAGGGGCAGAAACTCGCTCGCTGCATACGTTGCGATATCGTCGCTCAGCAAGAAGCCGTTCAGTTCCTTCTGGACGCAGGACTTCTACCCAATGACACCGGGGAATCATTCGAGGCGACGGGTGAACGCGCTATCCGCTTCTGGTCTGACGGCATTCCGCAGATCCCCAAGAACTGGAGCCTCTACATTCCCGAGGAATTTGTCGGAACTCAGGTACGGAACCAATCGGTCACGATGCAAGCCCGGGTCTCCAGTGGCGTCAACTGGTTGAACGTCAAGTTCATGTGGGAGGCTGGAGGAGTAGGTGTCGATCGCAGTGAGCTGGAACGATGTCTGCGCGAGGGCAAGAAATACGTGCGACTGTCCGATAACACGTTTGCTCCATTCGATGCTGATCGAGTCCAACAACTGATCGATCGTGAAATTGAAGTAGTGGCTGCCGCCGGAAAGTCGGGGAAGCTCCCTTTGTCTCAGGCAGGCAGAATCCAGGAATTGTTGGAACAGGCCGATGATGGGGTCGTGTCGGCCGGCGCCAAACAGCTGTTCTCCAAGTTGAGCAATATCGACACAATCAAGCCAGCAAAGAAGCCGAAGAACTTGAAGGCAACACTTCGCCCCTACCAAGAACAAGGGCTGTCCTGGCTTCGTTTCCTGCACGAAATTGGCGCGGGTGGCGTTCTGGCCGACGACATGGGTCTCGGCAAAACAATTCAAACAATTGCACTACTGTTGTTACTCAAACAGGAGAACAAAGAGCAACCGCTGTGTGCCCTCATCGTCGCGCCGACCAGTGTCGTTACCAATTGGCAACGCGAGATTGAACGATTTGCACCTTCATTGACTACCGCGCTCTGGCACGGCGCCGGCCGCAAAGAAAATCGGCGTGAGCTGGACGAGGCCAACGTCATAATAACTAGTTATGCCCTGCTTCGAAGAGACATCGACCTGCTGCGAGACTTGCGTCTCGACTATGCGATTTTGGATGAGGCGCAGAACATAAAGAACCCGGCGAGTGCTACCGCTCATGCCGCCAAGGAATTGCCAACTACGCGGCGCCTTGCGCTTACGGGCACGCCAATAGAGAATCGGCTGAGCGAAATCTGGAGCATTTTCGAGTACGTTAGCCCAGGTTTGTTGGGACCCCTTCCGAAGTTTGAAGAGCGATTTGGACGTCCAATCGATCAAGGTGACGCTAAATCTGCCGCGCGGTTGCGCGCCGTCATTCATCCTTTCATTCTGCGACGCACCAAATCGGAGGTCGTCAAGGACCTGCCGCCCAAGATCGAAGTTGACAAAATCATTGACTTGGCGCCGGATCAAAAGGCTATCTACCTTCAGGTGCTGCGCGAGGTGCGTGCCCAGGTCATGGGAGAGGTCGATCGACAAGGCGTGGCTCGCAGTCAGCTGCACATTCTTGCTGGCTTGACGAGATTGAGACAAGCCGCGTGCGATCCCCGCTTGCTAGGACTGCCACGCGAATTCGACCACGATGACAGCGGAAAGTTGGCGGCACTACGCGAACTAGTGGACGAAGTCGAGTCCGGCGGTCACCGTGTGCTCATATTCAGCCAATTCGTCTCGATGCTGCGCTACGTGCGCGAGGCGTTGGATGAAGACAACATACGCTATGAATACTTGGACGGCAGTACAATCGATCGAGCCGAACGCGTGGATCGGTTTCAATCCGATCCGACTTGCACGGCATTTTTGATCAGTCTCAAAGCCGGCGGCTCGGGGCTAAATCTCACGGGAGCAGACACCGTTATTCACTTCGATCCTTGGTGGAATCCAGCGGTCGAAGATCAAGCCTCGGACCGAGCGCATCGTATTGGTCAAGACAAGATTGTCACTGTTTACAGACTTGTCGCTGCTGGCACGATTGAAGAGAAGATACTGCAGCTGAAACAACGGAAGAAAGATCTGGTGGCAACCGTGCTCACCGAAGATTCGGGCGGGGCCAAGCGACTCACACGCGACGATGTCGATGAGCTGTTCCGTTTGGAATAGTTCTGGACGACAAATCCGCAAGTCTTGAAAAGCCTTTGCAAATTGCCGCGCGCAGGGTCGGGTCCCTTGGCGCCGAGTGTTGTGTCGTTCGATTCCCGGGCCAGGTGTCCGCTGGGCTCGCCGAATGTCGGTTGCGTTGGCCAACGGGCCTACATCGCGATCGCGACGGGTCCATAGCTTTTCGGCAAATCGATGAAAGGCTCGCATTGGCTTGTCGCTACGTTCAATGCGAGGATTAGCCCCTGTAATGTGGAAACTGTCGATTGAAGACGACCAAGGAGCAACAACGGTCGTCCAACTCGTGCGTGGCGAATACGCGCTCGGGCGCGGGGAAGAGAATTCCATTCGATTGACTGAGCGAAATATCTCGCGTCGTCATGCGCGACTGGTCAAGCAAGGCGCGAGTTGGTTCTTGGTCAACACCGGCAGCTACAATGGTTGCTTCGTGAATGGCATTCGGGCTGGTGAGTCCCATTCTGTCGGCCCGCGCGACTTGATACAGTTGGGTGACTATCGACTCGAAATCATCACTGACGAAGCCCAGTCCCAACTTGAAAACGAGGCGAAAAACGACACACTGAACTCGGGCATACCTGGGTCGGCATTAGCTTACAACAACAATCGATTCGTAATGGTCGTTGGACCCACACCCGGCCATGAGTATGTGCTGCACCAGGGTCGTCAGACTTTGGGTCGTGGAGACGGATGCGACATAACCATCAATCACGCCTCTGTGAGCCGCATACACGCGGAGATCCACTATGTAAGGGATCATTGCTACGAAGTAATCGACAACAAGAGCTCCAACGGCCTCAGAATTAACGGCGTCGAATTGAGGCAGGGTCTGATTGAGCCACGTGACGTGGTTGAGTTTGGCGACGTGGTTCTCAAATTCATACCTGCCGGTCATGTCTATCGACCAACTCCGGACGAAACACAAAAACTCGCTGCGCTGTTGGGTGTCGGCGAAGACTCGGGTGTCCTAAGTCATTCGATGCGGCTCAAGCTGGCATGGTCGAGTATGTCGAGATCCGTGCGCTGGGGCGTAACGGTTCTCGGATGCCTGGTGGTGCTGATGTTTGCGGCAGTCGTTGCCACGGGCCGAACGAGTCGTGCCGTGGGCATATTGCACATCGGTTCCAATCCACCTAATCCCAATGTGCAACTACTTCAAGAAGCCAAGGATCTAGCATCTGCTGCCAAGTACGAAGAGGCGCACGCACAACTAATGCGAATCCGGTCAGGCTCCCCGCAACGGCTCGATCGCGCGTTCGCCCAAATCGAGGGACAGTGGGCGGACTCAATGTTCGAGCGGGCTGAGAAGGCAACTACGTCCGAGGAGAAGCGAGCCATCCTCGACACGCTGGTCAATGAATCGAACTTGGATGAAACCCGACGAAACAACGCAAGAGATGCCTTGGCAAATCTGCACAACAACGTGCTTGCCGTCGAGGAGTTGCCAAAAACGAAATCAGCACGCGTAGTGGGCTCGGCAAACCCTGTGACAAATTCCAATACCAGCGGGGACAACAGCTCGACGGACAACCCATCGACGGCCACTTCGCAGAGCACACCTGCGTCCGCGTCGCTGACGGGAAACGTCAATCGCACAATCGCATCAAAGACCTCAACTCCTGCGTCTCCGGCAACTGCACTGCGCAGCGGATCGACTGATTCGTCAATTAGTCTGGAACTCGTTCAAGCTAGAGCGAAGAAAAATGCTCTTCGCGCAAAGGTTGCGGCGGGCACGGCCACCGACCAGGAACGCCGCTTGTTGCGGGTACTGTGTCGGCAACTTAATGATACAAGTTGTTCCCATTGACGTTGGCAACACCCCGGCAACCCAGTCCCTCGCCAACCGCGGCGCCCAATGGTCTGTGCCCATCTTCGGACGGTTCCCGTGCAGACCGCGAACAGGCGTCATCGAACGCCCTAGCGTCTCGCCCTGTCGTAGCCGTGCTAACCATGGTTGCCATTGCGTCGGTGCTGCAGGCCATGCCCAAGTGGCACCCAGTGCATCTGATTGGGCCTAATCGTGGCACAATCTGGGCCTCACCCAAGGCAGTCGCGACCGTCCTGCGAACCGTTGGCGAGACCGCCTTGGCAGAAGAGAGCAGTAACCAAGGCGAGCGCACTTCGCGGCCTTCGAACTTGACGTTGAGTCGAACCGGTGTGATCGCCTCGGCAGGCGGCGAACCCACCGAAGGAGACTTGTCAGCTGAAAAGCCTCCGCCCGTACAGCTTGAAGACACTGATAATCAAGGAATGTTTCACTTCTATGCTTCGCTGCGCAAGACCGCGACAAAGCAAGGTGGGGCAATTACACGCATTATTCACTTTGGGGATTCTCTGGTGGCGAGTGACTATGTGTCAGGGACATTGCGTCGATTGCTGCAGTTGCACTTTGGCGATGCAGGTCATGGTTTCACGTTAGTGGCCAATGCCTGGCCCTCGTATTTTCATGAAGGTGTTTCTCGTTACGCAACGAGTGGTTGGCTGGTTAGTCGCATAGTCGGACCGTACAACGGCGATGGTTGGTATGGGCTCGGCGGCGTGAGTTTTCGGGCTCCGCCAAATACGCTACTGAGGGTTGGAACGGCAAAGCGCGGCGACATCGGGCGCCAAGTTTCACGTTTCGAACTAGCCTACGTGGCGGAACCCAGCGGCGGCTCGATGCGCGTGCGCATCGATGACCAAGCGGCTGGTGAGCTTTCTACGAAAACCGACGAGAAACAATTCAAGACCGCAGAGTGGCGCGTGCCGGAAGGGCCTCACGAACTTGAATTGCTAACGACGCACGGAACTTCCAGGTTGTTCGGCGTGGTTCTCGAACGTGACGTTCCGGGTGTTGTACTCGATGCCATAGGAATTCAAGGGGCTCGATTGAGGTTCTTGGATCAACAGGACGACGCACACTATGCCTCGCAGCTGCGCTGGAGGAATCCCGACCTCGTGATATACGAATTCGGTGCCAACGAGAGCGCGGATGGTCTTGCCTATTCGCTTGATGATTTTCACAGCACGATGAAGAATGTGTTGCTCCAGCAACGAAGTGCTGTATCCGAAGCAAGCTGCCTAGTAATTGGTGCAATGGATCGAGCGGTTCGCAATGGAGATTCATTGACGAGCTCAACGTTCATTCCGCTCCTAGTCAAGGAACAGCGGGCGGTTGCCAAGGATGTGGGTTGCGCATTTTTCGACACGTATCAAGCAATGGGCGGACCCGGTGCGATGCCTAAATGGGTCCGACGGGGTCTTGGTCAAGCCGATTTGACGCATCCGTCGGCCGTTGGCGCAGACATCATAGGGACCTGGATCTACCGCGCCGTCATGGAGAAACTCAAGTAGGTCTCCCGGGCGCGTGGTGATCGGTCAATCCCCGAGTACAAAGTGTCCCATCGTCTCCCCCAACTTTCGATATCCCGCAGCCGACAGGTGAATGCGATCCGGCACCGCCAGCGCGGGCGTCGCGTGAAGCCACGCGTCAAATCCCTGCGCGCGTCCCATTGTCTGGTAGGGACTGAAGTAAGCGCAGCCGAGCTGCTCGGCTGCCTCCGCCTCAACATGGTCGATTGCCGCGACTCTGTCTTGCGCAGTTCGTCCGCCCCTCCCGACGGCCGTGGGACCAGCCACGATGCATTCGGCATCGGGTGCAGCCGATCGAATACGTCCGACTAGACGCTGGATCTCCGGGCGGTATCGCTCGGGTGAGATCAAGTCAAATACTTCCGTTGGTTCCATAGGCAACGATCACGAGTGTCGGATGTCGCCACCTCACGAGTGACTTCCAGCTGTCTTCGTCCCACGACAGAGGAGTAGCAAAACGTGCTCCGTTGATGCCAAGGACATCCATCACCAATCCTTTTCGCTCATTTTCGGCAACCAGCCCAAACAATTCAGGGTTTCCTGAAATTGTCCTGATTTCCACTACGGTGTGGGCGTCTGCTTTGAATGAAAACGCACGCAATCCTCCCGAAAAACTCGATGCGGAACCGCCCGTAACTTCGAGACTTCTGCCGGCTGCAAGCACAGCCACTCGATCGCTCGGTTCGCGGTACCGGTACAATAGCTGGCATTCAACGTCGCCGTCCGCCAGGTTTGGATCGAACCGGATCGTGATCCCTATTGGCTTTTCGTGCGATGAAACTCGAGTGCCTCCGAGACCGAAGACACCGTCATCTTCGAGACTACGCTTGGCAGGTGGATGCGGCGCGATATCAAACCCATCATCCGAAGCAATGCGTGCCCCGTGGAATCGACCGTAGTGCAAACCCAATGGCAGGTACCCCGGCCCCCCGGAAGTCATCCTTGTCAAGATGACAGATTCGAATGAGGCAGGCCAGAACACACCCGCCGTGTGCGAATCGCCCAGCCACATTACTCGCAATGGCTCGACGCGGTCACCGTTAACACGCTTTTTCGTAGACTCGTTGAAACGCTTAAGTGCAGCCGACGGAGTGGCGATGCGGGGGCCGGGTGGTTTGACTCCCACGACTTTGGCAGAAACCTCCGTGTTCGACTTCTTGTAGAAGCGCTGGATCGGCTTGAACGGGAAGGATCTATCAGAAGGACCCTGCACAGCGCTGAGCACGACTCCTAAGCCGAGCAACGCTACGGCAAAGCCCAAAGCACCGTTCAGATCTGCCGAACTGTATCGTGTTCGCTTGCGTTCAGAACGGGAACTCGTCGTCACCGCCGCGATCCCCGCCAACTCCCGAATCGTCATAGCCACCGCCTGAGGGGACGCCCGTGCCAGCCGACTCATCATCAGGTTCAGGCCCCGCATCGCGCGAGGCTGACGTGCCACGCCCGCCGCACAGCAGGACATTGAGGGCGTTGATCTCGGTCTTGTACCGCTTGTTGCCGTCACGATCTTCGTAACTCGATGTTCGTAGCGAACCTTCGACGAACAATCGGGAACCCTTGCTCAACACCTTCGACAAGCCCTCAGCGCGTTTTCCCCAGACCGTAATGTTATGCCATTCGGTACGATCTTGTCGGGTTCGATTGCGATCAAGGTATGATTCAGTGGTGGCCAGGCGGAATTTCAATACCGCCTGCCCTCCAGACGTGGTGCGGAGTTCCGGATCCGCTCCCAAGTTGCCAAGCAACATCACGCGGTTCAAACCTTCGGCCATAGTTGCTCCTTACCTCAAAATCTCAGGCGAACCGAGACCTATTGTCTCCTAATGCGCCGCACGTCAAGCCTCAGCCGCATTTTCAAGCGAATTTCCTACCAACCACAGCGGCGCACGCGTTGCACGCGCCTCGATTCGCCGGGTAACTGACTGGTTCTTTGCGTCAGTGTCACAGACACCACTAGGCAAATTCATCGCCGGAAACTTCGACTTCCTGTGCCAACGGTTGATCGGAGCTTTCCCCGAGTTCCGCCAGACGGTGCATCGAAGTCTCCACCTCCTCGCGCAACTGCAGCAGCGTCTCTCGCATACTGCGCGCGGCAAGCAACGCCGGTTCGTTAACCTGAGTCGGTTCTTGGCCTAAGTGCTGCAGCTTCTTCCTCGCTCCAGCAATCGTGAACCCCTGAGAATAGAGCAAGTCGCGGACTTTAATGAGCTTGTCAACGTCGCGGCGTGAATACACCCTTTGACCCGAGTGCGACTTTTGCGGACGAATCGAGCGAAACTCGGTCTCCCAATACCTTAGAACGTGAGGCTCAACTCCAACGATGTCCGCAACTTCGCCGATTCTGTAGTAGAGTTTCGTTGGAATTGCATGATTGTCATCAGGCATTGAGGAAGTCAGTCATGTGAGATAGAACCATTGCGACGCAAAGTAGAAGGACGGTCCGCGTAGACAGCCGCCGCCAGCCCAGGGCCCGGACTTGGAACTGATTCCACACCGTCGTTCAAAGCCTGTTTTAGCAGCTGGCTGGCCTTGAAGCTCAGAACCCGCCGCTCCGTAATGACGATCGGGTCACCGGTCTGA
Organism: uncultured delta proteobacterium; assembly: GCA_963811985.1. Lineage (GTDB taxonomy): Bacteria > Myxococcota_A > Polyangia > Polyangiales > Polyangiaceae > FEN-1139. The sequence goes on from CAWEUH010000027.1 coordinate 322,225, forward strand.
GGATTTCGCCCCTGCCGCTGGCGCTTGTCTCGCAGCACGAAATTGCCGAAACCGGATATCTTGATTTTCTCTCCACGGCCGAGCGTTTCTTTCATGGTCTCGAAAACAAGATCCACGAGATCAGCCGCCTCCTTCTTAGAAAAGCCCCCCAACTGGTTGTGGACGGCTTGGACAATATCGGCTTTCGTCATTTGGTCCCCTCACAAAGTCCACGCGGGCTGCCCAGATGTTGTTCGTCAATACCCCGACAAGGACCCACGGCTATGGTACGTTATGAGTTGAGAAAGTCCATACCGTTCGCGTATTTCCCGCAATTCAACCCGTGGATTGCGTGGCCCGGCCAGCGAGTCCTCTATGCGGTTCGGGCCATCGCCGAAGGATTGATGTTGTGCTCGTCAGCAGGCACGAGGGACCCTTGCCTCGCTTGCAACTGCTCGCCGACTAGCCGCACGGCAACGTATAGGTAGCCCGCCATGAAAAGACCTGCAAAAGGCAGCGCGACCCAATGGTTCGTTTGAACGGCTACAACCACGCTGGCCGCGCTCAGGCCACCCAACCCAAACTCGCAAATAGGCCACCTCGTCACTTGTCGATACCGCGATGCGTCTCGACCCCGCTTTGGCGTCCGAACGAATTCTCCCGCCATCGTCTTCAACCCTTCGATGACGGCCTGGGTAAGATAGGGTGAAAGACCAGCGCCTAGGGCGATCAGGCTGGGCATGTTCATCACGGCGTGCCACACACTGCGCTTCTGTGCTCGCTCCGCCATTGCGTAAAACGTGACGAGGGAACCCGTCGCACCCAAGCACAAGGGCAAGTCCACAATGAGCATTGTGCGAGTGTCGGTTGCGGGCATTAGTACCAAGGCCGGCAACAGCAACACGCTGAGCAAGAGCATTAGCGGATACGCAAAATGCGGCAGCATGTGGAAGGCCGCTTCAATGCGCAGCTTTACGCCAAGGTCCGTTCTACGCAATATCCTCGGCAATAACTTGCGCGCTGTTTGCACAGTCCCCTTGGCCCAACGGAACTGCTGAGCGCGCAGCGCCGACATGTCTTCCGGCAATTCGGCGGGCGTGACCACGTCGGGTCGATAAATGAATTTCCAACCCTTGAGCTGCGCTCGATAGGATAAATCCAGATCCTCGGTTAGCGTGTCATGTTGCCAACCGCCCGCAGCCTCGATGGCGTCGCGCCGCCAAACGCCGCCGGTTCCGGAGAAATTGAAGAAGCAACCCGCACCGAACCTGGCTTGGTTTTCGACGAGATGATGTCCATCCAGCATGAGTGCTTGAACGCGAGTGAGTAACCCCGCATCGCGATTCAAATGGCCCCATCGAGTCTGAACCATTCCAACGGACGCACTACGGAAATGGCCCACCACGTCCATTAGGAAGTTCGGCTGTGGAATGAAATCTGCGTCGAAAATGGCAATGAGTTCCCCGCGAGCTGACTTGAGTCCATAATCCAGAGCGCCGGCCTTGTAACCGTAGCGATCGGGTCGCCGGAGGTATTTCGCGTCGAACCCGGCGGCACAGAGTTCTTCAACGATGCGACACGCGATATGTCGCGTCTCGTCCGAAGAATCATCAAGCACCTGAATCTCGAGCAATTCGCGCGGATACTCAATGCTTGCCACCCCACTTAGCAAGCGAGCAACTACCGTTGCTTCATTGTACAAGGGCAGTTGAATCGTCACTGAGGGCAATTCGGTCGCCTGCAGCCTTGAACACCGGCAAGCCAATTGCACGTGGCGCCGATGCCGCCACAACAACAGAACCAAGTGTGCGCGGTGCAACCCATAGACGCACAAGACCAACAGCACCGTAAAATACAGCCCCACGAATACGACCAGCATGCGGGTGCTGGAGTACCACCCTGAAGGCACCTGATCGTCATCGAATTGTAATTCGTTGCAGTGAAATGTAGTTTTCTGAACTGGAGCAAATTCGTCCACTGCCGGCTCAGAGACCAAGCATTAAATCTCCTCCAATACTGAGCCCGACAATCGTGTGCAGCTTGTTGACCCCTGACATGTCCAGGCTCGTGGAAGCGATTCCATCTACGGGGCTGCCATTGCTGCCCTTTCGCCGGCAGGTGTCCCAATACATCCGGCTCGATGAAGAGGCGATCATCGCCCCCAAGCCACCACCCAACCTAATCAGTTTCGTGGCAGGCAGCAACACCCCGGCGCCGAGCTTGGCTCCAGTGCCCGTAATGCTGTCTGATAGCTGGCACTCGTTGGAACCCGAAGTGACGGTGCCGGTCGTCTTCAGCTGATGATAGGGAATGAGATACAGTTCGCCGTAGAAAGTGGGCAACCAAGTATGCTGCGGTCGCGGAAACTCGATCATGGCACCTAGAAGAACTGTACGAGCAGTTGGAGTAACCTGCAGGACGGTGGAGGTGCCGCTCTGTTGAGCATAGTAATAGTTTTGAATAACACTGTCTGCTTTGAGCGCGTAGTAAGGACCTTTGTCGAACCACTCGCCTTCGAAGGCTAAGGCCGGCGTTAGCGCGAGCTTTTCGCCAATGGGAAAACGGTACCCAGCGCTAAGCCACATTCCGACGCCATTGCCGAAGCGATCGTGAAGGTTCGTTTCCGTGTTGTTGGGACCGTTAATCGCAACCCCGTTGGGATCGCTCCCACCAAGTCGTATTTTGCCGCCAGGCACCGCTGCCAGAAGACGCACGCCAAGCACAATATGTGGAGGCTTATCGAAAGGCCCGGATGCAGGCACAACCGGAGCTGGCTGCGGACTGGGGCCAGCGGCAGGCGTACTCCCACCACCGGTTTCGACAGTCGCCGGAGTTGTTCCTGAAGTCGGGCCGCCAGTGACCGGCGCTGGCACCGGCCCCGGCGCCCCGGGCCTTGGTTGCATCTGCAGCGCGACGGTCTGCTTCCCTCCAACGGCCAAGTCAACACTTGCAGTAGCCGTGTCAAAGTTGGGGGCCGCGGCTTCGACGCTGTGTTTTCCTGGGTTAGTTGGTCTGTTGATGCCGATAACGACTGACGATATGACGTCCCCGTCCACCTTCAGTTGCAGGCCCTTCGCGTCTGCCGGAGCTACGTCAATGCGAAGGCTGGGAACCTTGGGTTCGAGTTGCTGCAGCTCCTTCTGAGCATCGGACACCGCGTCCTTGAACGGCTGGGGCGCGCCTGCGGGCAAATCCGTCCGTATCAAGCGACGGTAGGTCTCTGAGGCCTCGACCAGCTTGCCGAGCGCCGCCTGCGCGCGAGCAATGTATATGAGATGAACCGGCGCGTCGTAGAGCTGTTCCGCCCGCTGAAGCAGATCAAGGGCTTCTGCGTGTTTGCCCTGTTGATAGTACTGGATCCCTTGCGTCGCAAGTTGACGAGCCGTTGCCTTATCCGCGGCTGACTGCCCTAGCGCCGCCGCGCTCATGGTCATGGAAACGGCGACTACCGTCCAAGCGCCCACTCGTTTGAACACACTCGTCCGCGCTGCACTGGGCCCTTGCCCGACACTACACCTGTACATAGCTGCAACGCTTCACCGATGCGGTACCAACTGTCAATAGCTTCAGTAACCAAGATCCGCGGGCGTATTCTGAGGAGCGTGAGGTCGCGCGCTGGGTGCTGCACCATGCGCGGGACGCGGTGCCGGCTCAGCACGCGGACGGCCGCCTTGGGCGCGGCTTACGGGTGGCACAGTCAGCTGCCCGGCCGGGACTACAGGTACCGACGGCGCCGGAATGATTCCAGGTTCCGTCGTAGCCACAGGTGGAACAGAAGACGCGGTCGTGACGGGAACGGCAGACTGACTGGGCGCAGTGGAGACGGGTATTGCCGACGGCACCGCTGAAGCGGCGTGTCCGGCGTCGGATTTCCGGGTCAACAGCCACCAGACCCCACCTACACTACCGAGAAGAAAAACAGTCGCGGCAATAGCAGCCAGCGCCAACCCGCTGCGACGATTCGCTGTCGAGCGACCGAGCGTACGACTGACCGAAACACCAGTAACTGCTTTGGCGCTCGTACCGCCTTCTTCCGCATGGGGCCGAGTCGGGAGATCGCGAGCAGCGGAGGGTTGCATTGCGCGACCTGTCTTGAGACCGCAAGATCTCGCCAACTCATCAGCCAGCTCCGACGCGCTTGCAAATCTCAGGGCTGGCTCCCTCTGCATCGCCTTCTCGAACCAATCATCGAAACCCTGGGGGACGGCAGTGTACGCGGACGGTTTGGGCAGCGGTGCCGTGCAAATCTTCACCAACAAGTCACCGATGGCTTCTCCCTCGAATGGATAGCGTCCTGTGACACAACGAAACGCAATGACGCCCAGCGACCATAGGTCTGACCGAAAGTCTACCGAACGCAGTCCCCGCGCCTGTTCCGGCGACATGTAGTACGGGGTCCCCAGAACTGATCCGGTGCGCGTCGACGAAGAGACGCCCATCGCGGTATCCGTGAATTTCGCAATACCAAAGTCAACAACTTTGGCAATGTCGGCGGCGTCGTCCTCATCGTGGACCAAAAAGACGTTTTCGAGTTTCAAATCCCGATGCACGATGCCTGCGGCATGCGCTTTGGCAAGCGCCCGGCTCACTTGTGTGATGATTCTTGTGGTGTCCTCAACAGTGAGTTTCCCAAGACGTTCGAGTCGAGCATCCAACGACTCGCCCGAGAGGTACTCCATTACGATGAATGGCCGCCCATCAGGCATCACGCCGTAGTCAAAAACCTGAACAACGTATTTGCTTTGCAGCCGAGCCGCTGCGCGCGCTTCATTTTCGAACCGAGTGCGCGCCTCATCGCTCTCTGCGTAGTCGGCATCGATGAACTTTACTGCGACACGATTGCCCAACGTGACGTGCACGCCCTCCCATACCGAACCCATACCACCGCGACCAATGAGTCGCGTTACGCGGTACTTGTCGGCAACGAGTTCGACTGGCGGCAGCGCAATGGGGTCAGGCAAAGCCACTTTGGAGAAGAATAGCCCAAAACGCGCCGCCCGTGCCAGTGGATGATGCGTTACGGCCAACAGACCCCCTATTTCGTTCCGAATTTGAATATTTGAGGTCACATGATTCGCGTCCTTTGCCGGCAGCGCAGCCCAGTTCCACTCTTGCCGTAGTCTCGGTATCCCGTCGTCTGTGGCTCTCACACAGGTGTTACCTTCGGGGCCCCACAGCTAGCGACCTAATGGGAGTTCCTCCCAGCCAGTTACGCAAACTCTGCCGCGCCAAATTGAAACGTCGGTGACCGGTGCCTTGATGTTTAGTCTTCGGCCGCGACAAGGTTTTGCGGGCGGGCTTTCATCGGCAGTCGTGCTAGCCTGCCCCTGGAACAAGACAATTTGTTGAGCATTATTGGGTATTTCAGTGGTCTTGCCCGTTCATGGCCCGCCAAGTCTGCACGCCAATGGGCCTGACACGCCTCACTTTCTTTGAAGCGGGGCTAACCTTGGGCCTGTGGATTGTACACCGGTGTTAGTTGTCGGCGCTTCCGGTTTTGTGGGTCGCCATGTGTCTGTTGCACTAGATGCAGCGGGTATCGCGGCACGCCGAGCGACTTCGCGCCCCGAGTTCGTTGAACAGAACCGCGATGGCGCCGCTTGGGTTCATCTCGACTTGAACGACACAACGACGTTCGCTCCCGCTCTTGATCGCTGTCGATCGGTGATCTACCTCTACCACGGCCTCGGTTCGGGCTACGGATACCAGACGAAGGAGGCGGCAGCTGCCGTCGAGTTTCGAAGTGCTGCTGTGAGCGCCGGCATCACACGGTTGATCTACCTCGGCGGCGTCGTACCTGTTGGGGTTCGGTCTCGACATCTCGAAAGTCGCAGACGGACGGGCGAGATACTGAGACAGAGTCCACTATTGACTCTCGAGTTGCGTGCAGCCATGGTCATTGGCAAGGGAAGCGCCAGTTTCAATATGGTCCGGGATCTTGCGGTGAGACTTCCCGTACTCGCTCTGCCTCCCTGGATGGATCACGGTTCATACCCAATTGCCATCGATGACGTTGTCTACGCACTACTCCGAGCGCTATTCGTGCCGTTGAGCCAGCCAACTTGGCTCGAACTTCCCGGACCAGAGTGGCGCACTCACCGCGAGCTGGTGGAGCACCTCGCATCAATCCTGGGCACTCACGTAGTGCGAAAGCCATTCGCGCTGCTGTCACCCAGCCTTTCGGCACGCCTGCTGGCATTCATTGCAAGAGAACCCAAATGGATCGTCTCTGAACTGGTCGCCGGACTTCCATCAGACCTAGCGCCGCACGGGCCCAGTTTTTGGGACCTCATCGGCGAGCGACCATGTTGCGCAATCCAACAAGCAATTCTAAATGCTATCGCTGATGAAACAAGCCCCATTGAACCGTCAATTGCAACACAGGAGCGCCTAGCGGCGCGCGTCGGATACCTACGAGGGCATGCGGAATGACGACTATCAGCAACGGAACTACGAACGCGACTGTGCCTCGCGTGGTACTCGGCGGATCCGTCGCCATCGCATTAGCTTGGTCCTTGACCCCTCGCTACGGCCCCTGGTTGTGCCACGGCACCTTTGGATTGGTGATGATGGCCTCGATGCTCCGCCACGGCTCCGCCCTGCTCTCAGTGCGATGGTCGCTTCGCGCTGCGATTTCGGGCGCCATTATCGGTTTGGCGTTGGCCGTAGCCAGTTGGGCGGTTGCGCCACTGATTGTTCAATTAATCCCGGGGTTCGACAGCGAGCTGAAACAGCTCTATGCCACGTTGCGTCAACCACCGGGACCTCTCGCCGCGTCACCCATTCTTGTGTTGACCATATGCGTCGAGGAATTGCTGTGGCGCGGTCAATGGATTGAATGGTTGAATAGGCGGATGCCAACAATCGCTGCCGTCACGGTTGCGACACTGAGCTACGCGTTACCCATTGCCGCAAGTCGATCGATACTGCTGTTCGCCGTGGCTAGCGGACTTGGCGCCGTTCTCACGATAGAGCGCCTAATCGTCGGGACTTGGTTGGCTCCCGCGATTGCACACATAATCTGGGCAGTCTTGGTGCTCGTAGTGCACCCGATCCACTAACTCTTAGCCCGTTCGGGCACGGGCTGCCCCATATGCCTCAATACTTCACACATGTCCTCCCACACGGGGTGCTTCGCGCTTGGATTGCGCAGCAAGTACGCGGGATGAAATGTGGGCATTACGGGAATCGACCCGCGATAGAGCTTCCACTTGCCCCGCATTCGAGTGATTCCTTCGGTGATACCCAGCAGGCCTTCAACCGCCGTTGCTCCCAAGGCTACTATCACTTCGGGTCCAAGAAGCTCGAGCTGCCGCTCCAAGTATGGCTGGCACGCTGTCATCTCGTCGGGAGCCGGCTTGCGGTTGTCCGGCGGGCGGCACTTGACGATGTTGCAGACGTAGACTTCATCGCGTAGTAGGCCCATTGCGGAAATCATGCGATCGAGTAGCTGCCCCGCCTTGCCGACAAAGGGGAACCCCTGTGCGTCCTCGTCCGCGCCGGGCCCTTCCCCGATAAAGCATAGGCCGCAGCTGCCTGTACCGCGAGCAAAGACTATCTGCGTTCGCTGTTCGTGCAATCGGCAGCGTGTGCACCCGACAATGTTGTGCTGTAGCACCGCCAGTTTTTCCGTCCGCTCGGCTTGTGTCAATACATGCAACGCTTCGGTCTCGTCCATTCTACGCAGATTCGACAGCTGATCGAGCGTTGGAACTGGAACGTCAACCCTCTGTGCCGGTTCAGCGGGAGCCAAGCTCGCAGGAGGCTCGCTGAGAGCTGGGGAAGACGGGTTGTGGCCGTGCCTTGCGAGCGGATCGCGCGGCAAGCCCGTCGTGCCGCAGCGGGCTTGGTGTTCGAGGTACTCGCGCACACAGCGAATCCAACCGACGATATCAGCGTAGACTTCTGGGTCTTGCGTCGAATGCGGCACTGGCTCAATGCCCCCCCTGTGAAACAAGCCAGCGTTCGGCATCGAGTGCCGCCATGCATCCGGTTCCCGCCGCAGTTACCGCTTGCCGATACGTCCAGTCGGCGCAGTCGCCTGCGGCGAACACCCCAGGCACGCTCGTACGCGTCAACCCCGGCGTCACCTTGATATAACCATTGGGGTGGAGCTCGATTTGTTCTCGGAACAGGTCAGTCATGGGCGTGTGACCAATCGCTACGAACAGTGCCTGCACTTCGATCCGCTTCGATTCCTGTGACTTAAGATCCTTCACGTCAATTGCCGTTACGCGGTCCGCCGCCACGTCCAAAACGTCCGTTACAACGTAACTGCGCAATAATCGAATCTTTGGATTCTCCTCGACCCGCTTCTGCATTGCCTTCGACGCCCGGAATTCATCGCGACGATGCAGCAGTGTTACGCTCTTGCACAAACCCGCAAGATAGCTGGCCTCCTCCATGGCGGTGTCTCCCCCGCCGACGACAGCAACGTCTTCATTGCGAAATAGCGCTCCGTCACAGACCGCGCAAGCGCTCACACCGCGGTTCTTTAGAGCCTCCTCGTTAGCAAGCCCCAGGTAGTTCGCTCGCGCACCCGTAGCAATGATGACGGTTTGCGCGAGGTAAAGGATATCCTCGCCTTCCCCAACCCAGATCTTGAGCGGTCGCGCGGAGAAGTTGACCTTCTGAACGTCGGCAGTCACGAAGGTCGTGCCTTGTCGTTCGGCTTGCTCACGCATCAAGGCCATCAACTCCTGGCCTTGTACCCCTTTGGGGAACCCTGGATAGTTCTCAACGTCCGTCGTGAACATCAGTTGCCCGCCGGGAATCAGCCCGCCCGCGTTAAATCCCTCCACGCAGAGTGGCCTCAAATTCGCGCGAGCTGCATAGATGGACGCCGTCAATCCTGCCGGCCCCGAACCGATCACCAGTACATCGAAAATCTGTGAGTCCTGCATAGCTACTTAATCGGGCTCGCCTTTAGGGCGGCTTTGCCGTCCTTGACATAGACGGAGAACTTGACCGCCGAAGCGCCATGGCGCTGGATCAGCGCATCTTCGTTCTTTTTCAGCGTGCCTTCGAACTTCTCGTAAGTCAGGCCATCTACTTTCTCACCACATTGCTGCTTGAGCGCGACGAACTCTTCGTACACCCTGCGCCACGTCTCTTCCTTGGTTTCGCCCGCACTCGGTGCGGGTTGTTCCTGCGAGCGAGGGGGCGGGGGCCGTCGCGCCGGCGGCTGCGGCGCATTGGCACTGGCCGCGTCCGCAGCGGCGCCGGCGGGTTTAGGTACACTGCGCTGTGGCGCCGAAGGCAACGCTTTGGAAGCGGTCGGACTGGACGCCGCGGTGGGTGCAGACGCCTCACCTGGGAACGAGAAAGCGCTCATTTGCGGTTGATCCGGGATGTCTCCAAGCACCTGCTTTAGATCGGCGGCCTTTCGAGGTACCCCGCCTTTGGCCGCAACTTGATCGATGCCGTCATTCAGATCGCCCGCAATCTTGCGATAGATCCCCCGGAATCTGCTGGGATGCAACTGATCGAGTTGGCCTTTGGCTAGTTTGATGGCTTCGCCCCGCAACAGCAACAAGGGTCGCGTGTGTTCCAGAATGCTGAACAGAATCCCTAGCAGCGCCACTCCAAGCGCGATGGCAATCGCCACCCATACGTGCGCCTGCTCTTTGTCCTTGTCATCGGACTTCTGAAAAAACCCGAAGGGGTTGTCCACCTGATCGGGCCTTCGCGCGACGACGTAGCCAGCCCCCAGGGCCCAAGCTTCCCCCGGCAGACGAGCATACTGCACGCCCAATAGGCCCCCGATCGAACGCACCTTGCTGCGGCCCATTTCGCGATACGCCTCGTCGCGGTCTAGCTCTGCCAGATCGCCGACGATCTGGTCGAGCTGACTCTTGTCGAAGTCGTCGGGAGCGCCTGATGCTACCCGCTGACCTCGCGCAAAGAAGCCAATGGCCGCGTTGGTGCGCTTGGACAATTCGCGAGAAAATCGATCATCGACGATGCGCGCACCCATGATGGCACCCACGGGAGGTTGCCCGGCTTCGAGTTCGACAGGACGAGCCACCACCCGGTACATGCGATCCAAAACCAGAATGTCGTCCCGGATGTAACCGTGCAGTGCGTCAGCGACAACCGTGTAGCCACCCAGTTCGAACTCTTCCATTCCGGAGGCTTGCTCATAACCGAGATGGTCAACGACCCTTCCTAACTGATCGACGGCAAAGACGGCATCGAAGCCGAATTCAGAGGGGATCTTGTCGTTGATAGTTTTGAGGACCCGGCGCACCTTTTCCTGACTCTGCGGAGGAACCTTGGCCTCAGACTCGTTGGACTTCTGAAGGGCCCTCGCCAGTTCCGGATTCACGGCAAACTGGATTAGTTGCGCTGCGCGCTCTCGAGCGTCCTCCTTGAGGTACCAGGATACGACCTGCGAATCCGAGCTGAGCCGTTCGGCCATTGTCCGCGAACCCGCGCGGTTGTACATGCTCACGGCGAGGTACAGGACGAACACGGCAGCGCCGAGCAAAAGCGCAGTCAATACGTTCCAAAACCGAGTTAGCAACATACGTCAAGTCCTCTCAGTGCGCTGCGCCAGCGTCTGCGCCGCCTGCCGTTTCGGCGTTGCCCGTGTCGTCGCTCTTGTCCTTGTCCTTGGAACCGCTCGAGTCTTTCTTCGCCACAACGATCGGGGTCTTCGCCAGATCGATGTCCGCTGTCGTGACCTTGATTGGAGTGGGAGTACCCACCTTCTTGCCCGCGAAAAACGCCTGAACCTGGTAATCGCCGGGTTGCACAATCGAGAGCTGGAATTCGCCCTTGAGCGACGGATACGCGATGGCAGCCACGTGGTCATCGCCAACAACCCACATGCGAAGGCTGGGTGCAGCTTCATCTCTGATTTCGAATACCCCTGCCGCAGGTACCGTCCAATCTCGATTGGCTCCCTTGCCCGTGTCAGAGGCACTGAAGGACGGCAGGTTGTATCCGTAGAGTCGATGCGGAAACGGATCGGTGTTTTGAAAACTGAGTTTGGTCAACGGAGGCACCACAATCGTTACCGGAGCTGTGCGACCACCGCCGATGCGAATCAAGACCGGCGGCGGAGGCGCTTGTCTTTCTGTGGACAAGGCTGCAACACAAAGCTCCTTGGGTATGAAAGGATACAGTTGCCGCATCTCGGCAGGCACCGTGGGGACTGCCTCGCGAAATGAAAACGCGTGGCGACTGGCGTCCTGCGCCTCGACCCACACGGGGTTGCGCAGCAACTTGAAGCCAGCAACGATCCCCCTCACCTTGGCGGCGCTCGTGGGACGGCTCAGGCTGATCGCACCAACCGCGGCGGCCACTGCAACAACGGGCACCAGGAACCTTCGAGACCGACGAAGGTTCTGCGCACAGTAAGTGTCACGCGACATTTTCACGATTTGCGCCGACCGTACCCGAGAGCGGCGAGCGACGGAAGCATTCGTCTGCGAGAGCCCAACAACAAGAGTTGAGCCATACCGAACGTTCGAATCAACGAAGGCGTAATTTTTCGTTATCGACGTCAGGTCTATGAGGTCTAGAAGTTTCAGTGTTTCGGGCCGGGCCCGGCACAAACAGGCGAACGGGCCGTGGCGATTTTCGCACCATCGGCCCGTTCATAGGTTCCTGACCGTATGAGACGCTGGAGATTATTGTGTTCCGAACCCCTAGCCTACGCTAGGTGGGAGGCTCTCCGCGACTTCTGGCTTTCTCGGTGAAGTAGTCCGAGCCTAGCGCTCCACCGCGGCCTCGCTTCCCGGTTCGTGAGGTTGTTCGGGATTCATTGAACACACCCTGGCGTGCTCGACAGAGGGAACGATCTTGAAGGTACGGAATGCGTGCCTCCGCGTCAACGGGGCGGCTTTGACTCAGGCCAACACAGCGTATCCGTGCCGTCACGCCAAAATAACACCTGGCCGGACAGGTCAGAAACTGGGCCAACTTGTGGATTTTGGTCCAGACCATGCTTCTATGATGATCGAGGCGGCACTTGAAACGATCCCGAATCGCCCCGCGGCGAATGTAAGCTTCGTTAGCGCGAAAATGCGCGAAGAACTCCTGCTGGCCTCCGAAGCCGAAGGCTGGCTGCCCGTGCGCGTGTCGATGCCTGGACCGCGTGGCCGAGGTCGGCTCGGCGTTGTGCTCGAGGAGTCCATCGAAAAATCGCTCGAGCTGCGCGGGGCCTGCCCACCCGGGATCGCGGCCTGCGCCGACAGCGATGCGTCGCTGAGCGACCAACTTTACCGCGCGCGACTGCTCGGTGCGCCCGGTCTGGCTTTGGCCATCGAACAGCTCGAATCGATTGCGAACCACGCGGGCGCACTCGATGCCGAGGACAGTGCCGTGCTTCGCTGGTGGGTCATGACGGCACGGGAACGCCCGCTGCGGATCTATCTCGATTTGCGCGATGAAACCCTCGGGATCTACACGGCGCCCACGCACCTGCGGTCGCTGGTCCGCGACGCCGAAGAGCTTGATTTGCGCCCCAGTACGCCGCCGCCCGTCGATGTCCAGATGGACATGAGCCTGCGTACGATGCGAGAGGTCGCGATCCTCGACGATGGCGCTGACGCCTACACGTCTGGAGAAATTCAAAGTCCGCTATCGGGGATTTTCGAGTCCAACGTGCTCACAACGGACGCTGATCAGTCGGAGGTTGACGCGACCTTGGCGAGCCCCCCTAGCGACGCACTCGAAGGTGACGCACCGGTTCTCGAATCGGCTCCGTTACCCGAGTCCGCTGAGGCTCATTCGGGTAACGCCAACGACTGCGATGCGACTCCCGACTCGGCGGATTGCAGCGCGCTCATCGGGCAAGCCGCTGAACCGGCCACGCCCACCTCCCCCGATGCGGCGATTGTCGCGCGCCCCATCGTGTCGATCGCTCAGTCCGCTGAAGTTTTGCCAGAGCCAGCCGCTGTTCAATCACCCTTGCCCAATGACGCGGCGCCCGTCACGGAATCGCAGCCGCTATTCCCGGAGGCAGCGACCCGTTGGCGCGATTGGATGCGTACACTGGACGAAGCGCGCGGTCCTCGACCCCTTTGCGCGGTCGAACAACTTTATGTAAATGCGTACGTCCCGCTCTGGGACGCCGCAGCGCGCGGCGTTGCTTCCCCCGAAGCCTTGCAGGTTTTGGCGAGTTGGTCCTCGAGCTTTGCTCGAAGCTATGGTGAAGCTTTCGACGCCCTGAGATTGCGCAACAAGCGACCGATGATGGTGCTCGACATTCCGGATGCAGCACATCGGCTAGCAAGGCTGCACGGGGCGCGGTCGGTGCAACTCGTATTGGTGGACAGCATGCGTTTCGATCTGGGGTTGCGAATCGAATTGCGCATGCGGCGATTGCTTGGCCAGCAAGCGGCGATGACGGAGCGGCTCCTATTGTGGAGCGCTCTGCCCTCGAACACGGCAACGCAACTCGACCTTCTAGGACGCGGGGCGGACGGGCTCAAGCATTTCGATCCGCCGTCAGAGTCGAATGCATTCGTAGCTCACGGCCGGGCTGCGGCCACACTGCGGCGCGTTCGAACCGGGGCACGCGATGTTATGAAACTTGATATGGTGGCAGCGGCGCTGTCTGACCCCCATATCGAATCCGCTGAAGGTTTGGACTCACTCGCCGATGAGGTGGCTCCCGTGCTTTCAAGTGCCCTGCTGAAAGCGGCACCGCGAACGCTCGTTGTCGTTTTCGGCGATCACGGGTTCGTTGTTGACCCCGACCAGGGTGGGTCTGGCGGCGTGAGCCACGGCCAGTCGAGCCCCGAAGAGGTGATGGTGCCTGCGTTTGCATGGCTCGTCGGCGCGACGCATTAGTCGCGATCCTCTTCTGAATTTGCCGGACGCGCAAGCGGCCCGGGTGAAGACGGGCTGGACGCATCTCGCTCCAGATAGCGGAAGATCGTGCGGGGATCAACGCCCAAGTCCCGAGCCGTTTGCGTTCGATTGCCATTGTTACGTTCCAGCGCCTCGTGCACGTACCGGCGCTGGAATTCCTCCTTCGCCTTCTCGAGCGGCAATATCGAGGGAGTCCCGCCTTCGACGATCTCGAGGTCCTCAGGTGTAATCAATGGCTTGTCGCACAATACAAGCGCTTTTTTGATTCTGTTCTCAAGCTGACGCACGTTGCCAGGCCATGGGTACTTGCGAATTGCCGCAAACGCTTGCGGCGAGAACCCTTTGACCTTGCTGCTGAATTCCTCAGCGTATTTGCTGAGCAAGGCCTTGGCAATGATCAAGACGTCGTCGCCGCGGCTTCGTAGCGGCGGCAGCCACAGGTTGACCACATTGAGGCGGTAGTAGAGGTCCTCGCGAAACTCGCCCGTCTTTATCATTTCCTCGAGCGACCGGTTGGTAGCGGCGATGATTCGGATGTCGCACTTCTCGGGCTTGCTGTCTCCAACGCGACAGACGACTTTCTCTTGCAGTGCGCGCAACAACTTCACCTGAAGCGGTGGACTGAGCTCCCCGATTTCATCGAGGAACAGACTGCCCCCGTCCGCTTGTTGAAACTTGCCCCCGCGGCTGGCGACAGCGCCGGTAAATGCGCCACGCACGTGTCCAAACATCTCGCTTTCGATGAGGTTCTCGGGGATGGCGCCGCAATTGACGGTGACGAACGGCCCCCGGACGCGATGACTGCGCCGATGCAATTCTCGGGCGATCAATTCTTTCCCGGTGCCTGTTTCTCCCGTAATCAGGACACTGATATCCGTCGTCGCGACTTTCTGCAACTTGCGGAACACCTCCAGCATCGACGCGCAGCTACCTATGATCTCACCAAAGCGCTTGTCTTGAAGCTCGGCGGCCAGCTTCTCCTTGTCAGCGCGCAATGTCGAAACCAAAAGCGCATTTTGGAGAATCAGCGACGCTTGCGCTGCGTAGATGGTCAATAGATCGAGTTGCCTTCGGTGAAATAGGCTCTTGATCTCGTCGTTGCCGACGTAAATGGCGCCGATGATATCCCCTTGGTTGAGCAAAGGCACGCACATGACGCTGGAAAGTTTCAGCGCAATGACGCTTTCGCTCTTGCCAAACTTCGTATCACTGAGCGCATCGCTGACGATAACGGGCCGCTTCGTTTCAACGACCTGGCGCACGATGCTGTCGCTGATCGTCCCGGAAGCGTCTTCGACGGCCTCACGGTGTACGTTTCTGGAAACACGGACGTGCGGGACGCGATTGTCGGCGTCCGTCGGATCGACCAGAAGAACGATGCCTCGACCGGCACCGGTCAGTTCAACGATGTCGTCCAACAGTGCTTCAAGCAAGTCATCCACGGATCGGCGCGTCATCAGCCGCTCGCTAAATGCCTGCAACCGCCGAAGCCCATCGACATTGGGCGCTTCACTTTGCACACCTCCGGCGGTCGCTTCAAGCGGGACCTCGCCATAAGCCGAGAAGCCCAATTGAGCCGCGCCCAATTGAATCCGGTCGGCATGCGCGAGACGCACGCGCCGTTTCTTCTTGCCGTTAACCAGAATCTCGCCGTGGCGGTCGATTTCCTCTAATTGAAAATCACGGCCATCGAAGATGATCTGCGCATGATGCGCGCACACATCCTTTTCGTCCAACGCTACGTCATTGCCCGGTTCCGAACCGAGCGTTGTAACCGGCTTCGCGATCGAGATCAATACGGGTTCGCGAAGAGCTGGGAAGTAACGAAGCGTTGCCATCTGTTCGCAGCGTAGTCTGCCGCACGGCACTTCGCAATCGTGAAACCCGCTGACGGCCTTAAGGAAGCACGCCCACAGCGGCCCAATCGTCGGCGCGTCCATACGGGTGGTTGCCAGGCGAAGCACCATACCCGAACATCGATCCAATCGCCGTCCCCCAAACAGCGCCGCTCAAAGCTAGTCCAATTCGCGTCGAAGTGGGCGACCCACCAAGTCCTTTACAGCCTGAAGCGGTTGTTTTCCATCGAACAGGACTCGATACACTTCGGTCGTGATGGGAAGCTCCACATCGAAGATCCGGGACATGTTGTACGCGCTTTTGGTCGCCGGCACTCCTTCCGCAACATGGCCCAAGTTTGATAATACATCCGCCAGTTTCGCCCCGCGTCCCAATTCGTACCCAACCGTTCGATTTCGACTCAATTCGCTGGTACAAGTCAGCACTAGATCGCCAAGCCCGGCGAGCCCCGCCAGCGTCAACGGGTTGGCACCACGTCGCACGGCCAGGCGCGTGATTTCCGCGATGCCTCGAGTTATGAGGGCCGCTCGCGTGTTGTTTCCAAATCCAATTCCGTCACAGGCGCCGGCCGCAATGGCAATCACATTCTTCAGCGCACCACCGAGCTGCACACCCAGTATGTCGTCGCTAGTGTAGGCCCGAACTCGGTCGCCAGAAAACAGGTTCTGGACGAATGCTACGAGCCTAGCGTCCGCGCCCGCCACCACGAGATTGGTGGGCATTCCCAATGCAACTTCCTTGGCGAAGCTCGGCCCGGAAAGCACGACCACTTGTTCGAGGGCACCCGGCCCTAGGACGTCGCCAGCCACTTCACTCATCAACATGAGCGACGCTTCCTCAATACCTTTGGTCGCACTGATGATGCAGGTTGCGGGCGACAGCCAGGAACGTGCCCGCTCGAGCACGGGGCGAACAACCTGGGAGGGAACCGATATCACTGCGAGCCTTGCGCCCGTGAGTGCTTCTCTTAGGTCCGCGGTGGGTACTATGTTGTCTGGCAGTGAGAAGCCGGGCAGAAACTCACTATTCTCCTTGCATTCTCGCATTGAATTGGCATGGCTAGGTTGCCAGGTCCAAAGCGCAATCGACTCCTGATTCGCCGCTAGAACTCGTGCCAAGGCCGTGCCCCAGGCACCCGCGCCGATAACTGCCGCATGGGACATGTTCTCGCCGGACGATGATTCCCTCTAGCCCGACTGTCAATTGATGGCCGCCCGGTCAATCCAATTTGCGCTTTTCGTAAGCCACGCCAAGGAGGAGACGTTGTCGGTCGTAAGGGGCTATGCTGTTGGCCCTATGAGTAGTGCCCTGAGTTTTTCGCAGATTCTCGAACGGTTGCCACCGCGGACCATGGGGCGAAGCTTGCAAACGGTTGCCAGCGCGGACGTCGGGACGACCAGTCCATACGCGCAAAGTCGCTATGGCCGAGCTGCGCTCATTTTCGCGTTGGCTATCTGTCTGTTCAGCTGCGCATCCAAACAATCTTTGGGTGTTTCGAGTATAACGATCCTTGGACCCGGCGTCATCAATGATCCAAAGAACAAGTCCCTGCGAGTGGACATATTGAGATTTGGCCTCGGTAGCTTCTGCAGTGAAATGCTGACCCGAGGGGTCGCGCTCAAGCTATCCGATGATCACCCCGTGGTGGGCCGCTTTTTCGGCAAGGATTGCCGATCCGACATGGTCGAGGACGATTCAAAGACCACGTTCAACATCAAGTTCGCGGGCATTGGCTACGTATGGACCAACGTAACGCAACGCATCGGATTCGACATCTTAGGTTCAGTCGAGCTGTTTCCAGACTTTCAAATCGCCGATGACCGATCGATGTACGCATATTTTCGCCCTCGTCGCGTAGAAACGACTCAAATGAAGACGGTGCTCGTCGAGTCGAGTATCGCACGTGGGGCTGCAAGTCTTGCTGGAGTGGACCCCGATCGACTTGGGCGCGAAATATTCGAGGCCCAAGTTGGCCGCGGATTCACAGTCATTCGTGCCGACACGACAGGCCAAATCGAGACTAGTGCGGGTTTGCTGCCTTTGAGCCAGCACACGTTTCACCCTTTCAACATCGTCAGCGACGACCCCGTTCAAGCAAACGAACGAACCGAGATCCATGCAGGCCAACAGGACTATCTGGGCGGGTTCATCGTTCAAGGGAATGACAAGGCGCTGTCAATCGTATTGGCAATTGACGGAGCCCCCGGCATAAACTTGGCCGTGCTGTCGGAATCAGCCGCCAACCAAGCACGGGACCGTTATGTGCATTTCGCTGGCCCGGCACCTC
This sequence comes from uncultured delta proteobacterium, assembly GCA_963811985.1. Taxonomy (GTDB): domain Bacteria; phylum Myxococcota_A; class Polyangia; order Polyangiales; family Polyangiaceae; genus FEN-1139. The sequence continues at coordinate 340,172 of CAWEUH010000027.1, forward strand.
TGGTCGAACCGCCAAGATTCATGCAGCGAGTGCCCTACGGCTCTGTCTGGAAGCAGACTGTCCCCGTGCCAGCGGGGACCTATTTTCTGCTGCTCGATAACTCATCGCAGGGGCAGAGCTTGCAACAAGCGTCAGCCTCGGTTGATGACCGCGCCGCGAAGGTGGACTATCTCGTCCAGGTGGTCGATGCGACCTAACCGGGGTTTTCTCGATGAATTTGGGTTCGGATGTCCCCCGCGTTGCCGGCTTTCGTTGGCGAGGGTATGAGGTCCGGCCCCAGCTCGAAATATGCCTATGTTGCGGTTCCCCTTCGGACAAGTTTCGACACCACCCAGCTGTCGCAGTCTTGAATGGGTTTCGGTCCTCTCTGATAACTCGTCGCGCTACGAGTCCACGGATGGATCCGGGGCCACCTGGCATCTTGTGGGCGTAAGCGCCCGCTTGCCAAAGGAATCTTAAGAGTCGTGTCGAAGCACTTGGCACTCCGTTACGCGTTTTTCACACTTTGGTTCATCATGGCGCCCGCGGCAATCGCGCTGTTGACGCTTTGGCTAGTTGTGCCGGGCGCCGATGCGATCGCGGGCGGCCTGTTCTCTCGCCTGCGCGAACTCGTCAAGGACCAGCCTGTACCCGCGTTGATTGTTCTGTTCACGATATTCGAGATGATGCTCTACGCGGCAAGGCATCGCTTGCCACTGGCCCAACTGTGCGGATTCGCCGGGCCCCCTGAGCTGCCCGCGCACATGCGAGGCGACTTTGAGCAGGCGGGGCGGCTACTCGAAGACATCCGCCGCCTTATGGTACGCAAACGTCGGGCGATCCAGCGCGAAGTGACGGCCTCCAATCGTGAAGAGATCGAAAAGGCACTCGAGCAACTGCGCGCAATCATGCAAAACGAGCCATTTTCGCCCGAAGCATTTGTCAATGCGCACAACCGCGTAAGCTCCCTGGTAACCCGCCACCTGGAACAGTGGCAACGAAGCGATTTCCTGGAATACGTCGAGTCAATTGGGGTTGCCATTGCCGTGGCCTTGCTGCTGCGTGCTTTTGTCGTCGAAGCGTTTAAGATTCCAAGCGGCTCGATGTTGCCAACGCTGCAGTTGCAGGATCACATTTTCGTCAACAAACTTGCATACGGCCCGACAATCCCGTTTACCAAGACGCGCCTCTGGAACGGCCTGCCACCGCTGCGCGGCGATATCATGGTGTTCGAGTACCCGGATCCGGATCCAATCCTCGTCAAGACTACATCAAGAGAGTTATTGCCGTGCCCGGCGATACGTTGGTCGTGGACGCAGGCCACCCAATCATCAATGGCTGGAGGGTGCCCGCCTGCCGTGCCGGCACGTACAATTTCGAAGAGGGCGAAGGCTTCCCGCGGCGCGGCGAACTCTATGTCGAGTTCTTGGGGGAGTACTCGTATCTCACCATCTACGAAGAAGGCCACGCTGAGATTGAACAGGGTCCGTACCACGTCGCACCGGGCGAAGTCTGGGTGCTCGGCGATAACCGAAACAACAGCGCGGATTCACGTGCCTGGAACCATAACTTGGGGGCTGGCGCGCCTTTCGAGAACATCAAAGGTCGCGCCCTATTCGTTTGGCTGAGTCTCGGGAGCAACGGTTGGCCCACTTTCGACCGCATGTTCACCAATGTCCTTGGGCGCCCGCGTTTGCCAAAGGGTGCACCCGCGGAGCTGGACTCGGCCATCGACCGCTGTTTGGCACAACGCCCGCAGGTCACATTGCCGCCAGCTGGGCGCTAAATCAGCGGTCGCGAACATGTTACGCGCCCACGCATTCGCTGTCGCTGAATCGAAATCGGTGATTTAGTGTGGCGAACTACAACTCAAGTCAACCTGCACCGCAATATCACCCGACAGTCGTATGCTGGGGTGAACTGCTATGGGATTTATTTCCCACTGGACCAGAATTGGGCGGCTCGGCAGCGAACGTGGCCATCAACCTGCATCGGCTTGGCGCCATGCCTTTGCTGGTAAGCCGCGTCGGCAGGGACGCTCTGGGCGATGCGGCCTTGCGTCGTATTAGCGGACACGGGCTGGACACGAGCTTCGTCCAGCAGGATTCGACAGCCCCCACGGGCACAGTCGAGGTCACCCTAGTTGACGGAGAACCCACGTACACAATTGCAGCAGAATCGGCGTGGGACCGGATCGAATTTCAAACGCGGCTCCACGCGCGGTTGCAAGACATCAATGGAATTGTGTACGGCACACTGGCCCAGCGCACTCCGATCGTACAAGACGCGTTGAAAATGCTGCTCACTTCGCGTCCTAGAACTTGTTTGGCAGTCTGCGACTTGAACTTGCGTTCACCGCATATCAGCCGAACGCTCGTGGACAACGCGTTGGGTTTCGCCGACGTCGTCAAGATGAATGAGTTGGAACTGCGGAGCGTTGCCGAGCTATTGGCAACCGATGAGCCCCTTCCGCGGATCTTTGGCGACTTCGGCGTGCAGATCATTGCTGTGACTAGGGGGAGTCGTGGCTGTGTCCTCGCCACCCGTTCAGAACGATTCGAACACCAGGGTTATCCGTTACTTGACAATTCTGGCGACCCGGTTGGAGCCGGGGACGCATTTACAGCGGCGCTCGCATTTGAACTGATTCGCGGCACGGCACTTGGTCGGATCGCACAAAGAGCCAATGACCATGCGCGACGGGTCGCGAGTGCTCGCGGGGCTTTTGGATTCGTAGGCGACAAATGACTGAGGATAGTCAAAAACGGGGGCTACGGCCACCGTCTTGTTCGATAGAAATGCGGACGACGTGCTCGTCATCGTCGATCTTAGCGCATTCGTGTTTCGTGCCTACCACGCGTTGATGCCGCTCTCGAGTCCCACCGGCGAGCCAACGAACGCTGTGTTCGGCACGGTGACGATGCTTGAACGCATCTTGACAGAGTATCCCCCCAAGATGCTTGCCTTCGCTCTCGACTCAGGCCGTCCAACTTTTCGGCATGCGCTGTATCCGGACTACAAAGCCAATCGACCGGAACCGCCAAAAGACTTGATAGTCCAACTCACGCGTATGACAGAGATTGTCTCGGCTGTCAGTCATCTCGTCTGGCGGTACCCTGGCTACGAGGCAGACGACATCATCGCGACAGCGGTGGAACAAGCCAGGGCGCGCTCACTGCGTGTACTTGTTGTCGGCGCTGACAAGGATTTAATGCAACTAGTCGGGGATGACGTCAGACTCTGGGACCCACAGCGCAACATGGTGTATGGGCCACCCGAGGTCATCGAGAAATTCGGCGTGCGTGTTGATCAAGTGCGAGACTTCCTGGCCCTCACTGGTGACAGTTCCGACAACATTCCCGGGGTGCCAAGCGTCGGGCCAAAGACGGCAGCTGAATTGCTGAATCAATACGGCGATATGGATGGTCTCTATTCGCATCTCGACCAGATATCCAGAAAGAAGCTGCGCGAGACGCTCGAGCTAAACAGGGATTTGGCCTTTCTCAGCCGCGACCTCGTGGCGTTCCGCGTCGATTGCGGACTCAATTTGTCCGCGCAATCGCTGGTCTGGTCTGGACGCAATACTCGAAACCTGAAGAAACTCTATTCGGAACTTGGTTTTCACCGCCTCTTGCGCACGCTCGATGATTCCTCGAATAGTGGCAACACGGTTCTGGCAAAGCCGCCAGGTTTCCCTATCAGTTCCGAAACGACCAAGCTTAGCGCCAACTGGATTACATCCGAATCCGCGCTGGACGAGCTACTGCAAGGTGTCTCGCGTGCGCCGCACGCGGCAATCATTCTGCATCGTTCCGACGATGCGTCAAAACAAGCGCCCTGGGCTTGGCTTACCGTATCGTTTCAGCCAAATCGCGCCGACATCGTGCCGATGATCCCAACTCAACTCGACGGACCAGTGCCACTCCAGCAGGCGATGGTAGCCGAAAAGCTCGCACGCCTCGCCACGTCGAATGTTCGAGTCGATACGTACGGAGCCAGGCGAATGTGGCTGGCACTGCTCGACGGAAATATCGAGAGCTTTCCAATCGGTCTCGATGTCGAGTTGGGCGATTACCTTCTCGATCCGCGGCAGTCGCATGATCTGCCCGACATTGCCGCACGGTTTCTGGGTCGTGATGGCCCACTCGTGCGAGAAAAGAATGCTCCGTCGCACCTCGACAAGCTAGAGGATCTGCAATCCAGCCTCTGCGCAGAAGCCAACTCGGTGTTTTGCCTTGCCCAGAATATGCGGGATCGTTTGGCAGGCGAAGGACTGTTCAAATTGTTGACCGAGGTTGAACTGCCGCTCTCCCGACTTCTCGCCAAGATGCAGCGCCACGGTGTAGTCGTAGATTTGGGTCACTTGGCGGCGCTCAGCAAGCAAATGCGAACGGAACTATCACGGCTCGAAGAGCAAGCGCATCGACTTGCAGGACATGCATTCAATATTCAGTCGCCGCGACAACTTGAAACGCTGTTGTTCGATGAGTTGGGACTAAAACCTCTCAAACGGACTAAGACGGGCCGCTCGACTGATGCACGCACGTTGGAAGCACTGGCCGACGAACATCCGTTGGTTTCCGTCGTGCTCGAGCATAGGCACATCGCCAAACTAGAAGGCACCTATGTGCACTCGCTTCCCAAGCTGGTTGATCCACGGACGAATCGCGTTCACACATCGTGGGAGCAAACGACTGCAGCAACCGGACGTATATCATCCAGCGAACCCAATTTGCAGAACATACCAATACGGAGCGAACTTGGCCGCGCCATCCGGCGCGCGTTCGTGGCGCCACCCGGTCACGTGCTCGTTGCTTCAGACTATTCGCAAATCGAACTGAGAGTCTTAGCGCATCTATCTGGGGATCGCTTACTTCTCGAAGCGTTTCGCTCAGGTGCCGATGTCCATCAACGCACGGCGATGGCGGTTTTCGGCGTGGGCCCCGAGAGTGTGTCACGGGAGATGCGGCGCCGAGCAAAAGCGGTCAATTTCGGAGTGATTTACGGACAAACCGAGGGGGGGCTGGCACAAGCCCTAGGCATTCCCAGAGCGGAAGCAAGTTCATTCATCGCCACGTATTTTCAGCAGCATGAGGGCGTGCGTCGCTTCATGAACGACGTATTGGATCGAGCAAGGCAGGGTCAAGCGGTCTACTCTATGCTTGGTCGGCGGCGTCTTTTGCCGGAAATTGCCAGCTCGAACCGCGCCGCGCGCCTCGCCGCGGAAAGGATGGCGATGAACATGCCCATTCAGGGGTCGGCAGCTGATCTGTTGAAGCTTGCCATGCTGCGCTTGGAGACGCCTCCATCCAAAGGTTCACGGATGATACTTACCGTACACGACGAACTTGTCTTCGAAGTCCCCGAAGAAGAGCAAAGCGAGGCCTGCGAAAACCTGCGTGCGTCGATGCAGTCTGTCGTTGACCTCGCCGTTCCCCTGCTGGTCGACATTGGCGTGGGAAACAACTGGATGGATGCTCACGATGGTGGCGCCGCCTTGCGCGCCTAGCGGGAATTCTGGCTACAATTCAGATATCGTTTTCTTAGGAGAATTGCAGATATATATAGCGATTTACCAGATAATTATGGAATCGATATTAGTTCGTGTCTAGTTTCGTATCCGGCGTTGCATGTTGACTTCCCATTGCAACATGTCGGAAAATTACAGCGTGCGCGCAGTTCCTGACCTTGTCACGGTGCCAACAGTCTTCAATCTGCTCTGAGGCTCTTGCTTGGCAGACGATATCCACCTGAAATCAGCTCCATGTCCGGTTGCGGAACTTTCCGACCAAGGGACGGTGGATGGATTTGCCGTCACTCCAGTGGAGGGCGTCAATCTGAACGACATTCCGAGAGTGCCAATGCAGCCTGAAGAGGTACTGGAGCTGCTCATGGCTCGGCTCGCACTTGATGATGATGGGCAAGCGTCAGAACTAGTGGGTGCCGTGGCTTATGAAGCCACCAACGCGTCAGTGAGTTCATGGCCACCTCAAAGTGACCCGCCCAGCTACCCCGACATGACGCCGTCGCCCGTTGTCATCGGCGGGGACGAAACTGCAGCGCTCTTACCGCAAACGAACGAAGCACGCAAAGTTGAACCGCCCGAAGATTGGCGTGAGCCAGCGTCGAAGGACACACCTGCTGAGCCCATTGCTTCATTGCGTGTACGGCAAGCCTCTCGTTCGGATGTCGTTGCACAAGGGGCGCCTTCTGATGCAACCAACGACTCGAACACCAGGCCTTCAACCAGTTGCGGGCCTTTGAGCGCTCGGCAATACTTCCCGCCGATGAGGCCGCCGGAGCCTGTGCCGTACGACAGCTCCAGTGAGGCGCTAGTGCATGTCGTGCCCGACTGCGATGCAAAGATGCGCACCGCAAGAGGTCTGCGAAAACCCTTCAGCCCACCAGCGCAATCCGTCAAACGTCGTTGGGGCCAATCGGTTGTGGTGCTCGTCGCTGGGTGCCTGATGGTTGCAGTAGTCGCCGCAATAGTCACTCGTGCGGCAACTCGAACCAACTCATCGGGCGCGACAGCAAACAGCGTGGGCTCGACGAGCCAGGCGACGTTGCTTGCCGCTGACGCTTCCGGCGCGCAACCAGCGAACCAACCTAATACAGCCTGTCAAGATTCGGGCGTTCTCTCTCAAACAAGGGACGGACGACCCGCCTCGTCGGACGTGAAATCCAGTACTTCCGGCGGAGGCAACACGTCCTTAGAGCGACCCAATCCAAAGAAGGACCTTCCGAACAGGGAAGGTCCACGCGAAGCCAATCCGACCAAAGCCGCGGGTTCCGGCGACGGCTTGGTTTTTTGAATCCGTGTGGCAAGAAACTCGTTGATCTTGAGCTAAGCTTTTCCGACGTCGTGTTCCGGGCCGGGTCCCAGAACACCACGAGATTGAGAACAACCAAAATGGACGACCCAATCGCCGATGAGACGCCAACGCGTGGGCCGTCAACCTCTCAGGTTAGAATGGCAAACCAAAGCTTGCAGGCTTTCACCGGCCGCAACGGAGTTCTATTAGGTAATTGATGCGACAGCTCTATCCGTGTTTTATTCTGGCGTTCGTGTTGCAGACGCATGCCGTCTACGCACAGGACATCGAGCGCGCGCGCGAATTGTTTGAAGAAGCTTCCAGCTTGCGGGAAGCCGGAATGTTCGCCGAAGCAGTGTCCCGACTTCGCCAAGCCATTGCGATAAAAGACACGCCCGGTCTCGAGTACCACGCTGGCTACTGCGAATCTAAGCTTGGACATTTTCGTCTTGCCATCCAGCACTACGAACGGGCCGCAGCGCTGCTCCGAGCGGGCGTTGCCGCCCCTGATGTCTCGTCGTTGTTACCGGTCGCTCACGCCGCAGCTCTCGAGAAAGCGGCCAAGATTCGCATTGCGCTAAGTCCCGTTGTTTCATCGCCGAGGCTGGTCCTTGATGACGAGGCTGAACAATCGATGCCCGATGATGAACTCTTGGTCGATCCCGGCAAGCATCACCTGCTTTTCTCTGCAGAGGGCTACAAATCCGAGGTCCGACAAGTCAGCGTCGCACAAGGAGAGGCACTGAGACTGGATGTGCAACTGACTCCGGTCGCAGCTCGGGCCGTCCAATCCGAACCGGCGCATGGTTTCCCTTGGAAGACGCTGAGCGTTGGACTGGGTCTTGGAGTCACCGCCACTGGTATTACGCTCGGTATCGTGTCTGCGACGCAGCGGCACAGCGCGCAAGGCCGGGTCAACCTCTATAGTGGCATCGCGGCGCTGTGCAGCGCAGAAAGTAGTTGCACCCCAGCGCAACAACAGCAAACGCTTGCCGATCTAACAAAAGCGTCGAACGATAAAGATTCCGCAGCGCGGTGGGAGATCGTTGGGTTCACATCGGCTGGGGTCGGCGCTGCCGCAACGATTGCCCTGTGGAGTCTTTGGCCGTCGTCACGCGACGTCTCCGTCGCCATCAACGCCCGAGCCGGTCAGTTCGCTGGGTCCTATCTCGCGGTCACGCGCGGATTCTGACAGGAACGGCTCGGCCCATGATGTATTCAGGTGTTCGTCATGAGCCAATAAGAAGGCAGCCAGCGGCAGGAGGGTTTGGTAAGATGCGTATTGCGCTCGTCGGGGCAGAATTCGAAGAGAACCTTGCGATTCGGTACTTGATTGCAGCACTCGAGACGAAGGGCCATGAAGTCATCTCGATTGTGTTCAATGGCCCAGGGGACGTCAACCGAGCTGCGAGCGAACTCGCTTCGTCAGGAGCACAGTTGGCTGGGCTGTCAATGGTATTTACCTACCGCGCTAGGGAGTTTGCCAAGCTTGCAACTCGCGCGCGACGCCTGGCGTTCGCCGGTCACATAACAGCAGGGGGTCACTTTGCGGCCTTCAATGCCGAAGCACTTCTGCGCGACGTGCCTGCAATCGATTCGGTTGCAGTTGGGGAGGGAGAAGCCATCGTATGCGATCTCGCCAAACATCTCGACGATCTCGCAAGAGTGCGAGGACTGGTCTGGCGCTCACAACACGGCGTCATTCGAAATGTTTCGGCATTGAAACCCTGCGATCTCGACGGAATTGCTATTCCACCGCGGAAACATCCGTTCGATGAGTACCTAGGCATTCCCATCACGAATATCCTTGCGTCTCGGGGCTGTGCCCATACTTGCTCCTTCTGCTCGATTTCCGCTTGGCACCAACTCTGTGGAGGTGAACGGGTTAGACTCCGCAGTCCCGAACGCGTTGCCGATGAAATGGCGCTGCTTTACCGGTGCGGAGCACGTATCTTCAATTTCCACGACGATAGTTTCGTGCTTCGCGATCCGCAAGCGTTTCGCGCCCGCATTGCCGAGCTCAGCAGCGCGCTTGATAGGCGCGGTGTTTCGCGGATTGCCTTCGCCATCAAGAGCCGCCCCGACGCCGTGTCCCTGGAATCCTTCGCGCCGCTCAAGGCCATGGGGCTGTTCCGCGTGTTCCTCGGCATCGAGGCGGGGACTGAAACCTCGTTGCGCCAATTGGGACGGCGCCAGACGCTCGCCGACAACCTCCGCGCACTCGATGTGATACAGAAGCTTGATCTGCACGCAGCGTACAACCTTCTCTTGCTCAATCCTGATTCAACACTCGAAGACCTAGAGGATAACGTGGCATTCCTTCGGGCGCATCCACACCTCCCGACCAACTTCTGCCGTACCGAAGTCTATGCAGGCACGCCGTTGGAGCACAAGCTGCGCAAAGAGGGGCGCCTGCTCGGGGACTATTGGGGATGGAACTACACTATCAGCGAGCCGCGTGCACAGTGCGCGTTCGAATTGATTGCCGTAGCATTCAATCACCGCAACCATGCTGCGGATGGTTTACATCACTTGACCATGCAAGTGGACTACGAACACCAACTGCTGAGTCATTTTTTCGAGACTTCGCAGGTATTGCGCCAGCAGGTAAAACGCTTCATCGTTGATGTCAACCACAATACCTGCACCCATCTCATGTCAATCATACAGGCCGTTCGCCGCGCCCCGCTGCCGAGCGCAACCCGGGAACACCTCGCATGGGAATTCGCAGAACGGATTCGACATGATGACCAAGTTCTGAGAAACCTGGCGGAAACCATTGTTCTCGAGATTCAAGCGCGAGTGAAGGCGGCTAGCCCCATCGTGAGCGAGAGAAATCACTGGAAGCGAACTGCGGCGGCGGCAGGGATTGCGGCCACGATGACGCTCGCGGCATGCAAGGAAACGCCAACCGCTACGCACGCGACCGAAATGGCTCCGCTGCCGGCGTCTATTGCGCAGAGTGCAGCCCCACCCCAAGACGCAGCCCCAACCAATGGCACCACGGTGCCTGGCGATGCGGGATTTCCAGCGAGCTCTGCCGCGGCGCCAATCAATTCGAACACAGCTGCCCCGCAAGCGCCCAACAATCCCCCCAACGTGCGCCCGCCTCGGGTTCCATCGCACCACACAGAATATGCCCCAAGACCGCCAAGTCACTACAACGAAATGGCACCAATCTGGGACAAGAACGACAAGAACTAGTGCTGCATCTCAGAAGCAACAATCGTCACGGAACGAGGAGCAAGTGAGACTAGTTCTCCCGTCCTGCCGATGTGTCGGCGGAACTCAGATGTCGAGCGCGAACGCAAACCCTGCAAAGCCGTTGCAACAAAAGTACTATGCCCCGACCCAGCCAACGGCGACCCAGGATGAGGCGACTAGTCATTTGGGAACAACTCACCGCAGCCTCTAGCCAAGGGTGTCTTCTGGGTGTACGAGAGTCTCGGAGTCCAGATCTGTGAAAGTACTGTTCATTGGGGGAACCGGAATCATCAGTTCGGCTTGCGTTGCATTGGCGGTCGAGCGCGGGATTGATGTCACCCTGCTCAACCGAGGGCTTTCCGATCGCCCCGTTTCCAAGAATGTGCGCACACTGCGTGCCGATATCCACGACGTTGCGGCCGTGAAATCAATCGTCGGCAGCGGGCGTTTCGACGCCGTCGCCGACTTCGTTGCCTTCGTTCCAGCGCATGTCAAAAGAGACATGGATGTCTTTCGCGATCGTACGGATCAGCTATTATTCATCAGTTCGGCGTCGGCGTATCAAACACCACCCCTGCTGCTGCCTATCACAGAATCCGCCCCGCTGCGTAACCCGGTCTGGCAGTATTCACGCGACAAGATCGCCTGTGAGGTCGCATTGCTCGATGCCTATCGCGAGACGGGTTACCCCATCACGATTGTGCGGCCTTCGCACACGTACGACGCCCGACTGATTCCACTGCACGGGGGCTACACGAATCTGGCGCGCATGCGCCAAGGCAAAGCGATTGTCGTGCACGGCGACGGAACATCGCTTTGGGTTTTGACGCACCATCGCGATTTTGCCAAGGGCTTCGTAGGGCTGCTTGGCAACAATCGCGCCATCGGTGAGGCGGTGCACATCACTTCCGATGAGCTGCTCACTTGGGACGAAATCACATGCCTATTGGCGCGCGCCATGGGCACGCAAGCCACCATCGTACACGTGGCCTCGGATCGCATTGCCGAACACGACAAGGAGTGGGGTGACAGTCTGCTCGGTGACAAGACGCACAGCGTCATATTCGACAATACGAAGCTACGACGGCTCGTGCCGGATTTCGTCGCATCCATTCCTTTCGTGCGCGGCGCTGAAGAAATCGTCGCTTTCTACGAATCCAATCCGCAGCACCAGCGCATTGATGCAACCCTCGACAACCTCTTCGACCAGCTCATCGCGAAATACGGCAACGGTGCGTAGTCCGCAGTCGGTCAACGAGACGAACACCTGTGCCCGCCCAAGGATTGTGGGCTCTCGCGTTGGTGTGCATTATCCCACTTCTGCATACCTGAAGAACGCGCTCATTTTGCGGCGGTAGGTGCCCGGACAAAAATCCCCTGTGAAGGACTGGAACCATTTGCAGACTCAAATCTCCTCCCGGTCAATTGACCCCTCCACTGGAAAAGAGCTAGCGTGCGCCCAGCTTTTTGCCGCTTCCCTTCGAAGCGGGTCATATGTCCCATCTTCTAATTGCCCGTTGGTGAATCCCGCCCGAAACTGTCCGCTTGAGGCAGAGCAGAGCTTGGGCCAAACTCTTAAGAGTCGCGTGAATACGGCCTTGGAACCCACATTAACGCAGCAGGCTGGTGAGATCGGCCCGGGCGACGTCCTTGGACGCTATGAGCTTCTGTTGCCGATCGCTTCGGGCGGCATGGCAATGGTGTGGGCCGCTCGTCTCAAAGGGTCGCGCGGCTTTCAAAAGATAGTCGCCGTCAAGACGATGCTGCCGAAGCTGAGCGAAGACGAACAGTTCGAGCAGATGTTCCTCGACGAGGCCTCGCTGGCCTCGCAAATCCGTCACCCGCACGTCGTCGAAATCCTAGACCTTGGCGAGCAGAACGGCATTCTGTTTTTGGTGATGGAGTGGATTGACGGCGTGCCGCTCAATCAACTCATGAAAGCGGCGCGCGCCAAAGGCGGCGTCCCGATCCCCGTCGCCGTGCGCATTGCCATTCAAGCCTGTTCCGGGCTGCAGGCGGCACATGAGTTGAAAGATGGCGACGGCAAACTCGTAGGTCTCGTGCACCGCGACGTCTCGCCCCAGAACATCCTTGTCACGTACGACGGCGTTTCCAAAGTCGTAGACTTCGGTGTGGCCAAGGCGACAGCGCTTGGCGGCGGGGCCACCGTGGCCGGACAGATCAAGGGCAAAGTCGCCTATATGGCGCCCGAACAAGTCAGGGGCGGCTCGATTGATCGTCGCGTCGATCTATTCGCAATGGGCATCGTGCTCTACGCGCTAACGACCGGGAAACACCCGTTTCGCCGCGAGTCCGAAGCGGCCACCATGTACAACATCTGCGCGCCGCAACCGGTCATGTCACCGCGCAAAGTCATCGCGGACTACCCCTTCGCGCTTGAGCAAGTGGTCGCTAAGTCGCTTTCGAAGGAACCGGACAAGCGCTACCAAACTGCCAACGAAATGCTCAAGGCCCTGGATCAGCTACCGCAAACCATGCGTGCAAGCACCGACGAGGACGTTGGCAAGTTCGTGATGAGCCTATTTGGAGACAAGCGCGCTGAACGTCACATTGCCATGTCCGAGGCGCTCGTGCGCGCCGAGGAAATCGCCAGGACGCGCGCTGCGCAACCGGTCGCTGCCGCGCCTGAACCAATGCGCCAGAGCGTCCACTCGCAGGTCAGCTACGTAACGCGCACAGGCGTAACGTCGAATGATTTATCTGGCGTCCCGTCGGTAACGGGCGCGACCGGGACCTTGACGGGCGTCGGCGTTCCCTCGCCGCGACGCAGAATCGTCATGGGCGCGGCCATCGCCACCTTGGCACTGCTCGCAGGTGGCTTAGTGGTGGCGCTCAAGTCGCGGCCGCCAGCGCAGGTTCTTGTGCAGGGCCCGGCTCAGGCGTCTTCGGCCAATCCCAGCGCGGTGCCCGCAGTTTCGTCGGTCCCAGAAGCTGAGTCGACGCCGACTCAGCAACCCGTCGCCTCAAGCGTGCCGGCAGCGTCAACGGAAGCGGCCCCCGACACTTCCGGCAAGGCTGCACGCAGCTGGACCAAGACAACGAAGCCGCCCTCAGGGCAAGCAAATGCAAACCCGGCCGCAGCGGCATCCGCCAAACCCAAGCCCGCGTCCACGACTTGGAAGCAGGATCCGGGGTTCTAATTCGACGGGGCGATTGCCTTTCTTGCCACAGCGGCACGTGGCTACACTTGCCGTCAGAATGCGCCGGCTAGGCTTACGCCTCCAACATCTGCACCAGGTGCCGCCGGGTTGATCCACAAGCCCGCCGTCGCAGGCTTTGGCGCCTTTGGCTCGAGCACGATGAGCCCCACGGCGACGCCAACTGCCGCAACCCCTCCAATCCCTGTGATCTTGAAGAGCGCGTCGTACGTGTTCAGCTTGCTCTTATGGCTCTTCACTTCGTCTGGATTGACGGTGCTCGGGCAGGTCGTGCTACCGCACAAATCGTTGAGCGAATTGATCTGAGACTGCCGCGCGAGAAAGAACACACCGGATGACACGAGCAACACGCCGCCGCCAATACCAATCGCGTACGGCACGACGCGCGACGGGTGCGTCGGGGGAGCGACAGGCGCCGTTGCGCCCGCGTTCCCTTCGCCCTGCCCTGCAGATTCCACGGCAGTCTTGTTCAACGTAACCGTCACGCGCTTGATTTCCTTTTCGGGAACCTCGATGGTCTCTGCGTAGACATCGTAACCCACGGCGCGCGCCGCAACCTGATGCGGACCCGGGTCGAGCGGCACCTCGATTCCAATCGAACTGGCCCCGAGGGCAATGCCGTCGAGCTCGATGGTCGCCGCCTCGGCCCCTTCACCCCTTTCGATCACGAGCTTGGGAATGCGCTCGCGCAACGCGTTCGTCTTTTCTTCGACTTCCTTGCGAAAATCTGGACCCAGCGACTCGGCCTCGGACAGCGCCAGCTCGAAACCTCCAAGCGCGGCGACCAACTTGCCGAGCTTCTCTTCGCAGAGCGCGATGTGATAGCGGACCTGGGGGGTCATGCGAACCTGTCCGACCTCACGGAATTGCTGCAAGGCCGCGGCCCAGTTGCCCGCCTGCTCCAGTTCAGTCGCCTGCTGAAAACGGGCGCGCGCTTTGGACAATTCTTCCTGGTCCGGCGCGGCTAACGCAGGCGACGTAAATGTGGCTGCCAGTGACACGCAGGCCAGAACGACGGCCACCCCGCGCGTAAGCCATCGAACGCGAAGACTAGACATAGTGTCAGTCTACACCGAATTGCCCACCTATTCGCAACGCGATTTTGCGGCGCCAAATTGCTGGGGAATTCCTTGAATTCGCGAAAATGGCCACATAGACGGCTCGCACCAGGGGGCTTGATCGAACACCCTGGTTCAGGGGTCAAATCAAGGTATCCGCAAAGATGAGTCAAGTCCCAAGCGAACACGCACGGTTCGCGCGCGACGAGCCACTCAAGCCACGCTCGGTAACTTGTCGAGCGACTTCTGAAGCTCGTTGGCGTCGTAATCGGCGTCCGGGAGCTTGCCCTCGAAGTAGGCCGTGTAGGCGCTCATGTCGAAGTGGCCGTGACCGGATAGATTGAAAACAATCGCTCGGCTAGTGCCTTCAAGCTTACAGCGCAATGCTTCATCAATGGCACAGCGGATGGCGTGAGTCGATTCGGGCGCGGGTATTATGCCCTCTGCGCGCGCAAACATCACACCGGCTTCGAAGCAAGGCGTCTGGTGATAGGCTGCGGCTTCGGTGAGGCCGAGCGACTGCGCGTGGCTGACGAGCGGCGACATCCCGTGATAGCGAAGGCCTCCCGCGTGAAAACCCGGCGGCACGAAACTGGACCCGAGCGTAAACATCTTGAGCAAAGGCGTGAACTGTCCCGTGTCGCCAAAATCATAGGCAAACTTGCCGCGCGTCAGGGAAGGACAGGCCGAGGGCTCGACGGCAATGGCGCGAACCTTCTTGCCACCGCGCAGTTGTTCGCCCAAAAATGGGAACACGAGGCCCGCGAAGTTACTGCCGCCTCCAGCGCAGGCAATCACTATATCGGGATAGTCATCGGCCAGCTTGAATTGCTCAATCGCTTCGAGGCCGACGACCGACTGATGAATACAGACGTGGTTGAGCACGCTCCCGAGCGCGTAGTTGGTGCCAGGGTCCTTCGCGGCCACTTCTATGGCTTCGCTGATTGCAATACCAAGGCTGCCGGTAGTATTCGGGAATTCCGCCCGGATTTTGCGCCCAATTTCGGTCTCCGTGCTTGGGCTGGCAATGCAGGTCGCGCCGTAGGCTTGCATCATGGCCTTTCGATAGGGTTTCTGATCGAAGCTGATGCGAACCATGAACACCTTGATCTCGATGCCGAAGACTGACCCAGCAAACGCCAGCGACGACCCCCATTGCCCGGCTCCGGTCTCTGTCGAGATGCGCTTGATCCCGGCTTCCTTGTTGTAGAACGCCTGAGCCACCGCCGTGTTCGGCTTATGCGAACCCGATGGACTCACACCCTCGTACTTGTAGTAAATGCGCGCCGGCGTATCGAGCGCGCGTTCGAGACGGCGCGCACGGTACAGTGGACTCGGGCGCCAAAGTTTGTAGATATCGCGAACGGGCGTTGGAATCTCAATCCAGCGCTCCGGCGACATCTCTTGCGCGATGAGCGCCTTTGGGAAGATCGGCTCGAGCGCCTCAGGACCAACAGGCTGACCCGTTGCAGGGTTCAGCGGTGGTGCCGGCGGCTTGGGAAAGTCCGCCATGATGTTGTACCAGGTCTTGGGGATTCGCGATTCGTCGAGCAGATACTTTATTGAGTCATTCATTTTTTGCACCGTGGGGGGTCGATAGACCGCGCTCACGTTGCCGCAGTTGCCGCGGCTTGTCTAGCTACTTGTCTAGGCGGCCGGGCCCGATCGAGACTGCGAGAATTCCTCGTCCCCAGTGAAGGGAAACCACAGGATCTCCTCCGGGTTTTGTACTATTTCTGTTTCGTCGATGGCCATCAAGGAGTTCCTAGCCCGCGTCCCGGCCCTGCAAGGGGCGTCGCCCGAGGTTATGGAACGGTTGGCCAGGGCAGCCACGACTCGGACCGTCGAACACGGGCAATATCTCTGGCACGGCGGCGACACGCCCGTCGCGCTGACCGTCGTTCGAACCGGGCTCGTCAAGGTCGTCAGAATGGGTCAACAAGGGCGAAAGGCGATCTGCGGCCTATTCGGCGCACCCGACACAGTGGGCGACGCGCCCGCACTTCAAGGGTCACCCTACCCGGCCGATGCCGTCGTTGCAACGCCGGAGGTTCAGCGCGTCAACATCCCTCGGGACGTTCTGCTGACGGCCGCTGCTGACGAACCGCTGCTCGGGCTTTCGCTGGCGCGCTCCGTTCAACAGAAGCTCAGCACGCTCATGGCAAAGATCGAGGTGCTCAGCGCCGGTTCCGTCGAAGCCAGGCTTGCCACATTATTGGTACAACTGGAGGAACGTTTCGGCGACGAATTCGACGACGGAACCATCGGCGTGCCCGTTGCCCTGTCTCGTCAGGAACTCGCTGACTTGGTTTCGACGTCATTCGAAACGGCAATACGCGCAATGACCAAGTGGGAACGCGAAGGCATCGTCGAAACGACGCACACGGGCTTCACCATTCGAAACCGCGCCGAATTGCACAGGGCCGCGGGTTGCGGAACCTGAAGCAAGTCGTTGAGCGCTCAACACGAATATCGACTTGAACCTTGCATGGTTGCCTTTCGAATACGGGGCGATTACTCACGCCGAAACGTTGCGGCTGCAGTGGCCGACCTCCGCGAGCCCGCGCAATCGCCGCGCGCCCGCCGTGGCCGGGCTCGGCTCGCCCTCCGGCTGCTGAGCGTGGCGCGTGGGGAGCGCGCTGTCTGCTCCGCCAGGCCCCGCAGTTCTCCGCCAAGCTTGCGCACTTCTCCGCCAAGCTTCCCACTTCTCCGCCAAGCTTCCGAAGCTTGGCGGCGAGTTTCGGAACGTCGCCGCCAACCCTGCGAAATTCGCCGCCAAACAAGCTGGCGGCGCTGACACGCATCCGCGGACGGGCAGCACGCTTCCGAAGTCCTCCGGCTCTCATCCGATTTCCAGCAATCGGCCCCATTTTCCGACCGAACACGCGTCCAGGGGGTGTCCCCGGTTCTCCTCAGCCGTCCTCACGTTTGGATTGCACAGGAAGTCCCGGGATGGCGGGTTCCCGCCACTCATTAATCATGAAACGCTGCCGAGTTTCGTTCCTGAATAATGGCCTTTCGCCCTTCCGGTGCAATCCCAACTGGGGTGCAAGATACCGCTTAGTTTTTTCCTAGGACGGGAGTGGGGTAGCCGTTCTGCCGCATGGCAGAAGATGGAGGTGCCGCGGCCCGAACGGCTTGGCATCTCAACGCAACACCTGCAGCTTCAGATCGTCCGACACCGATTGCGGACTAGCCAAGAGCACGACGCGGCCACGGCCACGCAACGCAGCTCTTCTCGATTAAGGCAAAGCGCGGCCACCCATCGTAACTCTTCTCGCCCGAGCTCAAATATGTAACGCGAAGAAATCCACCTAGATATCGCCCCACAGACGGCTCGAGCACCGTGCCACTCGATTGCGCACCCCAAAAACGGCGCTGTCTGCCGGCGCTATTTGTAAAGTCGGCCTCGGTGTGGCACGCTTGAAAGCAGTAGCCCGGAGAACGAAGATGCAGGGCGTGGACTTTGATGACATGACCGACAAGGAACGCGACCTGGTGGTGCGCTTCCTGCGGCTCCTGCGCAGCGAGAACCAGAGTGCGCGTGAAGAGTTCTTCGAAGGTTGGGATGAGTGGAAGCGAACGGCACCAGACCTTCCAGATGCTGAAGTTGAACGGTTGGTAAACGAAGCCGTTCAATTCGCGCGAAGTCGGTAGGACACCAGAACCGTAATGCGCATTGTCGCGGACACCAACGTTCTCTTGAGCGGTGTCGTCAGTCCGACTCGTGCTCCAGGGCAGGTGATTGAAGCTCTCGGGCGAGGCCAATGCACACTTGTCATCACGGCAAGACTCTGGGCTGAGTTCGAGCGCGCGCTTGGCTACCGACGTATCCATGAATTCATTGCACGGCACGGCGGTGAAGCGTCCGTCACGGTAGCCATCGCCCGTTTGCAAACGCTCGTTCAATTCGTTCCATCAGAATCGCCGGCAGAACGGTGGCTGCTGGAAGATGATGATGACAATTGGGTAATTCAATGCGCCATAACCGGACGTGCTGATTACATCGTCACTGGTGACTCAGATCTACTTGGCCTGAAATCCATCGGAAGTATTCAAGTGGTGACGCCGAGGCAATTCGCCGATGGTGTCTTGAAAATCACTGACGTAGCGCCACAAAGAAGCACTCAGGCAGCTCGCCAAGCGCAGCGGCGTAAACCGCCGCCGCGTATCCCAGCAACCCAAACTCCGACGCCTCGCCAGCCCAGGTCCGCTACACACGACGATACGCGTGGAAGCGCGGGGTGCGACTCAGATTTCGATGCTGCCTACGACTGCCCGCGGGAGCCCCGCAGTCATCGAACTTGCCCGTGTAGCCCCATGGAAACCCCGGTTTGGGACACCCAGGCTTTGCGCGGGTCATTCCAACGTCGAGTTGCGTGATCGGGCATCCACATGGCTCATGAGCACAAACGCCAAGCCTCAGCCTCTTAGGGAAATCCCGGTACCAACCTTCCGGTGATTCCAACGAACAATGTGACGCAAATCCGCGTTGACGAAAAAAAAAACAATCTCTACTCGTGACGCGAAGCGCCGAATGACTCGGTGTTCCGTACCCGCCTTGTGCTCGGACGTGTGTCCGTCTCGAGAGGGGGGTCTGTTGATCTCACCGAAAGAATGGAAAGGGATACTCATGAAAAAGCAAACATACTTGGCATCCTCATTGTTGTCTCTCTTAGCGGCGTTTACTTCGCAAAATGCAATCGCGGCAAATGCAAATTTTCCTGGATCAATGTGTGACGCTCTCAACAGCAATGGCACGAGAAGAGTGGATAACGCCATTCCGCAGTCGGGCACGACCATTTACAACTTGTCGCTTCCCGCCGTTAGTATTTGGTTTGCGTGTCCAGTTCCGAACATCTATCAGTCGCCGTCGCTTTCGTTCATGATAAATACCTCCAGTCCCGGAGCAGGCTGTGTGCTTTATTCAGGCAACGCTGGCTATCCCCCTACTTCGCAGGATCATATCGGAGGTTTCTATTGGGTAAACCTCACCCAGTTTAATTACCAGCCAGTCTCACTTCAGTGCTACATACCTCCAGGAGGCAGCGTCAATTTCTATTCGGCGTACTAGTGCCGCCTCGCGGATCTCACTTTTCGCGTCGCGGTGGTGAATGGAGTCACGTAGCGAATGCTATGTTCACAGATTAGGAGTCGATTTGGTCATGGCCGAACTCGCGTGATTGCTCGCTGGAAATGTTTCGCGCGAGCTCGGCACGGCCATCACCCCGCATGCAAAATGCAAATGTGGGAGTATCTTGCCATGAAACTCTTTCAAATTGTTCTTGGGTCGCTGTTGTTGCTTGCCACCCTAATGTTCGCAGCTTTCCGTTATAGAAGCCCGACGCCAGCGGACGGGAGCAATCCTCAAGGAGTCGAGAGGGTGCCGGCAACTACGTCCCAGGACGAGCGTGTGATTGCAGCAGTCGCTCGTATTGAACAGCGCCTCGAACTACTCGAGGCAAAAGCCGCCGCACCACCACCCGATGTTCATGCGAAGGCCGCGCCAGACCCAGAACTTGACCAGGAGAGTTATCCTACGTCCGAATCCCTACGCGATAGGGAAAGTCAGAGGGTCGCCGAAATCCAGCGAAGACTAAGGACCGAACCTCGTGATCGGCCGTGGGCGGCTACCACCGAGGTGGAGATCCAGAATGTAGCGAAATCTGCGTCCGTCGAAGGCAAAAACTATAGTTTGAAGAACCTATCCTGTCTGACTAGCATTTGCACAG
Source organism: uncultured delta proteobacterium (assembly GCA_963811985.1). Taxonomy (GTDB): domain Bacteria; phylum Myxococcota_A; class Polyangia; order Polyangiales; family Polyangiaceae; genus FEN-1139. The sequence goes on from CAWEUH010000027.1 coordinate 360,139, forward strand.
CGGAAGTGACAGCAACGGGCACCGAAGGACCGTTTGAAATCACCCATGTCTTTCCACTTAAGCTTGAGGGTATCGCTGCGGTCGAATTCGAACAGGCGCACATAGCTACGGACGGTTCATATACGGTGCCATTCAAGTTCTACCGAAAGGGTTATCCACTGCCGGGACAGGAATAAGTGGCGAGCGCCTGTTGTAGGCACCAGCGAAACGGATTCTGAGCCCGGAGCAGAATCTGATGCCGTTCCAGAATCCGATTCAATATCCGGGGCATCGGAGGGCGAACTACAAGCCTATGACATACCCCACCGACGGCTCAAGCACCGTGCCACTCGACGGCAGCATGAACATGATGTTCAGGTTGATCAACACGCCACCGTTGTCACCGAGCGGAATCAGGCCGCCACCGCCGACGGTGCCAAAGCCTTGGCCCATCTTGCGCCAGGCGTCGTAGCTGATTGGGGTCGTGTTGTAGTCGATTTTTCCGGTCTTGGGGTTAATCGCCGTCTGTCCAATCGGACACGTTGTTGTGTTTTGGGTGCACGTGTAAATATTCTGCCGATAGGCTTGAACGGTCACCTTCCCGTCAACCTGCGCCATACCGCCGCCCAGCATGAAGTACGGATGAAAGCCTGGCATGGAAAGCGGCTTGAACCAGTACGCTGCCCTGGCTTCCGCGTGAAATGGGAAGAAATTCGTGGCTTCCGCTGGGACGCCGCCGGTGTATTTGATTGACGGCGGACCTCCGCGCAGCGCATAGCCCAAGCGACCGCCTACTGTAACGTTGGGCGTCAGGGCATAGTCTAGCGATGCTAGTATTCGCATCGTGGCAACCGCTACGCCCGAATTGACATTGCCGGCGTACCCTGGCGAAGCGCCAAGAGGTACAACAGACTGGCTATCTGGACCCGCCGGATCGGTATTGACCGAGGTCTGTCCCGCTTGATAGCAGGCGTACGTTCCCTTCATCGTGCTGTCGTAACCGCAGACATCTTTGGTGGCTGAGGTGATCCACACGTCCGGCGCAAAGTGTAGGCCGATCATGAGCCTGCGGTATTTGCCTCCGCCTTTGCCGCCCGAGTCGCCCATATCGCAAAAGCCGTCATTGCAGCGACCGCTGTCGCAATCCGCGTTGGTTTCGCAGCTGGGGGCGTTCTCACAAGTGCCGGCAGCGCAGTACAGGCCCTTCTTGCACTTCTCAGCGGGCGTGCAGGAGTCGCCCCAACCGCCGCCGCTCTTGCAACCGGGCATTCCCGGCGGGCATTCAGCGCCTTCGGCACCTGCCCCAACTCCGCAGCGCGTCGGCGGAGAGCCGCCCGGGTATGCGGGTGCCGGCTGGCTAGACTGCGCCACCACGTTGAACTCCTGAGGACTCATCTCATTGCCGAGCGTGTCGATCGTGTCGCCCTTACTGTCCTGCGCGATCACGTACCATTTGAGACTTCCTGGTGCGGCAACGCCATCGCAGTTGATCTGCGCGCGCAACGTGCCGCCCTCGACCTTCATCGGCACGGTCTTGAAACTATCGCCCGTGGGGCTCTTGTAATTGAGCTCGCCCTTGGTAACGCCTGCCGGCGGGGTGCAGCTGATGGGAACCGGTTGACGCGTTTGGATCTCGTACCCGGCTGCCGGCGTGCAGCTCATTGCCCCTTCGCCTCCGCCGCCTGCGGGTTCAGCGCCACCGCCGGTTGGCGCAGCCGCGCCGCCACCACCGCCGGTGATCTTGCTGAACTCGGCTTGAACCTCGGGCGTTGCCAGCGCGGAGTCCAACGCGACGTTGGGATCCGCTGCCTTTGCCTTTTGGAAAGCCTCCTTGGCGCCCGCCAGGTTCTGTCTACCGCAGCCACGAACGATACCGATGTACATCTGGGCTTTGCCGATGACACTTGGACTGCAGTCTTTGCCGCATGCCTTGATGACACCCAGCAACATGGCTTCAGCCTTGTCGAATTCGGTGGCCAGGTAGTGGACGTTGATTGCCTCGTCGATCTTCTTCAGCGCGGCGCCGTCTTTGGGCGCGCCAAAGGCCGCGAAGGAAACCACGGACAACAGGACGATAATTGCGATGCGAAGGTTGAGTTTCGGGTTCACTGCGGATCCTCCAAGGGATCAGTTTTTTGGTAAGGCCTTGGCGATGGCTGGGGCACAATTGCTAGCGCGAACGGACAATTCCGTCACGCCTGGCGACTATGGGGTGTGGCCTTCCTTGGAAACGTCTGTACGCACAAATTGCACCCGGCGGTTTAGCGCTCGGTTGTTATCGGAATCATTGGGTACCAGCGGACGCTCCAGGCCGTAGCCGTGGGACGTTAGCCGGTCCGGAGAAACGCCGTGTTCGACTAGGTACGTCTTGACGGAGGCGGCGCGCCTGTCGCTCAAACGCTTGTTGTAGTCAGCTGCGCCCTTGTTGTCCGTGTGACCCTGAACCTCCAACCTCAGGTCGGGGTACCTCCTCAGGATCTCGGCCACGGCGTCAACCACCGGGAAGCTCTCTGGACGGATGATTGCCTTGTTGAACTCGAAATGGATCTGCTGGGTTATCTTGATTTCACTATCCGTCACGATCGCGAGCGCGGGTTTCTGCGGGCAGCCTTTCGGCTCTTTGTCGGCCGGGCCTGGCTCATTCGGGCACATGTCGTCAACGTCGAGGACGCCGTCCTGGTCGTTGTCCGGGTCGGGGCAGCCGTCTTCGTCTTCGAAGCCGTCGCGATCCTCGGCTTCGTTCGGGCACTTGTCCTTGCTGTCGAGGATCTGGTCTGCGTCATTGTCAAGATCGGGACAACCGTCGTCGTCTAGGTAACCGTCCTTGTCTTCTGGATCCAAGACGCATTGATCGATCGAATCAGGAATGCCGTCTAGGTCGGTATCCGGATCATCCGGACACCCGTCGCCGTCCTGAAAGCCGTTGTAGTTCTCCGGCTGGGTGGGGCACTTGTCGACCGAGTCAACATAACCGTCGCCGTCGCTGTCAGGCGAATAGGCGCACTTGTCCGGCTGCGACAGAAAAACCGCCGCGTGCGCGTTGGGTTCGGCAATCCACAAGTGGTTTTGCGCCTTGGACGCGTAGCCCTGCTCCAGCTCAATTTGGGCGAATTCGAGGTGGCTTTCCGCCAGCGCCAGTTCACGCGGCGCGCAGTACTTAGCGCCGTTGTCTTGGGCCTGTTTGATGACGCTTTTGAGGCCCGCAACCTGGCCTTGCATTTGCGCGGTCTCTGCGCAAGACAAGACCAACGATACCGTGCCGATCAAAACCCAATGAGTCCAACCCAGCGTGAAGCTCATTGCGCTGTCTCCTTGACACTTACAGCATTAACGTTGGCTTGGGTCTTCTGGGTACAGTGCTGGACGGCTTGCTCGGCGTATTCGTAGGCAGCGTTGGCGAGTTCGTAGGCGTCGCCGTAGTCAGCCTCGGCCGCCTCCGACATTGCCTTTTCGAGGTGTTCCTTTGCCAGAGTGTATTCGTAGGGCGCGCGCTGTTCGGCACCGGCATTGCGCGCTTCCTCCAACTTGCTCGCCGCCGAATTGGCGCTGAACGCGTAGAGTGTGTTACCGCAGCCTGTCAGACATGCGGCGGCCGACAGAAGCAACGCCAAGCGTTGTACGCACCGCGTCGCGTTCGATGGGGTTCTTGGTTCAGTCAGTGATTGCATGCGGCCCTCGGAGACCGACTACCGGCGAACAGACGCTACCAACGAGGAAAAACCCGCGTCAACCTGAATCATCCCCTCATTTCCCGCGGTGATTTTGCTTGACCGCGCCCTGCCGGCCAACGGTTCGTAAACTCATTGTCCCACTTCTAAGGTCACCCACCCAGCAAGCTCGGCCCGCCGGAGCGGTCGAAGCGAGCACAGAAGCGCAGCCGAGACAAGCCGCCGGGCAAGATCGCGGGCCGCGGGTACGATGTCGGGCAGTAGTCGTAAGCAGGTACAAGAACGCCCGCCATAAGTGACGGGCGTTCCGGGGAGGCAGACACAAGAAAGAAGATTACAGTCGCCGATAGATGCCGACGACTTTCCCAAGAAGCATCGTTGATTTCGAAATCCATGGCCCGAACCAGAATCGGTGCCATCCGGCTGTTGGCCGGCTGAAACCGAACGTATTCCCGCTCCGGGTAGTAGTACTTTACGGTGGCCTCGTCGCCGATCAGCGCCACGACGACGTCGCCCCGATCAGCGGTAGCTTGTTTTCGCACGAAGATATAGTCGCCGCTCAAAATCCCGGCTTCGATCATCGAATCGCCCGTGACGCGCAGGCCAAAAACATCGCGCCCGCCGCGCAGCAGGCCGCGATCAACGCGGACCGTGTCAATCACATTTTCTTCGGCCAGCAGCGGCAACCCTGCCGCCACGCGACCCAACACCTGAACTTCGACGACATCGGTCGCATCGAAGTCCTCAGGCGGCGAACTATGGGTGTCAGAACCGGAATCCATCGATTCAACGAGTTTCAGCGCGCGGCTCTTCATGTCCTCACGCCGCAAGTAGCCCTTACGTTCCAGCGCTCGGAGGTGATCATTGACACCGTTCGTTGAACGAATGCCCATGTGTTCGCCGATTTCGCGCAGCGTGGGAGGGTACCCGCGTTGATTGATGGATTGCCGGATGAAATCCAGCGTCTGCAGCTGGCGCTTGGTCAAGCCCTGCATGGTGGAAAAGAGGATACTGAACAGGTGTTGGCGAGTCAAATTCGCAGCACGTTATTCCAAAGATATTATTTGGGGCACTGCGGCACGGAACAGGCCTACTGGCCCATCGCTGAAATTTCAGCAGTTTTCCTTGGGCGGGCCTCCCCGGTTCACGCCACCCAGCGATCGACGCCTTGCACCCCCACCCCTGAGCACTTCCGCTGAACACGATAGGCCATTAGGCCTAAATAAGCGTAGCCCAGCCTAGTCCGATGGGTTTTCAATGCTTCGCATTGGGCGATTTTTCGCCCTAGTCCCTGCGAGGGACTTTTCTCCCCTCCCTAAATCCCTCCCCGCTAGGGAGGGACTTTGAACCCCCCAAATCCCCCCAGTTTTGGGGGGATATCTCGGCACGATACTTCGCGTGACATATTTGAGCTCAATCAGAAGCTTGGCAGGAGGGCAAATAGGCTCAATCAAAGACGGCGGTGCGCAGGTCCTCGGCACTGACTTGCGCGCGCGATACTTGTCAACCGGGCTCAGGTGCAGCCCAACGCCGTAACTCTTCGCACTTGCGGTCACGCTTGGCCAACAGCCGTCACTCTTCTCGATTAAGCTCAAATATGTCACGCGAAGGAAGCCTGCCTAGATACCCCGCCCTTGAGGGCGGGGTTGGGGTGGGTGAGCCGATGAACGAGCTCAAATATGTGATGCGAAGGATTCGCGCCTAGATACCCCCCAAGGATGGGGGGTTGGGGGGTTTGAAGTCCCTCCCCAGCGGGGAGGGATTTAGGGAGGGGAGAACAAGATCCCGCGTAGGGATTAGGGCGATAAGATCTCAATGCGAAGCATTGAAGGAGAAAGAACCGGTAACTTACCGTTATTGAAATGAGTTTCGCGCTGGTGATTTCGGCGAGTATCAGTATATTCAATCGTTCTCGTGAATCCCTCGATTGAACCGCTGCAGCGAGCCGAGCTCTTTCAGGGGCTCAAGCCGGCTGCACTCGAATTGCTGCTCGCCATCGCAGCCGAAGAGGAGCACAAACGGGGCACGTTCTTGTTTCGACAAGGGGAGTCCGGCGAGCGGTTGTATTTGATACTCGATGGCAAGGTTCGAATCAGCCGAAACGTCGGCGGGGTTGGGGAAGAAGCCTTGGCCATCTTGGGCCCGGGCGAAGTGTTCGGAGAAATGGCGCTGCTCGATGAGTCGCCGCGCTCGGCGGACGCCATCGTTCACGAGTCCTGTAAGCTGCTGTCGATTCCGAAAGACGCCTTCGACGACCTGCTATTTTCCCGCAAGGAACTCGCCTACGAAGTCCTCTGGGGCTTCGTAAGGTTACTGAGTACTCGCCTACGCGAGACGAACGATAAACTGACGTTTCTGTCCGTCAGCGGCCGTTTTGGGTGATTTTTTCTCCCACCCTAAATCCCGCCCGCTGGGCGGGACTTCAACCCCCCTAATCCCCCCATCCTTGCTCAGCATTGGTCTGATCTTTCCTGGTCTTCTAGGGCCTGGAGCAGCTGGGCAGCGGGTAGCAGCCTGTCTAGCCCCCTGCGGATCGTGATGGAACCCGGTGGTCCGCCGGATGATTTGCCAGTGTAGCCGCCTAGTTCAGCTATCCACAACGTGGCCTGCCCGATTGTGGGCATGGCGTCAGTAATGACTTCAGTTCGTTTTTTCTGCTGACGTTTGAGCACAATGAGTGCTCTGATCTCGTGGCGTGTCAGCTCAATGTCCGCTGGTTGTTGGGGTTCAGTTCGCGCCAGGATCTTTAGACGTTCGATGCGTACGGCCACGGCAGCAAGTAGAGTAGCCCAAATGCGCACTGCCTGCTGACTTCTTAGCTGTGTCTGCTCCACGTTGCAGCTGCCGGTCTTCCAGGTTCTGTGGAATTCTTCGATCCGCCAGCGTTGCGTGTAGCCATGAATGACAGATTGCGCCTGCTGGAAATTCCCCACCGGAGCGTTCGTCAGCAGTAGCCAGTCCACAGGCTTCTCACCCGCTGGACATGTACCCTCTTCGCGTGCCCATACGACAGTAACGTCGAGCCAGCATTCACCATAACGTGGCACATTGCGCAGTCGCAGTGTCACACAGGCCCAACGCACCACGATGCGCGCCAAGCGCGCAGTTCGCTTGGGTGCAGCGCTAATTTCGAGCCTATATTCGCCTCCTGGAGCCTCTCGGTCCAGCCATTGCCGCAAGTACTGCTTATCGTTGCCGGTTGCGTCAATCAATCGGTCCCACGACCCACGGACCGTGAATTGTTGTCCGCAGTCGGCAAGTTCGAGCAGGATATGCTTGTTGTCAGCTTCGCGGTCGAGTTGCAACCAAAGCTTCGCATTCGTTGCCTTTGCGTGGGCGCAGGCGTCTTGGATCGCTTCCAACCAGTATCGCGTCTCCTTCTCTTGGACGTCACGCTTGAGGTTGCGTTTACGTTTCTGCTTTTTACTTTGTCTCCTGGCCTGCGTGCGAGCCCACCAGACTTGCGTGAACAGACCCAGCGGCATCCCTTTGGGGCTAATCGCCAGTGCGCTGATTACCTTCAACCCGCGGTTGCCGTCGCTCAGAGTCCCCACACTACCGAAGTCTTTGCCCGCAGTACGGTCAGCCAGTGTCACACTAGAGCCATCAATTGGCACAAACACGAACGGTTCATTGGCGCACTGTCGAGCCGTTGCCTCTGCCTGCGCCACGACCAACGCCACGGGATCCACCTGACCGCTTTCGAGCAAGTCGTAGGCACCCTGCCGTTCCTTATCCCGACAAAACACGTCAGAAACCTTGCCTGAAGGCGACTGAGCCGCTCGAGTCGCCATCGCGACGAGCCGGGTCGTCCGCCGACTATCTCCCACACGAACCTGTCCGAACTGATCCTGAGCCCACGCCGCCTGCTCGCCTTTGAATTGCTGCATGCGCAAACCGACGAGTTGTCGGTCCAAAAAATTCACCTACATGGAATCACAAAGTGCGATGGAACCAGTGCTGAGCCCAGGTTTGGGGGGATATCTAGTTGCAATACTTCGCGTTGCCTATTTGAGCTCGGTCGAGAAGAGTTGCATGGCGTTGGCCCAAGCAACCGCCTTGGTATTTCTAACGAAGCTTGACTCAAAATCAACGAGTTCTGTGCGTTAAGGTCGTTAACGCTCCACCGACTGTGCGTACCCTGCAACTCAACGGGTCCATGTGACACCAAATGGCGGGGTCGTGCTGACGACGGGCTTTCCTTCGGAGTTCAGCGCAACGCTGAATGTCTTGCGAAATGCGCATTGCTGCACGTATTTCGCGAAGCCGTGACCCGGATCGTTCAGAACCGTCACCTTTTGCGCCCTACCATCGAGGCCGACCGTAACGACGATGCGAACGCGCATGTAGTTGATTTGGTCGGTGTCCGCTTCGGGCGGCCAAGGGCAGTCCCAGTTGGTCTCAGCCGGGCGGGCCGAAACGGAAAGATCTTGTTTCGTTGGGACTGCATCGACTTTGCCGGTGCCCGTGCCGCCGATCTTTCCACCGACTTTGGCTTGTGACTGCTGCACGGCGGTTGTCGAAGTACCCTTCGCGGACGTCACTCCACCCACGTATCGATCACCATCGCCCGTTACGAAACCGTCGCCCGTGAGATCCAAGGGCGCATCCGGATCGGGATTCGCGGTGAGCACCTTACCGGCTTGCGCCGGGGCAGGAGGCGGTGCCTCTGGTTGCGGATTGTGGCTGACTGCCTTGGCTTGCGGCTCAGGTTCCCGCGGCGAGGGGTCGGGTGTTGGAGGCGGCGGCAGAGGCTTGGCGGGCGCCATCTCGACGGCATACGTGGCGCGGATGTCATCCCGAACCGCAGATTGTACAAGTGCCGCAAAAGCCCCCATTTCAATCAGCGAAGTGTAGCCATGCACGGCCCCTGCCCCGTGAACCGTTAGCGCGAAAAGCAGCCCCACGGTCATGCCATGGCGATTCTGTCGCTCTCCAAGTGCCCGCACCCGAGCCATCGGATCTGGTCGGGGGCAATCCGACCTGGTGGTGATTTCGCGGGCGTCGCTGCGCATGGGTCGTTGCGGACCGGGCTGCTTACTCTCGGCCGCCCTACGCTGCCCGGCAACCGATGAGACGGGAGACTGCTGCGAGGGCTCGCTGCCGAATGACATGGTTCACTTGGAGGGTTGTAAGTCGGGCGTCAGCCGATCTTGGCTAGGTGCCACGGCAAAGGCAATCTTGGAAACTCCCGTACGGTTGAGTAGATCCAGAACATGAATGACGCGGCCGTGTTCGACCTTGGAATCCGCCCGAATCACGGCGCGTAAATCCTTGTTCTTCTCCTTGGCCCGCTTGGCCAACCCTGCGATGGCGTCATCGTTCGGCAACGGCGCCGAATCGACGACGGTCTTACCGTCGGCGGTAAGTTCGATGGAGAACACGGTCTGAATGGTCTCGCCGCTGGCTGCCTTCGGCAAATCCATCGGCATGCCCTGTGAAACGATGATACGCGCCGTCACCATGAATATGACGAGAAGCACCAGCATAACGTCCACCAACGGCGTGACGTTGATCCCAGAGATTAAGCCTTCTTCATCTTCGCTACTTGCGGCTGCCATGGTCAATCAGTCTTCCGCAGCGGGCGCATCGGCTTCGCCGACTAGGTGAGAGAGCAGCACGCGGGTTAGCGCTTCGGTATTGGCCAAGATTCCCTTGGATTTGCGCATGAATGCGTTGTACGCCATGACCGCCGGAATCGCGACCGCGAGCCCAATGGCCGTGGCGACGAGCGCCTCCGCGATGGCCGCCATGACTTGCTGAGGCGCCATGCCAGCGGCAGCGGTGGCTGCGGCCGTCACCTTGTCCTCTTTGCCGAGTGCTTCGAACGCCTGAATGACGCCGATAACCGTGCCGAACAGGCCAATAAAAGGGGCGTTGTTGCCGACCGTGCCCAAGAAGGCCAGGCGCCGCTCAAGGCGCATGCGTTGCAAGGCTGCGGCCCCCTTCATCGCCTCGTCGGCGGCGCGCGCGCCGCGATCGGCTTCCGCGAGTCCAGCACTTACCACGGCAGCCTCCGCGCTCGGCGAGTTGTCCAGGAGCTTGCGAGCTTCGCTGAAATCGTCGTCACGCAAGCATTTCCTGAAGCTTTTCGGCCAGTCTCACGATGTCATCACGTAAGCTGAAGTAAAACCAAGCACGCTCGAGCATGATGGCGACGGAGATCACGCTCAGTCCGATCAAGAACCACATGACCCATCCCGCGCCAAAATCGGACATTAACCGTTGAAGCCATTCGACCAAATGCATGCGAGAAAACCTCGACCTTCCAATATTGAAACCTGATCCACAGCGTGGGCGGCACAATCGGCGGAGCCGCCAGGCAGTGCCGACGCTATGCGGAGCGTGCCTAGCACATTCGAAGGGCCGACCCCACCGATACTGAGGCTGACCGTGCCAACGCTTTTGGCAAACGGTCTGTTCCCGCAACTTCGGTAAATGATTTCGGCCAGCCGTTCACCGTTTTGAATTTCGGCTCCACACCTTCTGAATTCGATCGAAGCGGATTGGGGTACAAGCAACGCTCCAACCGCGTTCGTTCGACTACTCTGAGTGCGCAATGCGTCTGTGGTGCGCAGAGACCCGACCCTGCGCGCAACAACTTTTTAGGCTGTCGCAAATCCTGCGAATTTGTCACCGGAAGCGAACTAGGAGTGACTCTCTTTATTCATCGAAGCAACCGGCTCGATACGCACCTTGCGATCCTCGGCGATATCGTGTCAACTACGCTTAGTAGCCCCTTCGTGAGCGAAACGATCGTCGTTTCGAGTCTGGGACTCGAGCGTTGGCTTTCGGCCAAATTGAGTTGGCGATTCGGCGTGTGGACGAACGCCGAGCACCCTCTGCCTCGGACGTTTGTCGAACGGGTGCTCCGAACGCTGGCGCCTTTGAATGGCCCAGTCGATGCGTGGGACAACCAGCATTTGCCTTTGAGCATTGCGCAGATCTTGTCCGAGCAAGCCTGTGTCAAGCAATGGCCGAGCCTCGACGGGTACCTCGAGGGGTCAAACCGGCGCGAACGCTGTTTTGAACTCGGCCAACGGATCGCCGATGTCTTCGACCAATACCTTGTGTACAGGCCCGATTGGATCCATGCGTGGCAACAGGGCAAACCGTGCGAGGCACGCGTCGAGTCATGGCAACCGGGCCTGTTCGTCGAACTGCTTGCGCGTCTCGGCCCCAATCATTTCGCACGCCGCATCCAGCAAGCCCTCGAGCGGTTGAGCGAAAATGCGCTTTCGCTCGACGATCTGCCCGAGAGAATCTCCTGCTTTCAGGTGGGACTGATGCCGCCGTCGTACCTGAGGCTTTTGCAGGCCCTGAGCCGGCGCATCGAAACGCATCTATTTGTTCTGTCGCCGAGTCGCGCCTACGTCGATCTAACTCGCGGCCATCGCTCGCAAGGCCGAGCGGGCGGCGACGCAGCAGCGGCGACGCGCGAACGATGGGAGCAGCAGCCACTGTTCGCGTCTCTCTGCCGTCAATCGCGTCAGCTGGACGAGGTGCTTGCCAGTCTGGGGCAAACCGCGCCCGGTCGCGAGCAGTACTTCGAAGCCGAACCGCAGAATCTGCTGGAGCTGCTGCAATCCGACCTCTGCGCGCTCAGGTGCCGGCGGCTCGGGGCCGAGTCAAGACCCTACATCGTCGCGGCTGACGACCGGTCCATTCAAGTCCACGCATGCCACAGCCGCCGGCGCGAGATCGAATGCTTGCGCGAAATACTGCTCGATCAATTCGAAGCTGACCCAAGCCTCACTCCGGAAGATGTGTTGGTCATGCTAGCCGACATTCGAGCCTACGCACCGCTCGTGGACGCAGTCTTCGGCTCGCGCCAGGTTGGGCAGATCCCATACACAATCGCCGATCGCTCGCCGCTGTCGTACAATGATCTCGCCGATGCACTGTTGCGCGTTCTTGACCTGTTATCGCAGCGACTAACAATCGAACGCCTGCTCGAGTTGCTGTCTCTTGAGCGGATTCAGCTCAAATTCAAGATCGCCGCTGACAAACTCAGCACCATTGAACAATGGTTGCAGCGTCTACGGTTCGCCTGGGGCTTCGACGCCGGGGAGCGTCAATCGTTCGGAGCGCCGTCGGCGGATGAACACACGTTGAGCTTCGCGCTCAGTCGTTTGCTGCTGGGGGCTGCGCTCGACTCGAGAACAGCGCCGGTTTGCGCGGGGCGTGCCCCGTTTGACGTAGAAGGCGATGACGCCGAGCTTGCGGGGTTGCTCGCCGAGGCCTGCGAATCGATGATCAAGGCTCGCACCCAGCTATTACAGGACCAGGAGATCGGATCGTATGCCACGCTCGTCGCACGGCTGGTTGACGAGTTGCTGTATGTCGAGCAGGATAGGCTCTGGCAACGAACCGAGATTCGCGACCGGTTGGGCGATTGGTCTGGGGCCGCTCGCGAGGCTGGCTTCAGCGGCAAGGTCACGTTTCACACGCTGCGCTATGAGCTAACGGCGCGCCTCGAGGCGACCACTTCGGCCCGCTCATTCCTTGGCGGCGGGGTGACGTTCTGCAAGATGCTCCCGCTGCGCAGCATTCCATTTCGCGTCGTCGCAATGGTGGGCCTGCACGATGGACAATTCCCCAGGCGCGATCCAAGGTCGAGTTTCGACGCGCTCAGCCAGCATGTTCGCTGCGGCGACCGTAACGTCGCTGACGAGGATCGATTCCTTTTCGCGGAAACGCTGTTGGCCTGCAAGGAGCGACTGATCATCACTTACGTCGGCCGTAGTGCACGCGATGACTCCCTGTTACCGCCATCCGTTGTCGTGGAAGAACTACTCGACGCCATCGACCAATCCTGCGCATTGGAAGCGGTCGGTTCGCTTCGTCCGCGCGATCGCGTGCACATTACTGAAGCGCTGCAACCCTATAGTCCCCGATATTTCGACGGCAGCCAACCGCTGTTGGTGAATCGCTCCCATGCGCATTTTCGCGCGGCTTTGGCCCTGCGCTCGACGCGCAGCAAACCCGGCAACCCCTGCTATGGCACGCTTGAGTTGCCGGAATTCGAGGCGCTAGGGCTGCGTGACTTGGTCGGACTGCTGCGCGACCCCGGCCGTCTCTACCTTCAACGGACCCTGCACGTCGCTTCGGATCCGCAAAAGGATGCCCTTGACGGTAATGAACCCATCGTCTTGGACGCGTTTTCCGAATGGAGACTCACCCGCGAATTGCTCGAGGCCCAGCGTAGGGGCGAACCGGAACACGTTGCCGTCGAGCGCCTACGCGCAGCGGGTGGGCTACCGATTTTGGCAATGGGCGACTGGGCCGTTGCCTCAATTCGCCGACGGGTGGCATCGCTATTGGGCGCTGCCGAGCCGTACTGTCGAGGCGAGCAACTCGAGCCACAATGGGTCTCGCTGGCGGTTGACGGCATCCGCATCGAGGGCTGGATCGATTCGGTATGGTCCGGTGCGCACATCCACATGCGGCGTTCGCGCGCCGCGGCGGCCGGCCTCGTCGAAGCATGGCTAGAGCACTTGTGCCTCTGTGCCGCGGGTTATGGGTTCGCAACCGTCATGATTGCTAGATCCAAGGACGGGCGGTCGCTTACAAGCCATGAATTCACGCCGCTCGGGTCCGACGCAGCCAAGGTGCATCTCGGACAACTGCTGCAGGATTATCGTCTTGCGTTGACGGTCCCCTTGCCGTTCTTCCTGGACCCAGCCGACGCATACATTCGCGCCCTCACGAATTCGACGGATCAGCGTTCGGCGCTCGAACGAGCGGCAAACATGCTTGCTCAGAGGCTCGCCGACGGAGAACTCGCGTCTCAGTTTGGCACGCTGTACGGCGACAATCCCTGCGCCGATGACTGGCCCATTCGTTGCGGTGTTCAGCACGTTCTCAACTTCTCTGAATGGTCCAAGCGTTGGCTGGGCCCGCTCTATCGCGCGTTGGCCGCCCGCGCCGATGCCGAGTCGCCCGAAAGCGACGAGGCCGTCGAGTGATGCGCCTGGACCCGTTTGCCGTGAACCTTTCCGGCGTTCACCTGGTGGAGGCTAGCGCGGGTACCGGAAAGACGCACGCCATTACGTCGCTCTACGTGCGAGCAATCATTGAACGAGATCTCTTGCCCTCGCAGCTACTCGTCGTGACATTTACCCGTGCCGCTGCGGCAGAAATAAGATCGCGAATTCGGGCGCGCCTGCACGCGGCATTGCAAGCTCTGACCTCCAGTCGGGCAACCGGCGACGATTCTTTGGGTGCCTACTTGGCTGGGCTAGCTGACGTCAACAAGGCGGCGCGAACCCTCAGGCGCGCCCTCGACGGCATCGACGATGCTGCCCTATTTACGATTCACGGGTTGTGCCAACGCGTGCTTGAACACCATGCATTCGATAGTCGAATGCGCTTCGACGTAACGCTGCTTGAGTCCCTCGACAGCCTGCGTGACGAAGCGATCAATGACGGCCTCGTCCAAGAGCTTGCCACCGCCAATCCCGCGGTGTTGCGTCGTTTCATTAGCAACGCCGGTGCGGCGCGCACGGCCGAACTCGTGCAGTCGCTCGCGGCGCGCCCCGACCTACGAATCGTGCCGCAGGGCTCACTGCCGACACAACTCGGCGAGGCAATTGCCGCCTTCAGGCAAGCGCAAGACCTTGCGCGCGGCCACTATGAACCCGAACGCATTGTGGACATCTTGAGCACTGCCCGCGGTCTCAACCGCGCCAAAGTAGCGCCCAAACGCCTGCCTGCCAAGCTCGCTCAAATCGAGGTTCTGCTCGAGCCCGGTGCAGAATCTGAACCGTGGCCACAGCGTTGCGTTCTGCAGTACTCGGTCCTCGAGCAGTGTCTCAACAAAGGCTGCGCGAAGGCGCCGGAGCACCCTTTTTTTCATGACTGCGACGAGCTATGCGAGGCGCATCGCGTCCTTGCCGATCAATTGACACAAGCATCGTTTGCATTACAGCAGGCGTGCGCCAAGGTCGCACTAACATTCGAGTCGGAGCGCAAGGAATCGCTCGCCGTACAGGGTTTCGACGACCTCTTGCTAAACCTGCGCCGAGCCATCGCTTCGCCGAATGGCGAAGCGCTGGCCCGCGCGTTGCGCGAGCGATACCCGCTGGCGATGATCGACGAATTCCAGGACACCGACCCGGTGCAATATGCGCTGTTCTCCCGGTTGTACGCGGACGCGGCAGGCGGCCTGTTCCTGATCGGCGATCCGAAGCAATCCATCTATTCGTTTCGCGGTGCAGACTTGCACGCGTATCTCGCTGCCTCAGCCCTAAAGAATCTGTCGCGGCACAGTCTGGACATCAACTGGCGCAGCGACCCGGGTTTGGTTCAAGCAATCAACGCCTTGTACTCGGACATTGCTAACCCATTCCTGCTGCCCTCAGTTCGCTATCGTCCGATCCAACCGCGTCCCTTGGCGCACGACTTGTTCGACGACAACGGACAGCTGCTCACCGGTCTCAGCTTCGCCTTCATCGACGCGGGAGCCGAGCAAACCACTCTTGATCGCAAGACCGCCCGCCAGCGTTCGGCGGCTCATGCGGCGCTTGTCGTGCAGGATCTGCTGACGCGGCGCGTTCAGGGGCGGCCAATCGCGCCGAGCGACATCGCGATTCTTACGAGAACCAACGCCGAAGCCGACCAAATGCAGGAGGCACTTGCCGCCGTGGGCGTGTCGTCGGCACTCGCCGCGGACACGAGCGTCTTTTCGACACGCGATGCAGACGGGTTCCTTTTGCTGGTGCGGGCGATTAATAGCCCCAACAACAGTTCGTACTTGGCCTCGGCTTTGCTGTCGCCGCTGCTGGGGCTGGGGGCATCGGGACTCGCATCGCGCCTCAAGGATGCATCGGCCTGGGACCAAGACGTCGAGCGGTTTAACTTTGCCCATGATTTGTTAAGACGGCACGGAATCTTCGCGGCTGCTCAGTTCCTCGTTAACGAATACGACGTCGTTGTCCGGTTGCTGCAGATGGCCGGCGGTGAACGTCGCGTCACGAATTTCTATCATCTCCTGGAACTCGCCGAAATCCAGCGGGTCGAACACAATCTGCAACCTGCCGCTCTGCTGCGTTGGCTACTAGCAGTGCAACAGGACCCAAGCGAAGTCGCCAGCGAGGCGCGTCAGTTGCGCATCGAAAGCGATGAACGGTCGGTTGTTATCACGACCGTCCACCGCAGCAAAGGGCTTGAGTTTCCGTTCGTTCTGTGTCCATTTCTCTGGGCGGACTCGGCGAGAACGCCTGACAAGAACCACCTGCTTTTATACCACGACGAATCGGCGCAGCAGTGGGTCGTGGACCTGCGCGGCAAAGGCGCGCCCGCCGCAGCGCTGGCAACGGCTGCCCGCGAACAAGAGGCCGAATCGTTGCGGCTGTTGTACGTGGCCATTACGCGGGCCAAGCATTGGGTGTCCGTGCACCTACCCAACGTCAAGGGTCTGCAGCATTCGGCACTCGGGCATTTTCTGTGCGAGCGAACTGGACTGTCAACCGCTGACGATGTCTCGTTTCATGAACTGCGCCGTCGATTGCGCGCAATGCAGGTAGCAGCGCCCTCGTTGCCCAGGGTGAGCGTGTCGAGCGGGGTGCCGGAAACGGCCGAGCCCGCGAACGCGCGGCCGTTGTCGATTGCCCCTTTTACGCGACGACTGTCCAATTCATGGTCTGCCAGCAGTTTCAGCGCGCTGGTCGCCGGACTGCCTGCCCACACGCTGAGCACGCAAGCTGAAGAGGGCAAAGACGTCGATGCGCTCGTCGTGCCGCCGCGGCTGGACGAGGGGAACACCGCGTTTGCTAGATTTTCGGTGCTACCCCCGGGATCGGCAAGCGGCGACACATTGCACAAGATCCTAGAGAGCATCGACTTTGCGAGCTTTGATCCGGCCTCTGACGCAATTGTCGCGCAGCAACTAGCGCGACACGATCCTCAGGCCGAGCGCAGTTGCGCGCAAGTGCAAGAGGATTTGCTCGCCGTGCTGCAGGCGCCGCTGCTGGCAAGCGACCCGACATTCACGCTTCGCAGCGTTGACCGGCGACGCCGTTTAAGCGAACTTCAGTTCTCGATGGGCCTGGGCTTCGACGCTCGAGGTCGCGTGCGGCACCACATGAGCGCCGCGCAGCTGGCCGCAGCCATGACGCCGAATGCCACGGGACTCGACGCAGCCTATGAGAACTCGGTACGCCAATTGGGTTTCGAACCTTTGGCAGGCTTTCTCAGAGGCTTCATTGACTTGGTCTTCGAACACAACCAGCGCACCTACGTGCTGGACTACAAATCAACATCAATTTCCGATCGCATCGCCGGTTTCACGCCGGCGCTGGTGGCAAAGAGCGTGGCCGAGAACCACTACGCCCTGCAAACAGCGCTTTACTCGCTGGTCATGCACAGGTACTTGCGGCGGCGCAAACCGGATTACGACTACGACCGAGATTTCGGCGGGACGCTCGTTGTGTTCCTGCGCGGTCTTTGTCCCACGCAACCACCCGGGCACGCTGTCTTCTTTCATCGCGCCTCTCGCGCTGCTATCGAAACCCTTGATCAACTGTTTTGGACCGAGGGGGCTGCTTGAAAGCGATTCTTTCGCAATTTGAATTCGAGCCGTTGGATTGGCAATTGGCGAGCACGGTGTCCGCGCTGTCGCATAACCCGTCGGACGAACTTAGGCTTGCCATCGCCCTTGCCAGCAAGCGGCGTCGTGAAGGCCATGTGTGCGTATCCTTGTCAGAGGTCGCCGGGCGGCCATTGTGGCAAACCGAGCAAATCGACAATACACCGGCGGTCGAAGCCACTTGGCCTCGGCTTGGGACTTGGGTGGAAAGCCTTCACGAATCAGACGCGGTCACGCAACCGGAACCCTTGGACCCCGCCAGGCCACTGGTGCTCGTCAATGACCGGCTCTACCTGACTCGCTACTACTTGCACGAAAAGGCGCTCATCGAACGCGTTCACGAACGCGTTACCGAGTCACTGGATCTTGCGGAACCCGCGAGGTTTCGGCGCGCAATCGAGAGCCTCTACGCACCCCTTCAGCCCGAGTCCGAACGGCAGCGGCTTGCCATTGCCGTATCGCTGCTATCGCGTCTGTGCATTGTCACGGGCGGGCCTGGCACGGGCAAGACAACGGCAATTGTCCGGCTACTGGCCGTGCTCGTTCAGCAAGCGATCACCTTGAGGCGCGATGCGCCACGCGCGCTATTGCTGGCGCCGACTGGCAAAGCCGCGTCACGTATCTCTGACGCGATACGACAATCCAAAAAGAGCCTCGTGCTCAGCGATCCGGTGCGGCAATGCATCCCCGATTCTGCGAGCACGATCCACCGCGTGCTGGGCCTAGGTGCACGCCCTGATTACACGGGCCACTGTAGGCTCGCGGCCGACGTCGTTATCGTCGACGAGGCATCAATGGTCGATCTCGCGTTGATGCGGCGCCTCTTCGACGCCTGCGTTAATGTGCCTCGACTGGTCCTACTCGGCGATTCCGAGCAATTGGAAAGTGTGTTGGCGGGTTCAGTCCTCGCAGAGCTCACCGCCACGGCGCACCAAGGCTATGGTCAGCAGCGCGCTTCGTCGATCCGCGCGTTGACGGGGCTTGAGGTTCCAGCCAGTGGTCAAACGATACCCCGCATCGATGATTGTAGAGTCGAGCTCACGGTCAGCCATCGGTTTCGTTCCGACAGTGGCATCGGGCGGCTTGCGCAGGCAGTGCGCCTCGGGCAAAGCGAGCAAGCTTGGCAGACTCTGGTGGCTGGGAACAGCGACGTGAGTTTTGTCGAGCTGCCTTCGCACGCGTCGTCGGCCACCAGTGCCGTCCTTCAGATTGCGGGAAAATGGCTATGGCGAGCTAGTCTCGGCCAAAACACCCGAGGACGCCCTCGCCGCCCTGTCATGTTTTCGAGTATTGTGCGGTCATCGTCACGGGCCGTTCGGGATTGAACCCATCAACGAAAAGCTCTCGAACGCGCGTAGTGGTCCTGAGCACTTCGCTCTAGCGCCGATCCTTGTTACCGAGAATGCGCCAGAACTCTCGTTGTTCAATGGCGACATGGGCGTCATCCGGACAGCCACCGAGGCGCACCGACGTCGTGAGGCTTACTTGCTCGATCCTTCAGGCAAACTCCGCGTTCTTTCCATCAATCGATTGCCCGCATTCGAGTTCGCCTTTGCCACAACCGTCCATAAAAGCCAGGGTTCGGAAGTTGACCGTGTCGTCGTGGTCTTGCCGCCGCTGGGCTCACCGCTGTTGACGCGTGAGCTCCTGTACACGGCCATCACCAGAGCCCGTAAAGCGTGCATGATTTGTGGTACCAAGGCGGCATTCTGGCAGGCCTGCGAGCGCAGGAGCCGACGCAGCTCGGGGCTTGCGCAAGGGTTGGCCCAACTTGAAATGGCTCGGACCCGCTTCGCATGACGCCAAACCGAAGCTTACGCCCGTTGCCCAATCAAAAAGGCCACGGCTGCGTGCCATGAAGGCGTTGTTGGGATTGATGCTCACGCCGATATTCGGTCCCTCTAGATGACTGCTGGCAGCACTCCACCGGGACTCGGGGGATGCGTCGAAGTCGCAGGAAACAACCGACTCAACGGGTGGTCCCGGAACCGAAGCGTTTGTGCAGGCCCAAAGCGCGCCTTTCTGACGTCGCAGAGCTCGGTACCGGCGATTCCGTCATTCGTGTGGCTGTGGCTTGGGAATATGTCGGGCAAAACCCACAAAGCCGCGATTGGGATCAGTCGCGGGCAGCAGGCGGCATCTGCGGCGGCGGCTGAATCTGCAGCAGCGGCAGCGGCTGCACAAGGAGCCCGCAAGGCGTGCACGATCTTTTGGTACCAACGCAGCATTGTGGCAGGCGCTGCGAGCGCAGGAGCCGACGCTGTTCCGGATTTTCGCAAGGGTTGGCGCTTGCCGTCTATTCGCGGTAGAAAACTCGCTCATGCCGACGGATCGCAGTGAGTCACCTGAGCCCAATGCGAATGCTCCGCAAGAAGTCCTGGCAGATGGCCGCTACGCCGTCTGGCGCAAGATCGCTTCGGGCGCGCAGGCGGACACGCTAGAGGCCGTCGATCGTCGCAATGGCCGCCCCGTTGCAATCAAGCGCTTCATCGTCAGCCAAGCGAAGTCTTGGAAGACGTTGACTTGGCAGAGCGTGAAGCCCGCGTGCTGGCGTCGCTGAGCCACCCTAGCCTGCCCGCCTACGTTGACCACTTCGAGGAACGGGCGCGCTCTACCTGGTCATGGAACTCGTCGAAGGTGAGAACCTTGCGACACTGCTACGCTCGGGCAAAAGACTAGGGCTCGCCGATCTGCGCGGCCTGATTGGCACGCTGGCGGACATTCTCGATTACCTGCACTCGCGTGTCCCACCCGTCATCCACCGCGATATCAAACCGGGCAATATCATCTTGCGCCCGGGTGGTGGTTTTAGCCTAGTGGATTTCGGCTCCGTTCGCGACGGCTTGCGACCCGAAGGTGGCAGTACCGTCGTTGGAACATTCGGCTACATGGCGCCCGAACAATTCCAGGGGCGCGCGCTGCCTGCCACGGATGTCTATGCCGTGGGTGCGCTGATGCTTGCGCTATTGACGGGCAAGGGTCTGGACGAACTGCCTCACCAAGGTCTTGCCCTTGATGTATCAGCGTCGCTAGGTAGCGCGGTGCCTCCTAACTGGGTGCAAGCACTGCAACGGATGCTAAGCATTGATCCCGACCAGCGCCCATCTAGCCTCAGACCGGGATTGGCAATGCTAGATGGTCACGATGAACCAGGCGACACTTCATTCGTCGATTCGCGAGCGACCCCACCGCACGCGAACAACGAGATCGACGACGAACCCGACTCCACATTCACGGTAATGGTGGGGTCCGGCCTCGGTATGGTCCCTTGGGTCTTTCTGACAGTGGCGCGCGTTGCGTTGTGGTTGGTCCTCGGTGTCGTCGTTCCAGGGGTCCTTTACACTCTTTCGCTGTTTTTCGGCAGGGGCCTGCGCAATGCCGCAAGGCGCGTGTCGCTGGCGGGTCGCGTGTCACGGGCTCAATTGGCAAAGCTGTCGGGCCACGTTCAGCGCGCCGAGCCATTCGTGCTGCAGGGCCGTCGCTACAGGCGCGGCCGCGGCCGACACGCGTGGAGAGCTGATCAGCACCCTGAGCGCCAGCGCCGTCGCGTTCGCATCGAGGCGCCGGGCTTCATGTACGACTCGATGCCTGATTCTGAAACGGCTGGACGGATTCGCTCCGAGTTTCGCAAAGGCGGGGATCTGTTTCGCGAGTCTGAGGGCAGTCCGCGTGCCGGCAATAAAGAAAAGAGAAAGCGTTGATCCATTCATTGGCGAGCAATACCTCTTGACCAGCATGTTCAGGCTTGGCGCTCTCCGGACCCGACATTTCGCGCAGCGAGCCCTTGTGCACAACCACGGGACGACACATTCGTATCCATTGAGCCTTAGGATGGCTCAAACCGAAGTTGCCACTCGAATCCGAGCACCGGCCGTTCGATTGCGGCACAATTGCCCAACGGCTTACCAAGCGATGGCGATCGCGTGGTTCAAGTCAAAAACGTCAACGAGGACACAATGGTTGAATTGGAAGTAACGGGAATGACATGCGGCGGTTGCGTGAATTCGGTCAAGCGCGCGCTCTTGCGCGAATTCCCGGACGCAAAGGTTGATGTAGATCTTGCCTCGGGCCTTGTGCGAATCGACGGTGAGGTAGAGCGGGCGCGTGCTGAAGTCTTCCATCAAGAACGCCGGCTTCGGTGTGGCGAGCCGCAATCCGTGACTCAAGTTAGCCCAACAATCCCCATCACATTCCGGATTGGCGGCATGACTTGTGCCACTTGCGCAACGCGCGTAGAGCGCGTGCTAGGCGCGCAGCCTGGCGTTGAGAAAGTGGATGTGCACTTGGTGCACGAACGTGCGTCGTTGCTGGTCGCACCCGGCACGTCCGTGGACATGTTGCGCGAGGCTGTCGAAAGGGCCGGCTACGAGGCGACGCTACTGCGCGCCGCACCGGCCAGGGTCGTTGCCGCTGAGGATGATGCACTGTTTGCCGTGCAATCGAGGCACGACGGGCTGCTTGCCATTGCGAGCGCCGCCCTGACATTGCCGTTGCTACTCCCCATGATGTCAATGGCGCTTGGCTGGCACGTTCACCTGAACGCTTGGGCACAATGGCTGCTCGCAAGCTTGGTGCAGTTCTGG
Organism: uncultured delta proteobacterium; assembly: GCA_963811985.1. Classification (GTDB taxonomy): domain Bacteria; phylum Myxococcota_A; class Polyangia; order Polyangiales; family Polyangiaceae; genus FEN-1139. The sequence goes on from CAWEUH010000027.1 coordinate 381,957, forward strand.
CTCGGTGCCCGGTTTTATCGCGCTGGGTTCGCGTCGCTGCGCAGCGGGTTTGGCAGCATGGACACGCTCGTAGCGCTCGGCACCAGTGCTGCGTACTTCTACAGCCTTTGGTTATTGATGGCGCGAGGTTCTTCCGCTGTCGGCGAATTGTATTTCGAAGCCTCGGCCACGGTCATCACGCTGGTGCGGCTTGGAAAATGGATCGAATCGTACACGAAGCGAAGCACGACGGTAGCGCTGCGTAGTCTTTTGGCGTTACAGCCCGAGCGAGCCACTGTTCGGCGGCAGGGACGCGATGTCGAAGTCGCCGTAGAAGCGATCTGTGCCGGTGAATGGGTGTTGGTGCACCCCGGTGAACGTGTTGCCGTTGACGGAGTGGTAACCGACGGCGAAAGTGAACTCGATGAATCGCTGATTACCGGCGAGAGCTTACCCGTCGTCAAGCGAGTCGGCGACGCAGTCACGGCAGGAACCCTGAACGGCAATGGGTTGCTGTTGGCTCAGGCGACCAAGGTTGGCCAAGACTCGACGCTTTCGCGCATCGTAGAGCTTGTGTACAACGCCCAGCGCGACAAGGCGCCGATACAGCGGCTGGTTGACAAGGTCAGCGCAGTCTTCGTGCCGAGCGTTCTGGTCGTGGCACTAGTCACGTTTGGCGCTTGGTGGCTGACGGGCCATGGCGGCGAGGGGGCGCTGCTCGCAGCCGTGTCCGTTCTGGTCATTGCCTGCCCTTGCGCGCTAGGCCTGGCAACTCCCACGGCCATCGTCGCCGGCACCGGAGCAGCAGCTCGCGCAGGCATTTTGGCCCGCGATATCGACACGCTCGAGAGAGCGGCGCGCATCGATAGTGTCCTGTTCGACAAGACGGGCACGCTCACCCTGGGCCAGCCGCAGGTGGTCGATGTGTTTTCGGCAACTGACAACATCTCTGATGTGCTGCAACAAGCCGCCTGTGTGCAACAGGGAAGCCTGCATCCGCTGGCAAAAGCCGTTCTGAACGCCGCGGCAACCCGTCAACTTGCGCTCGAACCCCTTGAAGAATTCGAGAACGCGACCGGATGCGGCGTGCGCGGATTGGTTGCGGGGCAGTCGGTCGTCGTGGGCCACAGCCAGTGGCTGCATGAGTTGGGCATTGATTTAGGTCCGCTCGAACAGTCAATCGACGATTTCGAGAAGCGCGGGTTGACGACTGCCGTCGTTGCAAAGAATCAGTTGCCCCTGGGTGTCATCGGGTTCGCCGATCCGCTCCGTGCGACCTCGGCCGCCGCCGTGGCCGCGTTGCGGCAAGAGGGCTGCTGCGTGTGTTTGCTCAGCGGCGATTCCGAAACAATCGTCAGCGAAGTCGGTCAAAAACTTGGCATCAATGAATCGCGAGGCCGCCTGCTTCCCGAAGCCAAGCAGGCGTATGTGCAGGCAATGCAGGCCGCGGGTCACAGGGTTGCCATGGTGGGCGACGGGCTGAACGACGCGCCTGCCCTGGCCGCCGCCGACGTCGGCATCGCGATTTCGGGCGGCACGGATGTGGCCCAACAAACCGCGCGGATCGTCCTGATGCGCCCCGAGCCAATTCTAGTGGTCGCCGTGCTCGACATTGCCAAGCGGACCGTTCGCAAAATCCGGCAGAATATCTTCTGGGCGTTCGCCTACAACTGCGTCGGGTTGCCGCTGGCAGCTTTCGGTCGTCTGAGCCCCGTCGTGGCGGGCCTTGCCATGGCTCTAAGCAGCATCAGTGTCGTCACGAGCTCGTTGTTGCTCAGAAACTGGCGTCCGCGTATATAGTTCGACCCTACCATGAGTTGGTTCGAGTCGCTGCGAAAGTCGTGCCTACCCGGGATCTGGTCCCAGGGCGTAAAGATCGCGCGCTCAGAAGGTCGCGTCGTCGAGGAGAAACGGAGCGACTCGGAGATTACGCTGCGCGTCCGCAGCCTCGGCGACTCGATCGCACCCACGGTTACGCTCTACTTGTTGGACGAGGAATGGACCTGCGACTGCGCGGGCCCGGTGGACCCTTGCGCACACATAGCGGCCGCGGCCATGGCCATTCACCAAGGCACGGCCATTATCGCCAGTCGAATCGACGAGAGCGAAGCGAACGCCGAGCCTCATTCGGCATCACCGCCACCATCGGCCAACGCTGCATCGAGTCGCCGTAGGCGATTGGGCTATTGCCTGTTGAGCGATCCTCAAGGGCTGGTACTTTCACGGGAATTGGTCGCCGAGGACGGCACGGCAACGCCGCTCCGGACATCCCTGAACAGTCCGTCTGCGCGTGAGTTGGTGCATGAGCTGCTGCCCCGCGAGCAAGATCTGACGCTCGATCGATTGATTGGGTCGGCGCTGGGTCGCTACCGCTTGGGGCCGACGTTCATGGCGGTGGTCACGGCGCTCGACGGCGCACCGCGCGTGAAACTCGACGGTCGTGCCATCGCGGTCTCGAACGACACGTTGCTACCTCGCGCTAGCATCGTCAACGTCGATGGCGGCGTGGAAGTCCGCCTCGAGCGTCCGCCTGAACTGCAAGCGATCATCGGGCCCGGCATGGGGCTTGCCGGGGACACATTGCGCCCACTCGCCGAGACAGAGATCTCGGGCCTACGTTGGGAGAAATTGCCCAACCGTCGTCGCTTCGCGCCCAGTGAATTCGGCGACCTTGTCACGGGGCTGCTCCCGCAGCTACAGCGGCGTATGCACGTCGAAGTCCTGACGGATCGCTTGCCCGGCGTCACGCGCCGCATTGCGCCACACGTCGTTTTCGACCTGAAGACTGAGGGCGAATCGCTGGTCGTCACCGCGCATCTTGTCTACGGTACGCCTCCACAGGCGCGCATCGAACACGGGCGCTTGGTTCAACTCGGGCAAACGGCGCCGCGCCGCGACCCCGCCGCGGAAAATGACCTCGAACACCGCCTGCGCGCGGACCTCGATCTGCTCATCGAGCGGCCCTTTCACTTGCAGGGAACCGACGCCTCTCACTTCTCACAGCGTCTCAAAATTTGGCAACAGCGGCACGGAACCGGCACTGAGCTCAATCTGCCGTTCAAGGTCATCGCGTTGGTTCCCGAGTTGCATTGCGATGCCGAATCACTGACAGTTCGCTTCGTTACCGACGACAAGCAAGCTGCCGTGTCGGTCAACGTGGCGCTGCGCGCGTTCAGCGATGGACTGAGCGAGATTCCGCTCGCTTCGGGCCTCTGGGGCAAGTTGCCTTTGCAGTGGTTGAATGACCATAAAGAAGAGCTAAGCGACCTGCTCGCGGCGCGCAATGCCGCCGGGCAATTGGCGCCGGCGGCGCGCGTCGCCCTGTTGGATTTCTGCGACAATCTCGGACTCGAAAGACCAGGCGGGCTGCAACCGTACGCGACGTTGCTCGCAGAAGGCCTTCCGATAGCAACCGTGCCCCAGGATTTAACCGCCGAATTGCGATCCTATCAGAAGCACGGAATCAATTGGCTCGCCGCGGTCAAAGCGGCCAGGCTTGGCGCCATCTTGGCGGATGACATGGGCCTTGGAAAGACGCTGCAAGCGTTGAGCGTCGTCGCCAACAAGACGCTCGTGGTTTGCCCGCGCAGCGTCGTGTACAATTGGATTGCCGAGGCTAAGCGATTTCGCCCTTTGCTCAGGTGTGGCGTGTATCACGGCCAAGGCAGGGCACTCGACGAGACACAGGATCTCACGGTCACGACGTATGCGCTGCTGCGACTCGACAATGAGGTACTAGAGAGCGTCGATTGGGACGCGATCATTTTGGACGAAGCGCAGGCGATTAAGAACCCCGATAGTCAAGCGGCGTCTGCCGCGTATTCTTTGCGGGGCAGTTTTCGCTTGGTGCTGACGGGAACCCCCATCGAAAATCGACTGGAAGAGCTGTGGAGTCTGATGCATTTTGCCAATCCGGGCGTGCTCGGGACGCTTGCGAGTTTCAAAGCCCGTTATTGCAATCCGATTGCGAGTGGCGATGCAAGACCCGCGGCGCGCCTGCGAAACCTGATTCGACCCTTTGTGATGCGCCGGCACAAGCGCGACGTGCTGACGGAACTGCCGCCGCGAACCGATGACATTCTGTGGGTCGAACTCGATGAAAACGAACGCAAGGTTTATGATTCGTTGCTTTGGGACGCCCGTAATGTCGCGTTGAAGCGGGTGCTGACGGACAACGACGTGTTCGCCGCGCTGGAAGCATTATTGCGATTGCGCCAGGCAGCGTGCCACTTGGGATTGTTGCCGAACCGAAGCGAGATCACATCGTCCAAGGTTGAACGCTTGGTTGACGAGGTCGAAGAAGTCGTTCACGAAGGGCACCGATCCATTGTGTTTTCGCAGTGGACGACACTATTGTCGAAGATTGAGCCGGAATTGGTAGAGCGACAGATCGAGTTTTGTAGGCTGGATGGCAAAACGCGCGATCGCCAAAGCGTCGTGGACCGCTTTCAAGGAGAATCGGGGCCGCCCGTGCTGCTCGCTTCGCTGCAAGCCGGAGGGACCGGGTTGAACCTAACCGCCGCCGATCACGTGTTTCTCACTGACCCGTGGTGGAACCCCGCGGTCGAGGATCAAGCGGCGAGTCGTGCGCACAGAATGGGCCAAATTCGGCCGGTTTTCGTACATCGAATGGTTGCCATCGACACGGTCGAGGAACGCATCATCGCTCTGCAGGAGCGCAAACGGAACCTGGGTAACCTTGTTGACGGGGCTGATCCGACGGCGGGTATCAGCCGCGATGATCTGATCGAGCTACTCGAATGATACTACTCGGCTCCGGCGCCGTACGGGTTGACATTGTCCAGCGTTCTGCCCGCCGCCTCGCGACCCGCGTTGGACGGGCGCGCGGCAGGGGGCGGCACAGCTGCAACGGGGAGGATCGTCTTCTCCAAAGCCAGACTGAGTGACAAATCACGGTCTAGGTATACAGTCAGCGACCTTGCTTCATGGCCGGGCGCTTGCGCGACCAGCGTATGCGTCCGCTGGTCTCGTGGTTGATTGCCCTGGTACGGAGTACTCCCCAGCAATGCCCCGTCGAGCAGCCATTGTGTCTGAACCGGCGTCGCAAACAGCTCCAAACGCGCAACGTTTTTTCGATCGACATTCGAACTGCCCCGCGAGGAAACCGCCGATTCGGTGTCAACATCCCGTTGGGCCAGCGTTGAATTCGGCCGACGCAACTGCAATCCAAATCGAAGCCAGCCCGCCGCCATCAGCAATCCAAACAGCATTCCCGCACCCGCCGCAACATACACGCGCGGTACACGTGCATTGCGCGAGCGCTTCACGGACGTCGTGAAGGGATCCAAACTGTTGTTGCGCACGAAATCAACTTCGAGAGCGTCAGGTTCACCCGCATCACGGGGAGGATTCGATGAGAACGTCGCCAGCCGCGGGACGGATGTTCCAAAGGCCATCAGGCGTTCCAGGATCTCTTCGGACGGCAGTGCCAGGTCCGCCAATGCCAGACCTAAATCTGCAGCACTCGCATACCGATCAGCGGGATTTTCGAAAGGCACCGTTCGATCACCTGATCGACGGCTGGCGGAATACTGGGACGTATCTCGCGGATTGGAACGTGGGGCTCCTTGGCGATTTTCACGAGCATCCGCGGTACCCAGGCGTCGCGGAACGGGGGATGCCCGGCCAACATTTCGTACAGAATGACCCCCAGCCCCCAGATGTCCGAGCGAGCGTTCAACAACTTTGCTGTTCTGAAGTTGTTCGGGTGATATGTAGCTTGGTGTACCGATCAATGTATTGCCATCAGTCAGGCTTCCTTCACCATTGCGCGTCACCACAGCGGCCGGTATCTTCGCAACGCCAAAGTCGAGAACTTTAACGTGCAAATGGCTGGCCTGGTCAGCACAAAGGAAGAAATTGCCGGGTTTGACGTCGCGATGCACAATTCTGAGCGCATGGGCTTCCGCTAGGGCATCGCATGCTTGAAGGATGATCTCGCAAGCCTCAGCAACGGGCAATGTCTTACGTTCCCGCAGTTCCTGGTTCAACGTGCGGCCATTCAACAGCTCAAGGACCAAGTACGGACCAGACTCCCAAATGCCAACGTCCGAGACTCGACACGTGTGGCTGCTCGTCAATCGAGCCGCCAGGCGTGCTTCGCGGAAGAAACGCGGCTCGGCTGCCAGAGCGCGCGCCACGTCCGTGCGCAAGAATTTTATCGCAACTTTGTGGCCCAATTGCAGATGGTCCGCCTCAACGACAACACTCATGCCGCCGCGTCCAATGACGCGGCGAATCCGATACTTGTCGTCGATAATGCGACCGGGAATCATGGTCTATATTCTCTAGAATAGATCGATTCCACAAACATTCACGGGATAATTGCAGGCCGCTTCAAACAGCCACCCTGGCATAAGAATCTCATGGCACTGGAACGCAGTAACATCGCGATACCACCATCCGACCGATGGTCAACGGCACTTGCGTCAAGTCAAAGTTCTTCGATTCGCCACGGCCGCGACTATCTCATTGAGATCGGCGATAAAGAAGATCTGTGGGAACAGCAGGTACAGAACGACGTTTGGCACAGCTGGGTTCGGGACCGCAGTAGCCGTCCTGGTTTCCATGACCTTGCCGGGCAGTTTGATGAGTTCTAACCAACCGAGGACTGGGACAAAGAAGTAGATTGGGACTATGTCATTCTTTTGACGGATCAGTTTGAAGTCGTTGAACGCTCCCCACAGCGCAATCAGCCAGTAGATGCCGAATGTCAGGATCCCAAGCCCAACGACTTTTCCAATGGGACGTACCTGCGGGTTAGTCTGCGCTTTCGCCGAAGTAACGATGCCAGCTCCGACGCTCGCCAGGGGAGCGCCCGCTCCCAAAGCCTCAGCACCCCAGTCTTGTTTCGGAAACGCCGGGGCATTCGCGAGATCGCTCGGATCCGCTGGCGCAGGCGCCGTGTCGGCACTACCCATCGCGGGCATCTCGTTCTGTGTTGAAACCTGCGGCGCAAGCTGCGCCGGCGGCGAGACGCTCGGTGTCGTGGTTTCTAACTTCCCTGCGACAGCCGCGGCAGGTGGAGGTGCTCCTTCAGAAGTCACCGTACGGTCGGGCGCTGGCTTTTCGGCCGGTTGTTGGGGAAACGCTGCCTGCGGCGGGCTAGCTTCGTGTGGCGCGGCCAGCGGGGTTGCACCCATCAACATGGTCCCTCCAAACGGATTAACGGGAGCAACACCTGCTGCTGCGGGACCCGCTCCGGGCCTGGCGACAGGTGCCGTAGAGCCGGTCGGGGGAGGTGTCGCCGGCAAAGGTGCGCCGGATAGCGCCTGAGTCGCCGGGCTCTTGGGTGCAATGGGCGGTGCAATCCCTCCGGGCGAGGGAGGCGCAACACCAATCATGGTGGCTTTACCCATCGACTTGGGCCACTGAGCCGGTCCTGGAACTACACCCGGTGCGGGGGCTGGCCGGGGAGCTGCCGCCATAGGCGAATTCATCATAAGCATGGTGCCCTTGAATTTGGGGGCAGCCGCACCCTTGAGATTGAAGCCACATTTTTGGCACTTTACGCCGTCGTCATCGTTCTGCGTCCCACAATTCGGGCAAAACACGCGTCTACCTCCGTTCGGACGGAATCGCTCTGCTCCATACCGGAGCCGCCGGAGCGTACATTGCGGCCGCACACTCCTCAAGCGAACTTGGAACCGTCCAGGTACTTTTCATCACAAAACCCAAGATCGGCCGCCCAACATTCGGGATAACTACGTAAAATCATTATCTAATTGAGTGGCGGCGCATCCTTTGCGCGGTGGGAGAGTTGACTTGACAGGGGCAATTGGCGGTCACTACCGTTCGCTCGCCTCGTACTCTGCCGCTCGAAGCGGACAGAGCACGACGCGTGAGCGTCGGCGTCGCTGCGCTCTTGTCCAAACGGAATCGCCCATGGCCTTCAGCCTTAGTTCGGAGCAGAGCGCGGTGCTCGACCAAATCGTTGCGCGTTACCCTACTCTGCAAGCGGCTTGCATACCGGCATTGCACCTTTGTCAACAGGCAAACGGCAACTGGATTTCCGAAGAGGTTATCCAATTTGTGGCCGAAAAGCTCAACTTGAGCACCGCCCACGTCAAGGGGGTCGTTTCGTTTTACTCGCTGCTCAATGAGAAACCGCCCGGGAGGCATCAGATTTGGGTTTGCCGAACGCTCTCGTGCGCGTTGCGAGGCTCGGAAGGCATCCTGAAGCATTGCGAAGATCGCCTTGGAATCAAGTGCGGTGAAACGACGCCCGACGGCAACGTAACGCTCCGATCAGCGGAATGTCTCGCCGCGTGTGGCTCTGCGCCCATGCTGCAGTTGGACAACAAGTACTATGAGAACCTCACTCTGGAGAGTTTAGACGCCCTGCTAGATCAACTGAGCCCCAAATCAAAAGGGTCATCCTAGCAATCAGGAGCATTTCAGTCGAATCAATGGGTATAGCGCGATGCTGAATCGAACGGATCTAATACTCAATCAGAGCGGCGGCGAGGAGCACTCAATTGCCGACTACCTCGTAGCAGGCGGCTATAGCGCAGCGGAAAAGGCTCTTTCCATGCCTCGCGAAGCGGTTGTCAATGAAGTCAAAGCCGCCCACATTCGCGGTCGAGGCGGCGCCGGCTTCGATTGCGGCACGAAGTGGGGATTCATGCCGCAACCGGGCGCCAAACCGCACTACCTGGTGGTCAACGCGGACGAGGGTGAGCCTGGAACCTTCAAAGACCGCAAGATCATGGAGCAGAACCCGCATCTGCTGATCGAGGGCTGCATCATCGGCTGCTACGCCATAGGCGCCCATGCCTGCTACATTTATGTTCGGCACGAACTACACCAAGCCAAAGAACGGCTCTGGGCGGCCATTGAGCAGGCGCGCGGCAAGGGTTACCTCGGCAAACACCCTTTTGGTAAGGCCTATCCCATCGACATTTGGGTGCATACAGGGGCGGGCGCATACATCTGCGGTGAAGAGACGGCTTTGCTCAACTCACTCGAGGGCAAGCGAGGTGAGCCGCGTCTGAAACCCCCGTTTCCAGCTCAGGCGGGCGCCTTCGATTGTCCGACTTCGGTCAACAACGTCGAGACAATCTCAGCAGTGACACTCGCCTTGCGAATGGGGGGTGACGCATTCAGTCGCATGAGTGCCCTGCACGTATTCAATGATGGCGGGGTTCGGCTCTTTGGCGTTAGCGGGCACGTGAAGCGACCCGGCGTCTACGAAGCCGCTGTCGGACTGACCCTCAGGGAACTCATCTACGACCTTGGCGGAGGCATCGCCAACGATCGTAGTCTGCTTGGCGTGATTCCCGGGGGGTCCTCGTGTCCCATATTGTTGCCGAACGAAATCGTTGACGTGTCGGGGGATCCTCGATTCGAGCCTTACAACGGCAAGAGCGTATTGGATATGCCCATGGGCGTGGATACCTTCCGTGCCATCGGCACGATGCTCGGCACCTGTTGCGCCATTGTCTTGAGCGACGTGGCCGACCCGGTTCTTGCCTGTCGCAACCTGATGCGGTTCTACAAGCATGAGTCATGCGGTCAGTGCACCCCTTGTCGGGAAGGATGCGGATGGCTTGACCGCCTTCTCGAGAAGGTCGTAGCAGGGTGCGCCACGCTCGATGAACTCAATCTCGTCTCGGAGGTTGCATCGAACATCACCGGAAACACCATTTGTGCGTTCGGCGACGGAGCAGCAGCGCCCATGTTGGCATTTGTTCAGAAATTTCGCGCGTCCTTCGAAGACTACATTCGAAACGGCGGTAGCCATCAAACCCAGCGGCTAGCACTATGACTATCGGCAGCGTCTTCTTCTTGCTCTGCGCCATCGCATGCCTTGCGGGGGCGTTGGTGACTGTATCAGCACGTAGTCCCATCCACGGCGTCCTCGGGTTGTTGCTGACTATCATGGGGATTGCCGGGTTGTACCTCAAACTCCACGCGCAGTTCCTCGCAGCAATTCAGCTGATCGTATATGCCGGCGCTGTTGTTGTCTTGTTTGTGTTCGTACTAATGCTCCTCGGTGCCGATGCGTTGGATACCGCATCCGTCCAGCGCTCGACGATTGCCCGTTGGGCTGGCGGCTGCGGCCTGGTTGCCGTCATTGGGCTCGTAACCTTTCGGGCCGTGCAGGTGTACGCACCCGCAACCAACGGCCGTCTGCCTTCGTTGCCGGAAGGGTTCGGGTCCGTCAAATCGATCGGTGAACCCTTGTTCTCGCAAGCCCTCGTACCCTTCGAACTTGCAACCGCTCTGCTGATTGTCGCAGTCATAGGTGCCGTTGCCGTGGCGCGATCCGGACACAAAAAGGGGCCAACGTCGGGTAGCCCACCCTCCTCGCCGCATGGCTACTTTGGAGGCCCCGTGCGACCGCGCGATGAGACCGCTCCCAGTCTCAAGGAGCCCATGCCATGACGCCCATCAGTTACCACGTACAGGAATTCGTTGTGCTGGGAGCCCTCCTGTTCGCCATCGGAGGCTTTGGCTTTCTCGTCCGCCGCAACGTGTTGATCCAATTGATGTGCGTCGAAATCATGCTCAACGCGACCAACTTGACGCTTGTCGCGTTCAACCGGCTGTATCCAACTTCGATGACCGGCCAAGTCTTTGCGTTCTTCGTGATAGCCGTGGCGGCCGCGGAAGCCGCCGTCGGGCTCGCAATTGTGCTTGGTTTCTTCCGACTCCGCAACAGCGTTCACAGCGACGATGCGGACACTCTACGGCACTAATTCATGGATATTACATCGCCACCCCTGTCACCCAATGACTATGCGCCAATCTTGGTCATAGTGTTGATGCCCCTGTTGGGCGCGATCGTGAATGGACTGTTCGGCAAACGCCTAGGCAAGTCTGCCGTGTCATTGATGGCACTGAGCGCCGTGGGCGTTTCGTTCCTCGCTAGCGCATTCACCGTCTGGTTGTTGATCGCCAATGGGCACCGTGAACACGCTGTGACCCGCTTCAGCTGGGATGGCTGGGAGTGGCTGCGCCTGAGCGCCAATCACGACCTGCGCGAAATTCCAGTGGTGTTTGGTTTCTTCGTAGACTCCCTCAACGGGACCATGTCGCTCATCGTGACGGGCGTCGGCTTTCTGATTCATTTGTACTCGACGAAGTACATGCAGGACGACCCGGGCTATCACCGTTTCTTTGCCTACATGAACCTGTTCATCTTCTCGATGCTGGTTCTGATACTTGGCAATGGGCTGCCCGTCTTGTTCGTCGGCTGGGAAGGCGTCGGGCTCTGCAGCTACTTGCTGATCGGGTTCTGGTTTGCAGAAAAAGCCAACGCAGCCGCTGGAACCAAAGCATTTATCGTCAATCGCATCGGCGATTTCGGGCTACTAGTGGCCATGGGGCTGCTGGTCCGCTACGTCGGCGCGTTGGACTTTGCGGGCATTCAATCCGGCGCCAAACAGCTGGTAGCACCCGTTGAGATCTGGTCCGGGACGAGCGCATTGGCCGTCGTACTGGGGCGTCCCTTTGAGGTACTCGGCATGACGGGAGTCGCCCATTGGTTCATGTCGCCGGGCTACGCGACAGCAGCGACATTGGTGGGTCTGGCCCTGTTCCTGGGATGCGCCGGCAAGAGCGCTCAGATTCCACTGTACGTCTGGTTGCCGGACGCGATGGCGGGCCCTACTCCCGTCAGCGCGCTGATTCACGCGGCTACCATGGTGACCGCGGGCATCTATCTCGTATGCCGCATGTCGTTCGTGTTCGTGCTGAGCCCATTTGCCATGTTCGTAGTGGCCATGGTGGGAGCGGTCACGGCCGTATTTGCCGCGACGATTGCCTTCGCGCAGCGCGATATCAAGAAAGTACTGGCCTACTCCACGGTCAGCCAGCTGGGTTACATGTTTCTTGGGGTTGGTGTCGGTGCGTTCACCGCTGGGTTCTTTCACGTCGTTACCCACGCTTTCTTCAAGGCCTGCCTTTTCCTCGGAGCGGGCAGCGTCATCCATGCAATGCACGCGCGCATTCACGACTCGAGCGCATCGCAGGACATGGACAACATGGGCGGCTTGCGCAAGTACATGCCGATCACGTTCTGGACGTTTGCCGCGTCGTGGGCAGCAATTGTCGGCTTTCCGTTTACGAGCGGCTTCTTTTCGAAGGATGAGATCCTGTTTCAATCATTCACGATGTCAGTGACATCCCCGGTTGCGGGGGGAGCTTGGACACTGCCAGCGGGCCCATCAAGATCTTCGTGTCTCCGTCATGGGTAGCATCGGTCCTGCTCATCCTTGGCACGCTGGGCGCCGTCATGACGGCGTTCTATATGACGCGGCTGATCGTGGGGATCTTCTACGGCGATTTCCGCGGCTGGACCATTACGTCGGCTTCCGCCAAATCGCACGATGAATCCGCGCATGGATCCTCTCATGGGCACCAGGCGGAGAGTCACGCATCGGGGCCCGCGCCTCACGAGTCACCCTGGGCGATGACGTTGCCGCTGGTTCTGTTGGGTGCATGCGCACTTGGCGCGGGTGCGCTCAACGCCACGGCGTTCTTTCATTTTACGCCGCTGGACCATTTTCTTGAGTCATCTTTCGACAAGTTTGAGAACATAAAACCTCGAGCCGATAGCGAGCAACTGGAACATGTCCTGTTGCTTCCTGGGATCCTCGCCTTCGTGTTGGGCTGCGCATGGGCCGGCTGGGTCTATCTGATTGCCAAAGGACAGCCCGCCAAGCGTTTCATCGACCGCTACCCGAGACTCTACAAACTCGTGTACGAGAAATGGCGCATTGACGAACTCTATCGAGAGACGGTGGTCGGCACTCTAGAACTCATCGCCGATATCTGTGTCTGGTTCGACAAGTGGATTGTCGATGGAATCCTGTCACAGGTCACCAGCTTCGTAGTTGCGTTCGCCGGCAGTTGCGTCCGACTCTTCCAGACCGGCCGAATGCAAACGTACGCAGCGTTCATCGTGCTGGGGCTCGGAAGTTTCGGGTGGTTCTTCACGACCCCCCATGCCGAAGCCGCCGTGTCAACGAACCACGAAACAGGCAAATACACGATCAAGGCAGAACCTGGGCTGGGCTACGGCTACCGGTGGGACACCAACGGCGACGGGCAATTCGAGACGACTAGCTTCGGCGGACAAGCAAGCGTCGATATTGAATTGGCTCGAACTGAACGCCGGACGGTCACCCTTCAGGTGCGCGATTCGTTTGGCCGCGAGTCCACTCGGAAGTTTAGATTGGAGCGACCTGCAGAAGACCAGACAGGGGTAACCACAATTCACGTTGGCGATGCTCCCGACTCCGTCGCAAAGCCCCACGAAGGTCCCGGCACGGCTGCATCAGGTCATGTCATTAAACTAGGACAACCTCAGTGACTTCGCTCGGCAAAACCCTCTTCGACCTCGTGCCGTACCTAATGGCGTTCGCCTTGGGTGCCGTGATTCCAACGCGTTCGAACCGCCTGGAACGCGTTGCCCTCGGTGTAATTGGGGTGCTCATCTTGGCGTTCATTCGCGGCTTGTGGCCGGGTGCGCAACTGCCCACTCCGGAACAGCACGAATGGCCGCACTTGCTGAATCTGATCCTGTTTTTGCCGCTCTTCGCCGCCGTGATTGTGCTCTTCCTGCCGCGGCAATCGCCGGGGCTTTTGAGAGCCTTTACGCTCGGCGTGCTCTGGGTTGACTTCGCCGTATCGTTGTTGCTCCTACGAACCCAAATGGAAGTGGGCTGGCACTACCAGTACATTGCCGAGTGGCTCCCCAGATTCGGAATTCGCTATCATGTGGCGGTGGATGGCATCAGTTTCTGGATGGTGCTGTTGACAACTCTCACGACGCCGCTCGCAGCGCTCGTTGCGTTTGGCTCAATTCGCGAACGCATCAAAGACTTTTGTTTTGCCATACTGCTGCTACACGCTGGAATGTTGGGAGCGTTTGTCGCTCTTGATCTGTTCTTGTTCTATGTGTTCTGGGAACTGATGCTGATTCCAATGATCCTGATGATTGGAGTCTGGGGTGGCGTCGAACGCATCAAGGCTGCGTACAAGTTCTTCTTGTTCACCATGGCGGGCAGTGTCTTGATGCTCGCAGCCATTCTGTACTTGGTCGTCACGCACAAGCAGATTGCTGGCTACTACACGTTCGACTACCTCGCGCTGAGCCATCTCAACCTGAACCACACCTCGGCTTGGCTATGCTTTGGGGCTTTTGCGCTGGCATTCGCCGTCAAGGTCCCAATGTTTCCGCTGCACACGTGGCTTCCTGACGCCCATGTCCAAGCGCCCACCAGCGGTTCGATTATCCTGGCCGCCGTGCTGCTCAAACTCGGAAGCTACGGTTACCTGCGTTATTGCATGGGCATGTTCGCTGGCCCTGCATGGGCCGTAGGCGCCAACTTGGCAGGCTTGGTCATCGTGGCAGGTATCCTCTACGGTGCGCTGATAGCCTGGCGGCAGGACGACATCAAGAAGCTGGTCGCGTATTCCTCGGTAGCCCACATGGGTTTCGTCATGCTTGGCTTCGCTGCGGCCACCCAAGCGAGTGTTCAAGGCTCCATCCTACAGATGGTCAACCACGGTATCTCGACCGGAGCGCTGTTCCTCTTGGTTGGCGTCATCTACGATCGACGCCACACGCGCTCCGTGCAGGAGTTTGGCGGCCTCGCCTCAGTGATGCCCATCTACGCCGCAGTCTTTATCATCGTTACTCTTTCGAGCATCGGGGTTCCCGGTACCAACGGCTTCGTAGGGGAATTCATGGTGCTGCTCGGCACGTTTGCCTCGGCCGGGCTCGGTCATTTCGCGACCATCCAGGCTACGTTAGCGTGTGCTGGCGTCATTCTCGCGGCTCTGTATATGTTGACAATGGTTCAACGGATGTTCTTCGGACCTTTGTCGAACGACGCCAACCGGTCGCTGCCCGATCTCAATGTCAGAGAGACGATTGCGCTGGCGCCCGCCGTCGTCTTGATTTTCGTAATTGGCCTTTTCCCATCGCTGTTTCTCAATCAATCGAGCCAAAGCGTAACGGCCGTGCTCGATCAATATCACGAAGGCATCAAGGCCTACCATGCGATGCCCGAGGAATCCGTCCAGCCAACGCTGTTGCCCCGGCGCGGCGGTCCGCTCGAACGTGGCTATCCTGAGGCTCCTGACACATCCGCGGTGAGCCCCGCACTTGCAAGTGCCGTCACGACAAAGACCAATCCAGCAGGTGCACAATGAGCACATTCATGGCCTACTCTCCGCTGTGGATCGTTGCATTAGGGCTCTTGCTGCTGATGCTGACCGATGCGCTTGTTCACCCCGAGCCGGCATCCGGCGCTGCGGCTTCGGAATCCTCCGCGGCCAATGGGGCTTCGAGTGAGTTGGCCCTGGGCACGGCCGTCGTTATGTTTGCCGGCGCTTGCTTTGCGTGGGCTATGGCTAAGGTATCGGATGCCCGAGCGGTGTCCACCATTATTTCGTACGTAGCGATGGACCCCTTCGCCTATTACGCCATGAGTTTTTTGTGCGTTTTGGCTGGGTTGGTGTCGTTGCTCGCGGGGTCTTACTTGCCAGAACACCGCATCCACCGAGCGGAGTTTTATCTACTGCTTGGATGGTCCACGCTCGGCGCCATGGCGTTGGTGTGCACGAACAATCTCCTTACGCTGTTTGTCGCTTTGGAGACCATGTCGCTTGGCACGTATTGCCTCGTTGGGCTGCGCCGCACGGCGCGGTCTCTGGAGGCGGCCCTCAAATACTACCTGCTGGGGAGCTTCGCCTCGGCCTTGTTGCTCTTTGGAATGGCGTTGCTGTACGGCGCGACGGGTCACACGGATTTCAAAGGTATCGCGGCATCGGTCGCTGAAATGAATGACCAGTCGGCGACGGTCCCCTGGCTGCTCGCGGGTGCCACGCTCGTGCTCGTCGGGTTGATGTTCAAGATTGCCGCCGTTCCGTTTCACGCGTGGACGCCTGACGCATACGAAGGTGCGCCCACCGCAACCACGGCGTACATGGCCGCCGTCGTCAAGACGGGGGCCTTCGGCATCCTGCTGCGGGTACTCTTCGTGGCATTTCCCGATCAGCGCCTGATGAGCTGGGGTGCGGGTTGGGCAGGGCTTGCGTCGGTCGTCGCCGTGCTAACAATGACCTTTGCCAACCTGGTCGCCGCCCGGCAAAGCTCGGTGAAACGTATGCTCGCCTACTCGTCGATTGCGCACGCGGGATACGCTCTCATCGGCATCGCGGCGTCGGCGGGTTCTAAGGATGCGCAATCCAGTGTGATGCTTTACCTGGTTGCCTACTCACTATCGACGCTTGGAGCGTTTGGGTCACTCATGTGGGCCGGCTCGTACGGAAACGAAGCCACAAGTTACGACGACCTTGCCGGAATCGGGCGCCGCAATCCACCGGTTGCGTTGGCGCTCTCGCTTTTCGTCCTTTCGCTGGCGGGCATTCCACCCACAGGCGGCTTCTTCGGTAAACTGGCCGTGTTCAGGGCTGCGATCGACGCCCACTTGGTTTTCTTGGTTGTCGTGGGCCTCCTCAACAGTGTGGTTGCGGCCTACTACTATATGAGGGTGGTCGTAGTGATGTACATGCAGGAGCCCGCCCAAGGAATGGCGAGCGCCAAGCCAATGCGCGCACCCATGCTGGCGACAGCACTGCTGATCACGGCACTGCTTGTGTTGGCGATTGGAATGTACCCGGAAACCATGCTGAATGCCTTGGCGCGCACGTCGCTCGCCGGTTAGAATATGCGTGGGACTATGCTTAGAACTAAACGACCCGCCGTTGCTTCTGCCCTCTGCCTTTCGCGTGCGGCTGGCAGGACTGCACTGCACTCTTGTGTGCTCGCATTGGCCCTGACTACGGGGTGCAAGCACTCCAAAAAGGAGGTAGCCGAGGCGGTTGCAGATGCTGGGCTGAAATTGGCTGCCATCTCCGAGGAACGCATCTTGGCGGTCAACAACGCCACTCAGCAAGCGCTCTATCAGGGGCCAGTTGGCGCGGTCGAGGGAACACTCACCATGACGGGTGACACCGCGCCCGAAATGATCCCCTACATTGACAAGATTCCACCTGACTGCGCAATCGCTGCCAACACCTATGGCAAGCTGTTCCGCGAAGGCACTGGACGCACTGTGGCCGACGTCCTGGTCGCCGTCACGGGATATAAAGGGTACCTAAGAGCCAAGTCCGATCACGTCGATCTGGCGGCGCGCGATTGCGCGTGGGAAAGAAAGACGTTGGCGGTTACGTTCGGACAGCGCATCGATGTAAAGAGCAAAGATGCTAGGCCCTATATTCCCCAACTCTTGGGCAGTCCGCCCAGCGCATTGTTGGTCGCAGTTCCCGGCGGCGACGCGGTTCCAGTGTTCCCACAGGAACCGGGTCACTATGTGCTCATTGATTCGATGCGCCTGTACTCGAAAGCAGACGTGTTCGTCGTGCGGTACCCAACCACGGACATAACCGGTGAAAACGGGCGTTATCGTATCGAAGGGATCCCCGTTGGGCCCATCACAGTCTCCGCGTTGCTGCCGTTGACGAACAGTACCGCATCAAAGCAAGTTACCGTATCCGCCAATGAGACGGTTCGCGTTGATTTGGCCCTTGCTTTTGACAAGGCCAGTTTCCAACCGGTGCCGGCCAAAAAGCCACCGGGCAAGTGAAGCGCTCGACCGCTTATTTCTTCTTGGCGTCCGCCGCTGCAAGAAGTGCCTTGAACGCCTGATCATAGTCATCTCGCAGTTTCTTGATTCGCTGATCGATTTCGGTAAGGACGTGCTGAGCTTGCTGCAGCTCCAAATCAACGTGTGCCAACGCGTCGTTCTCGGCCGCAGCACGCGCTTGCGCGCTCTTTCGATCGCCTTCCGGCTGCGACGAGTCCGACGAGGCAGTCGAATCCTGCTCAGCGGTTCGCTGCAGGGTCTTCTTGACTTCAGCGGCTTCGTCCACCTGCGCCTTCAGTTGACGGCGGCTCCTTTCGACACCAACGAATACAAGGTACGCGGTCTCGCTGATCTTGTCCGCTTGGTCCCGAAGCTTTTCGGCGGCATTGGTGCCAATGGCGTTAACGTGCGCGGCAATGTACGCATGAGCCTCGTCATGCTCGCGCATCTTGTCCTGAAGGCCTTTGTCGATGGCTTTGTTCAACCCATGCAACGCCGCGCCTCCAACTTGGTTGGGGTCCTTGCATTCATTTTGCTTGGCAGAGTACTGAGCAGACCCTACTACGCCATTCTGGATACCCTGCTTTTCCTCGTCGAGGAATGACGAAACGGCCGAGTTCTGTTCGTATCGGTCCGCGTAGATTGAACTTCTTCCAGCCGAATCTGCGAGCGTGTACGTCGCGGAAACGTGGTTCCAAGCCTTTGTGTCAACGGAGGCTGCAAACTGCGACATCTCGCCAATCATTCGATTGGCTTTGGTCTCCTGCTGATCGATAGCGCCTCGTGTTGTTGCAAGCGACTCCGGAAAGTGCGTCGCATACGTAGGTTGTCCCGACGAAGGCGCCGTGAGTGGAGGTAGATCGTTGGAACGTGCGCACGCTAAAGCGAGCGTGACTGAACCATAGAGGATCGCAATTGATAGACGTCGCATGGCGCACGCATCACAACGCCATGACACAGCGCGAGTCAATCATTCCTTCGCGCCTGCCCCAGCTCAGCAATCGTAGCTGGCCGCTAGGTCGGTCGCACGGCCTTTCGATACGGCACTTTTGTGATGGCTTCAGCGACAAGCCGGCCGCGAGCGTGGGGTTCTGACTCGAGTTCCGGCACTAAGATCAACCTGTGCTCGAGTACGGGCGGCGCGACGGCTCTGAGATCATCGGGCGTGAGAAATGCGCGTCCCTCTAGAAGACTGCGCGATTTGGCCGCGCGCAACAGCGCAAGAGATGCCCGCGGCGAAGCCCCGAGGACGATGTCGCGGTGCGAGCGCGTGTACGATGCAAGTCTAGCCGTATATTCGTACAGATCCTCTTCAACAAATACGCGTTCCGCAAGCGTCTGAAGGTGCGTTAGTTCTCCTGATGCAAGACTCGCCTGGGCCACCGGAGTGGCTATGCCGTGTGACTTGAGCATAGCGACTTCGTCGCGCATACTCGTGTACGTCATCGCCACTCGCATGACGAAGCGATCGAGTTGAGCTTCAGGCAGAGCGTACGTTCCTTCCAGGTCAATTGGGTTTTGCGTTGCCAAAACGAAAAAGGGTTCTGGTAACTCAAATCGTTCGCCTTCGATGGTGACTTGTCGCTCTTGCATCGCTTCCAAGAGCGCTGATTGTGTCTTTGCAGTCGCGCGGTTGATCTCGTCGGCTAGTACAATATTGGCAAAGATGGGACCCCCACGAAAACTGAATGTCCCTTCGCGAGGGTTTAGGACATAAGTTCCGGTAATGTCTGCCGGCAGCAGATCCGGAGTGAATTGAATTCGTCTCACCGAACAGCCAAGGACTGACGCCAGCGCCTTGACCAAAGTGGTCTTGGCGATTCCCGGTACGCCTTCGAGAAGGACATGGCCTCGGCTCAGGACGGCGACGAGGAGCAGATCAATAGTCGTCGTGTCGCCAACATATACTGCAGCAACGTCTTTTCGAACTGCGTCCAGCCGTGCACGCGCGGTTTCGATTTCTTGGATTGTCAACCGATTATCAGAGCTCACGGAAGCTGACGATGCTCGATAGTGCGGACGATGTCGAGCATTAGTGCATGCGCTCGACGCAACTCTTGGAGCCGGACCTGGGACTGACCCCCGCGCGCGAAAGCTGATTGGACCCGTTCAACAAGCGTCACCAACTTGGAGAGCTCACGGCGCTGGGTTTGATTGAGCAGCTGCTGCTCGAACGCGGCATCGAACACGCGGACCATTGCAACGTTTTCGCCGTTTCCCAAACGCTCGGCGAGATACGCCGTAATTGCCGACATCAGTTCCAACAGCACGAGCGACCGCGGTGTATTGGGAGCGCCGAGCACCGCCGCTCGACCAGCCTCCCCCTGTTGGGAAACGAGCGGTGCCGGCATCGCAAATCTCGGATGATAGATGTCTGCTCGTTGCGCCAACCTTCGCCAGGCCTCGCGACCGATGACCAGCGAGACGGCTATACCAATAATCCACGCTACAAACTCCGGCAGGCGCCATTGAATCAACGAGAGGCCCGTTTCGCGCAAACGGCCCGCTAACGCTTGGGGTGACCATGCTTCTCCTTGCCTTGCATGCATCGAGAAATCATTGACCACCATGTACAAGTTTCCTTTGCGTGTTCCCCAGGTGTCGTCCTCGACCAAGTAATCGACAAGGTGCTCGGCAAAGAGCCGGTTCTCGGGATACCTCAGCATTTGATTGATCACAGCCGACGGATCACCCATAACCAACAGTTCGACCGCGATGCCTGGACTCGCCCGATGGGATCTCGCCCGAGATAGCCAGCGGATATGAACCGCCGTCCACTGAGCGAATCTCCAAGACGGTCGTAAGCCCAGGATTCGTCAAGACCACAGGATGATTCGTTAAGAGCCGAGACAAGCCAACAACCAAACTGTGAGGAATAGCATCCGAGCTGTCAGCGCCCGCGCGCGACGGCACGGCCCAGGCCAGGTTGGGATTGTCTCGTAACGAATGCTCAGGGCGCAGCGGTGGATTGACGCGCCGTATTCCAAACCATTCGATGAATGGTGCCGAGCTCCCGAAGTCATCGAGCACGGCCACTCTCCCACCGCTTGTCATGAACTCATTGAGGGCTTCGGTCAGCAGCGGCACGGTAGGATGAACTATCAACAGTCCGTCGCGCGGGTTCAATCGATCCATTTCAAGGTTCGCTACGAGATGGATTCTCTCGTTGCCTAGTCGGTCACGCGCAAGTTTCAATAACTCGCTCCCCCCTTCCCAACTTGCGTCATTGAAATCGAAAGACGCGGCAATGGCTGTTGCGCAAAGCCCGTGAATGACAGCGAATGCTGCAATGGTTCGGAGTGAAAATCGGGTACCCCAAAGGAGCCACAAGGGATGCAGGAACCCAGAACGGCCGGAAGATTTGCGGCACATCCATGCAAGAAACTGGGGGAACTTCGGATTTTTTTCTGTCACGGCTTCAGATTGCGAAACGAAGGGCCGTTCTCACACGTCAAATACCATGCGTGATGCCACGTTTTGGTGAACCGAAAGATAGGAATTCTGAAGACCCGCCGATCCCTGAGAATTCGGGGATGGATTTGCAGCGGCTGAACCATCAGCCAAACATCTTCTTGACCAACGTGCTAGTCGGGTTAGATTAGTACTGTAGGCGGCCTAGACGAGAACGAGCGCCCCATGTTGCCTCCCTTCATTATTGAACAAATCAGAAAGCGAGAAGAGCAAGAACGGCGTAGCCGCCATCAGGATCAGCCGCGTCTCGACATACCCATGGACGTTCACAGGCCGGCTGCGCCGCGTGAGTCCAATGACGACGGCGAGTCGCCGGACCGCGGGGTAATAATCGTTGATTTGCTTGGTGACAGCTAGCTCGGTCGGCAATCCAGTCACGCCTTGCATGATTTCTCACAAGAGGGGCGAGACGTCATGCTCATGGTTGCCCGCATGCAACGCGTTGGCCCGCGCAGCTCTTCAACAGTAATAGCAAGCCCGGCGGCTCTTAGTGTACTAGGCTCGGCCCGCTGATGCGTCGCATCCTTGCATCTACGTGTTTTGCACTGGTCGCCTGCTATTCAATTGGAGCGGGCATCGGACCGCCGCTGGACAGTATCTACTTTCCCACAGGTCTCGCGGTAAGCCAAAATTCGAATTATCTATACGTTGTTAACAGTGATTTCGATCTTCAGTACAATGCGGGTACGCTTCAATCGCTGAGTCTCGATCGAATTCATTCGCTTATTCCCCGTGGCTGCTATTCTGATTCTGGCTGCGCCTCTGATCAGTACTGCGACGTCCCAACGAGCTCCGACGACAGCGCTGAGCACAGTTACTGGTGTGTGGATCAGGCGGGCCAGTACCAGGGGTCACCGTGCCGGGCACTCGGGGAAAACACCGCTGATGAAAGAATCACGGTGCCAGGCCGATGCCAGTCAATCGATCTGCAGACACCCCAAGATAGCGGCAGCCCGCTGGTCACTGACGCCGTGGCGATTGGCGCGTTTGCCACGGACGTAATCACTCGTGGATTTCCTACACCTGACCAACATGTCGAGCGCGTATTTATTCCGGTACGCGGTGAATCGAGCGTCAACTGGATTGATGTGACCGCCAACGGCAAGTTCGATTGCGGGCAAGCATCGGACCAGAGCTGCGACAGCCGCCATCACGTGGGACAGGATCCGAGCGACAATTCTCGGGGTCTAGTAATGCCACCTGAACCCTACGCAATTGCCGCTACAGCGGATGCTTCCGCAATTGTCGTGACGCATCAGACGCAGGGAGCCGTTTCGCTCCTTGTCAATGACTGGACTCAGGGGCCTCATCTCGAATTCGTGGCGACAGGCCTGCCCCAAATGCCGATTGCCGCAGCCGCCGTCCCACAACCAGCATTGGTGCAGTCCGGGCTGTACGATTTGGCGCCAGGTTTTCTGATCGCATATGAGACTACGCCCAGAGTCGACCTCATGCGATTTGCCTCGGATGCCCTTTCGACTCCGGCTCGGCCATATCTCGAACTAGACGGCAGCACCAATGTGACCGTAAATTCGGGAGGCTGGGACGTTCGTGGCATCGCCATTGACGATACGCAGCGTAGACTCTGCGAGTCCCGGGCAGCTAGCTCCAATACGTCCTGTCTGTCCGCATGCGCCAACGCAACCGATGATTCTTCGCGCGCTGCGTGCGAAGCCGACTGCCAATCGAACAATGCTAACCAGTTGATGGCTTGCGCCAACGTGCCACTCGACATCTATGCGTCGAGCCGTGCGCCAGCCAGTCTTCTCATTGGTCGCTCAACGCCCAATACGCAGCTAACCCCGAACAGCGATATCCCGTATTTCTACGATGCCTTTCCAATGCCGCAGGGCCCGTCGCGCATCGCGGTGGGGCAAATCATCAATGAAGCCGGGCAACTTGAAACCCGGGTTTTCGTTGTGTGTTTTGATTCGCGTCGCGTTGCCATTTTCGACCCCGCGAGGCGAAACGTGGAAGCTTTTGTTACGACGGGTCGCGGTCCTCAGCCGATCGCCCTTGACGTATTGGCACCGGATTCAAGCAACGAGGGTCATGCGTACTTGTTCGTAGGTCATTTTACGGATTCCTACGTCGGGGTGGTTGAACTCGATCAGCGGCGCGGCCGTTCCTACGGCACCATCGTCTTGAGCCTTGGCACCGCAACCCCACCGAGGACGTCCAAGTGATTCCTACAATTCGCCATAGCGGGCTGCTTCTTCTGCCCTTGCTCGCAAGCTGCCAACAGACGGTCACTCCGCCCCCGGTGCGCTCGCTCGCGCAGAGCGGCGCCATGTCGCTCATTTGTCGTGACATGACCACAGGACAGGGTACCGACATCATGGGCTGTCCTGACGACTACGCAACGCCTACCGACGGCAGACACACAATGCTGATGGTCACCCAGACTGGTCGGGGCGAGGTCGCCGTCATCGATATGCACACTCGCGTGGTGCTCGACGAGGACCCAACGGTTCCCGGTACGGAATTTCTGCCGATCGGCGCCATGCCGGTATCCATTGTTTCAACACCCGGTGGAGCATCCACGTTCGTCGCAACAGCGGAACCGGGACGTGAAGCCATCTTCGCGATTCCCACAACCTGCATTGTCGCACCGGCTGCCGGACAGCCACAGATCGATCTGACTCAATGGAGCGTTTGCAAGCTGCCATCGACCCCGGGTGAGATGGTACTGTTGACGGACACCTCCGTCGATCAATCCGGACAGTTACGCCGGTCGTGTGACGGCAACAGCGACGTCAACGTGTCGAACCAGACAAGGTGCCCGGCGGACTGGGACGCCGAGCAGCAAGTGAATCCCCCGGGCCGTCGCAAGATCCTAGTTGCATTGCCGAAACTTGGCGGCGTGGCAATCCTAGACGCGCGCAAGCTCTTTGACCGCGTACCGGGTGAACTTGATGAGCAATCTGGTGCATGCGAAATCGAGCGCTGGCTGCCGCTGTCGGCAACTGTGCCAACTGGGACGCCAAGTCAAGACATCCCAAACGATCTCGTTCCTGCCGACCCGACTTGTTCAATCACGCCGCGGTATGCGTTTGGACCGTCGAGCGCGTTTTACTCGAATCCTGCCGGAATCTCGTTGAAAAATGGGCGCCTCTACGTAGCCGACACGGGCGTCCCACTCTTGCATGTCGTTGATGTCGCCGACCCCTGTGATCCCCACGAATTGCCGCCGTTCTTGCCCACGTCTTTCAACGAGCCACAGACGACCGTGGTCACGAGCGACGTTGCAGCCAGTGACGTGACCTTAGACGGTCAACAGTTCGTGTACGCCGTCGATTACAGCGACGGTCCGCTCAACGGGACGCTCATGGCATTCGACGCGAGTCCCGCCAGTACGCAGCGCACGCCACTAATTCGCAGTGGGTCACCATACCTGCCGTTCGAAGCACCCGATCGGATTTACACGAACCTTCAGAACGCAAGCGTAAAGGATTTGCTGTTCATCACCCACGACGTCCCCATCGTCAACCAACCGGCAAACGTTTCACAAACCCGGCAACTCTGCGATCCCAGTCCAGGTGCTCAGCCGCCCAACTCTGAATATCAAACGTCAAGCGACTACACGCGCGGAGCCGCCCCGTCGAAGTTGCGCGGCATATTCGCCGTGGCAGCGCTTTCAGATGGTCAGGTGAGCGTTGTCGATGTCGATGACTGGGACTCGAAATGCCGCCGCCCAATCCAGGCTAATCCGGCGGTCAACGTGGCCAATTCGGACTGGCATGGCTGCTACGGCGATCCGCTGATAACTAGCAATAATTATAGTAATTATTACGAGAACAGCAGCCAGACACGGACCGTGTCCGATGAAACCAGCTGCAACGTGGTCGAACGTCACCGTGCACGCAGCGGTCGTTTCATCGCGAATAACTCCGTTGTTAGCGTGAGCGCCCCGTCACTTCAGGCATTTCCGACGCTGACCTCCATCAACGGCAACATCGCAACGGGCACCCCGACCCAAATTCCGCCGAACCCGCAGCTCTTGGCCGTACCATTCGCCAAGCCCACGCCCGATATTGATCCTTCCGAGGTGTTCGTTGGGTCGTCGCTCTATGCTTATTGGCCCAACGATACGCCCGTCGACACAATCCACAACCCAGCGCAACTGTTCATTGATCCAACGAGAGCCAACAACAATTCGCTCTTTTTGCCTCAAATTGAGCCTCGCGCTTACTTGCCCGCCGAGAACTTCAGCGTGACGTTTGAAGGAAGGCTATTCGATGACCGCACGTCAGGCTTTCTCTCCCAAGCGGCATTGACCCTTTCGGACCCTGACGCGCACTTCTGCGACCAGGGCGTACAAGATCAGGCTGCATCGGCAGGGCGAGCCAACGATTTTTTTGACGGTCCAAGCAGCGACCAACAGTCGGCATTCGCCGCCGCCTACCCGGACATTCTCCAAGTTACGTCGGACTTCGTGGATAGCGATCCCTACTGGGTTACACCGGACGGCTCAGCTTGCGCCAAAGATCCCGACACGGGCATTGGCGGAATATCTGGGTGCCGCGACTATTTCGGCACTCCAGGCAATTTCAAGTCAACTCGAGAATGGCAAGTAGCCGAAGCCTATCAGGATCGTCTGGTCTTTCAGCAAATTGGAAATGACGCCAGCGCAGTTGCAAATCTGCGGTGCTGTTTTCCGGGCACGGTTTCATACACGGTTCGTGCTGCGCACCAATGGCTGTTTAGAGGGCAACAGCCCGTCACCGATATGGTTGTTGGGCCAAACTTGCGCTGCATCATCAGCTGCGACCCCCGCAAACAGTTCTTGAAGAATCGAGTGATCGAGATTGCCGACGGCAACAGCCAAGACTGGACTTCTTGCACGACTGACCCCACCACGCAGGTGCAAACCTGCACGTGCAAATCAGGTTCGTGTCCAATCGGCCCTGCAACATCGAATGATGTAGCTTGTCTCGTGTCCCCCCCGTCGACCCCACGTCGCTCGGGAAAGGCTGTGCTTTCAATTCCCTCAAGGCCCGTTTTGCGGTCTATCGCGGCGCAAACCCAAGTGCGCGTGACATGTCTTTCATCTGGCAGGTCATCGGGGGCTTCCTTCCCTTCGAACTTAGTCTGGCAAATCGACTCACCGGCTCGGCCGTCATGCCGCTGTCCATGATTCCGGCGCCCAATCTCAACGCGCTGTTCGTGGTTGACGGCGAATCGGGAGGAATCTTCGAGATAGCTTTGGATCCCTTCACGATCAACGGCGACCCGTATCTCTAATTTTCGCCCAAATCAAGGGAAGCGATGCCGAAAGCATGAGCGCGCGAGACACACCCGTCATGCGGCAACATGCCGAAGCTAAACGGGAGTTTCCCGATGCGTTGATCTTCTTTCGACTGGGTGACTTCTATGAGTTATTCGGGCAGGACGCGATTATCGCTGCGCCGTTGCTGGAGTTGGTGCTGACAAGCCGCAATAAGGGCGCCCGCGATGAGATACCCATGGCGGGTGTGCCGCATCATGCAGCGCACGGCTACATCGCCCGGCTTCTGGACGCGGGCTACAATGTTGCGCTGTGCGAGCAGATGGCCGATCCCGCCAAGTGCAAGGGAATCGTCCCGCGTCAGGTCGTGCGCGTCATCACGCCCGGACTCGTCACGGATCGCGAGCATCTTGACGCAAACTCGAACAATTGGCTGGCCGCGATTGACGCTGATACGGCTGACTTCGGGCTAGCTCTGCTCGACCTGTCAACGGGTGAACTTGCGTCCGCGTCATTGCCCAATGCAGCAACGCTGTTGGCCGAGTTGGCGCGTGTCGCTCCGCGCGAATGTTTGTTTGGGGGTTTTGAATCCCACTTGGACATGGCCGACTTCACGAAATCGTTTCGGTCGATGTTGCCAGGCGCCGTGCATCGCACCGATGCCCCACTATTGGACGCTTCGGTTGACGACCTGATTGGTAACTTGGCCCATGATGCGGTTGCCGTTTCGACTAGCGAACGTCGAGCAGCAGCCCGCGTGATTCGATTCGCCAAGCAGTGCAACGTTGACAAAGCCATGCCAATCTATCGAATCACCCGCATCGACTCGTCATCGAAGCTTGACATTGACGAAGTGACACAGGCGCATCTGGAGCTAGTTCAATCGATAAGGGGCGGCAAGGACGGCACGCTGCTCGCCACCATCGACATGACACAATCACCGGGCGGCGCACGCCTGTTGCGCCGCCGCTTGCTGGGCCCGTTACGAGACGTACGACAGATTCGCCGGCGCCAAGACGCCGTCGAAGCCTTCGTTATCAACTCGCGAATCAGGGCTTTCTTTCGCGAAACGCTGGCGGCGGTAGGCGACCTGGAACGGCTTGCAAGCCGCGCCGTTCTGGGTGATGCTTCACCCCGTGACCTGGGCGCATTGCGGCAGGGTCTCAAGGCCGCACATTCGATCGCGCTTCACCTCGAGTCGCTGACGGACAGCAGTCTTCATGAAGCCCTGGAACTGCCCTCAAATCCACTCGACACGGTCGCCGACATTGCATTGATGCTCGAGAGTGCGCTCGTGGACAATCCGCCGGCGCTGTCAAAGGAAGGCGCGATCTTCCGCCCTACGTACGATGAGGCTCTTCAAGAATACGACCAGCTGCGCCGCACGGGAACCGAACGAATCTCACAAATGGAAGTACGGTTGCGGGAGTCGTCGGGAATTGCGAATCTGAAGATTCGCTTCACCCGCGTGTTCGGTTGGTACATCGAGGTCAGCCGTACACAGGCGTCGAAAGCGCCCACCGACTGGCGGCGCAAGCAAACGATTGCAACGGGAGAGCGCTTCACCTTTCCGGAGCTTGAAGATCTGGCCGATAAGATCAGCCACGCCGAGGAGCGGCACCGCGAACGGGAACTCGAGCTTTTTCAGCAATTGCTCGGCACGGTCGCGGGCGCTGCTCACAGAATCCAAGCGCTCGCTACGCGCTTGTCCCAATGGGACGTGGCCGCGGCGCTGGCCGAAGTGGCTCACCGTCACGACTATTGCCGCCCATTGGTCGATGACAGCGACGTCATCGAAATACGCGATGGGCGACATGCCGTCGTAGAGAAGATGGCCGCGCACGGGCGGTTTGTGCCCAATGATTGCCTGCTTGATCTCAATGCAGAGCGACTCTGGCTCATCACCGGCCCCAACATGTCCGGCAAGAGTACGTTCCTGCGCCAGGTTGCGCTGACCACGATCCTCGCGCAGATGGGGTCGTACATTCCCGCTCGCCAGGCGCGAATTGGTATGGTCGATAGAATCCTCTCGCGCGTCGGTGCGAGTGACAACCTCGCCCGCGGCGAAAGCACGTTCATGGTGGAAATGCGCGAGACAAGCCGCATCCTAAGGCATGCAACTCGACGGAGCCTAGTCATCCTGGACGAGATTGGGCGAGGCACCAGCACGTACGATGGCCTAGCAATCGCATGGTCAGTCACCGAGTATCTCGACGAGGCAATCGGCTGTCGTGCCCTCTTTGCGACGCACTATCATGAACTGACGCGTCTTGCCGAATTGTTGGAGCATGCCGCCAACTTCAGCGTGACTGCCAAGGAAGTGAATGATGACATAGTGTTCCTCTATCGACTAATGCGTGGACCCGCAAGCCGAAGTTACGGGGTCGCCGTTGCAAAACTTGCTGCTTTGCCGGAGCGGGTCCTCGCACGCGCCAGGTCCGTGTTGCAGCAGCTTGAAAATCAAGGGCCCGATCTTGCGAACCTTGCACCTGACTTGCAACACAAGGCCGAATCAGCGCGGCAATTGGAGCTTTTTCAGGCGGTTCAGGCAGACCGACGCCTCGCGAACCAAATCATCGAATTGCTGCACTGCACGGAAATTGATCGCCTGACTCCGCTGGAGGCCCTGGCGTTGCTCGATCGCTGGAAGAAAGATTTGACGGACTCCCTCCCAACCGGTGAGGCCGTGCTGGCCGTTCCCAAGACTTGACTCAACATTGATGAGTTGGCGCCGATCTACCTTCGAGTGCCGCGCGGCGCTTGTGCGGTGCGACCGTCTTCGGGCCAGAAGTGTTTGGGATAGTGGCGCATCAGCTCACGGCGGATTGACGGATAGTGTCGATCCCAAAATCCATTCAAATCTTGCGTGACTTGAACCGCCCGCTGGTTCGGCGCCAGCAGGTGCAGCGTTACGACTTGACGATCACGGCAGATCCGCGGTGTCTCGGTCATTCCGAAGAAATCCTGCAGGCGTGACGCCATCCAAGGCTCACGTCCGGATTCGTAGTGGATCACAAGGGTACGACCCCCTTTGAGCTGATAGCTTTCGGGGGCCCACTCTCGAAGCGCTTTGGCGGCTGAAACGGCCATCCTTGCCTTGAGCTGGTTGGCGAGCGCTGCACTTTCGAGCCCAACGAGATCGATTCGATTCAAACACTCCTGCTCGAGCTCTGCTCGAACAGCTGACTCGGTCAATCGCATCTCTTCGGGCAATAGTCCGTGCCGTATCAGGATATTCGTCCGCTCTCTGAGCGACACTATCGCGTCGTCGTTCAAGATCCCCTTGCCTTGCGCGACCGTCGCGAGCAGCTTTGCCACAGTTGGGCCGGGTCTTGCTGCGGAACGGCTTTCGTCAAGAACAACCGCACCGTAACGGATTGTGGCGAGACTTTCGACTCGACCGGGTGGATCGAGCCACAGCAGTCGCTCATCTGCGGTGCTGCGTTTCGGTAGCAATTCGAGCAGCCAATTGGGGTCGATGCGACAAGCCAGTCGAATCATCGTTGCGCCTTTTTTTCCGCTAGTTCGCCGCTCTTCGGCGACCAACGCAACAAGGTACCGCGCATCGCGCACGACGCTTCGTTCACTCAGCTGAGCGGGACTGCCGTTCGTCATCACCAATTCATTTCGACTCGGTTCCCGTCGCCACGCCACTCGATCTGGAAAGGCCAGCAATAGCGCCTGCGCCAGCCCAGGCGCACCAAACGCTAGCGGGTCGCCACTGAGTTGAATTCCGCGAACACACCGCAGCAGCTGGTTCCGAGTCGCCGAAACGGCGCGGGCCGCACCCGCGTCGATTCGTTCCCGATAGCAGGCTTCTGAATCGAACTTGTTTGATTCGGCGAATTCGAATGCCTCCTCTAGTTCGACGATGTCGCTGTCCCCGGAATGCAGGTCAGCCACCGTATGGGCGCCAGTCACGGACGCACGTGAGTCGATTCGCAAGTCTCTCTCGGACAGCAGCGCGGCAGCAAGGCACCCGGCGGCTGCTTCGTCCCTTTGAGAAGCCTCAATGATCAGCCGGGCCAAACGCGGATGTACCGGCAACCGAAGCATCTGCCGCCCCAAGTGAGTAATCTCACCATCCCCTGAAATTGCCGCAAGATCGTCTAGCAGATGGTCCGCTGCCAGCAGAAGCGCGTCAGGCGGCGAGTTGACAAGCGAGAGTTCACGCAGATCTCGAATGCCGGTCCCACGAGTCAGAAGCACGGCCTCGCACAGATCGAGACGCAGTATTTCTGGCACTTCGAATTCCGGCCGCACCTCGAAGTCCGCTCGGGTAAACAACCGGGTCACGCTACCCGGAATCAAGCGACCTGCCCTCCCGGCTCGTTGCACGGCCGACGACCGACTGATCTTGTGTAAATCGAGGCTTGGCAGCCCAGACCAGGGTGAGCAGCTCGTCGTGCGCGAGAAACCCGAATCGATTACACCTACGATGCCAGGCACTGTGATCGATGACTCGGCGACGTTGGTCGACAAGACAACTTTGTTTCGATTGCTCGGACCAAGCACCTTGGCTTGAACGCCCAACGGCATGTCGCCGTGAAGCGGCAGAACATCCACGTCAAACTCGCTGGTCACGGGTGTCAGCGCTTTGCAGGCTTGGCGGATATCCGACGCGCCAGGCAGAAACACCAGGATGTTTCCTCGCGGTCCGTTCCTAAGGTGTGCTTTGACGGCGCTCAGCACTCGTTGGGCCAACGGACGTTCGTCGGCTCGCGGCTCGTATTCAATCGTAATGGGGTGCGTCGATTCCTCGGATCGAATGAAAGGACATCCACCCATCACTTCTTGAACACGTTCGCCCTGTATCGTCGCACTCATCACGACAATGAACAGATCGGGGCGCCAAGACTGTTGCGCGCGCAGTGCCAACGCCAACGACAGGTCGGCATCGAGATGTCGCTCATGAAATTCGTCAATAATGACCGCGCCGACGCCTTCTAGCCTCGGATCGCCCAATAGAAGGCGCAGCAAGACGCCGCTTGTCAGGTAGACCAACCGCGTGGCGGGTCCGCAAACTTCCTCGAATCGGACGCGGTAGCCGACGCGATCGCCGACGGCTTGCCCATGTTCCGAGGCGACCCGATTGGCCAGCAACCGGGCCGCAATACGCCGGGGCTCGGCGACCAGGATCATTTGGCCGGACTCAAGCGAATTGAGTAGTGCGGGGGGGACCCGAGTCGATTTCCCTGTTCCCGGTGGCGCCTGCAGCACCAGGCGCCGCGAGCCCGCAAGCGCGTCCACGATGCGTGGCAAGAGTGAATCTATGGGCAGACTTTGCATGGACGGAACGCCGGAGTTTGAATGCGCGTGTTGATTGTATAACTATAAAAGCCAGGCCCAGATGTCACGCTACCTCGCACTCTTCGACATGGACGGAACGCTGCTGGATGTCAACACGGCGGCTCTCTATGTTCGCTGGCGCAGGCGTCACGGGCTGAGCACGCAGGGGGACGTGTTGCGGGTGGCGTATTGGTTGCTGAAATACAAATTCGGACGGCTTGACGCTCCGCGTGTCGCCGAACGAGTGATGCTTCAACTCAAGGGCGACCGTGAGGAGGCACTGCGGTTGGATTGCGAACGTTGGTATCGCGAAGTGGTTCGCCCACACATTGTGTCGCAGGGGCGCGTCGTCATCGAGCAACATCGGACGGCGGGCGCGGTCATGGCGATAGTTACAAGCTCTACCCAATACGCGGCCGCTCCCTTGGCCGCTGAGCTTGGCATTGCTCACGTGATCTGCACGGAGCTCGACGTGGATGGGCAAGGGCACTTCACCGGGCATATCAAACATCCAATGTGCTTCGGCGAAGGCAAAGTGCAGCGGGCCCAGCAATGGGCAGAGGCCGTCGGATTGGACATACGTCAAGCCCATTTCTACACGGACAGCATTACCGACGCGCCGCTATTGGCCCTCGTCGCCCACCCTGTTGGGGTGAACCCCGACCCGCGCCTTCGAAGTCTGGCCCAGTCCAAGGGGTGGCGCATCGAGCGTTGGTAGCTTTGCACAGGCTTGCGCAGACCGCTGAGCAACCCGATTCGCCGGTCGTCGGGACTCAGCCTACTTCTTCTTGGCGTCGTCCTTGTCCTTTTCCTTTTTTGGCTTATCCGGCACGGAACAGTTAACTGGCGCCGGCACGCATTTGCGCGCGCGGTTGCACTGTTTCGCGATGAGCACTTCCATGCAATCCATGTCGCCGGGGGTGCACTCCGTGCAGGGCGCTCCGCAAGTGCTCGCCTTGTCTTCGCACGCCTTGGAACCGCCGCCCTTGCCTGGACTCGTGCTTGCGCCTGCGCCTTCGCTGTCGCCGCCGGACGACTCACTGCTGCTCGACGAAGATGCCTTTTTCGGCTTGGGAGCAGACTCGGGATCGTCATATGCCCCACTACCTGACTCGTTGGATTCTTGATATTCGACCGGCTTTAGCCGAGGTCCACAGGCAACAAGCGCGACACCAGCCGTAACAACCAGCATTCTGAGCGAGAGAAACGATCTAGTCACCAGACGGCTCCTTGGTGGGCTGGGGGTGCACCAGCCATTGCCCCCTGGTACATCGAGCCGAAGCTAGCCTGCAAGGGGTTTGTGAACCCACGAGGCAATTGGCGCGCGACGCACGCCCCGCGCCGCTGGAGACGCCCCAAAGGCGGTCAGATCCGGCGGCATTTTTCCATATGGGGCTGACTTGCGGACCCAACCGTTGGACCGCTGGCAGGCCTTCCCTGCCCAAGGGTTCACAGAGAAGACGGCTGGGCAAAGTGTCGTAGTCTTGGCCCATGCAATCGGTGAGACAGCGACTGCGTATGGCCCCGTTGATCCAAGCGGGCTTGGTATCGTCTTTGATAGCGGCGCTAACGGTCAGTGAGGCCACGTGGGCTCAATCCAAAAAAGAAGCCGTCGAAGTCAGGTCAAGCGCGCAGCGAACCGCGCCGTCATCACCATCGAAAGGGGGTCGTGCATCGGCTCCAATCGTTGGCGAGTCTTCGAAAAGCCGCGCGGCGCGCCGAGTGTCAGGCATCGCGCCAGCGCCGGACCCGGCCCCTGCAACGCCGGACCTATCGATACCCTTCGAAAAGATTACGTTGGACAACGGCCTCGAACTGATTCTCCATCGCGATTCGACGTTGCCGCTGGTCGCCGTCAGTGTCTGGTACCACGTGGGGCCAGTCAACGAACCGCCCAAACGCAGTGGATTTGCTCACCTGTTCGAGCACCTCATGTTCGCTGGATCACGTGATGTCGGCTCTCACTTCGACCCACTGCTCGAATCGATCGGAGCCACCAACGTCAACGGGACCACCAACTGGGACCGAACCAACTATTTCGAAACGGTCCCGAGAGAGTACCTCGAGTTGGCGCTTTGGATCGAGAGCGACCGAATGGGCTTTCTAATCGACGGAATCAGCCAGAAAGCTCTGGATATTCAGCGCGACGTCGTCAAGAACGAACGCCGCCAGAGTTTCGAGAACGCTCCGTATGGTCCCAGCAGCCTTGCGATGATGGACACGCTTTTCCCAGAAGGGCACCCGTATCACGGGGCGGTAATTGGTTCGATGCAAGATCTGTCGGCCGCTACGTTCGACGATGTGAAATCGTTCTACAAGGATTACTATGCTCCTAGCAACGCGACGCTTGCCCTTGCCGGAGATTTCGAGCCCTCCCAAGCGAAGGCTTGGGCACACAAATACTTTGGCACGCTACGAAAGTTGCCACGTCCCCAAACGCCCGTTCGAGCCAGCTCGCCCATCTCCGCAACGCACTTGAACATCGATGAGCCTGTCCAAGTCGCAAAGGTGGCGTTTGGGTGGGTGACGCCGGGTGCTTATCAAGCCGAATCGGCGCCGCTCGAACTTGCGGCTGAAGTTCTTGCCGGTGGCAAAGCGTCTCGGCTGTACCGGTCGCTGGTGGTGGAGCAGAAAATCGCCGTGGACGTCGATGCGAGCGCCGATGACAACAAGCTGGGGACCCTATTTACCATTGATGCCTCTGCAGCGAGCGGAGTGGCGACGAAACGGCTCGAAGACGCATTGGACGCCGAAATCGTGCGGCTCCATCACTCGCCCCCATCGGATTCGGAACTGCATCGAGCCAAGCGGCACGTCTTGCTTTCGCTTGTTCGCGATCTGCAGTCCCTCAATGGTCACGGAGGCGAATCCGGCAGGCTCGGTGTGCTTCAGCGGTTCAATCACTACTGGGGCAGACCCGACGCGATGCGGGATTGGTACCAGCAAGTCTGGAACGTGACCTCACACGACATCAGCGAAGCGTCTGGGCGTTGGCTAGACACCGCCCATCGAGTCACGGTTGTCACCCGACCGTCACAAGAGGTTAAACAGCCATGAGTGTCGTCACACGCCGAATCGAATGTCTGGGAGCACTGTGTGTCCTGCTGTTGGGGTTGGGTTGCATGGAGTCGGTCAGTCACATGCACAGCAAGCCCTCTGCGCCACCTCCGGCTCCACTTCTGGATCGCTCGGAGCCTGAGGCTTGGCGCCGGCAGCAACCAGCAAGCGGCACTGCTGGGCAGGTGAGTATTCCGTCTCCGCACGTTGATGCGTTGAGCAATGGGATGACGATCTATTCGATTCCGCGAGTCTCCGGCGTCGTCTCCATGTCGGTTGTGACGCGCCAGGGGGCTGAAGCGACCCCGCCGGGCAAGAGTGGGCTTTCGGCCCTTGTGGCGCGAATGCTGACGGAAAGCACGCGCAAACACGATCCGTTCCAACTCGCTGAAGCAACTGAAGACCTCGGCTCGAGCCTACAATCGGCAGCGCAGCGCGACTTCATCGAAATATCGCTCGACGCGCTCCCCGCCGACACGGACCGGGCCATCGAGTTGCTCTCCGAGGTTGTGCGCGAGCCGGCCTTCTCCAAGAAAGACTTTGAGCGCGTTAGAAGCCAATGGCTGGATGATCTCTTGGCTGAGCGTCAATCGCCAAGCTCAATGGCGGCCATCGTCGGAATTCGCGCACTGTTCGGTGGCGAACGCGGAGCCCCTGTGAACGGCAGCGTGGGTGATGTCAAGAAACTGCAGCTTTCGGACTTGAAAGAATGGTACGCGCAGAACGTCGTGCCATCCAGTTCAGCATTGGTCGTCGTCGGTCCTGTCGAGACCGGACAGATTCTGAGGATGGCCCAACGTAGCTTTGGAAGTTGGAGTGGCGGCAAGCTACCTAGGCAAACCGTCGAATATCCAGCGGCCCAGGCAAACAGCAACCACGTCTATGTCGTTGACCGCAAAGATTCCGTACAGAGCGCCGTATTCGTCGTGCAACCGTTTCCTCGGCGTCTTGAGAATGGTTACGAAGCGCGTCTACTCTTGAATGATGTCGTCGGGGGACTGTTTACGTCGCGCATCAATATGAATCTTCGCGAAGCGCACGCTTACACCTATGGCGCCCATTCGACGGTCGTAGCCAACCGCAATTTCGGCGCCTTCATTGTCCAGACGAGCGTCAGAACGGATGTTACGGCAGCCTCGCTGCGCGAAGTCCTCAGTGAACTAACAGCCATCGCCGCACCGACACGACCCGTTGGCGATGACGAACTGGTCCGCGCCCGTTCGGATCTTGTGCACCGGCTGGGAGCGCGCTTGGAGCAGAATCGGTACTTGACCGGCGACCTTGCAACACTATTCGTGCAGGGACTGGTCCCCGACTATTTCGCAAATTTGCCGAGTGTGTATCGTCAGCTGACGACGCCCGAGGTCGCGGCTCAAGCTTCCAGCATTCGATCCACCCAATGCACCATAGTCGTCGTAGGTGACCGCGAGAAGATTGACGCGTCCTTGGTGCAACAGGGCTTCAAAGTCGTTCTGCCAGACGCTGCGTGGCTTGACTAGCATCCCACGCCAGGCTCGCAATGGCCCGACGCTCACGTGCATCCGGGGTCTTCTTGCTCATGTTGGTTTCAGGTACCCTACCCTGAAAACGGCGTCGACCGCGCATAGGCTGGCACGTGCCCAGCCGACAAACCTAGATCTGACGTAGTCGAACCGCACATACCAAGAGCCCCAACACGGAAAGGCCAATGACAAACACAACCCAATTGGTCTCAAACAGAATGAGCCAATGGCTAGCGGTTAGCCACTTTGAAGCGCCTCGCGGTCGGGTGACCTGCGTCACATCGGCCGGATCAACACCCATTGGCATTTTCGCACTTTGGGCTTCGTTGATTACCACTGAGCGCTTCTCTGGCTCAATGCGCCGCGCCGCCTTTGGGGGCTGCGCGTTGAAATGCTGGGTTACGGCCGCGTTGCCGATGCTTTCTTCGTCAGCAAATTCTATGCTTGGATCCGACCCGACGAGATGACGCAACACAACCATCATGTTTAGTGTAGCACGGTATATTTCCAGGCTGACACCAAATGAGCCATGCCCATGCGACTTTCTGCGATCAAAAAACGACAGAGCCCTCCCATCCTCGTGCCGAGTTGGAACCTGGCTCTCGCCGTTGAGTCGCATTCAAACGGACGTAGTTGGTGAGCGCACAATGACCTCTCTATCGGCATCTAGCACTACAATTCCTACAGTGCTCCGGTTTGCTCAGGAAAAATGCTAAATGATGAGCAGCTCCGCCAAGCGATACTCGATCGCTAACCCGTGTTGAACCGTGACTCAATTCGTCCTAATCGTCGATGACGATGCAATAAGCAGACACATTCTGGTTCAAACGCTGTCGTCAGCCGGCTTGAACGCAGTCGCGGTAAGTGATGGCGACGCAGCCATCGCGTGGCTTTCACTGCACGAACCCTCGATCATTCTGCTCGACTTGGTCATGCCTGGAACTGACGGCTACTCGATACTGCACTATGTTCGAGCTCATCCCAAGCTGTCACCAGTACCCGTGGTTGTGTTGACGGCTCTCGACTCCGACGAAGAAATCCAACGAGTTTTCCTCGAGGGAGCGGATGACTACGTCCACAAGCCATTCCGACCGACGGAACTCGTGGCACGAATCCGGGGTCAACTGCAGCTTCGGGAATCGCTCGATCGATTGAGCCGTCGTGAACGCAATGCGCAGACCGTCGTTGAGCTGACGCAAACCTTGGCATCGTCGCTGGAGATCCGGACAATCCTCCACACGGTCGTGGCGCGGCTCGCTCAATTGGTCAAAGTAGATCGGTGCAGCATTGTGCTCGTCGGTGAAGCTCAGGACGTCGGCTACGTCGTCGCCACCAGCGATGACGAGCGGTTGCGCGACCTGCCCATTGATCTGCAAAAGTATCCGGAAATAACTCATGTACTTCGAACGGGTGAGACGCTAGTAATTCGCGGAGCGCCCAATCATCCTCTGCTGCAGTCCGTTAGCGATCAGCTCGCCCACCTTAGCTTCAACTCACTGTCTCTTGTGCCGATTCTTCATGAAAACAACCCACACGGTGTGATTTTCATGCGCGCACACGGCGAGGCATCGTTCGGAGACGATGAACTGGCTTTGGTCCGGACGGTTGCCAATGCGACATCGATTGCGCTACGAAATGCCCGCGTCCTTCAGTCGTTGCGTGACGAAACGCGCCTCAGCGCGACCGCTCGTGTTGAGGCCGAACATCGTGTGCAGCTATTTCAGCGATACGCCGACTTTTTTGAAAGCGCCGCCGACGGCATGATGGTCGTGGATCGCTCGGGAGCCGTCCTGTTCGCGAACCCCCGTGCACGGGAGATTACCGGGTTCTCGGAAGTCGAATTGATGAGCCTTCGACTCTCTGCGCTTTGTGATTCCGCCGAATCAGCGCGTGTTCAGCGCCTCTTGCGCGGTTTCCGCGATGGCCTGTACCCCAGGGGTGTTAACCTATCGATTCGTCGTCGCGACAGCGAACGAGTGGTGTTGAGCGTCAGTTTCAGCAGCGTACTACACGACGATGATGCAATCGTACTCGGTTTCCGTGACGTCACCGTGGAGCGCCGAATCGCGGTGGAGCTGGAACAGACGAAGGAATTTCTCGAACGCATGATTGATAGCTCTGTGGACGCGATCGTCTCGGCTGATTTGCGGGGCACTATCCTGCTATTCAATCGCGCCGCGTCTCGCATGTTTCTCTATGATCCGACTGCGGTCGTCGGCAAGATGTCTGCGGCTAGGCTCTATCCTCCGGGCGCCGCGCGCGGCGTTCTGCGTCAACTCGTCGATCGGCGGTTCGGTAACTGGGGTCAGCTGGAAAGCTACAGGGTGCAAGTTATCTCGAGTCAGGGGGAACTAATTCCGGCATCACTTTCAGCTGCCTTCATCGTAGAAAACGGCAAGCCTATCGGAACCGTTGGCATCTGCACAGACCTACGCGATCGATTGCGAATGGAGCAGCGATTGCAGGCAGTGCAAGATGAACTGCGGAACCGAGAGCGTCAATCAATTTTGGCGGAGCTTGCTGGCGCGGCAGCTCATGAGCTCAATCAACCTTTGACGAGCATCATTGGGTACTCGGAGTTGCTGTGCCGGCAGCTGCCGGCGCAGAGTCCAATGGCGCAAGCGGCTTCCATAATCATCAATCAAGCTGAGCGTATGGCGGAGATCGTCAGAAGAATTGGCAAGATCACCAAGTACGAGACCATGAGCTACGTTGGCGATGCCACTATATTGGACTTGGAAAAGGCGAGCCGAGAGCAACACGCGGATGAAGAGTCCAGTAAAACGCCATAGGCGGACTGTCTACTGCTCCAACATTTCGTCGGCCAACGTTCGCTGAAGGCGCCGTCTCGCGTGAAAGAGCCGACTCATCACGGTTCCCTTCGAGATGTTGAGGAATTCGGCCATTTCTTGGTAACTCATCCCTTCGACTTCGCGCATCAAGATCACAGCCCGGTGATAGGGGGCGAGGTGCGCCAATGCTTCAGCGATTCGGCGTTCGAGTTCTGCACGGCTGATAGCTTCGTGCGGATCCGAATTGCTAATCCGTGGCAAGCCGAACGACCGAGTATCGTTCGCGCACTCCGCTATCGATTCCCAGCCAATGCGTTGTTCAACAAGGTCGCCGTTTGGCATCAATCGCCAAATTGACGACTATTCGATATAGCCAAGTGTAGAAACTCGAAGTCCCGCGAAAAGCGGCCAGACCTAGATAGACTCGAAGAAACGCGTCTTGAACCACTTCCTGCGCGTCGTGTTCATTGCGCACGAGACTCAGGGCCAACTGCTGTATCCGACGTTGGTAGCGTTCAACCAGCTGCGAGAACGCGGTTCCGTCGCCGGCTCGAATTCGGTGGACAAGTTCGTCGTCGCTATCTGGCTCGGTCCGCTTTGGGGTGCGTTCCTGATTGAGTTCGGCTACAAGAGCGTTCACCTTCTCGGATACGATGCCGGGCCGTCAAATCTCCCCCAAGCATGTGAATATTTGCAGTCACCGGCATCAGAGCGGTTTTCACAATAATGGAACACAGAACTCGAGAACCGGTCCAACAATCACTCTTCGTCCTCTTCCGAGTCCTCGAGCAATGGGCTAGATATCGGCGGAAGCTCGCCCAGAACCACTGAAAGTTCCACGGTTCCTCCGTTTCGTTGAATCCTCACGGTGGCCCGCTTGCCGACCCCAGCCATGCTAGCGAGCCAGCGCAATCGCTCCGGCCCGGAAATCGGTTGCCCCTCGAATTCCACGATAACGTCATCGACCCGCAGCCCCGCTGCGCCAGCTTGCGGCTGAATCGCCCGCACGATTGCACCGTTGACCTTCTGAAGCTGCAATCTACGCAAG
The DNA here is from genome assembly GCA_963811985.1 of uncultured delta proteobacterium. GTDB lineage: Bacteria > Myxococcota_A > Polyangia > Polyangiales > Polyangiaceae > FEN-1139. The sequence continues at coordinate 421,946 of CAWEUH010000027.1, forward strand.
TCGTCCGCGAGAATTGAGTTGAACTCTCACGCCCAATGCGGATCTTCGAACATGTCCCGAGCTGACAAGGGCAGGAATCAGTTCCTTTACCATGTTGATAGGTATCGCAAAGCCAATCTTGTTCGAGCGAGCCCGAATTGCAGCACTGATACCGACAACACGACCGTTGAGGTCAATCAAGGGACCCCCAGAATTGCCCGGGTTGATGCTTGCGTCAGTCTGCAGGAAATCGAAGTATCCGGAACCGTCACCGAAGCCGTCAAGATCGCGAACCGTTCGGCCTCTCGCCGAGACGATTCCCGCTGATACGGTGTGTGAAAGGCCAAACGGATTTCCGATAGCTAGGACCCAGTCGCCCACGTTCAATGAGTCCGAGTCACCAAGTGGCAGTGCCGGCAAGCCGCGCTCCGCGACCCTGAGGACCGCCACGTCTGTGGGAGGATCTGCGCCTACAACCTCCGCGGGCAACTCGCGACCATCTTTTAACACGATGCGAATCTCAGTGGCCGCCGTGACGACGTGATGATTCGTCAGCACCAATCCATCAGAGTCGTATACGAATGCGCTGCCGAGGCCTTCCCGAGTCAGTCGTCGGCGGCCCGAACGCGAAGGCTTGTCCTGGCGAGTTCGAACTTGGACGACCGAAGGGTCGGCAACGGCAACAAGTTCGCTAAAGCTGATTGGTAAGCAAGTCGCAGCGCGGCTTACCTTCGATTCGCTCGGTTTCGTCGTTGCGGGCAAAGTCGAATTCGACGAGTGCCGCCGCGCCTTCGACCATCGGTAGCCGCGTTGACTGCATCCGTGCAGAACGACGACCGCCAGCAATAGCGTCAACCAAAACCTCACTTGTGTCGAGAAACCTCCACGTAGCGTGAACGCAGATCGTACAACACTTGTTGCAAGATGCGCTCTTCCTCGCCGGACAAGTTGCCTCGCGTCTTCTCCTCGAGCACCCCCAGTAGATCGATCGTCTGACGTGCCATGGGCAGATTCTGATCGCCAGAGCCGTCAACCGGGTTGGGCGCATCACCCAAATGAACCAGTGCCGAATGACTGAGCGACAACACGAATGTCGCAAAGTCTATTCGAGGAAGTTCGTCGGACGCAATTCCATTGCCCGACTCAACTTCAGAACGGTCAGCCTCCAACTGATCAGCGTCAGCGGCAACAGTTGGCGGGTTCTGATTCACGCAGAGTCTCCTTCGCCTCGTCGCTCGCCTTCGCTTTCGTCAGAAGCGGGACCTGATACAAAGGTTTGCCTGACCGTTGACGCACCCATTGCACCCGGGTCCAACGCAGGCTGGTTCAGAGACACCGACTCGATCGAAGTCTCGAGGTCAGGCAGCGCATCGAGCACTCGTGAAACTTCTTCGGTGGTAATTCGACCCGCCCGCAGCATCCGCTCACGCACTCTAACGTCATACTTGAACATCTCGGGATCACGCATCTGTCATGCCTCCGCCACAAACTTGTAGGAAAGAACCTGAACCAACTTGACAACTTACGGTATTAGCGCTCGGTTCGCCCCCGAAGCAAGCTCTCCACCGGCAGCACAGGGGCGTGCTCGGCGTTACTGTGGCCTTTGTTGGTGATCGCCGCTGTATCGGTCTGCCGCTCGGAATCGGGCTTCACGCTCTTGACAACGAAGTCCAGCGCTATTGTTTGGCCGGCCAACGGGTGGTTTAGATCCACGCTCACATAGTCCGCGCCCACGTCCACGACTCTAAGGACCAGCCGGGCACCGTCCACCTGCTCCGCTTCAAAATGATCCCCCTCTTTGACATCGGGCGGGAATTCCTCGCGGTCAAAATCAACTACTTTGCCTGCATCTCTCTGTCCAAATGCCTCAGTTGCCTTAAGTCGAATTGTCCTCGTCTCACCAGTCCGCAACCCTAACAGACTCTGTTCAATTTGCGGTAACAACTGTCCTGAACCAACCGTGAAAGTGAAATGATCTTGATCCGTGTTAACCAAAGTACCGTCCTCGTCCCTCAGAACAAACGCAACTCCAACGATGTATCCTGGTGCAACAGTTCCAATGTCGAGCGTCGGCGAGCCCGTGTCTGAATCATCGCAATGTCCCGGGTCCTTCTGTTTTGGATTACCTAAGTCAGTCATTTGGCTCACTGTCCTTCTGTTGCTTGCGTTGTCGGCTTCATGCGACCGGCGATCAAATAGTGCCAGAAATTCCGGAGTTGGTCAGCGGACATTGTCGCCTGCGAGTGCGAGTCCATCGACAACGGTTCGAGCGCCCCTTGCTGGCGAAAGGGTCGAGATACAAAGCGGCTCGTTTCAGTCGGGCAGCAAACCCGGCAGCCCCGGGCGGCGTCCAATGTTCGAACCCGTTCTTCGTTCGGTTGAACTCGGAAGTTACGAAATTGACCGATTGCCCTTTCCCAACGATCCCGCGAGCCCGCCGTTGACAGGCCTTTCGCGCGAGGAGGCCAGAAGCCGGTGCGCCGAATCGGGAGCTCGACTATGTACGGAATTGGAATGGGAACGTGCCTGCAAGGGGCCCGAAAGTAGCCTGTATCCAACCGGTGCCCAGTTTGACAAACGATGCGTCTCTCAGCCGAACAAGTGTGCTTCGGCGTTCGATGTGCTTGCACTGGGGATGGCTCTGCGCGAGTGGACGGCAAGTGACATTGGAAACGCAGCTGACGCCATGGCCGTCGTCAGAGGAGGGACGAGTCAATCGCCGAATGAAGAGCATCGTTGCGCCGCTCGCCAAGGGATACGCTCTAGTGCGCACGATCAGGGCATCGGATTCCGCTGTTGCAAGGGCGCTCCGAATGCAACGTTGGTCGTGGAACCAACACCAGCAAAACCCTATGAGAAGGGCATGTTAGGCTTGCTGCGTCTGGAACAAATCCTCAAGAGCAGTCCAATAACAAAATCGTTGGCTGAAAACGTTCAACTATTTCGCGAACCTGAAGCGGCTGATACTGTCGTCGAGAAGGGTCCGGGTGATCGCAAAGGCCTGACATTCTCAGTGGCTCCCGTTCTATGGAACCCGAGCCTTGGCGTGCGATTTCTTGTGGTTACTGGGCGTTCCGGCAAAGACACGAGCTTTGTGGTCGCGTACCATGTAGCTGGAAAGGACGACTACGCATTGGCAGCCAGCTTCGTGATGCGAAACGAACCGGGGCCAGTGGCACTTGCATTTGATGATTCCATCAGACCGCGGATGTTCTTCTCGACCTGCTGGGGATGCCCCGGTGAAACCGGGAAGATTCTGTTTCGTGATCCGGAAGCCGTAGCCATCGTCCAACCCTAATGGGACGCCCTCCCGGCCGGTGAAGCCGTCCTGACCTTGGTTCAGAGCAGGACTAGTCAAGTGGCACGGACATTATGAATACGTTGTGACCGTTCTCTTCGGTAGCAAGTACTTGCGCTCCGGCAGCTTCAGCAGCGACCGTTGCAACGAACAGACCCAGTCCACGACTGTACCTGCCGCCTCCAGTACTCTTGGCAGCCACCTGCCCCTGGGCGGTAAATGCGGACTGCCGAAGATTCTGAACCACGGGTGCTCCAGCGTCAGACACGGTGATTTGACAATCGAGCTTGTCTACACCCAACGAGATTCGAATTGTGCCGCTGCTGCCATGTTGGATTGAATTGCATAGGAGGTTTCCGAGCGACCTCGACAGCATCTCACGATTCGACCTAACGTAGATATCTGTGGCTAGCGTGTCCCGTGGCACGTGCAGCTGAACACCATGACTGCGGGCAATTCTCTCGCATCGACCCACTACTTCGCTAACCACGCCCGCTGCTGATATTCGAATTCGCGACGCCTGGCGACGGCCGAGAAGATACTGGCTGACGATGTCCACGTTGTCGATAATATGTGCGAGCGCCTCGCAGGAAACGCCAGCGTCCTCGAGTGCCTCCTGCCGCTCCGGGTCGCCGACATCGGCGGAATTCGCGACGAAACTTACATTGCTGTGCAGAGCACTGAGAGGATTGCGCAAATCATGGGCAACGAGCGCAATGAGCTGACCAATTAACTCGGATTCGAGTTGCTCCACGAATCACCCAGTCCCTCTTACGAGGTACTCCCGGCACGCAGATTATCCGCTATCCGATTCCTCATCATCGGCAATGTCATTCACGCTCGGAATCTTTTTTACGTCCAGTCGAGCCAGCTTCCAAGCACGCTGCACAACCCAGGACAGGGAGCGATCTAGGCGAGCTGCCTCATCTTTTATCTCCTGGAGCATGGCTTCGGGGAAGTACAAACTCTGCTTGCGTTTGTCGCTGCCTGCTTTGCTGTTGGGTCCGTTTTCGGCCACGCGCACAACCTCTCTTGGCATCAATGGGGGGGTGAACAAGCACCCGTGTAAGAGTCCGATCACCTTTCTACCACCTTTGAGGCCAACCGATCAATCGAGTCATCTTCGAATTACGGATTACGGCCGGCCAATCATTCCGGTTCGTAGCACACTAGGACTTGGTTTTTCCGCGAAAATCAACCATTCATTGGCATGACTCGGTACAGGTTCCTATCCCTCGAATTTGCAGCCATCGTGGTTTTTGCCGTCACCAACTCGCCGGCAGATGCCGCCACGAGCCGGCCCTACGACGTCGTGGAGCAATTCGCCGAAGTGCTTTCGGTTGTCGAGGAGGGCTATGTCGAGCCCCCTGCGCGCGAGAAACTGGCCGAAGGAGCAATTGCCGGAATGGTTAGCGCGCTCGATCCGCATTCTGCCTACATGACGCCTGAACAACATGAAGAATTCCAACAGGACACGTCCGGTCAATTTGCGGGGATCGGTGTCGAGGTTGATTTACGCAACGGCCAAGTAGAGGTGATTGCACCCATTGCCGGCTCACCGGCGGAGCTCGCTGGTATTAGGCAAGGCGATCGTATCTTGATGGTGGACGGTATCCCACTCGAAACGCTGCCCTTCACAGAGATCGTTCATCGGATGCGGGGCGCAAAGGGGACAGCAGTCAATCTCGTCATTCGCCGCAACAACCGACCAGCGCCATTCGCGATAAGAGTCGTACGCGACGACGTAAAGCTTCCGAGCATCTACGCACGCTATTTCGATGGCCGAATTGCTTACGTGCGAATTACGGCATTTCAGGAGGGAACGCATACCGATTTGCTCGTGAAAATGGGCGCCTTGAAGTCGCAGTTGGGCCCCTGCCGCGGCATCGTTCTCGACCTCCGGCAGAACCCTGGGGGTCTCGTTGCTGAATCGATTGCGGTGGCTGACGAGTTTCTGGCAAAAGGTCCGCTGTTCTCGACACGTCACCGAGGCCAAGTCGTCGAGCGAGTGGACACAACGAACTACGGAGCTTTCGAGCGTGTTCCGCTGGTGACAATCGTGGATTCCGGAACCGCAAGCGCCGCCGAAATTGTAGCCGGCGCTTTCAAAGACCGTCAGCGCTCATTACTTGTGGGCGATCGAACGTTTGGCAAGGGAACCGTGCAATCGATCATCGATCTACCAGGTGGCGCGGGCTTACGGCTAACGTCGCTACGATATTACACGCCCAACGGCGTGGGCATCCAAGCCTCGGGGATTGAACCGAATCGCGCGATTGTCACTGAGCAGGAAAAGGCAGCGGAACTGCAGCGCGAATCAGACTTGCCCGGTCACCTGCCGAGTGAGAGCCGTCTAGATCATGCCCAAGGTGATCAGCCTGGAGCCCTTCAGGGTGACCACGGTGACAACCCATGCGAGCTGCCAAAGCCGATGCTGAGCATGGCGCAGCGAATGGACCGACTGCCGGCTTCACCGTTTTCCGTCTCGGATAGTGCGTTGGCATTTGCCTATCGCACCTTATTCGAACAGCTGCGCGAGAAGTGATGCGTGCGCGGTCCGTAGGCCCCCTCCCTCAATTGGAGCCAAAGACGAGTCTTCGCAGAACGTAATTCAGAATGCCGCCGTGCTTGTAGTACTCGAGCTCCACAAGCGTGTCGATCCGATGCCTCACCTTGAATTCTCGCGAAGAACCATCGGTCTCCGCAACGTGCACTGTCAGTGACTTTCCAGGTTCAAGTTGCCCATTGATACCGCGTACGCTGATCGTCTGTCGGCCACCTAGCGCGAGCGATTCTTGATTCTCGCCGGCCAGAAACTGAAGGGGTAGCACGCCCATCCCGACCAAATTGCTGCGGTGGATCCGTTCGAAACTTTCGGCAATGACGGCCCTTACCCCCAACATGTACGTGCCTTTGGCAGCCCAGTCGCGTGATGAACCAGAACCGTATTCCTTGCCAGCCACGACGATCAGCGGGACTTGTTCCCGCTTGTAGCGCATTGCGGCATCGAATATGTTCAGAACTTCACCGCTTGGCTCGTGCTTGGTCCATGAACCTTCCGTGCCCGGCACCAAACGGTTCCGCAAGCGCACGTTGGCGAACGTCCCTCGCATCATGACTTCGTGATTGCCTCGGCGTGCACCATAAGAATTGAACTCAGACGGCTCCACACCGTTTTCAACCAGGTATTGGGCTGCCGCCGAATTCTTCGCGATATTTCCGGCCGGCGATATGTGATCCGTCGTGACAAAATCACCAAGGAGTGCCAGCATTCTGGCCGAATCGATATCGCTAGGGCGAGAGGGAACCGCCGTCAATGCGTCGAAGAAAGTGGGCCTGCGAACGTAGGTGCTTGAGTGATCCCAGTCAAACTGTGAACCACTCGGAACGGGCAGGGACTGCCAACGTTGATCGCCTTGGATCTCCGACCCATATTCGGCCCGAAAATCATCGGCTGTTACGCACTTGTCCAACAGGTCTTGGATCTCCTGCGATGACGGCCAGATGTCGCGCAAGAACACGTCTCTGCCTTGTGGATCTTGTCCGAGCGGCTCTGCTTCGAAATCAATATCGATATGACCAACCAACGAATAGGCCACAACGAGTGGCGGACTTGCCAAGTAGTTTGCGCGGGTATCCGGGCTAATTCGCCCTTCGAAATTGCGGTTGCCGCTCAGCACGCTGACTGCAACCAACTTCGCTTCGGCGATTGCGCGACTTATTTCCGGTGCTAGCGGACCGCTATTGCCAATGCATGTCGTGCAACCGTACCCGACTACGAAAAACCCTAAGGACTCGAGGGGTGACAACAGACCAGCGTTTCTGAGGTACCGTGTAACGACTTTGGAGCCAGGAGCCAGACTAGTCTTCACCCATGGTTTTGCATGGAGACCTCGCGTAACGGCCTTCTTCGCCAGCAGCCCGGCGCATAGCATCACACTCGGATTCGATGTATTCGTACAGGATGTGATTGCCGCAATCGCGATCGAACCGTGCGTCAGCTTGACCTGATGTCCATCGAACGACACTTCCACGATCGGCGAGTGACTAGCCGCCGAGCTATCGGAGCTCTTCTGGACACCGATGAGCGCCGGGAGCGACTCGTTCCATGATTGCTTGACATCCTTGAGGAACACGCGATCCTGCGGCCGTCTGGGGCCAGCCACCGTGGGGACAATGGCGGATAGATCAACCGTGATTTCCCGTGTGGTTCGACACGCATTCGATGTCGTCACTCCGAATACACCCTGCGCACGCGCGTAGTGTTCCACGAGCTCAACCTGCCGCGTGTCACGTCCCGTGATGCGCAGGTACTCGAGAGTCTTGTGGTCGATTGGGAACAAGGCACAGGTGGAGCCGAACTCCGGGGACATGTTGGCGATTGTCGCTCGATCGGCAAGGCTTAGGCTTTCCAAACCAGGCCCAAAGAATTCGACGAATTTGCCAACGACGCCAATGTCTCTAAGCACCCGAGTCATGTTCAAAACGACGTCAGTGGCGGTCACACCCGGTTGCGGCGTGCCAACAAGCCGAACGCCTAGTACCTGCGGCGTCAGCAGATTCAAAGGTTGCCCCAACATTGCAGCTTCCGCCTCGATGCCACCGACGCCCCACCCCAATACGCCGAGCCCGTTGACCATTGTCGTGTGACTGTCCGTTCCAACCAATGTGTCGAAGTAGACCTGCCCAGAGCTTTCAAAAACCACGCGCGCCAGATGTTCCAGGTTCACCTGGTGCACGATGCCAGTTGCCGGCGGGATCACTTTGAAATTTGCGAACGCGCCCTGGGCCCAGCGCAGCAGCGCGTATCGTTCGCCATTGCGACCGTACTCCTTGTCGCTATTTCGAACTATTGATTCCGCAGTGCCGGCAAAGTCAACTTGGACCGAGTGGTCGATTACCAACTCCGACGGGAACAATGGGTTGATACAAGAGGCGTCACCGCCTAGAGTTGAGACGGCATCCCGCATCGCCGCCAAGTCAACAACCGCCGGAACTCCTGTAAAATCTTGAAGAACAACGCGCGCCGGCCGGATGGCGATTTCAACTGCGGGTTCGGCCTTTGAATCCCACTTTGCCAGAGATTCAATATCCTGTCGTGTGACGCTGATTCCGTCTTCGTGCCGAAGCAGGTTTTCAAGTAGGATCTTGAGCGCCAGCGGCAGCGATTCAATATCGAGCCCCGCCGAACTCGCGAACACGGGCAAGCTGAAGTACTCAACGGTTCTGCCGGCCAAGGGCAACGTGCGACGGCACTTGAAAGAGTCGAACGACGAATTGCTCATATTGTCTCCGCGTGCCCCGGCACGTAGCGCAGTGCCCGACGAACGGCAATGGCTTACCTGACTGAACGCCCCGCGCTGCTAAGCTGGTCACTCCCGTTTTGGCGAGGGCCCTGGCTGTATCCCGGGCCAACAAGGATGAACGATGTCAGACACGACCCACAGGACACCCAGCGAGACCTCATTCCCCAAAGATCAGATAAAGGTCCTGCTGCTCGAGAACATCCACACAAGTGCTCATGCGCTGATCTCGAGTGAGGGGTTTCACCTTGAGTTCGCGAGCTCGGCCCTCGGTGAGGCCGAACTCATCGACAGAATCACAGACATACATGTTCTCGGAATTCGTAGCAAGACGCGCATAACGGAACGCTCTCTCGCCGCCGCCAAGCGGCTGCTAACCATTGGCTGCTATTGCATCGGTACCAACCAAGTCGACTTGGACGCGGCCAACCGACACGGCATCCCGGTGTTCAATGCGCCATTTAGCAATACACGCAGCGTCGCGGAATTGGTGATCGCAGAAATCATCGTGCTAGCAAGGCAACTTGCCGATCGAACGCGGGAAATGCATGAAGGACGCTGGCGCAAGGTGGCCAGCGCCTCTTTCGAAGTCAGAGGCAAGACTCTGGGCATTGTCGGCTATGGCCATATTGGAATGCAAGTGGGCATTTTGGCTGAGTCGATGGGCATGACGGTGCTCTTCCACGACATCGTGTCTCGGTTGCCGATGGGTAACAATCGCCCTGTCGAGTCACTGCATCGGTTGTTGAACGAATCCGACTTTGTCAGTCTGCATGTTCCTGAAACGCCCCAAACCAAAGGCCTGATTGGCGAGGCCGAGTTTGCCGCCATGCAGAAGGGAAGCTACCTGCTCAATCTCAGTCGAGGGACCGTCGTTGATGTTGCCGCCCTCGCACTTGCCCTCGAAACGGGCCGACTTGCGGGCGCGGCGTTGGACGTTTTTCCGGACGAACCCGAGTCGAATACCAATTCGTTCGCTTTCGAACTTCAAAATCGCGCTAATGTAATTCTGTCGCCCCACGTTGGAGGCGCCACCGAAGAAGCGCAGGACGCCATTGGCCGCGAAGTCACCAAAGCGTTGATCAAGCTCATTAATTCGGGCGCAACGACAGGAAGCGTCAATTTCCCTCAAGTCGAACCGCCGCAACTGCGGGATCGACATCGCATTCTGAATGTCCACCAAAATGTTCCCGGCGTTCTGAGCAACATCAATCGAATTGTCTCGGAAGTTCATGCCAATATTGAGAGCCAGATTCTGTCAACCGATCCAAACATCGGCTACCTTATTATGGACATCAACCGTGAAGTATCGGACGAGGTACGCGCAAAAGTAGCAGGCCTGCCGACGAACATTCGGACGCGGGTGCTGTATTGAAGGACTCAATTGAGGACAGCTGGCAAACATGATCCCCCCTCTCGCGACCCATCCCGGATTGAAACCGACCGTTTCTCGCTGGTTGGAGCAACTCCGTGGCTCTCACTTCAGTGGCGACATCGACGCGCGTTTCGCGGCAAGAATTGCAGTCGCTTCGGACAACAGCGTCTATGAGGTATTACCGCAGGCGGTGGTGTTTCCCAAGTCGCGCAGTGATGTTGAAAGCATCATGCGCACGCTGGACACCCCCGACGCGCACGACATCCACATTGCTCCCCGCGGTGGAGGCACAGGAACCAACGGCCAGTCGTTGGACTCAGGTGTTGTCGTGGATCTATCACGTCATATGCGGACGATCGGACCTTTGAACACCACAGAGGGCACGGTCCATGTCGAACCCGGCGTTGTCTTGGATGACCTGAATCGCTTCTTGGCGGCCCACGGTTACTTCTTTGCACCCACTCTTTCGCCAAGCGATCGGGCAACACTTGGCGGAATGATTGCCACCAATGCTTGTGGCAAGGGCTCGCGAATCTACGGCAGAACTGTTGACCACGTCGTGGAGCTCGACGTCGTGTTGGTTGATGGGTCGTTGGTGACAATTCGAGAAATGGAGGTCGCCGAAGCAACCACGGCGGCGCATCTCAATGATCGACTAGGTCATATCACAACAACAGCTCTCAACCTTGTTCAGCGCGAATTCACGACGATAGAGGACTTCTGGCCCCGCATGCCCCGTAGTCCAAGCGGCTACAACTTGCGGCAAGTACTGTCCGAAGATGGGAAGCGATTCAGTCTGATCCCGCTCATTTGTGGCTCCGAGGGCACGCTCGGAATCGTGGTCGGTGCAAAGCTTCGACTCACGCGCATCCCGAAACAGAAGCGATTGCTGGTGCTGCGCTATGCTCAATTCGATGACGCACTGGCTGCCGCCGAACAGCTGGTCCAAGAAAATCCGGCCGCCATTGAAACAATCGACGAGAACATTCTAAACTTGGTTAGATCGGACACGTTGTGGCACCGTCTAAGTCATCTGCTGGCGGACGATGAATCGACGCGCGCGATGAACCTTGTGGAATTCGTCGGTGACAGCGCCCCTGAACTCGATGCCAAGATACAAGATGTGATCCATCGACATGGCCCTCAGTCCAGTGGCCGTCCGTCCCCTCTTCATTGCACGGTTCCGCAATCGCCGGCTGATATTGACGCATTCTGGGATTTGCGAAAGAAGGGCGTTGGTCTGCTCGGCAAAATGAAGGGGAACCGTCAACCCTTGCCCTTCGTCGAAGACACAGCCGTGCCACCCGACAAACTTGCCGACTATGTCCGTCATTTCCGAGCCATCCTTGACGCAGAGGGCCTGCGGTATGGAATGTTCGGGCACATTGACGTCGGGTGCCTGCACGTGAGGCCCGCGCTTGACCTGCACGATCCGGACGATGCACGCCGCTTGCGCCGAATTAGTGACAAGGTTGCGGCCCTGGCAAAAAGCTACGGCGGGGTTCTATGGGGTGAACACGGGACTGGCTTTCGCAGCGAGTACTCGCCCGAGTATTTCGGCGCGCATCTATTCCGGCTCATGTGCGCAATCAAGGGAGCATTCGATCCCACGGGGAAGCTGAACCGCGGCAAGCTTGCACTTGCGCCCAACCGGGGACACGCCTTCCAATCGATTGATGACAACCATCGTGCAAGCTTGGATCACGCAATTGCGCCTGAAGCGCGCCAACATTTCGCCGAGGCATTGCTCTGCAACGGAAACGGCCAGTGTTTCAGCACAGATCCCCGGGTGGTAATGTGCCCTTCGTCAAAAATCACCCGCGACAGAATCCACTCGCCAAAAGGGAGAGCGGTCTTGATGCGCCAATGGCTACGCCAACTCGGTGGTCAGAGCGCACCGGTGGCTGACAGGCTGGCGAACGGTCGATATCCGGCCGACTTTGCCCCAATTCAGCTGGTACAACGATGGAATCGCGGCCTCGAAAGCGAAGCGATGCAGGATTTTTCGCACGAAGTATATGACGCGCTCGATGGGTGCCTAAGCTGCAAAGCTTGCGCGACCCAGTGTCCGATTGAAGTGGATATTCCGCGCATGAAAGCCGAGTTCTTGTCGCTCTACCATGAACGCTATTCTAGACCCGTTCACGATTTCCTGTTGGCTTCGCTTGAATCGCTGTTGGTGGTACTGGGCCGATTCCCTCGCCTGCTCAACTTGCTTATCGGTAGTAGAGTGTCGCGTTGGCTTCTGAGTCGCATAGCAGGCCTCGTCGATATGCCCGCGCTGGGCCTTCCCACGGTTGCCAACGGGTTGAAGGTCCGTCGGCTACGAGGATTCGATTTTGAATCGCTGAGTCGGCTCAGCGATGACGAGAAATCAAGAACCGTTCTCATCGTCCAAGACGCGTTCACCACGTACTTCGAGCCAGACGTGGTGTTGGCAACTGCCGACCTGTTGACGGCGCTTGACTATCGTCCGGTGCTAGTTCCCTATTTTCCGAACGGCAAGGCATTGCACGTGAAGGGCTTTTTGCGCTCGTTTGGCGCTCTCGTCCATCGCAATGTTACGCAGCTGCAAAGAATGACGTCTCTTGGTATCAGTCTGGTCGGGCTCGAACCCGCCGTAACGCTTACGTATCGCGACGAGTACCCGCGCGCGCTTGGTATTGCGCAACTTCCCTTCAAGGTTCTGCTGCTGCAGGAATGGCTTCGTGAGCAGCTGGAGCGCATTCGAGGGACGCTGTCAACCTCTCATTACGCGCTTGCGTCCACAAAGTCCTACACTTTGCTAGGTCATTGTACGGAGAGAACCGCTGTGCCGCCGTCACAGTCTGATTGGAAGACAGTGTTCGCCGCCTTCGGTCTCAATCTCAAGATCGAGGACGTGGGGTGCTGCGGCATGTGCGGCGTTTACGGGCACGAAAAGGCGCACGTCGCCGAATCTCGTGGGATTTTTTCGATGAATTGGGGGCCACGTCTGTCACAAGCAAAGGCTCAATCCGAGAACATTCTCGTCTCGGGCTTCTCATGTCAACATCAAGCCAGACGCTTCGGCGACCACGATGGCCGCCACCCTGTGTTCGCGCTGCTAGATGCCGTCAGCAATCGCCTTCCAGGTTGAACCCGCAACAGGCTTCTCGTAGAATACACCCTAATGAACTTGCCTCCACGAGACCGCATCATCCAGCTAGTTCGGCGAACGGCAGCACTCTACGGTCGTTTCGACCATGAAGTTGGGGTTCGCCCCTTGGTACTACCAGACAGCACATTTTTCCCGGAATCCATTCAGCGGAGATGAGAAGTCCGTTCGAAAACTCGTGCGGCGAATGAAATCGTATGCCGGCATGGATGACATTCCCATCAAGGTGAAGGTCCTAGGGCTCGACGATCTGGCCTGCGCGGGCGACGGTGGACACTGCTGCGGAGGTAGCTGCCATTCGGCGCGTGATACGCGGGCAACACAGGGCGACGCGCCGGTCGCCAATTCCTCAACGGACTCTCATAATTGCGCCTGCGGTGGTGACTGCGGCCCGCAGCACGAACACGCGGAACCACGCCTCGTGGATTTGGGCGATCAGTGGCTAGTGCAAGTGCCCGCCGGTGAAATCGGACACGATGTGATTCTGACGACCAATCTCGCCAAGCTGATAGGGCTGATATTTCTGCTGGAAAATCTGCCAAACGGAGCACCAATCGAACAACCCGTTGACGCAACAATTGAAATCACAAGCACAATGCTGGGGTTTGGAGCACTGCTGTTGGAAGGTTCGTACCTTTACTCGAAGAGCTGCGGCGGCCCGCGAATTGGACGGGCCACGACTTTGAGTTGTGGTGAACTAGCTATACTGACGGCGCTCTTCGTGGCCCGCGGCAAACATAAAGCTCAGCCCCTGAAGCGGCGGCTCGGCACAACCCAGGCGGCAGCGTACCGTGAAGCGGAAGCGCTAATCCAAGTAAACCGGCAAATCACGCATGACCTTGCGTCCGACACAGGCCGGCTAGTGTCAGGGGATTTCGCACTTCGTGAGGCGAACAGCCTCTGGGAACGCCTTTTCGGAAAGAAGGACTCTGCGGCGATGGAGAACCTTCCGGACTCCGACTTCGACATGGGCGAATTGGAGACAATGCTTGCACGCACGCCAAGCGCGCCGTCGCCCCGGAAGCATCGCGCTCCTGACACCGTTCACGATGAACTACGGGCATTGGTCAACGACGCTTTGGCCGAAAGCGCGAACGATGCATTGCCCGAATAGTCGCCTTCGGACGCGACCAGACTTTGAGGGCGGCCTCTCTGAAGTCATCGGTCTTCCGGCAAGTAATTCGCAAGTCTCGGAAAGCGTTTACAAATTGCCGTGCGCAGGGTCGGGTCCGTGCGCACCAGCATGTTGAAGCAATCCGGGTAAGCAATTGAGAATCCGCACGCTCGGGTTGGCGATTTGAAATTCTCGCCAAACGGCTATGATGATACGTCATGGCCATAGCTCAAGGCAATTGTCCTGGTTGCGGCGCTCCAATTGAATTTGGCTTGGGCTCGTCCATGGCGAAAGTGTGTGACATCTGTCGCACGACCGTCGTTCGGACGGATCGCGGCCTTGCCGATCTTGGAAAGACTGCCGCCCTGGCGGATACTCCTTCGACCATTGCCGTGGGCGATCATGGAACGCTAGCGGGACGCCCATTCGAAGTACTAGGTCGGGTTCAACTCGACTACGGGCTCGGGCCTTGGGACGAGTTCTATGTCGCGTTCGATTACGGCAAGGATTGGGGTTGGCTCGCCTATGCGCAGGGGCGTTGGTACGTTACGTCACTCGTAACAAACCTGTCTGCGCCGCCACGTGAAGAACTCAGCGTGGATCGGGACTTCACCCTCGCAATAGGCAAGTTCACCGTAGCGGAAGCGCGAAGCTCAACGGTGGCGTCCGCAGAAGGTGAGCTTCCGAGTCCTGTCAAGGCGGGCGATCTCCGCTTGTACGCCGATGCGTATGGCCCCAAAGGCGCGTTCGCCACATTCGATTACAACAATGGGACTGGGCCCTCATCGGTGTATGCCGGTTGGATGTTTCCGGATGGGCAGCTCACCGTCACTGCTGCCGGGCCGCGCACAGTAAGGAAAGTAAAGGCCTCGCAGATGCAGTGCCCCAACTGCGGAGGTGAAGTTCCAAAGCTGCACGAAGGCCACTCGGAACGGTTGGGTTGCCCGTACTGCGGAGCTGTGAGTGACATTCCAACGCGGACGGTCGTCGCGCAGCAAGAGAAGCTCTTGCAGATGCCCGATGTGCCCATCGGCAGCACGGGGATATTCGAATCAATATCTCACACGTGCCTTGCGTATATTCGAAGAAGCACAGACTCCGAAGGCGGACTCTATCAGTGGGAAGAGTACCTACTGTTCAGCGCCCAGCAGGGATACCGCTGGCTTGTGAAGGATACTGAAACGGGTTGGTCGTGGGTCCAATTCGTCAACCCAGCGGAGATCGACCGCTCGCAGTTTCCCAATGAACTGCAATACGCCAACCAACGCTATGCATTGCGAAACAGCGGGACAGCGCGCGTTGACTATGTGCTCGGAGAAGTCTATTGGAAGTGCGCAATTGGCGAGACGGTGTCCGTCATGGACTTCGCATCGGGCGGTGAAGTCATCTCGCGTGAAGCGGACCGCGATGAAGTCAACTATAGCCACTCACGATACGTTCGCTGGCCCAAGATCGCCGCGGCATTCGGGCTTCCCATCAATGGCCCCGGCGGCACGGGAATTCCAGGTTTCGCCGGCACAAGCGGGATGAAGGCAGGCTATGGGACGATCGCCGCGGTCGTTGCGCTGACTGTGATGCTCGTCATCGTTCTTGCAATTGCGGCATCAACCACGGGTGGCTCCGATGTGGTACCCATCTTCATCGGGGGTACGAGTGGCTATCGTGGGGGTGGAACGTACAGTGGGGGAAAGTAGCCCTGCAGCCCCGGGGTACCTTGCCCGCGACCATGTTCCCAACTGGTTCAGTGTCGCTCGAGTCTTGGTTGCAGCTTGCGTCACTATAGTAAGCTGCGATCTATTGGTTTTTCGTTGGCCATTGGCGTTTACCAGCGCCGACGTAATGCCACTAGCAAGAACGATGACGTTCTCAGCCGTGGGTGGCCTAGCAGCGGGGATGTGCGTTGGCATTGGGACGAGGCGCTTTGCCCAACATCGCTTGGCAGCCGCGTACATTCTGGCGGCGCTCACTGTACAGATTGGCCCGTGGCTGTTGTGGCTTGCCTTCGATGGCAGGCTCGCTTACCGGGCAATTCTGCTTTCGGTGCCGGTAGTCTGCGGTGGCCTGTTGGGCTGCCTGTCTGTGTGGATGGTTCAATATGCAGCAGAGTCCCTGACCCCGAGCGGGCTACTGCGAGCGCTGGTGTCCCCATTGTGGCTGACGCTCACAGCCGTGTCGTTTCTTACACTGGCCAGCATTTCCACCTGGACCGGTCTATTGACGCACAGCACCCTGCTGGGCGCGGTCTACCTCTGTACCGCAGCAGCCTTGTCGCTGACGAGACGGCGTGCGCTCCCCGCGCATCGAAACGACCACGTCATCCTCGCGCTTTGCGTGCCTGTGTTGTTGGTCACCGCCGCGAATGGCATGCTCGGGAATCGGTGCATCCCGCAGGCGGCGGCTCGTGCACCGAATCAAACGGCTGTGTACTTTCAACGCGGTCGAATCTACGAACTTCGCGTCACTTCGGGCCAAGATGCATTTCACGTATTCATTGGCAATCGGCTGCGGTTTTCGACAATCGACCAAAATCGCTGGGCGAACGCTCTGACGCAACCCGCGCTCGCGCGCCTGCGCTGCCCCAAGCGGGCACTGGTATTCAGCCTGGGAGAGGGGCTAGCTGAACGCGAGCTACTGCGACAGCCGTGTATCGATTCGATAACCAGCGTCGTAAGAGATCGCGTTGCCGTGGATGCGGCGCGGCGGCAACCGTGGTGGCGCCTGGTCATTGCAGATGCATGGAATTCTCCGCGCGTGCACTTCGATGAGAGCGACCCCGCCGTGTGGCTTACGCAGGCTGGTTCCGAACGATTTGATTTGGCCATTGTCGATCTTCCCGACCCGGACAACTATGTGGACGCAAAGTATTTCACTCGATACTTCTATCGTGAGATTGGCAAACATCTGACTGAGTCGGCAGTCGTCGTGGTACAGGCGACGTCCGCGCTGCGATCTCCGAAGACATTTGCGTCAATTCATGCGACGCTGGATGCTGCAGGCTACAATACGCTCGCCTACAGGATCGCCATGACGACACTCGGCGAGTGGTACTTCCTCTTGGCAAGCCACGAACCGCTTCATACTGAATTGGCCGATTGGCGAGTGTCTGCAGCATCACTGCAATCTTTCGTGATTCCTCCGGATGCGTTGCCAACTCAAGCAGGCCGAGTAAGCCGCTTGGATGACCCAGCCGCCATGGACGCATTTCTCGAAGAAAGCGGAGACGACGCACTATGACAGCATCAAGCAAGAACATCGCCTGGGGTGTCGTGAGGGCAGGAACCCTGTCCCGGGTATACTTGATCCTAGTGCAGTGTCTCCTCGGTTGTGACGCCCGCATTTCGGGTCCCCGTCAAACGCCGTTGACCATTTCGCCTTCTCATTCGGCAGCGTCGGTTGCAGCCATCCCCTCGACTACGCGGGGCGTTCCACCGTCGCCTTCGTCACCCCCGCGATCGTCGAGCCCAGGAACATCCTACACGGTGCCCGCCCCTAGCCAGGTCGTGTCTGGTTTGGTCCAAGGCCAGCCCCTGGACACCGCCATCGACGCGGGGATTCGCAGACCGACACCAATGCCAGGCCATTGCCATGTCTTGGCAATCGGCGATTCGCTCACCGATCCACGATCCAACGGAGGTGGCTACCTAAAACCTTGGGGTGCGCACTGCCCTCAATGTCGCTTCACGAACATTGCCCGAGGTGGCGCCATGGTCAATCAAATGCTCGCGCAGCTCCGCCGTCATCTGCTTGAAACGGATACCCAATACAGCCATTGGGTCGTCTTCGGCGCTGTCAATGATCTGTACAGTGACATCACGGCCAGCCGAAAACTGCCTAAGATCGAAAGGGATCTCTTTACAATCTACGCGATGGGACATCAAAATAACAGTCTCGTCATCGCCATAACAGTGGCACCTTGGGGAGGCTTTCGCCGCTACTACACCGAACAACGCGGGGCTAACACAGCTGAGCTCAATCGATGGATGACGATGCAGCAAACCATTGGGGCCGTCGACTTTGTCGTGCAATCCGGCCCCGCGCTATCATGCGGTGATTCGACGCACCTGTGCCCGAGCCTGAGCAAGCCCTACCATGACGGATTGCATTTCGGGGCCGAGGGCCATCAGCAACTGGGTGTCGCGCTGTTGGCCGTACTGGGCAACTCCGCTTGCGGTGGCTGACCATTTATCGCATCTCGCTAGGACGCCCGCCAATCTCGTCCGCTGGCTCCGTTTGCCCTGCGCTCCGGTGCTCGGGCAGCCCTCGCCATCAAACGAGCTAGTTCCCGGCGAGAAATACGAATTGAGCTTGAAAGAAGCTGAGTACTATCTGAACGACAATGGAAATAATCAGGTCGGGGTGTCTGTTTTCTCGGTGAAATCGCTAAACCCACTGAAAAAGCAGAACCCCGATGCGCGAAAAGATAGCTCAACAGGTCCCCCTGATGCCAGCCCCGATCAACCACAAGCATGCCCGGGAGCTGCAACAGATGAGTGAAGTGCTTGACCAACTCCCTGGGGTGACCGAGCTGGTTCACGCCGACTTGGTACGGCAGGCAAGTAAAGCCAACAAGGGGCGTAAAGGCCTGGCCGCCGAGCAGGTCCTGCGCGCTCTGATCGTCAAGCAAATGAATGGTTGGAGTTATGAGCAGCTGGCGTTTCACCTGGCGGATTCCAATTGCTATCGCTGGTTCTGCCGCTTGGGAATTGGCGATACCGCGCCCGACCACTCCACGCTGCAGAAGGCCATCAAACACGTCCGCGCCGAAACCTGGGAGGCTGTCAATCGCAAGATCGTCACCTTCGCCATCGAGCAGCGCATCGAGATGGGCCACAAGATACGCACCGATTGCACCGTCGTCGAATCGAACATTCATCATCCCACAGACTCGTCACTGTTGTTCGATTGCGTCCGCGTCATGGCACGCTTGATGAGCGTTGCACAAGATAGTTTTGCAATCCACTTTGCTGACCACACCCGCCGCGCCAAGCGACGGGCGCTCGGAATTCTCAACGCCAAGACCCACTCAGGCCGAGTGCGTCTTTATCGGGACCTACTCAAGGTGACGGCCAAGACCGTTGCCCAAGCTGAGCGTGTTGCTGAGCAACTCGACCAGGTTGTGGTCGGTGACATGATGACGCTGGCAAAGGTCCAATCACTGGCATCCGAGCTGCGGCGTTACACAGAGCTGACGGGTCGCGTGGTTTCACAAACGGAGCGGCGCGTATTGCAAGGCGAATCAGTACCAGCAACCGAAAAGATAGTCTCCATCTTCGAGCCCCACACCGACATTATCGTCAAGGACCGACGCGAGGTGCTGTATGGGCATAAGATCTGTTTGACCGCAGGCGCGTCGGGCATTGTTACCGACGTGGTGGTTGAGCAAGGCAACCCTGCCGATTCGACCCTTGCAGTCAAAATGATCGAGCAGCATTGTGAACTCTTCGGCAAACCTCCGCGACAAGCGAGTTTCGATGGTGGCTTTGCTTCTCGAAGCAATCTTGAAGACATCAAGGAGTTGGGCGTGCAGGACGTGGCCTTTGCCAAGAAGTGCCACTTGCAGATATCGGACATGGTCAAGTCGTCGTGGATCTACCAACGCTTGCGCAACTTTCGTGCGGGCATTGAAGGCGTCATCTCCTTTCTCAAGCGGGGCTTTGACCTGACGCGCTGTTGCTGGAGTGGCTGGGCTTCATTCAAAGCTTACGTTTCAGCCTCAGTGCTTGCGTGCAACCTGGTCGTGGTTGCGCGACATCTACTGGCCCGCGACACCTGAGGCGTCCCGCGCGTCTGGTACGCAACACACACGACGCTGAACATCGCGTCGCAGGGCGAAGCTGTGTCGTCAATGGCCAAAAACGGCGAACAGACGGCACTTCGAGGCACTCGTCAACCGACCAATGAGCAATTTCGTGCGAGGGTAGTCGCCGTTGTCTGCAGACTTTTCCCAGATTGTCGCTTTTTTCGCCGGGAACGAGCTAGCCCAACTTCCGCAGTTAGGCGGGGCAAGTAACTTTTTTCGGGTGGTTTGGACGTCGCGACAAAGTCTAAGTGTCGAGAATCAGATCGACGTGGATGGCGATTGGAGCGCGAGAGGCCGTGTAGTGCCAACCAAGTGGGTTGTCGTAGAACGCGCGGTGTGAGATTTCCATGCCGGAGCTCACGGCATGTATCTGCGGCACACGACGGTCAAGAAAGGGGGAAAGGTTCACACCTATTGGCGTCTCGTGCGCTCGGTGCGTCAGGGTCGGAAGGTCAAACAGCAGGTCGTGGCTCATCTGGGAGAGCTCGATGCCGAAGGTCGCGCCCAAGCCGCAGCATTGGCGCGCGAGATGATGGGAGAAGCGGAGCAGGTCGATCTATTCGAAACGCCGAAGGGAGAGGCCGACGCGATACCTGTGCGCGTCGAGCAGGTGCGCACGGAACGAGGGCGACGCTTCGGAGACGTATGGTTAGGCCTGAAGTTGTGGCAGGCGCTGGGGCTGGAGCAGTTCTGCCAGGAGCACATGCCCCGGGGGCGCGAGGTTGTGCCATGGGCGACCATGGCGGCGATCCTGGTGATTGCTCGGTTGTGCGAGCCATCCAGCGAACTGCACATCGCGGAGGACTGGTACCGCAAATGCGCACTGGAAGACCTGCTGGGCGTTCGCGGGGACCAGGTCAACGATGACCGCCTTTATCGCTCATTGGACCAGCTTTTGCCGCATCGCGATGCGCTTCAGGTGCATCTCAAGAATCGGCTCGGCGAGCTCTTCGAGCTCGACTACGACTTGATGCTCTATGACGTAACGAGCACCTACTTCGAGGGGCAAGCCAACGGCAACACAATGGCCAAGCGAGGGTACAGTCGAGATCATCGTCCCGACTGCAAGCAAGTCTGTATCGCATTGGTGGTCACACGTGAAGGCATGCCAGTCGGCTACGAGGTATTTGACGGCAATCGAGTGGACGTGACGACCGTCGAACAGATCGTGGACACGATGGAGGGGCGCTACGGCAAGGCCGGAAGGGTCTGGGTGATGGACCGTGGAATGAGCAGTGCATCCAATATCCGGTGGTTGCAGCGAACCGAGCGTCGCTACCTGATCGGAGCCAGCAAGCAAGAACTGAAGAAATTCGAGCGCGAGTTGATTGATACCCGGGATTGGATGAGGGTGCGAGACGACGTGGAGGCCAAACTCTGCACCGGACCGGATGGCACCGAGACGTTTGTCATCGTGCGCTCGGCAGAGCGGCGCGAGAAGGAACGCGCGATGCACGAGCGATTCGCCACACGCATCACCGATGGCCTCTTGAGCCTGCAGCGGCGGCTTGAGAAGGCGAAAAGGCCTATTGATCGCGGTCCGCTGGAGCGACAGATTGGCAGGCTGCTTGGCAAGAACTCGCGAGCTGCCGGCAAGTTCTCTGTGCAGGTCGTTAACGACAAGCACGCTGCCACAAAACTTCGTCTAGCGTGGTCCGAACGCACCGAGTGGGACGAGTGGGCGCAGCAAAGCGAGGGCTGCTACCTGCTTCGCACCAACGTACACGACTGGACGCCCGATGAACTCTGGCGGACCTACATCCAACTGACCGATGCTGAAGCGGCCTTTCGAATCCATAAGAGCGACTTGTCGATACGACCCGTCTGGCATCAGATGACCAACCGGGTCCTTGCGCACATCTTTGTCTGCTTTCTGGCGTACGTCATGTGGAAGACATTGGAGCAATGGCAGAAGCGCGCAGGACTCGGCAATAGCCCGCGAACGATTCTAAAAGAACTCCGTGCCATTCAAAGCACAGACGTCGTCTTGCCAATCGCTACAGATCCAGTTCGCGAGCTGCGAATACGTTGTGTCGTCAAGCCTGACGATGCCGCGTGTCACTTGCTGGATCGCATGGGGTTACGCCTGCCAGAGCGGGTGCGCCCTGCGATTTCGGCCACGCGGATGTAGTGACAACTTTGGAGGCTAACCCATTGAATTTACTTGCTCAGACCCCCCTAACTGCGGAAGTTGGGCTAGACGGGCGGGCTCATTTTGAAATGAGGCCAGCTCATTGGCGGCAGTGGGTTGAGTCGTTAGCGTCCTATGAACCAACGTCCAACCGACCATGGACCGGTGGCAGCATCGTCGGCCGCAGGCGTTCTGTTGGCACCCGCTCTCCCAACTGAGGCACGATCAACCGTTCGACCGCCAACTGTACCGCCGTTGGTTCTGCGGGAACCAGATACACCAGCGTGGAATGGCAGACGGCTGCCATGGCGCGCGTTTCAAGAGCGGACACGCCGATTTCTTGGAAGGCGAGCATGCGGAATACCTCGCCAAAACCAGGCATGTGCTTGGTTACCATCGGCGCAATCGCTTCGGGCGTGATATCGGTTGAGTCGAGGCCTGTGCCGCCAATCGCAAGGATTACGTGGATTCTCGGATCATCCGTCCACTCGCGCATCAGATGGCGCAGCGTGCTCAGATCTTCGGTCACGATCCGCTGGTGCAAGACGTCATGTCCCGCCTGGCGCAGCAGGTCGGCTGCAAGAACTCCGCTTCGGTCGTTCTCTACTGTTCTGGAATCGCTGATTGTGGCAATAGCGCATCCCCGGGCTATGTCGGTGTCACGAATCATGGCCGGATGCTACCTTGATCGGTGGCAAAAAGGGGCCGCAATTATTCCTGTCCCGCTTTTCGAGTCACCCACCCCGCAAGCTCGGCCCGTTAGCGTGCTCCAGGCGAACCGGAGCGGAAAAGTACAGTCCCTGTGCTGGCTTGCCATCTGCGCCCTTCTGGCAGCTTGCCGTCAGCGTGCGGGTGAGCCGCTGAATGGCGCCACACCAATTCACGAGATGCGTAGCTCGAACGCGGTTGCGCCAACGAGGATCCAAGACGCCGCCGTTGGCGCGAACTTCGATGCGCGCGCTGACGGTTCCGTGCCGTCACAACCCCAATCCAAGACCGATAGCCCGAATGAAATACAGACGCGCAACGACTCGGCTCAACCTTCGGTGCGGTTTCACGGCAAGGCCGGGCGCCGCGCCACCAAAGGCAAATCTGGAATAGTCGTTTCCGTAGAGCCGCAGGCAACGCGGGTGGGGGTGGATATCCTTGAATCAGGCGGCAATGCCGTCGATGCGGCGGTTGCGGTAGCGCTTGCGCTGGCGGTGACTCACCCGAGCGCTGGCAACCTCGGAGGCGGGGGATTTTGGCTGATTCATCGGAAAGACGAGCCGACAAGCGCGCTTGATTTTCGTGAGACGGCACCCAGGGTTTTGGACCGCCAACGTTTTTCGAAGATGATTCGATCGGGTGGCGAAGGCGCTGACTCGGTCGGCGTTCCCGGCACCATTGCCGGCTTGTTCGCAGCTCACAGTCGTTTTGGTGTCTTGCCGTGGCGGCACGTAACACTCGGGGCAATTCGTTTGGCCGAGCAAGGGCACCGCGTGGGGCCCACGGAAGCCAACGCGCTCAAGAGGGCCTGGCCCGCGCTCAAGCTGAACCCTGAAGCACGGCAGCTCTTCGCGAATGCAACCCATCGGGCGCCCGCCGCCGGGGCTTGGATCAAAAGGGCATCGCTCGCGCGCACTCTGCAGCGAATTCGCGATCAAGGGCGGGACGGATTTTATCGAGGAGAAGTTGCGGATTCCATCGTCAGAGCGCTAGGGGACAATAGCCAAATCAGCGCCCCGGATCTTGCAGAATACGAGGCTCGCTGGCGCACCCCAAGGCGATTTTCGTACCGAGGGTTCTTGGTTGAGACAATGCCGTTGCCCTCAGCAGGCGGGGCTGCTTTCTCTTTGGGATTGAACCTGCTTGAGCGGTTCGACGTCGGAAAGATGCCCTATGGTTCCGCAGGCCGCATTCACTTGCTCATGGAAATACAACGCCGCGCGGATTTCGACCGTGCTTCGCTAGCGACCGATCCGGACCGCTTGACTCCTGAACAACTTCGAATCATTGAGTCGCACTTGCGCGATGGCCACGCCTGGGACTCTCATCCCATCAACCCGAACCTAGCAACACCTGACTTGGGACAGTCGCCCTCCGTCGATATCGTGGAATCGGCCAACACGACGCATTTCGCCGTGGTTGACGCGGATAGGATGGTCGTGTCGGCTACCATGACTCTTTCGGCGGCGTTTGGTGCCAAGATCGTCACCGACACGGGAATCACCCTGAACAACACGCTGGCGTCATTTTCCGAAACGGGCCTCAACCAACCACACCCTCGACAACGCACGACAAGCTCGATGGCGCCAACCTTGGTTTTTGACGAGACTGGCCTCGTCTTGGTGCTGGGGACGCCGGGTGGCGACACGATTTCGAGCACGCTTGTAGAGGTCGTCAGTAATCTTGTCGATTACGACATGCCGCTCGACGAGGCCATCGACGCCCCTCGCTTTCATCAATCATTTGCGCCTGACCGCGCCCGATATGAAACCTCGCATGCGCTGTCGCGGAAAGTAAGACAAGAGCTCCAAAGGATGGGACATGTCTGGGGCGACAGTCCCGGCAAGCAGGGTCACGCAAATTGCGTTCTTTTGACGGGTTCGGCGCTGTTCGGATATGCCGATCCTCGCGAGGGGGGCTTGGCCATGTCGGCTCGAAATCGAGGGACAGAAGCACACTGACCGTGGGAATTGCGTCCGGATTTCTCGACCCTCGGTGGTGCGGGCCGCCCGACTAATGTTCCGCAACCCCAACGTCGTAATGGTCATGTACCCCTAGCCGGAACCCGCCTTGTCCCCCGCAACACCGTACGAAGAGCCGGCCCCGTCCGTGGCACCTGACTCAGGCTTCGCATCAATGCTCGACGAGCCATCGAGCGCCTCGTTGCCCGCTGCTTACATGAAGGTCTTATTCATCGCACCGAATCGCCCCGAGCTAAAAAGCGTATTTGAGACCCTATTCTCGAACAACCTGCAACCAGTGCACATGGAACAACTGCCGGAAGTTGCAGTTCAGAAGGATGCCTTCAGGCACGTGTTCGTGGACTTGTCAGTGCCAAACGCTCTGAGCTGGCTTAGACAACTCGGCAATCAGGACGAAGAAATCTTTCCAATAGCACTCATACAGCACGGTGAACGCGAAGGCTCAGCGTTGGCAGCAGGCGCCTGCGCGACGCTGCAAAATCCGGTCGAGCCAGCCGACGTGTTGTTGTGCATCGAGCGCAATCGTGCGCGCCTTGAACGCCATCGTAGCTTGCAGGAACTGTTGGATCGCGATCGACGGCGAATCGCCACCAATTCCGTCGAAGGCGTTCTCACGACGTTGTGTCATGAGCTGCGCAACCCACTGGCAGCCGCCTTGGCGAATGTAGAGTACCTGCGGGAGGTGGATGGCCACGGACTCGAACGCATCAGCGGCGAGGACAAGCGCAATATACTCGAAGACACACTGGAAGCTTTGCAGCGACTACGCAGTACCCTCGAGAGTCTGACGACGCTCGTCAGAAGGGAAATGTCCGAGGCGCGACGCATTGTTTTCTGGGAGATCGTGCAGGGCGTCATCGACCAACTGGGACGAGAGGCCGCTTCGGTCTCCCTCACAGGAGATCCGACCGTGCGCGGTTGGGCTGACGAAGAACTTCTTCGTCAAGTGGTAACGACGCTTGTGCGCAGAGCGCTCAGTTTGGCGGATTCGATGACAGAAGCCCCCATGGTGCGCATTCGGGTGTATGCAACCGAGACCGAAGCACGCGTCAGCGTTCGTGACAACGGGCCGCCACTTCCCGCGGAGGTCATCAGGAGTCTGTTCGAAGCCTCAGACTCCGTTGTCGGGCAAGGCAGCGTCGAACTACTGTTGGCGGTCACTCACCATGCCGTGATACGCATGGGCGGTGTCCTTGATTATGCGCAAGGGCATCGGCCGGGAGGAGTATTTCGAATTCGGCTCCGTCGTGTCCGTTCCGGTGAGTAGTGGGCTGTCGCCGCAACGACCAGAAAGCAAAGTCGTGCCTTGGCTACGCCGTGCTCACAAGTCAACTGCAGGCAGACCGCGGTCCATCCGAGTGTATCCCCAGAATACTGGTTCCGGCATGAGTATTATGCCAAAGGCGTCCGAAACGGCCACTTGGATTTTGCGCGCCAGTCGGACTACGTCACAAGCACGAGCCCCAGACCGCGCCACCAATGCGAGGCTATGCTTATCCGAAAGGCCAACGAGGCCGTCGCTGTATCCACGCGAAAAACCCGCCTTTTCAATCAGCCACGCGGCTGCAATCTTCACGGCGCCCTCTGGCTGAGGATACAGCGGCACCGGCTCCCCCGCAAACCGACTGCGAAGCGCTTCGGCGTGGCCCGACGAGAGCACCGGGTTCACAAAGAAGCTGCCGCAGCTGCGTGTGCACGGATCGGCTGGATCAAGCAACATGGATTTTGATTTGCGCAATGACAAGACTGCGTCTCTTACGTCTTGAACACTGGCCGCATTTACGTTCTGATTTGCCAATTGGCGCGTCAGCTCCGCATGACGCAAAAGGACGGGAGGGCTCAGCTTGAGCACGTAGCACACAGCTACGACGATGAAGCGATCCGGCTCATACTGCTTGAATCGACTCGTCCGATAGCCAAATCCGCAATCGGCCGACTCGAATTGCCGGATGCCTTCCGACACTCGATCCAAGACAACGACGTGGCAGATGGACTGCGACACATCCTGACCGTAAGCGCCGACGTTTTGAATGGGAGTCGCACCCACCCGACCCGGGATACCGCTGAGACACTCGAGCCCAGAATAGCCACGAGTGACCGTGTCAGCAACGAATGGATCCCAAGGTTCGCCGGCCGCCACCGTAGCCAACACCCCGGCGCCGTCACGGGCCGCGTAGCGCACACCGCGCAAGCGCACGTCAATGACGAGTCCTGCCACACCTTCGTCCGCGACGATGAGGTTGCTGCCGCCGGAGAGGATGCAAGTGGGCAGTGACCGCGAATTCGCCCACGCCAGCGCCTGGCTCAATTCGCCCGTGGTTTCAACGGTGGTGTAGTACTGCGACGGGCCGCCGACGCCCATCGAGGTCAATGACGCCAGTGGTCTGTCCGCTTCGATTCGAAGCCTATCGTTACGAGTCTGGACCATTGCGCCTACACGCACGCAGCCCCGGATGCTTCGACAAGAGGCGGGATTGCAGCCACAGGGGCTTCGGCAGACTGGACTTTCCCACCAAACGCTTGCGTCGCCAACGCCGCTTCGCTCTCGCCCTGGCAACGATACGTTGTGCATCCGGCGGCAGCAACGACGGCTCGCAATCCAATCCACACAACGCATCGGCTAGCACCATCAAGCGTTCGACTTGAGGCGCGCTGCCATCGACAACGACCAGGGTTCGTCCCTTCAGTTTGACCAAACCTCCGGCGCTGCTGCTCGTCGAGCGAAACGGCTTGGCGCAGACTTCGATACCGAGCGACGACAGACAGTTCTCTATCTGTTCAATCAACATCGCCGGGGTCACGCGGCAGCAGCATAATAGACCCGCATCGTTTGCGCACCTACCGTGGACAAATCAGCCAGATTTTCCGGCCCAGGCTGCACCAACCGGCTTGAAGCATCCTGAGATTGCCTACCCTCGACTACCCGTGGGCGGACCCGCGCGCCGTGGCCCCGACAATTTGGACCCGCTCACAGAGGTCCTTGTTTCAGGTCTGCCGTCGACAGGCACGGTGCGTTACTTGAGGGTGCTTCCGAGTGAATGCATACATGGTGCGCGAATTTCGCGAATCGAAAATCGGCATTAGCAATGCATGGCTGTGGAACTCTTTCTTGGTTGTTTTGAGCGGCACTAAAAGGGTGGCATCCCCAAGTTATACCTAGCGCGAAATAATGTGTGCCAAGGTAGGGTTACGCTATTTTGTGCTTGGCCGTTTGCAGAACCTGAGCGACTATGAAAGATGCTGCGTAATCCATGTTGATCGTCTCCCTGCAGTCCCTGCACTCATGCTCTAGGGTAGTGACTGAATTCGACGTTTGGCATGGCGCGCCTCGCGTTTAGCCCCCTCGGGAGTGGTCATGCTGCAACACAACTGGGCACGAAGATTCGACAAGTACTTAGGCATCACCGGCATTGCACTATCGTTGTGCATTGCCCGGACAGCTTCCGGCCAATACGATTGTAGCTCGTCAGACCCGACGAAATGGCCGCCTCCGGCCAAGCCATACTTCATGATCGCGTTTGACACTTCTGGCTCCATGTCTGACGCCCTTCCCGGAAACCCCGTTAGCTCATGCGGGGCCGCGTATGGGACCAACAAGCTCGGGCACGGGCGTTGTGCGATTCAGAACACTATCAAGGCCTATTCAGGCCAGGTGAACATGGGTCTGGCCTCGTTCGCGTACGTGATGTCAAACTGCACCGGCAATGCGTGCAATTGCACCAACGGCAATAACTGTTTCAGCAATTGCACCTACCGAAACTTCACTGGAGCCACCAACGGGTGTGGCCCCCTGAAAACCGCAGGCGACCCGACGACGCGTTGGGGTGCAAACATACTGCGCCCCATTTTGTCAGATCTGGACCCACCTACGGCTGGCGGCAATGCAGCCTCACTCCTTGCCTGGGTAGACAACATCTGCGGCGCCACGAGCACTGAACTATTCGCCAATGGCAATACCCCACTCAACGGCATGTTGCGGGACATGTATCGATACTTCTCGAGCAGTTGGACGAGCACAACAACAAACCCGGTGACCTACACCTCCCCGTTGCGTTCGACGACTCAAGGGGAACGCGCCTGTCGATCGGTGAACGTGATCTTGGTCACGGATGGGGACGAAACCTGCGACAGCGCGGCGGACGCCGTTAACGCGGCGCGGGATCTTTACAATGGCTTTACTAAAGACGACATTTACTGGCGCGTTCGCACCTACGTGATCGATTTTGCCAATACGACCACGCAATCTGCGGCGGACAACATTGCCGACGTCGGCGACAATGGACTTGCCGACAGTTCCATTCATGCCTACTATGCGGCTGATGAAACTACTTTGAGCCAATCGCTCTCTGATATTATCTCACGAGCGCTCCAGCCAGAAACCTGCGACAACATCGACAACAACTGCAACGGTTGTGTTGATGAGGGTTACACTCATTACTGCAACACGGGGACAGGCAAGACTTGTTGCGCTTGGAACACCGCACCGGATCGTCAAGCCTGCCTCGACAAATACGTACTTTCCATCGCCACCACACCGCCCAATGGTGATATCACGCTCCTACCGTGTATTACGCCAGCGCAAGCGCAGGCGCAGACGACGCCTTCGTCAACCCCACCCGCCTCCGCTGCAACTTGGCTTTGCTACAACCCAGGGGAAATCTGCGACGGCCAGGACAACAACTGCAACACCGTCGTGGACGAAAACCAGAACCGCTGCGGCAACCCACTGCACTGTCCTACGACTGAAACCTGCAACGGTCAGGACGATGATTGCGATGGTGTCGTTAACAATATCTCCAACGGCGTGTGCCCAAACTGCGCACCCAGCAGTGAGGTGTGCGACGGCTGCGACAATGA
This sequence comes from uncultured delta proteobacterium, assembly GCA_963811985.1. Lineage (GTDB taxonomy): Bacteria > Myxococcota_A > Polyangia > Polyangiales > Polyangiaceae > FEN-1139. The sequence goes on from CAWEUH010000027.1 coordinate 451,629, forward strand.
CTGCGATGGAATTGCCGATGGCGTGACCGTCCCCTGTGGTCTGGGCGCACCGGCGCCCGCGTATTGTGCCGGCACTCAGACCTGCGTTGCGCAGCACGTGCCCCCAGGGGGCTGCGTTCCAGTGATTTATAGCACCTGCAGTAACAATCCACAAACTGAGACCTGCAATGGGATCGACGATGACTGCAACGGCATCGTTGATGACGGGTTGAAGCCGACCGCATGCGCTCCAGCTGGGACACCAAACTCGCTCGTATACAAGGATACATTTTCCCAAAGCCAATGTGTACGGGGCCAACAGCCATGCGGCGGGACGTGCCAGGGTTTCGTCGGTCCGAGCACCGAGATTTGCGACGGAATTGACAACGATTGCAATGGCGTAGTCGATGACGGCACGCTGCCGGGAACCGGCATTCAGTGCGGTAAGAACACCGGAGAATGTAAGCTAGGGACGACCGCATGCGTGAACGGCGCTCTCGTGTGCCAAGGCGGAGTATCGCCCACGGATGAGATTTGTGATGGCAAAGACAACAACTGCAACGGGCAAATCGACGAGACGCCACTGGTGGACGCGCCCCCGGCAACAGCCAACGGCTGTTGGTCGCTGCCGGGCACGAGCTGCAGTTTCGAGAGCCTGCATTGGGACGCGCCACCTGGCGCCACCTGTTTCGGCAACGGAACGCTGGGTCCGCCGTGCGGTCACGGGAGTCTTGTCTGCTCCGGCGGAAGTTGGATATGCCAAGGCGCTGATCCGCCAAGCGCCGAGATCTGCGATGGGCTGGACAACAACTGTGACGGTCAAGTCGACAATGGGACGCTCACCAATGTCGGCACAAGCTGCGGGGTATCTGCGACTCCGCCGTGCAAAATGGGCACCACCGCATGCCAAGCCGGCACCGTCGTGTGCGTCGGCAACGTCGATCCGAAGGTTGAAACGTGCAACGGGGTCGACGATGACTGCAGCGGCGTCATAGACGATCATATAGGTTGGCTGGGGCAGTCCTGCGGCATCGCGACGCCACCTTGCGTGGCAGGCACCTATGCTTGCGTGAATGGTCAACAGGTCTGCCAGGGTGCGGTTGGTCCCAACCCGGAAGTGTGCGACGGCAAAGACAACGATTGCGACACGTTCATTGATGAAGGTCCGCTGGCGGATGCACCCGTTGCCGGCCAGCAGGGGTGCTGGAGCCTCGCCGGCACCCAGTGCAGTTTCAAGAACCTGACCTGGAGCCCCCCTGCGGGTGCCACCTGTTATGGCATTGGGTCATTGGTCTACCCCTGTAGCGCTGGCACATTGCAATGCACGGGTGGTGCATGGACGTGTACTGCTTCGACTCTGCCCGGCACCGAACAGTGTGACGGCATCGACAACGATTGTAATGGCAAGGTCGATGATGTTCCCACTCTGACTTGCGTGCCAAGCGGAACACCGGCGACACTGGTCTACAACGACACGTTCGCCAAGAGCCAATGTCAGCGCGGACATCAAACCTGCGGCCAATGCGCGGGTTTTGTTGGCCCTTCGCCGGAAATCTGCGACGGGATCGACAACGATTGCGACGGCGAGGTCGATGAGCAAGCCGTGGGCGTAGGCGTAGCCTGCGGTTCCACGCAACCGCCGTGTTCCCCGGGCGTCATGGCATGCGTCAACGGCACGTTGACCTGCGTGGGTGGCGTCGGACCGACGGCTGAAATCTGTGACGGAATCGACAACAACTGCAATGGGTCCATTGACGAAGCCCCCCTGACGGACGCGCCGTCGGCAACACAAAACGGTTGCTGGGACCTCCCGGGTGATACCTGCAAATTCGGCACTCTGACTTGGTCGTTCCCGGCTGGAGCCAGTTGCACGGATAACGGGAGCGGATCCGACAAACTCGCAAACCCATGCCACGCGGGATTCTTGGTGTGCGCGGGTCTGCAAGGTTGGCAGTGCAAGAACGCCCGCGATCCAAGCCCGGAAATCTGCGATGGAATTGACAACAACTGCAACGGCACCATTGATGAGGGCACTCTCCCAAACACGGGCGTAGACGTAGTCTGCGGAAGCAACGTCGGCGAATGCCGGACCGGTCACATCGAATGCAGCCTAGGGGTCTTGTCGTGCGTAGGCGGAGTGCAACCGACTGACGAAGTATGCGACGGCAAGGACAACAACTGCAACGGCGCCATCGACGATGGACTGCCAACGGGTGGTCCGTGTCGCCCGACGTACGATACCAACCTGTATCCAGGACAGCGAACCCAAGGGGCATGCCAACTTGGACACCTCGAATGCGACAGCCAGGGCGGCACCGTCTGCGTCGGAGGCATCGCACCTCAGCCTGAAATCTGCGACGGCATCGATAACGACTGCGATGGTTTGATCGACGAGACGGGCAGCGCGCCCGATGGCATTGACGGTACGGCCAACCCGGTGGCGAGCTCCAACGCGCACATCGGCGACAGCTGCGGTCAAACCAGCGGTCAATGCGTGCAAGGCAAGTGGACCTGCCGTTACGGCATATTCGCCTGCATTGGTGGCAGCACGCAAAGTCAGGAGCAGTGTGACTGCATCGACAACGACTGCGACGGCATCATCGACAACCAGCCCGATGGTGGGCCTGCCCTGTGTGGAATTGGAAAGATTTGTGTCAACTCGGGAGGTAGTTGCTTCTGCGCACCCCCCTGCCAAAGCGGCGAATTCGCGTGCCCAGGCGGCCAAGCCTGCGTAACGGCAGATATCAGCACTCCGGGAAACGGTTCGGCAAGTGTGTGCGTACCGCAGGTCAACCTCTGCAAGGGAGATTGCTCGGCAAACACCGTGAAGGACACCAACGGCCGATCACTGTGCGCTCCTTTGGGCACCGACGATCCCGGGTGCCAGAACACACCCGCCTGCAAGTGCTTCCCAAAGTCCGGCTGCGAGGATCCCTGTTTCAATGTGCAATGCGGAACCGGTGAAGTGTGCGCACGCTTTGGAGCCAAGGCGGGCCAGTGCGTCGCAAATTCCTGCGACGAAACAGGCTGTGAAGGGTGCAACCTGGTTTGCCGTTCTGGCGAATGCGTCAGCAACCCGTGCACGAGCAACACCTGTGCCTCCAATCAGGTCTGTCGACCCAGCGCCGATTTGCAGTCACATGAATGCGATGCATCGTGTGCTGGCGTGACTTGCAGCACTGGTCAAATCTGTCACAACGGCACCTGCGCGACAACTTGCGCCGCGACATGCACTTCGCTGCAAGTTTGTGATCCATCAACCCGACAATGCGTCACGGACCAGTGTGTCGCCAACAACAAGACCTGCCCAGCCAACCAGTGCTGTAACGGACTCACGGGCGCTTGCGGGCCTTGCCCATGCGAAGGTGTCGTATGTCCCAAGGGCCAATCGTGTTCGAACGGCGAATGCGGCGCGATCAACATCTCGGCAGCCGGCGGTTCAGGTTCCACCAGCGATGCGGGTATTTCTGGCGCGCAGAGCCAGTCGGGTAGCTCTAGCGTCACCGAAACAACTCAAGTTGACCGCAAAGCATACGGGCGTCCAACCGGCGGTGGCGGTTGCGGTTGCCGTATTCATGGTTCGCGCAGAACCTCATCAACGTTGTTTGCCGTTGCGCTGGGCATCCTCACCTTGGGGTTGCGACGGCGGAAACGGCCAAAGCAGGGTTATTCAGCTGACAACGGAGGTGCACTATGACATCCGTAGCTCGGTTGACGGGATTCAAGGCGGCCCTGCTTGCCGCCGCAATCCCTTTGATACAAGGGTGCAGCACAAGTGCCGGATGTCTGTTGTTTTGTGAAGAAACGGCCCAGTCAACGACGCAAGACGGCGGCAATGGTCCTAGTCAGTTCAATGTCGATGCCCAAGTCACCAATCCGCAACCAGACGGTTCCACGTCCACACAATGTACGCCCACGAACGGCGGCATCGAGATCTGCGACGGGTTGGACAACAACTGCAATGGTGTCATTGACGAGGGAATTGACCTTCACGACCCCCACCATTGCGGTTCGTGCACGAACAACTGCTACTCGCTGCTGGCCAATGTCAACCCAACCTCAATCACCTGCCAGTGGAGCGGCACTGCGGGCCAAGGTGGCACTTGTAGCTTCACCCAATGCGCACAAGACTGGTTCGATTTGGACAAGGACCCGAGTGACGGTTGCGAATACCCTTGCACCAAGATCGCTGACAATGACACGACTTGCAACAACCGCGACGACGACTGCGACGGCCTGCGCGACGAAGACGTGAATCTGTGCACGAGCGTCACCGATTGCGGTCGCTGTGGCAATGCTTGCGTCGTGATCCACGGCAGCGCCAAATGCGTCCAGGACGGCACGGGAACCTGTGACTCGACGAATACCCATTGCGCCATCGACCAGTGTGCCGATGACGACGGCGATGGCAAACCGGATTGGTGGGATCTGGACAAGTCCTACGCAACCGGCTGTGAGTATCATTGCTCGTTGACCAATGGTGGCGTCGAGATCTGCGGGGATGAAATCGACAACGACTGCGACGGCAAGATTGACGCCGCTGACGATGACCTCAGCGGGGACAAGCAATTGGGGCTACCTTGCAGCGGGTCCAATCAGGGCGCGTGCGCCGCGGCGGGTCACCAGGGAACGACGACCTGTGTGGGTCAGAAGGTTGTCTGCGTTGGTACGGACGTCATTGTGCCCGCGCAAATAGCCGAAACCTGCAACGGCATTGACGACGACTGCAACGGCATCATTGATGACAACCTCACGGACGTGGGCGGACCTTGCGGCACCTCCAGCATCTATCCGTGCACGCTGGGCACTCGACAATGCGTCGGGGGACAAATCGTCTGCATTGGGGCGGTGGAACCGGGCGTTGAGTACTGCAATGGCCTTGATGACGACTGCAACGGCCAAGTCAACGACAATACAGTCGATACACACGCGAGCTGTGGGCACGCCAGTGTTGGTGCGTGTCGATCCGGCGTCCAGGTATGCACGTCCGGTGCCATTGTCTGCACGGGCAACATCGATCCCACGCTTGAAACGTGCAACGGCATCGATGACGATTGCAACGGTTTGGTCAACGACAATGTTCCCACTGTTGGCTCCGCATGCGGCACATCCAACACAGCGCCGTGCCAACTTGGAGCCTGGCAGTGCAGTAGTGGAAAGATGACCTGCGTGGGGAACGTGGAACCGCAGGCTGAAATCTGTGATGGAATCGACAACAATTGCAATGGCCAAGTCAACGATTCAATAGCGGGTTTGGGCGACTCCTGTGGCACGGTTCAGGACAGTTGCGTCCTGGGGGTAATGCGTTGCATTCAAGAATCCGACGACTCACGCATACTCGATGACGTGCACCGGTCGGGTGCCACGGTTGCCCGAAACCTGCAACGGCAAGGATGACGACTGCAATGGCCTCGTTGACGACTCGCCGACCGACGTCGGTGCCGATTGCGGCAGTAGTGTCGGCGAGTGCAAGAAGGGAAAGACGGTCTGTCAGCAGGGATCCATCGTTTGCACGGGTGGCACCGATCCGAAGTCGGAAACCTGCAATGGCAAGGACGACGACTGCAATGGAGCCGTGGACGACAATGCGCAAGGCGTGGGGCAACCCTGTGGCCAGAGTGCCACCGCGCCATGTCGGATGGGTTCAACCCAGTGCGTCGGCGGCGTGTTGACGTGTTCCGGCAATATCGATCCGCAGCCCGAAACTTGTGACGGCGTCGACAACAACTGCAATGGCATCGTCGACGACTCGGTCGCGGGCGCGGGGCAACCTTGCGGGGCCAGCAACGTATACCCCTGCGCCTATGGCACGAAGCGATGCCAAAATGGCCAGCTTGTCTGCACCGGCAGCATCGACCCGATCCCCGAAGTGTGCAACGGAATCGACGATGACTGCGACGGCGTCATCGATGCGACAGGCTCACAACCCCCCGCTGACTCGGTTGGCGCGTGTAACGTACCACCAACTCCGCCGGGCAACGCAACCACGCCGTGCGCAGCAGGGCAGAAGAAATGCCAGGGTGGTACCGTGGTTTGCCTCGGTTCAACCCCCGGTTCAACCCTACCCCTGCCCGGCGTGGTTGACACGTGCAACGTTAACGCCAATTGCGATGGCCAGCTTACCAATCAGCCAAACCTGCTCACGGATGTTTACAACTGCGGCGCCTGCGGCAATGATTGTTACTCCGGCACGCTAAATGAACTGTGGACCTGCGATACGGGCATGTGCAAATTCACCGGTTGCACACCGGGGTTCTATGACCTGGATTCGAATCACAAGGACTGCGAGTATCAGTGCACATTTGTGTCGTTGCAAGAATCCTGCAATGGCAAGGATGATAACTGCGATGGCAAAATCGACGAAAATGTTGATGCTACAGCACCCAATAAGGCGCAGACGTGCGGGATCAGTCCGTCCGCAACCCGACCTGAGTGTACCACGCAGGTGAGCCTGACATGCCAGGGCAAGGACGGCTGGAAGTGCACATTCCCCCAATATGTATGCCCAGGCGGGTGTTCGCCGGATGATGAAATCTGTGATGCCTACGACAACGATTGTGACGGGCAGCTGAACGAAAACGTCTCCAATTACGGCAAGCCCTGCGCTAGCGACGATGGCAAGCCGCCGCCTGGCGATGGCGCATGCAGGACGACGGGTACGTACGACTGCAACGGGCCAACCGCCACCAAGTGCAACGCAACCAAGGCTGATTGCAAGTCGCTGCCCGGCGGGTGCACCGAGCTGTGCGACGGCATCGACAATGACTGCGACGGCGCAGTCGACGAAACGGCGTATGAGGAACACTTGGACAACACCTTCGTGCGTCCCGCCGTCGTCCAGGTAGCCGCCAGCCTTTGGATGTTCCAGTACGAAGCCAGCCGTACCAACGCAACGGCGTCAGCCGCGGGCACGGGTGACGGTTACTTCTGTACTGCCAATTGCACAGATGGCAGCGGCAATGCGATCCCGGTCGCTCCGACCGGCGCAACGCTGGACAAGACACGCGCCTGCTCATTGCCCTCGCGGTTGCCTTGGTTCAACGTTACGCCGATTGAATCGGAACAGGTGTGCGGCGCGTTGGGCGGGCATGTCTGCACTGTCGCGGATTGGCAGACGGCATGCCATGTGGCCACGACTTGTACGTGGGGCTACGCCCCAAGCGGCTCATGCAAGACGGGATTCACGGCTAATACGTACTGCAATCTGGGGGTTTCGGTATGATTTCGACCCCTCGACGAGCGGCTCTCAAAGCGGCTTGCTTTCGACGGCATCTTTGAAATCGCATTACTGTTACGCAGACTGGAGCAGTTTGCTTGGAAACCCGGCTTCAACGGGCATCTATGACATCACCGGTAACCTCCGCGAGATTGCCCGAAATGGCACCAACGACTATCGACTGATGGGTGGAGCATTCAGTACCGATGTCGAAGCGGGCGCCACATGTGACTTCAAGTTCTACTCAGTGGCTCCAGCGTTCCGTCTTTTTGACACGGGCTTCCGCTGCTGCTTCGCCGATGATCCAACGCAGTAATTAACAGGGCTGGCCCGAACGCGTCCCCGTTGCTAGAGCGGTCGCCGAGCCTTCCCTTACCCGTTTCGCAGGCGGCTAGAGCGGCGCTCGGCTTGCAAACGTGCGGACCGTGCAACACCCCCACAGTTGGCACCGCGGGCGTCGCATCACCGGCTCAGAGCGAGTCCCGTCAGTGTATCTTGGAGAAAGCTTGGAGTTCGCCAAACAGACGTGCTATGTCGGTCTCGCAGTCGGACGCATTGGCCGGTGGTGGGAGCAGAGACGCTCCTCAGGCGGCGTTCGAGCCTGGTCGGGTTACGGCCCGTCCTGAAAACGAATCGAGAAAACAATGTCAATGACGTTCACTGAAGCCGCGGCGCACGTATTGCGCCTTGTTGGTAAGCCCCTGCACTATAAGGAAATCACCGACGTCGCAATTGAAAAAAACCTCTTGAGCCACGTGGGCAAGAGTCCAGAAGTGACCATGGGCGCTCGATTGGCGGCGCTCGTAAAAAAGGGTGACAAGGAGAACCCGCTTATTCGCGTGAAGCCCGGCGTTTTTGCGCTACGTGAGTGGAGCTCGGAAGCGATCGCGAAGGGGCTGGCAGATCGCACCCCCGCGCTCGAGAAGCTTGCCGCCACAATGGCGGAAGCTGGCGAGATTTTGGTGGACTACGCCGAAGCGGACGAGGACGAAGCCGCGACGCTACCCCCAATATCGCCGAACGTGCTGGGCGATCAGGTGCACGAAACATCCCCGTTGATCACAAACGAGGATGACCGAAAACGCGCTGAAATCGCCGCAGGTGCCACTGAGCTATTTGCGGCAGAAGCCGACGACGACCAGCCAATTTTCGGTGCCGGGGGCGACGAGGACTGGGAGGATGAGGACAGCGAGGATACGGACCGCAACGGTGCGACTCGGCGCAGAAAGAGGCGTCGTAAGCGCGGCCGGGCCGGCGATGAGGCACGCGGGGATGATGATCTACCAACGTACACCGTGTCCGAGCCTTCGAGTGAAATGCTCAAGGCCGTGGACGCCGAACTGCGTGCCCGCGAGCCGCGTGACTTGGACAAGGTGGCGGCAACCGGTCGCGCTGACGCGCGTGCGGGGGCCGTGTCGGTACCGGGACCGGGCGAGCGCAATCGATCACAAGCAATTCTCGACGAATTGAGCGGCAAAGACTTAGCCGATTCAATCCTGCAGATCCTGTCGGGCTATGACCGAAACGGTGGGGCTATTCCGGTCCAAAGGTTGGTGGAGACCGGCAAGCGCAAAGGGCGAATTACAGCTGACCTGGTGCAAGGACAAGTCTTGGTTGAAGCGTCGGTTCGCGCCGACAACGCGCGTCGGCAGGCCTGTGGCATGCGACCGCGCTTTAGATTGCACGATCGACGGCTCGCCCTTTCCGACTGGCTCTTGGACAATGAGATGCTGCGCTTGGAGCGGGACATCCAACAGACGGCTGATCGTTACCGCGAGCACGTTCGCAAGAATCTTCTGCGTCAACTGCAAGAACTCCCACATCGGTCGGTGGGTGAACTGATTCTTGTGTTGCTCGAACGCATCGGATACTCCGATCTGCAACCCGTGAGACGTCCCGGGACCCACGGCGCCGAACTTCATCTATCCGCTCGGCTGACACTGCCACATGCTGAGGTTCGAGCCGCATTGGTTGTCAGGCGCGACGGCAGGGAAATCGGGCGAGAGCGGGTAACTGAACTGCGCGGCGCATTGCATCACTACGGGGCTGCTCAAATGGGTTGTCTCGTCACAACGGGACAAGCGCTCAGCGGCGCGCGTGAGGAAGCAGCCGCGCAGAATGCAACGCCCGTCAACCTGATTGACGGGGTATCGCTGGTGCGATTGTGCGAACAGGAGGGGATTGGCGTCATTCGAACGACAATTTCCCTGCCAGTTCCTGACATTGAGATGTTTGATTCGTTACGCGCAGGTGGCTAATATTACTGCCGAAGATCTCGGGAAGCCCGCCCGCAAAGCCTGGTCGCGGCCTATGTTTTCGGCGAGTACCGGAGCGGAACATACCCAAGTATTTGAGAGCCGGAACGCAGCCGCGACACAGGCCCCGACCAAGATCTGCAGAACGCTCCTTACCGCCTTGTTCCTATTGGCCACCTACGGATGCGGACGGGCACCCCTGTCCAGACTTCCGGACGCGGCCAGCGCACTGCAGCGGATGCACGCAACGGTCGCTTGCAGTCGTGGCCTGCAAATCGAAGCCAAAGCGGACTATTTCGAGAACAGTCGCCGAGTGAGAGGCAACTTGGCGTTGCTGGCGGTCCTGCCTGACAATCTGAGGGTCGATGTCTATAGTCCCTTTGGATTGAGCCTATCGACGTTGACTTCAGACGGCAGCCAATTCGGGCTGTATGAATTGCAATCGCGTCACTTCCTTTGGGGGCCGGCGTCTCCTTGCAACATGGCCAGGTTCACTCGCGTTTCGTTGCCGCCGTTTGTCTTGGTTCAGTTGCTACGCGGAGAAGCCCCCGTCTTGAACCATGCGCCCAGTCAAGCTTCGATTGACTGGCAGTCTAGTTGGTTCGGAAAAGGACACTACGCACTCGAGATCCGCGGCAGCCACCAATCTGTGGAGCGAATCGAGTTGGAACCCGCCGACGACGACTGGTCACTCCCTTGGCAACAGCAGAGGCTACGAGTGTCGGAAGTAACCGTATCGCAAGCCGGACGAACCCTCTATCAGGTCATGCTGGAGGGCTACTCTGTTGCTCAAACCGCCCCGGCGCGCGAAGACCCCGACGGTCTGGAATCGCGCATCATGCCGAGCGGACCGCCCTGCTCGGCTGAAGTGCCACGCCGCCTACGATTCATATCCGCAGGCAGCGACACCGATTTCATAATCAGCTACAGCCGCGTGCAGCATAATCCTCCGCTCTTGCCAACTGTGTTTCAGCAGCCAATTCCCGGCGGGGTCAGTGTATTGCACTCTGAATGCGTTGATTGAACCCCTAGATTCTCGCCTGCCCCCCGCTGTGCTAGTCTCGTCACGCTCATGCGCAGCACCGTCGGATTTCTAGCCTTGGCCCGCTCGAAACTGTCGCTCGCAGTCGCGCTTTGCTCCGTGTTCTTGCTTGTCTTGTCGTTTCCGACACTTGCAGCCTCGTCGCACCGGCAATGTCGTTCACAACGACCCCTAACGTTCTTGCAGCGTTCGTCGTACGTTAAGAACGGGGCAATCGTGGGAGAGGCTCACCTGAAGGCCATCCGTTACCGTGTTGTCCACTACGGCTCCATCGCGGATATGGGTCAGCAGCGGATCAATCCTGTCGCGGCAGCATCAATGGCGACTCAAACCGAGTTTTTTGGGCATCCGGTTCGAATGCATCGAAGCGTCGTGCCGGCTCTTCAGTGCGTGCAGGAACGCATCGAACGCCGGTGCAACAGGCCGCAAGACGCCTACCACCCAAAGGCCATTGGAGGACTTCGTACCTCGAATACGATTCGCGGCGGTGAAATCTCCAATCATCTTTTTGGGATAGCCATTGATATTGACCCCGAACGAAACCCCTGTTGCCACTGTGTTGGCGAGTGGAAGCGTGACCCCAAGTGCGCCAAAGCCGTCAAGAGCCCATTCGAAAGGACGGCATTACCTCATTGTTGGGTCGATGCATTCGAACATTTCGGGTTCTATTGGCTAGGGAGGGACACGCTGGAAGACACCATGCACTTCGAGTTTCTCGGCAACCCTCAGCGGATTCTTCGCTAGACGCGCAGTGCCTGCTGCTCGACGGCGCTGCAAATCGCGGCCGGATCGTCGGATATGATTCCGTCGATGCCTGCGAGCGCCAATCGCACTGCGATGTCAGGCGAGTTGACCGTCCACGCATTGAGAAACGCTTGAGTTGACTGCCATCGCGCCAGCGTCGCATCGTCGAGAAGACCGTAGTGAGCATGAAGGCCTAGGCCTGCTGGCATTTCTTCTTCGCGGAAACATCCGTCGTCCGGCCCCACGAGGCGAGCCAACGGCCAAGGCCACCCACGGCGGCGAGCGCTTCGAACGATTTCCACTGCGAATGACGAAAATAACAGTCGTGCCTGCGGCGAGGTACTGGCGCCGCCAAGCACATCTCGTTCCACTGCGTCCAATATTCGCTCCGCGTCAACCTCTCCTGACTTCAATTCAACGTTCAGCAACACGTCACGACGGCACGCCCAACTCAAGACATCCCTCAGCCGCGGAATGCAAGCACCCTGCCCCAAGGGCATCGAACATATCTCGTCGGCTGACACTTCTGCAATTCGCCGAGCATCCGCGCCTGCAGTCATCCGTTCAAGCGTCGAATCGTGGAACACGACGGCCACACCGTCGCAACTGATCTGAACATCCAGTTCAACACCATCGGCACCCAGTTCCAGGGCGCGTTCGAATGCCAGAAGTGTGTTCTCAGGAACGACGCCACGCACACCCCGGTGCCCATAAATCCAAGGCCGATGACCATGACAAGGCCAGTGTTTCACGGCGACTCCAGTAACTCGACAACCTTGGACAGGACAGCTCTCGCCCTAACAACGTCATCGGGGGCAAAGGCAATACCACCAACGACGAGGTGCCCGCCGCCACCGAACCTGCTGCAGATCGTTCCGAGGTCATGGCGCCGGCGATTGGGCCCCCAGGGATTGAATCCCACCGATATCTTGAGGGCGCCCGGGATTCGCCCGAGCAATACCGAGTACGTTGAACTGGGGTAGACCAAGTAGCTGGCAAACTTTGCAAAGGCCGGATGTACCCGATCCGAAATATCGGTCACGACAACCGCGCCGCGGTCTTCAGAGCATTGCTGAACATGTTCCAAGAACTCTTGTTGCTGGCGAGCAATCGCCTCGTAGGCCTTGGATATTTCGGGAAGTTCCGCAACTTCCTGCAATGGGGACGCCAGCAGCTTTTCGGTCATTGCTGCGTAAAATGCATCGTTTCCGTAGTGCTCGACCACGGCCAGGAACTTTGATTTGCAAGTGGATCGGTCGAGCGCCTCTCTGGCAGAGCGATACCTCGCGGAATCGACGGCGTCAGCGAATTCGACTAGTGGCTCCAAGTGACCCAACGACAGTCCGAATTGCTCTCTAGCTACCCCAGCGACAAGCCTTGCACAGGAAGCAGACTTGGCGTCGAAATGGAACTGCCCCGTAGACACGCGACTATTGAACGAGGCTTCGTCTTCGGAACTCGAAAAGGCAGTACCGTGATGGTCAAAGTACCAATCCAACTCGGGCCCCGCGTAGAACCGATAGTCGAGGATCGCATTGATCTGGCCGGTGAAGTACGCTGGACTGAACGGCGCAGACTGGGGACCATAGATACACGTCCGATAGTCAATCTTGGATATTGTGGGCTCCAGATGCCTAATTAGGTGGGTAAATAAGGCGGCACTGGCAAGGCCATCCAGGCAATTCCCGTGGGTGGCGACTACTACATGCATGTGACTGGATTATCACGGCCCGCGAAACGTGCGAGCCGATAGAGGCCTCCTCGGCAGTTCGAACCGGTCGCGTCTCTGGGCTAGGGAATCGACTGGGTCAGGATTCCCAATGACAGCGCTAGAAAAGGCACAACCAAGCCGCGCCAGTAGCCGATCAATGCGAAAGTGGCAATTTACCCGCAAATCCTCAGACAAGACGAGCTTCCAAAGAGCTTGTCGGCTCTGTCGCGACCGCCGCAAATCCTGTACCTGAGCGGGGCAATACCGACGCGGCCCATGGTGGCAATTGTCGGCACACGGCACCCGACTACAGAAGCCGTAGGGTTCGCCGAAACACTGGCACAGGGAATCGCAGGCCAGGGGTTTGCCGTCATATCCGGCGGAGCGGCGGGAATCGACACCGCCGCTCATCGAGGTGCCCTGGCCGCGGGTGGCCCAACGCTTGTTGTCGCGCCTGCAGGCTGGAACACCCCGTACCCAGAAAGCAATCGCGAGTTGTTCCAGAACATCGTGGCCCGTGGCGGAGGCTATTTGTCGCTGGTCGCACCGGATCAACGTCCCCTCTCGGGTCACTTCTTCGCGCGAAATGCCGTCCTCGTGGCTCTAGCGTGTGCGACGGTGGTGGTTCAAGCACCCGTGCGAAGTGGTGCGCGCAACGCGGCGCACATTGCTAGAAAACTCCAACGACTCTTATACGTGGTACCCTCGGCTCCATGGGTTGAAGTTGGTGCCGGCTGCGTTGTCGAGTTGCGTCTCGGTGCGCGGCCGCTGGGATCGATTAGCGACCTGCTTCTTGGGCTTGCCGCGATAGGAGTTCATGGCAACAGAGATCCGCTGCAATTGGAACTTCCTCTGCCGCTGAGCAAGGTCGTCGTCAACGCAATCGGTGAAGCCCAAAAAATTTCGTCTTCCTTGGATGGCGCCCCTTTCGACCCGAAGCAGCAAGCGGAGTTGGCGCCCGTGATGCAAGCCATTTCCGCCGGCAACACGTCACTTGACAGCGTATGCCAGAATTTGGGGCTTATGACCCCCATTGTTCAGTCGGCCTTGCTGCGACTCTCTCTGGCCGGGTGCATACGCATAAGCTCAGCCGGACGGATAGAGATTGTAAGTACCTATAAATGATAACTTTTTCAATTAGGCCAATAGACCCAGCTTGCACGGACCGTTCTGAAATCGCATTCAGGGGTCCGAAAGGACGCTCAACAGTATGGGCAAGACCCTCGTCGTCGTAGAGTCGCCAGCCAAAGCGAAGACGATCAAGAAGTACCTTGGCAATGGCTACGAGGTTCTGGCCAGCAAAGGCCACGTCAAGGATTTGCCTAAGCGGATGGGAATCGACGTGGCTGCCGGCTTTCGCGAGACGTACGAGGTCATCGAGGCCAAGGCAAAAGTCCTTTCGGAACTAAAGTCGAAGGTAAAGCAGGCCAACACGTTGCTCCTTGCTACTGACCCGGATCGTGAGGGTGAAGCAATTGCGTGGCACTTGGCCGAGGAGCTGACACGACCTGGGTTGGAAGTCTGGCGAGTTGAGTTTCAAGAAATCACAAAAAAGGGCGTCAGCGCCGGCTTAGCCAAGCCTCGCGCTCTCGATGAACATTTGTATGACGCGCAGCGGGCTCGTCGGGTCCTTGACCGAATTGTTGGCTACGACGTGTCGGCGCTGGTCTGGTCCAAGTTGGCATTTGGATTGTCTGCCGGTCGTGTTCAATCTGTCGCGCTTCGCCTAGTGGTTGATCGCGAGCGTGAAATCGAATCGTTTGTCTCCGAAGAATACTGGAATGTTGCGGTCAATCTGCGTACCCCAAAGGGCGGCACATTTTCGGCCAAGTTGACGACCATTGATGGGACGAAGGTCAACATCAAAAACGGTGAAACTGCCGCTCAACTGAAGGCGGATCTCGACTCAGCCGCCTACCGCGTAAAGTCCCTGACGTCTCGCGAACAGCGCCGCAACGCGCCCGCCCCGTACACCACCAGCAAACTGCAACAAGATGCCTCCGCCTACCTGCGGTTCCCCACGCGACGAACGATGAGCGTGGCGCAACGCTTGTACGAAGGCATCGATCTGAAAAAGGATGGCGGCCCTGTTGGTCTCATTACCTACATGCGTACCGATAGCGTCCGCGTGAGCGCTGACGCGATTGATCAGGTCCGCACATTCATTGAAAACGAATACGGCACACAGTACGTCCCAGCGAAGCCCAATTTCTTCCGCGCCCGGAAGAATGCTCAGGAAGCTCACGAAGCGATTCGGCCCACGTCGCTGGAATTCGCACCCGATTCGATTCGAAAGCATCTCACCGACGAGCAATATCGGATCTACAAACTGATCTGGGACCGGTTTGTTGCGTCTCAAATGGCGGTCGCGACGTACAACCAAACTTCGGTCGAAGTCGAAGCTCTGCCCTCTCGAAAGTCGCCAAGTGCAAAGCGCCTGGTCCTGCGCGCGAGCGGACGCAATCTCACGTTCTCCGGCTGGCTGGAGCAATATCAGCACGGCAAAAGCGACAAGCCGTTCGGCGACGACGCACCCAGAGAACTAGCCGGCGAAGATGAAGGGAGCGAACCCGACACTCCCCTACGCGACGTCAGCGCGAGTGCCACACCAGCGGCGAAGAGCACTGACGATGACGTAGAATCCACGCTTCCCGAAATCGCTGACGGAGACACGCTCCGGCTTGTAACACCCCCCGGAGTTCAGACAGAACAAAAGTTCACGCAGCCGCCACCGCGATACAACGAGGGGTCGCTCGTTCGCGAGTTGGAGCGACGTGGCATCGGACGCCCCAGCACGTATGCTGAAATCATCAGCAAAGTGCAAGCACGCGATTACGTCGAGAAGCTATCCGGCGGCCAAATGAAGGCGACTGACCTCGGCAAGGTGGTCGTCAACGGGTTGGTTGCCACCTCGTTGGACTTCATTGAACCAAGCTTCACCGCCAAAATGGAGGAAGATCTCGACGAGGTGGAGGCCGGCAAACTCAAGCGCGTGTCACTGCTTGAACGATTCTACGACCGCTTTCGTGCAACGCTCGAAGCGGCGAAGAAGCAAAAGCGCTGGACGCCGGAACCAATCCCCATCGGTGAAAGCTGCCCGAAGTGCGGCGGAGACTTGCATCGACGCTGGAGCAAAAATGGCTGGTTCATTGGCTGTTCAGGCTACCCCAAATGCAAGTTCACGCAAAGTCTCAACGAAAATGGCGACGCGGCTGAACCCAAGCCCACGGAACATCGCTGCGACAAGTGTGGGAAGTACATGGTCGTCCGCTCAGGTCGTTACGGCGAATTCCTAGCCTGCAGCGGGTACCCGGACTGCAAAAACGCACGGCCTATGCCACTCGGAGTCGCCTGCCCCAAGTGTGGCCGTGATGTGATCGAAGTACGTGGCAAGAAACGCGGTAAGAAGTCGTTTTTCGGTTGTGCCGGTTACCCGGAATGCGACTTCAAGCTGTGGCAGAGGCCCATAGCGGAGGCATGCCCGCAGTGCTCATCCCCCTATCTCCTGCGAATGGGCGGAGAGAAAAACCCGAAACTGGTCTGTCCCGACAAGGAATGTGGGTTCTCGCGCAAACTGATAACGGACGATGGCAGTGAAACTCCGCCAGATTCAGCGCCAAAACCCGCGGCGCGTGACGGTGTTTCCCATCGAAGTCGCACGCCATCCGTCGCCACCGGTTCCGCTGGGTGAAGCGTCAGCATGGGTCGATGAGCAAGGCGAACGTTGCCGTCATTGGAGCTGGGCTTGCAGGGTGTGAGCTAGCCCTACAACTTGCCGATCGCGGTTTCGAAGTCACGCTAATCGAGCAAAAGCCCAAGCAACGCACGCCAGCACAGTGTAGCGAATATTTCTGCGAGTTAGTCTGCTCGAATTCATTTCGTGGAGCGTCGCTTTCCAATGCGGTTGGCCTGCTGAAGGCCGAAATGCAAATGATCGGTTCGTATGTGATGCGCTCAGCGCAGACTTGTCGCGTTCCGGCTGGCGGAGCGCTCGCCGTCGATCGTGAAAGGTTCAGTCAATTAATGACCCAGTGGGTGCACGAACACCCCAAAATAAGGCTGCATAGTGAGCGGTTGGAGACGCTACCCAGTACGCGACCTCTGGTCGTTGCCACGGGGCCGCTGACACAGGACTCGCTGGCTTCGGATCTGCAGCGGCGGCTCGGTCAAGACAACATCGCCTACTACGACGCCATCTCGCCCATTGTTGCGGCCGATTCGATCAATTGGGATCGGGTGTTTGTGGCTTCGCGTTGGGACAAGGGTGAGGCTGATGACGATCGACGAGCTTACGTCAACTGCCCCCTTGAGCGTGACGAGTACTTCAAACTCGTCGATGACATCCGTAGCGCTGAGAAAGTGCCACCGCGCGCTTTTGAAAGCCCCAAGTACTTCGAGGGCTGCCTGCCGATCGAAGTCATGGCCGAGCGAGGTGAACGAACGCTTGCTTTCGGGCCGCTCAAGCCCGTCGGACTTGTCGATCCTCGCACATCGAAAAGGCCCTATGCTGTTGTGCAGTTGCGCGCCGAGAATACTGCCGCGACAGCGTACAACATCGTTGGTTTTCAAACACGCATGGTGCATCGCGATCAGCAGCGAATTATCCGAAGCATTCCCGGCCTTGAGAACGCCCAGCTTGAACGTTTTGGTTCGGTCCACCGCAATACGTTCATTAACAGCCCGACGTTGCTCGACGAAAGCCTGCGCTGCAAATCAGACGCGCACCTCTGGTTTGCGGGGCAGATCGCGGGCGTCGAGGGCTACGTTGAAAGTGCCGCCTGCGGACTCGTCGTTGCCCTGTTGATGGACGACGTGTATAATGATCGGCAAGTCAACCTGCCCCCGAATACGACCGCATTGGGCAGTCTTCTGCGCTACCTTTGTACGCCGCGCCGCGACTTTCAGCCAACGAACGTCACTTTCGCGTTGTTTCCACCTGTCGAGTCATCAGGCGGCAGGCGCAACCGCGCACAACGCAGCGAAGCAATGGCAGCCCGCGCACTCGAGGCGCTTGAAGGTTGGTGGAAGAGTCGCAGTGCCGAGGCTGCCAGTTCAAATGAGCTCTGCAATTGTGCCGTCAGCCAAGAACCATGCTTCGAACGGGATCTTGAGCTTTGAACCTTCGCGAACCAGACGCCTCCGCTGGACGAGTTTGTCAATTGACGTCTGTCGTCCCGACAGCCACGAACGCACGTCAAGACTTTCAGCGAGGATGTCTAGATCAACGCCGTCAGAAGTTCGCAGACCGAGCATCAGCCGTTCCGTCAAGGCAGTCGAGTCACTGATTGTCTCCAGCTCGGCAACCAACCCACCAGGCTGCAACGACCAGACTGAATCGGGCTCACGAAGAGTGGTCAGGTCAAGATATTGCTGGATCTGAGTGGTATTTCGGTACCTGACGCGATCACGACGCGTGGTGCCGCCGATTGGATCGCACCCGATTGTTACGGTCCCCCAAGCAGCCACGCCCAACCCAAGATAGTCCGACCCCCGCCAATAACCCATGTTATGCACGGACCGATGCCCGGGTCGCGCGTAGTTGCTGATTTCGTAATGTTCATAATGTTCAGAGGAAATCGCTTCGTGCAGCGCAAAGAAAGTGTCCGTAACCAATTCATCGGGAGCCATCGGTAGTCGGCCAGCGCGTGAGAGCGCACCGAAGTGGGTATTCGGTTCAATCGTCAGCGCATAGACCGACAGATGCGACAGTCCGCCCAGTGGGAGTTCTCGAAGTTCCGCCGTGGCATCTTGTACGGTTCTGCCGGGCAATCCGAAAATGAGATCCGTTCCAACGGACGGCATGCCCGAGGCCAAAGCAAGTTCTAGTGTCGCTAGCCCGTCTCGCGCGTTGTGCGCCCGTCCCAAGAATCTAAGGTTATCATCATTGAGGCTTTGCAGCCCCACACTTAGCCGGTTAACCCCTGCGTCCAACCACTGTCAACAACGTGTGGCGTCGAAGCTGCTCGGGTTGCATTCTAGTGTCACCTCGACGCTTGGAACCTCTGACGTAAATGACGTCTTGAGATGCTGCAGTACGCGAGCTAGTGCCTCGACGTCCCAAAGCGACGGCGTGCCGCCACCAACGTAGATACTCGTAAGTGTCGCTGGTTCCAATGCTCTGAAGCGCCGATTGAATTCCGCAACAATTGCATCCGCGTATGCGTCGTGCGCAATGCGACTCTGCGCCGCAACACTGAAGAAGTCGCAATAGGGACATTTGGACAAACACCACGGGAAGTGAATGTATATGCCGAGTGGCCGGCCGCGCTGCGGGCTCCGTTTCACGTCACGTTCGAGGACTTTGCGAGACTCATCGCGGGTGTTACTTTCCATAGTGGCTAGGTCGCAGTAGTACTCGTCCTAGGCAAGACCGTGCTTGGACTCGACGTAATCGTACAACGAGTGAAGGGATACCACCCCGCAGCGGACGTGGAGCTCCTGGAGCGAGCATACCGATACTCGGAACTAGCGCATCGCGAGCAAACGCGCCGTAGCGGAGAGCCGTATTTTGTCCACCCAGCACGCGTTGCCGGAATTATCACGGAACTAAGGCTGGACACAGCCAGTATTTGTGCGGCGCTGCTGCATGATGTCGTGGAAGACACCCTATCCACCGTCAACGACATTCGGCATGATTTCGGGGATGAAATTGCGTCAATCGTCGATGGCGTGACGAAGTTGGGCAAGATTGACTTTTCCAACCGCGTCGACCGCCAGGCTGAAAGTTTTCGAAAAATGGTTGTCGCGATGGCGCGCGACATTCGCGTTCTGCTGATCAAGCTGTGCGACCGGCTTGACAACATGCGCACGCTCGAATTCATGAAGCCGGAGGCTCAGGAGCGGATAGCTCGCGAGACGATGGACATCTATGCGCCGCTTGCAGGTCGCCTCGGCATTCAAACGGTGAAGGCCGAACTCGAAGATCTAGCATTCAAGTATCTCGATCCAAAGGCCTACCATTACCTCGAAGAGAAAATGGACAAGACGCGCAAGGACCGCGCGCGCTATATCGACACGGTCTGTCGCACCATAACGTCGCGGCTGGCAGAGCAGGGTTTTGCCGCCGATGTCGCGGGTCGAGCCAAGCACCTCTATTCCATCCAGCGAAAGCTCAAGGAGCAGCTCTGTGATTTTGAACAGCTCTACGATCTAATCGCCTTTCGAATCTGTGTCGAAACGGTATCCGATTGTTATGCGGTTTTGGGGGTCATTCACTCACGTTGGACGCCAATTCCAGGAAGATTTAGGGACTACATTGCGCTGCCCAAGCCCAACATGTACCAATCGTTGCATACAGCAGTGATTGGCCCAGGAAGGCAACGCATTGAGATCCAGATTCGTACCCACGAAATGCATCGTGCAGCCGAGCACGGGGTCGCCGCGCATTGGAAGTACAAAGAACGCATCTCGGGTGGCGTCGATCCGAAGGATGCCGAACGGTTCAGTTGGCTGCGCGAACTTGCCGACTATCAGCGCCAAGTCAAGGACCCGGTGGAGTTCCTAGAAACCGTGAAGATTGACCTCTTTCCGGACGAGGTCTACGTGTTCACCCCCAAAGGGGATGTGCGCGTGCTGCCGCGCGGCGCAACTCCCATTGACTTCGCGTACGCCATCCATTCCGAGGTCGGGCATCATTGTTCGGGCGCGCGCGCCAATGGTCAGATCGTGCCGCTGCGATACAAGTTGCGCAGCGGTGACGTGGTTGAAATCATCACCTCGACCTCGGCACAACCCACGAAGGATTGGCTTGGCTTCTGCACGACGTCTCGCGCCATCGGAAGAGTTCGCACCTTTCTGCGTGCCGAGCAGCGTGAGAAGAGCATCAACCTTGGCAGGGAATTGCTCGAACATGAGCTACGCGCCGCGGGCATGAGCTACTCAAAATTCATCAAGAATGATGCGGAAGTGCGGCGACTCGTTGCGCAATTCAAAGCCAACAGTCTGGACGACATGCTGCTCAGCGTTGGCTATGGCAAAGCCGCGGTAGACGACATCACGGCCGCACTCAAATCCCGCGAAGGGCCGGTGGAAAGCGCGCCGCCACCAGAACTGCGCGAAGGCAAGTTCCAACAATTGGCGCGGCGCCTGACGGGCAAAGATCAGAATGGCATTCGCGTAAGCGGCGAGGATGACGTGTTGGTGCGCTTCGCCAAATGCTGCAATCCGCTCCCCGGTGATCCAATCGTCGGGTTCATCACCAGAGGACGCGGCGTGACCGTACACCGGCGCCAATGCATGAAGACGTTCGACATGGACCCGGAACGACGCATTGACGTCACCTGGGACGCCAAGGCCAAGATCAATCGGCCCGTGCAATTGCGTGTGACCACGACCGGCTCTCCAAGTCTTCTTGCGGTGATCAGTCAGGTGTTTAGCGCGCAAAAACTCAGCATAAACGAGGCCAACTGCCGGGCGGGCGACGACGGCCGCGCCTGCAATACCTTCACATTCACCGTATCGGATCTCAATCAGCTGAAATCGGTGATGCGCGAGATCACCAAGATCTCAGGCGTCGTGGACGTCGAACGCGCCTAGCTGGATTCGCACGCCCACGTGGCTAGTGACGCAAGAGCCAAAAACACGCGGCACAAGCCAGGTCGCTTGGCCGATACGCTCGAGCCCGAGCCCAAATCGGCTTGACACTCAATGCAGCGCAAGCTAAAAATGCCCGCCCTTTGCGGGAGTAACTCAGCGGTAGAGTGCGACCTTGCCAAGGTCAACGTCGAGGGTTCAAATCCCTTCTCCCGCTCCAAAGAAAGTAAGGAATAAGGCCGGTTTCTAACTGGCCTTTTCTTTTTCCGAAGTGGTATGCACACCACCCGAGGGGGTCTGCATACCACTTGCTGCTGCTCGCTCATCACGTGCGTCCATTAGGCTAATCACGCGAGCAATACTTTCCCGTTGTTCCTCCGAATTCACCGTCGAATAATGCTGTTGCATACGCTCGGTGAGATGACCTGAAATGCTTCGGGTGATTACGCTTTCGATCTTGGCAGCTCGTGCGAGGTCATTGAATGTTCTTCTCAGACCACATTGAGAAAAACGCTTACCCAAGCCAATGGCTTCTGCAACTTCTGCAAACGGTTTATTCAGAACTGATGGCGAACGAAAGCCACCTGTCACCGACGGGAATAGCAAATCGCTGTCTCGCATTTCAGCTGTGGTCAACTGAGTTTCCACGTGCCACCGAAGCACGTCGAGTACGGCGGCCGGTAGGCAGATCGAGTATCGTTTCTTTTGCTTGGTTGTCTTCATTGCTTCCGGTCCGCGCGTATATGAGCGACGCACATACAGCTTGCCGGAGTCCCAAATTACGTCAGCCTGTGGACCCTTTCGCCGCAACGGTCTAAGCGATGATGGGCGCAGACCCGTCACCAAACCTAGATACGCCATTGCGAAGTGTGGCGGATGGCGTTCCCTAAGATCCAACATGAAGCGCGTAGCCTCTTCCACGAGCAGCGAATTGGGTTCCTCTTCCGTATAGGTTGACCACTCCGATTCGTCGAAGTCCTTGACACCTTCGGTGAATCGCTTGTCCAGGCCTAGTTCGTGCTTTGCAGCTTTATCGATGACTCGTAGAATCGCAAGCCATCCGTTGGCAGTGCTTGGCGCGTAGTCTCCAGCAAGGATGAGTGGACCAACCTCCCTCTTCCAGTCTTCCACTTGCTTCTTCTGAATCTTATCAATGAACATTTCGCCGAACCTGTCACGGTGGATTTTGATTTCTTGCCTCTCGTTCCGACAATGAGGTGAGTCAATACGTTGGCCCATTTCTCTCGACCGACTTGGCTACGTATTTCGAGCTTTGCTATTTTGGCCTCGAAAAGCTGCTGCGCGAATTCGGCGAATCGAATCCTCTGAGGTTCGACCGATGTGCCGCCGTTCTTGACTCTAGCTTTCTCTGCCTCCAACCATGAGTACGCTTGCGCCTCGGTTGCCTCTGGCAGCACCTTCCTGATTTCCCGTTGATGACCTGTCGTTGACTCGGTCACTCGTGACCGAACTAGATATCCTCCTTCCTTGCGCTGCCACACTCCCGGCAGTTTTGTTGGACGCACCCAGGTATTCCATTGTTTCTTCCATTGTTTCGTGTCCATCAAGAGTTCCTTCCTGCGAAGGCGCTCCTGGACGACCCGAAGCAACCCTAGCAGATGCCGGAGCACCGCATAGAAATTCGTCCAGAGCGTCTAACGAGAACATCGAAGTCCCGTTCCCTCCCCTACGCCCCGACGCCGCAAGTCTGCGTTCCATCACTGCTTTTCGAATGGCAGAGGGATTCTTGTAGCCACAGTATGCGGCAGCTTCTCGGGTCGTCAGGTAACGACGCGCAAGCGCAGATTGAACGCTGTCTGCAGCCGATGGAATTACCATCGAGGGCAAAACTGACTGCGCAGCTTTCTTCGTCATTGAAAGCGGTTGCGCTGTCCTTACCATTAGAGCGCTTTTCATTGAAACGGATCAGCGAACTGCATAGCCGGCGTGCCTGAACCAACTGAGGGCATCCTTGGTTGTGATGGCCAACAATGCTTTACCAAGGGCGGTCAGTAGTTTGGCCCAGCATCGTGGCCCCAGCTCTCGGAGAATACTTTTGGCCTTGGACCAGGCTTGTTCGATCGGATTCAGATCGGGCGAGTACGCCGGCAGAAACACAAGGGAAGCGCCCCGCTGTTCGATTGCGTTCCTGAGCCGGATGTCGGTATGAACGCTCAGATTGTCCCAAATCACTATGTCACCGGGGTTCAGTGCCGGGGCGAGACTTTGCTCAACCCACATGAGCATAGCTTGGCCATCTATGGCGCCGGGAACAACCATAGGGGCCACGATTCCGTCAATTCCAAGGGCAGCAATAACGCTGTAGTTTGACCAGCGATCGCCGGGAACGTTGTCAACGGCTCGTTCGCCAACGGGAGCCCACGCCATGCTTCGGGTCATGGACAGATTCACACCACTCTCGTCTACAAAGACCAACCTGGCTGGATCCCATGCTTTTTGTGCTTTGCGGAAGGCTATTCGTGCTTCGATAATATCGGGTCGGTCGCGTTCTGACGCGTAGAGGGTCTTTTTTTTAGCGACATGCCCATCCGGTACAGGGTGCGCCAAATCGTCGTGTCGCTCACCTTGCGACCACCGCGGCGTGGAAACAGTCGAACCAACTTGTCCAAGGTCGCATCAGGCCTTTCCTTCACAAGGGTTCGCAGAATGTCCTCTCCCTCGGAGTCAACAATTCTCGGCTTGCCAGGTGGTGATTTGGCAACCGGATCTCCGGTCTGTTTCACTCTGACTCGCAGTTTTCGCACGAAACTTCCGCTAATTCCGAACCGTTCAGCAACAACTTCCGACGAAGATTCCGTCTCAAGTGCTGCCAAGACTTTTTGCCGTAGATCGAGGGAATAGGCCATTGCCCTCCTCTAACATGCGGTACGTTCCATGGAAAGAGGCTATAATTCGTCGCCATTGAAATTCTTGAAGAATTCGCACGACCATGTTCAAGGTGCACGCGATGTTTGACGTGCTTGCAAGCCTGGTCGGAGCCACCCTTTCATTCTTCAAGACTCAGCGAGAGCTGGCCCTTGAGAACTTGGCATTGCGCCATCAAATCGGCGTTCTGAAACGAACACTCAGTACGCGACGTGTTTGCCTCAAACCATCCGACCGAAAGTTATGGGTAGTTCTATCTCGTCTTTGGTCCGAATGGCAGCAGGCCCTCGCCATCGTGCAGCCCGTTACCGTAATTCGTTGGCATCGCGAAGGATTTCGCCGTTATTGGGCCCGCAAGAGCCGCCGCCGATTCGGACGGCCTGAATTGGACCGCGAAATCCGCGCATTGATTCGTAAAATGTCGACCTCCAATCCAATCTGGGGCGCGCCCCGGATTCGCAATGAATTGGCCAAAATTGGCATCACCGTCTCCCGGTCAACCGTGGCCAAATACATGGTTCGGCACCACAGGCCGCCCTCACCAACCTGGCGTTCGTTTCTAGACAATCATGTGAAGGACTTCGTATCGCTCGACTTCTTCGTCGTTCCTACAGCAACGTTTCGTGTCCTGTTCGTTTTGCTGATCCTCTCACATGACCGGCGGCGCATTCTGCATTTCAATGTCACCTCAAGTCCAAGCGCTGAGTGGACGGCGCAGCAGGTCGTGCAGGCGTTTCCCGACGATAGCGCTCCGCGCTATTTGCTCCGGGATCGTGACAGCATCTATGGGAAGTATTTCCGTCATCGTGTCAAGAACTTGGGGATGGAAGAGGTGCTCACTGCTGCACGTTCCCCTTGGCAAAATCCATACGTCGAGCGGCTGATCGGTTCCATTCGGCGAGAATGCCTTGACCATATCATCGTACTGAATGAGCAGCACCTGCGTCGCGTCCTACGCAGTTACTTCCAATACTACCATAGGTCACGTTGCCACTTATCGCTGGACGGCGACGCCCCCGAGGCGAGGGCCATTCAGGGACCGGAATTGGGAGAGGTGATTGAGCTGCCCGAAGTCGGCGGCCTGCACCATCGCTACGTGAGGGAAGCAGCATGATTCGCGTACGGGTAGGGTTATTGGTAACCACTGGGGGCTGCAATTGTGTACCAGACGATAATGCTACTCCGCAATCTGCCCGCTCGACCTCGCGCGGCGCAATGTACCCTTGAACCAAGACGGCTCAGGGTGCATTGTTTGCTACGTGCACCTCGTCATATTGTGGAGGAAGTATCCATGGGCTCGCGACAGCGTTCTCTAATAAAGCCCTCAACATCCCCCGAGGCTATCCATCTTATCGGCATCTTGGATGCATACATGCTCGAGCGTGGGATGCGCACGACCGAGCAACGTCGGGTCATCATTGATGCTCTCTTAGCATCGGGGCCGCATGTCAGCATCGAGCAGCTGACGGCCATCGTCAAAAAAGACAATGCCCGTATCGGATATGCAACGGTGTATCGCACGCTGAAGATGCTCACCGAATGTGGTGTCGTACACGAACGGCATTTTGATGACGGGATTGCTCGCTATGAGTTGGCACGTACGGGCCATCACCACGATCACTTAATTTGTACTCAATGCGGTCGCATCGTCGAATTCGAAAACAGGAATATCGAATCTCTTCAGCGAGGCGTGGCCGCGGCGCACGGATTTCGTCTCACCCATCATCGGCACGAGCTTTATGGAGTTTGCCACCAATGCGACGAGAAGTGTGGGCCCGGCCTAACACCTCACAAGAGAGTCAAAGGGTAGCTTTCAAGTTGAGGTCTCATGGGTTTTGCATAACGCAAGCAATTGCGTCATCGCATCGTCGAAAAGCGCTCGGCTAT
The DNA here is from genome assembly GCA_963811985.1 of uncultured delta proteobacterium. Classification (GTDB taxonomy): domain Bacteria; phylum Myxococcota_A; class Polyangia; order Polyangiales; family Polyangiaceae; genus FEN-1139. The sequence continues at coordinate 477,881 of CAWEUH010000027.1, forward strand.
GCCGGTTGTTCGCTGAACTGTCCCATCTTGGCCCACGACCAAGGCTGCAGTGGCGCCAAGGGCCGATATGATGTCGAGACCCTCGGCTCCTAAAACAAAAAGCGCTGTCGCTAAGGCGTCAGCGAGTGCGCCCCTTCGCGCAATGACCGTAGCACTCTTGCACCGGTGTGCGGGCCATCCCGTACGCGGATCGATGAGGTGGTGGTAGCGCTGTCCGCCGACTTCGACAAACCGCTCATAATCGCCGCTCGTCACGATGGCTTCGTCATGAAGTTCGACTGTGGCGAGTAATCCGCCAGCTGCGCGCGGCTCGCGGATCCCTGCTGTCCATGGGCGACGGTCATTTCTGCCGCGAGCTACCAGATCACCCCCGGCGTCGATGAGGACATCGCGGATCCCATTTTCGACAGCAAAGTCTGCTGCTCGCTCAGCGATGTAGGCCTTTGCGATACCGCCGAGGCCGAGGCGCATCCCAGGGCGGCGCACAAGCACTGCTCGGGCATGCCGGTCGATAGCGACCTGTCGGTAATCGACCAGATGCAGCAATTTCCCAATGAGTTTCGGACTTGGCGGACGAAAGTTCGGTGCATCGAGCCGCCAACAAGCTGCTAGCACGGCCCAAGTCGGGTCGAATGCTCCAGCGGTAGCGCAGGCCACTTGCATCGCGACATCCAGCACCTCGACGAGCTCTGCCGGAACAACCGTTGGCGTCTTTCCCGCGGACGCGTTCACGCGGAAGAGCACGCTCGTCGAAGACCATTCTGAGAAGATGCTTTCGAGCCGTTGAATCTCGGAGAAAATGGCTCGAACCAGGTCCTCGAGAGCTTCGGCATCGTTCCCACGCACGGTGACGCCAACGAGTGTTCCCATGAGCGGGCGGGCACGACGAACAACGGCCCGACCGTCGGAGGTGCGGCGCACAATGTGGTTACGAGTCACGTGTGCGAGACTCACCGGTTAGCTCCCGCGCGAGCCAGCAGCAATTGAGCCAAGGCAAGTCCTTTACGTACGGCAAACGCAGCGGAGCGCGACGAGATGGTGGCACCGCTGATCGCGTCAATATCCTTACCGAGCGCAATCGGATCTCTGAGTCGCTTGCCGACGAACTGTCTACGGAAGCGCTTCTCCTTGATGGCTTCGCCTTGCGGCTCCCGATAGACCATCACCTGGACGTCCTGCAGAACTCCATCAACCCTAACGCCCACGGCAAAGGAGATAAGCTGGCTTTGACCGATGACGTCGAGCATGAAGACGAATCCCATCGTGCCCTTGTCATTGCGCGCCTCAAGGTATGCGTAGTTCGCGCCGTCCACCTTGCGGCCGAGTGTCTTGTTGAGCGCTGTGAGTTCCGCGTCGCTGAGCTTGAACAGCCTGTGCGTCGCCGAGGTGCTTTCGGGGAAAATCGCGCGCGGGGCGTCCGCTTCCTTGAGAAATACCTGTGCTCCACGCACCGGCATTGGCGCAACGAGTACAATAGCCGAGCCCGCCAAGAGCGTGCCGAGAGACGGTTTCATGGTGACTCTTGCTCCCTGGTTGCCGACCGCGGCGCGAAGTGCGCAAGCCAACGCTCAGGTCCCCACATCGCGAACAGCGTCAAGAGGACAGTGGACAGCGCCCCACCGGCGAGCGATGCCCAGCCGAGAATCAGGATGTACGTAAACCCGGCCGCAACGTATCGCACTGCCCAGGGACCAACCGCATCTAAAAAAGCTCCGATGAACGTGACAGCGGTCAGGCCAATCCGAACACGTGTTGAAAAGGGCGTTCCGAAAAGAAGGTGGGAGACAATCAACACGACCACCGGAACGGTGAAAAGATGCGAGTGGCTCACCTCCATCAACTGCCAAAATGTCTTTGGAAAGCTCATCTCGCTTTCCCCACCTCGGTAGTACACGGCGATGGCCTGAGGATGAAGCCCCATGCGACCGATTGAGAGTGCGACCACGGTGCCGACCGCGGGCACCATGAGCAGCAGAAAGCCGGTATAGGCGAGGCGTGTCTCGAGCGACGCCGTGCGCAGCTGAAATCCTCGTCGAGCAAATACTTGCATGAGCGCGTCCCCTTCAGAACAACCACGTGATGGCTGCAGCGAACTCATTGTACCCTTCACCCGAACCGAGCCAGTGGTGGCGGTAGTCGGCTTTGAGCGCAATCTGGGGGATGGGTCGATAGACGAGCCCACCCATCTGTGAGTAGCGCCGGAATTCGAGTCTTGGTGTGTATCCGGCCGCCACCTTGGCTTGAGTGTCTGCGTAGTCAAACCGCGTGAAAGCGGTTAGCGCCTGCTCGGAGCTTGGCGCGACGATTCGAAGCACGTCGTAGGCAACCTCGGCATACGCGCCGCGGGCCTGCGACGCCACGGGACCGGCACCTTGCTGCTCGGGCGTTCCGGACAGAAGCGCTTGGTTCAACGCGCGCGCATCCCCGATGAACAATAGGGCGAACTCACCCCGTGCGCTAAAACCTCCCAGATGAGTCCGGGCGTCGATATCAAAAAGGCCCACCGGAACCCGCCCAACCGTTGATGTCAATGTGTTGCCTGAGGTCGCGCCATACGCTGAAACACCGATCACTGTCCCAAGTGCAGGCTCATAGTCGAAGCGTGCAATGACACCATAGTCGCGGGCATAGGCGAGCTGAGCTTCCTGATGTCCCTCGCGGATGGCGGCCTGAGCTGTAAAGCCATTAGCATTGAAGCCGTTGACGAAGTAGAGCTGATAACGCAACGTTTCGGAGAGTTCGCCAAAAATGCCCATGCCCGGCTCGCGCCATGTGCTTGGAATGACAAATTGATCAACATCGGGCCGATCTACGCCGTTGAAGCTCGGTGGTTCGTGATACACGTTGACGATGCCCATGGGCATGAGGATGAGACCGCCGCGCAGATTCAGGCGCTTCGTCAACAGGCCGTCGAGATAGGCTTGCTCGATCTCCGCCTCCCCCTGGTCGCTGGCAGACGAAACCGCGTGCTCCACCTCGAGTTCCGAATAGAAACGGATGTGCTCATTGAAGTCATGACCAAAGAAGAGCACGACACGTCGCAGATCTACGACACCCGGGGCGTTGCTCGGCACATTGAGCGTGAGCTCTCCATAGCCGCCGAAACTACTGCCCGAGGTTGCCGGACGACCGATTGCGTTTTCAACCGGACTTTCGCGCGCTAGCTCTGTTGGGGGCGTCAAATCGCTCATGGGTGTGCGCGGTGCCTCTTCTGGACTCACCGACGTTGACTGCTGCGCTCCCGAGGGCGCTGTCGATGCCGCAACGGGCTTAGGATCGACCGGCGCAGATGCAGATGGCGCAGGCGTCGTCGTAGGCCCTGCTGTTGTCAAAGGCTCTGCTGGAGGTCCAGCGTCCTCATCTGACGCTGCAAGCGCGGGTCTTGTCACCCAAACACTTACTGCGAAAAATAGTGCTGGCAAGCAGCGTTGAAACGCTCGCATTTCCCTTGTCCACATGGTCGCCGTCAACTCCTCGTCTTCTCGTATTGTGCTTCTCACTGTCTGAGCTGGTATGGGCGCATCATCCCGTTGTCCTCGTGCTCGAGAATGTGGCAGTGCCATACGTACATCCCATTGGTCGGATCGAATGTGAATCCGGCATAGGGTCCATTCTCCCCGGGATCTTGGGGTGCGAAATGAATAAGCAAACGGGTCACGGTGCCACTCTTTACACGCACCGTGTCCTTCCACCCCGCCTCGTTGTCTGCGGGCGGGATAGAATCACCGATAAGGTACGGATTGACCGGCAAGATTTGTTGTGGCGCCTGAGCAACGCCGGGCGGATCTACTGGATCGGCCATTGATGGGCAGGTCGGTATGGGCCCGGGCAATTCGCCGCCGCCTTGCGTGACTGCATTCCAATCGGCCAGGTACCGCGCCTTGTCAAAGCGCTGGCGATTGAGCAGATTGAACTGCACCAGATGAAGATGGATGGGGTGCATATCGCCGGTTGTGTTGGCGACTTCCCAGATCTCGGTTGCGCCAAGACGCGGGCTCTCGGTGAGCGGTTCGTCGAAGCAGGTGTTGTTGATAAGACCGATGACGGGATTGCCGGACACCGGATCTTCAACTTCGCTGAGGGCCAGATGGCGCACCACGGAAACCTCGCTTGCGTCGATGCGTGTCGGCATCGAACTGAGCTGAAGTGGAATGCGACTCGTGTCCGGCGCCGCGAGTGGAACCACGCGTAACTGCAGAACTTCGTCGGTCGCGCCAGGTTCCGGCGCGTCCCCGTCGGGAAATGGCGCCGGAGCATCATTCATTAGCGCTAGCGTCGTCCCCGGTTCTAGACCTAGGAAGTCAACCGCGATGTCTGCGCGCTCGGCAGGCGCCAAGAACAGTTTGTTTGAGGTGTCTGCGACATCGTCGTCCGCGACTGGAGTCATAGCGAGCAGCACCGGTGCGTTCAGGTAGCCGCCGTCGCTGCCGATCTGCCAGACGTGGTCCCATAGTTGGTTCGAGCTGAGGTTAACTAGCCGCAGGTTGTACATCCGCGCATTGGATGCATTGAGGATGCGAAACCGATACTTGCGCGGCTCGACGTTGAGGTACGGCCACGCTATCCCGTTGACCGTAATGACGTTGCCGAAAAACTCGGGTGTCCAGTTCGGATGGTACGACGTAGCGCGTGTGTTGACCGAGTTGACGTACGAAAGCGAGCCGTCTGAGCCGAACATCCTATCGGCAATCGCAAGTGGGATCTCGTAGGCACCACTTGGAAGATTGAGCGCGGACTCTTGTACCGGATCACGCAGCACATAGAGGCCCGCTCCGATTGCCATGACATTGAGCCGCGTAATGCCCATCGCGTGGTCGTGGTACCAGAGTGTGGTTGGGGGCTGCTGGTTTGGATACGTATCGATGACGAAGTTTCCCGTCGGGCCACCGAGGCCGTTGGCTGCAGCGGCCACATCGGGCGTAAACCAGAAGTCGGGAAATCCGTCGCTCGCCCACGCCACTTGCCCGCCGTGAAGGTGGGTCACCATCCGTACGTGGGGCTCCCCATTCGCTGCGCCGTCGATGGTCGTATCGTACGCCGACTCCAAGAGGTGGCGCGTTATCGGGGCGCCGTCGGAGTCGTGCAGGTCATTGATCCACTTGACGACAATCGGCCTGCCCCGCTGCGCAATAAACGTTGGGGCAATGTACATTCCCGTCTGGCGCAATGGGCTACCTTGCCCATCGCGCACGCCGACGTCATAGGCCTGTCCGACCTGTCCGTAGCCCCAGACCGTCGTGTAAAGGCGTTGCGACGTGGCCGGCTCATAAACCCCAAACCACTGCCTGAACTGCGTGACGTGGATCTCATAATAGTCTGCGCCCGGGTAGTCGGCGTTGCTGCCCGGGACGTACGCGGGTGGGGTAGGCAAAGGATTCGACCAAGGCTTTTGCGTCGCGCGACACAACAGTCCCTGCTGCGAACAGCTTTGCTTGGGCTCGTAGCACGCGACTGCGAGTACTTCGGCGGCAACAGCCAGCAACGTAAGCCTCGAGTCGACCCTCATGGTTTCGCTTCTTTCGGCATCAAGAACGAGAACCTCGCGTCACGATTAGGAGTGCGTCGTCGCTGATGGTCCCAACTCGAGTATGCGAGCCGCGTTGCCCCTATCGCCCCGCGAGACACCGAGCGCAGCTCAAGCACGCGACCCAAACTGTCTGCAGCTACACGGCTCCGGGACGTACGTCCGCCGCCCCTAATGAATGCTCTCGAGACCGCAGGCTTGACCAATTTGACGGGTGTTCGCAGGGAGTCTCTTGCGGGGTATCGCCAGTGCCAAGGTGTCACGCGGCGAACCTAACTTAAATGATAATGATATTCAAGTTCGATAGGCATCAGCCGTGGTTCACTGTTTGCTATTATTTTCAATAGGTTATTAACATGGGGCGAATAACCAACGATTCTATATTGAAAATGATTATCATTATCGTATACGGAATGGGTGTCTTGCACTAGAGCTAGTCACCCCCTGGACCACGCCCCCTTACAACTCATGCGCGCCATTGCAGTCTTGCTTTCCGTGTTGTGGACCATCGCGCGTCCACTCGTCGCAAGGGCAGAACGCGTCTCCCACGACAACTCGGCGACTCTAGCCTCAGGCACCGATAGCGGTGATACGCACAGTGAGCCTCTGGCGCACAATCGCAACAAGGCGACACAGGCGGAACAACCCTTTTCCGCTACAGGACGGTTCGCGTACGAACGCTGGCGCGCTGGTGGTCTTTATGCGGGAGCGCACGTCGCGTACAACTTCGGTAGTTCGAGGTCAGCGCTGAGTTTCGCATCCGCGTCAACGAACACGTTCGGAAGTCTCTACGGCGGTTTGCAGCTCGGCTACCTGTTACCGCTTCACTCGCAATTCGTAATTGGTATCGAGAGTGACGTCTCATTTCCCAATTTTCTTGCTGGAAATGATGTCGTTGCGTCACTGAAGAGCGATGACGCGACGTACATCGAACAACTCGATTGCCTCGGAACGCTGCGCAGCCGGGTTGGCTACGCGTGGAGTCAATGGCTCGGCTACGTAACGGGTGGTCTTGTTTGGTCTCGAGCGCGGTTTAGTGAGACTCTGAATAACGAAAGTGCCAACGAAGACAAAGCGCGCCTGCTAACTGGTATTGGATTGGGAATTGGTGCTGAGGCGGGCATCGCGTGGCAATGGACCGCGCGAATCGAATTCATCCACGACGAGCTCATCTGGGGCGAAGCGCAGTTTGGTTCGGGGGCGGCCGTCACCTCGAAAATTCGCATCAATAGCCTGCGATTGGGCCTCGGGTGGTTGCCATGAGCGGGCGGCTATTCCCGAGCGTCGCGCTCGTTGTAGCATTATTGTGGGCTCCGCCGACGCAGGCTCAGCCGGTCGAAAGTGAAGCTTCCAATTGGAACATCCACGGGCAGACGACGTTCGTTGGGCAAGGGTACCCAGCGTTTCACTCGCCCTACGAAGGAGCAAACAGCCTCTCCGGTGTCGGCCAGTTCCGCAATACCGTGAGCGCAACCGCGTTCTTCGGCCTCCGACTTTGGTCCGGTGCCCAGTTCTATTTCAATCCCGAACTCATGCAGGGGTTCGGACTAAACGGTACCCATGGTCTTGCGGGATTCCCAAACGGTGAAGCTCAGAAGTCCAACTTCCCTATTCCAAGGTTCAATGCAGCGCGAGCGTTCATATCGCAGACCATCGGTCTTGGTGGCGAGCGCGAAGTCATCGCCGACGGACCGAATCAGCTCCCTGGAGCGCGTGACGTCTCAAGATTGACCGTCACGGTCGGAAAGCTCGCCGTGACGGACTATTTCTTGCTCAATACCTACGCGGGCGAGCCTCGTACCCGATTTCTCAATTGGAATATCTATGGCGGCGGCGCCTACGATTGGACCATGGACCTATTGAGTTGGACTTGGGGTGGGCTTGTCGATCTAAATCAGAAGCATTGGGCACTACGCGCCGGCTATTTCTTGTTGCCCGTCGAATCAAATACCAACTACTTCGATACGCACCTGTTTCGCCATGGTCAATACACGGCTGAGCTCGATATCCGGTACGGCGTGCCGAATAGGCCAGGAAAACTACAGCTATTCGGTTGGCTGAGTTACGGCAACATCGGTAGCTATGGCGATGCGGTGGCGCAACCGCGAAGCACGCCCAGCTATCCGGATGTTGCGCTCACGCGCGGACGCGACCGCTCGAACTATGGATTCGTGCTCAGCCTCGAACAAGCCGTGAGCAACGATCTAGGGATGTTCTCGCGTGTTAGTTGGAGCCCCGAGCTTGTGGAGAGTATGGGGTGGACCGATTGCGGTGAGTCCGTCTCGCTCGGAGCCACTCTCGCAGGAAGTTCGTGGCATAGGCCGAATGATTCGATCGGTCTTGCTGGCGTTATCGAAGGCTTGTCACCCACCGCTCGCAGGTACTTCGAAGCGGGAGGCATGGGCATCCTCATTGGCGACGGCCGCATGAACTATAGACCCGAAAAGGTGCTCGAGGCTTACTACGCCTACGGCCCTGTTACTTCGGCGACGTTGACCTTCGACTATCAACTGTTTGTGGACCCTGCCTATAACGCCGATCGGGGCCCCGTTTCCATCTTTGCTCTCAGGGCACATGGGGCGTTTTGATGCTTCGAGGCCCGTCAGCTCTCTCGAGCCGAGGCTCGCAGCCCCCGGCTTCTCCACGTTCTCTTGATTACCGGATTCCTTGCGGCGATTGGCAGGATGGACCATCAATGTACTTGGGCATTCGCACCGCTGCCGGGATCCAGCGAGGAGGCTGCGTGAACCCTACTACGACAACTACCAATAGCCCTTGCTGTGACACGTGTACTTGCAACTCGTCCGACGTCAAGGCGGCACTTAGTCGGGAAACTTGGAGTCCAGACGGGGCACGGACAGCAAACCGATGGCTGCTTGGTAATCTGGTGCGTTGATGACCTGCTTTAGGATTCCTAGCTCCAACGGCAGGTTCACACAATACCGGTATCGCTTCGAGTGTCGGGAGGGTGAAATCTCGCTAATAGCAACCGGTTACAAAATGTTTGTTCGACGCAAGCCAATTCTGCAGCGACCACAAGGTCTCAGTTTGACTGAACGCAATGGCGTCGGATTTGACCGCGGATTAGACATGGCGTGACCCGCCGACTCTTCGAGACAGCAATCGTTCATAGTCAGCATGCTTGCCAATCCAGAACCACACGATCGTGTCTCCTTGAAGGGCACCGAGTACTCTAAAGTCGCGAGTCACTCGAGCCGAATAGATAGGCTTCATTTGATGCACTCGCTTGAACTGGAGGCTTGGGTGATGCGGGTCCTCTCGGAATATCCGATATGACTCGCGAGCATATTCGCGAACCTCGACGGGTAGCTGCTCAAGACAAATCCAAAACGAACGGTTCGCGCGAGAATTCACAGCTTCTCGGGATCCAGTTCAGTCGTGCGCCCCGCCTCTAGGTCAGCCAACGCCTCGTCTCCCATTTGGGCAAGGACGTCTTGTGAGTGATCGAACATATCGGTCCAGCGTTTTTCCGACGCCAGCTCCGCAGACAACCACTGAGCAATCCGGTCTTGTTCTTCCGCTGGCAACGAAGCGAGTGTCTTCACGACTGAGTCCAACGACCGTGTCATAAATCATACTCTAGCGCGCAAAGGGCTGCATAACAAGCGTTTGCAGCGGACGGCTTTGTTAGCCGAAAGGTCCCGGTCAGGCGCCACCCGTGGCTTCGCAACCATTTTACGGCTGGCGCCTGTTGTGGCATTCTGTTGGGTGTTTTCGGTGGCTGTTTGGGCCGCCGCTGAAACGCAAAGTCGTTAGACCGAGCCGTATTTCTTGGAGAGGACGAATTGGTTTGTGCGTCAGGTTCTTGCGACTGGATGCCGGCAACCGGTGGCGTTGTTCCGTGGGTTGTTCGCAGCGGGGCCTGACGGTGGGTGGTTCCGATCCGGATCGTGACCTGATGGGTTGGCAGCGCCGGTCGCTTTTCCTTGCTGGCGGGGCTGTTGGGTCTCGCTCCCTTCCATCTTGGGGGCTGGCGCTGCTCGGGGCTTTTGGGGCGTGGCCATTTGATGCGTGGGGCGCCGTTGCGGGTCTGATGCGTAGTGCCGGTCTGGTTCCATCCGGAAGCGCTGCAGCTGTGTCGGGACAGGTTTTGCCTCGTCGGCATCCGTGGCTTCGCGTCCATTGTACGGCTGCCGCCGGTCGTGGCATCATGATGCGTGTTTCCGGGGTTGGCTGGGCCGCTTCTGAAGCACAAGCCGTTAGCTGGACCTTGGATCCCTTCGCGATGATCAGAATTACCAGACGCACAATAGCCATTCTTGCAGGAGTTGCGCTTACGCCGGTCGTTGTTGTTGTTGCCTTTGTAATTGCGGGAAGGTTCGGTGAACGAATTGTTCAGACAGTAACGGGCACGGTCTTTGACAGGGGTATACCCGTAGCGGGTATTCATCTTCGCTTGCATCCGTGCGACTCCGCCCGAAAGTGTGACGGAACATACGTTGAGACCACAACTGATGCCACGGGGCGTTTTAGCATGTCTCGTCAAGTCCTTCGTCCTTGGCTTGCCGGTGTCGTCGATGTAGTGGTGCATGATGAACTCTGCGTTCTCAACGGAACAACGTGGCAGTCGCTCTGGTCAGCCCCGTATGGCCCAGTGCTTGAGTCCATCAAGTTCCATTGCGACTTGTCTGGACCGTCACCGAACGAACACCTCAGACTACCGTCAGAAAGATGCTGGATTGAGCCTCAATAGCTGCATTTAATCGACATCCCGTTGCGATACGACAATTCTGCACACGGAGAACAGCGTGCGACCGGGTTAGAGAACAGTGGAGCCTTTATCCATTCATATTGGTTGCGCTATTCAAGACCTTGTCGCGCGTTCTTGCTAACCAGCCCGAAACGAGCCAGCTAACACGTGCATGAACCCGCCAGCTTTGCTTTCTGAAGGTTGTGGTTGCCGGGCGCCGTCGCGCGTCGAACGCGCATCAATTTTACGGCGCCCGGCTGTCTTGCCACCCGACAGGTTTTGGCGTTACTGTTTGGGCTGCGGGTTATGCACAGCCGTTGAGGCCGTAGAAAAAGTCCATTTTGCTCTTGGCATTCAGGATCGGGATGGATACAAAGAGCGCCGAGACAGGTTACTGGAGCGCTCGATGGCCAGATACAAACACTACGACTTGAATCAGTCGAAGATGATTCCGTTGTCATATGCCGACCAGATTGTCGAGGGTTCGTTCGAGCATGCGCTCAACGAGATCGTGGAGGAGCATCTCGACTTGTCCGTCTTCGAACACCGCTATCGTAACGACGAGACAGGGCGATCGGCCTACGACCCCAAGGTGCTGCTGAAGGTGGTGCTCTATGGCTACTACCGCGGGATCGTCTCGAGCCGACGGATCGCCGAGGCATGCCGCCGCAACGTTGTGTTCATGGCGCTGTCGGCCGATTCCAGGCCGCATTTTACGACCATCGCCGGCTTCGTCAGCAGCCTGGAGCATGAGATTGCGAGCCTGTTTGGTGACGTGTTGCTTTATGCCTCGGAGCTAGGCCTCATCGGAAAGGAGCACTTCGCCATCGACGGATGCAAACTGCCCTCGAATGCCTCCAAGAAATGGAGCGGCACCCACAAGGAGCTCGAGGAGAAGCGCGAGAAGTTAGAGCGGGTTGCCGAGCGTATCGTGCAGCGCCATCGTGAGCGTGATGGGCAGGAACGCGAGAGCGCCGGCTCTTGCGGCGAGCCCGAGAAGGCCCAGTACTATCGACGAAAGGTCGCCGAGATCAAGGCCTTCCTGGAGCAGAACGAGAAGAAGCTCGGGCCGACCGGCAACGAGCAGAAGAGCAACCTGACCGACCCAGAGAGCGCGAAGATGACTTCATCTCGCGGCGTGATTCAGGGCTACAACGGGCTGGCGGTCGTCGATGACCGAGCCCAAATCGTCGTGCATGCCGAGGCCCATGGCTCGGGATACGAAGCGCACCTGCTGGCACCCCTCATCGAGGCAACCCGGCAAAGCTTTACTGAGTTGGACTTAGCCAAGGACGTCTTCGCACAGGCCAAAGTAAGCGCCGACAGCGGCTTTCACAGCAACGTGGTGGTGGCTGCTGTGGAAGCCACTGGCGCTGATGCCTACATTGCAGACCGTGACTACCGACGGCGCGAGCCAGCGTTTGCAGGGGCAGAGCGATACAAGCAACGCGACAAGAAAGAGCGAGCACTGCAGCGCAGGCGCGAACGCGAGACTCGCGTTACCACCAAGCCCAGACTATTCACCGTGCAGGACTTTCTCTACGACGAAGCAAACGCCCGTTGCATCTGTCCTGCGGGGCACAAGCTTTATCGCTCCGGCAAGAACATGCTCTTCAACGGCTATCGCGTTGCCAGTTTCAAAGCACCGAAAACGGCTTGCAGTGGATGCCACTTACGGGAGCAGTGTCTCCGCCATCCCGACCGCACACCTCAGCGTCAACTCACGATCATCAAGCATCAAGAGGGGCCTGCACCGAGACGTCGCAGCAAGCGCAATGGTGCAACCGAACGCATGCGATGGAAGTTCGATACGCCGTTCGGGCGTGAGCTCTACAGTTGACGCATGGGCACCGTCGAACCGGTGTTCGGCAACATTCAGAACAAGGGCATGCGACGATTCACCCTCCGTGGTCAGAAGAAGGTGAGCGCCCAGTGGAAGCTCTTCACGATGGTGCACAACATCGAGAAGGTAGCGGGTGCCGCCATGCGGCACTAGCCGGGAGAGGGCCAGCAGGGCCAGCGAGCGCCTCTCTGACAACGTAGCGTTTCTGAGCTAGAATCTGCAACCAACGGGATTTCGATTAGAAAGTTATACACTGGCGGAACGCGGGGCTTGCGCTCGTTCTTCGAATGGGTTTTTCTACAAGCTCGTTAGGCGGCCATACCATGATTGAAAGTCGACCAAGTATAACAGCGGAGCGGGTTGCAATGCGGCGAGCAGCCCACCAACTACTCGACTCTCCGCGCGTCTATGAGGATTCGCTCGCACTGGCGATCCTGGGAGACGCGGAGGCTGCAGCGATGCGCGCCAATCCTGCGAGGCTGGAGGATGGTCCAGCAGCCCAGCGGCTGCGCGCGTTCTTGGCTATTCGTAGTCGGCTGGCGGAAGATGCACTCGAACAAGCGGTCAATTCTGGGGTTCGACAGTATGTGGTGCTGGGAGCTGGCCTGGATACTTTTGCCTACCGAAATCCGTATCCGAGTCTACGAGTTTTTGAGGTGGACCATCCCGCAACGCAGGGTTGGAAGCTCCAACGTCTCGAGGATGTGCGCATCACAGTCCCAAGGAGTGTGACGTTCGTAGCTGCTGACTTTGACATTGCGATGGGCCCGTTGCCGGAAATCCTTCAAGCGGCAGGCTTGAACACCCACGAGCCCAGCCTCTTCTCTTGGCTGGGCGTGACGCCTTATCTAGAATCCACAAGTGTAATGTTGACCTTGAAAGAACTTGCGCCACTCGCAGCGAGCGGCGGAGGCATAGTGTTCGATTATATCATTTCCCCGGAATTATTGGGGGTGCGCCAACGCGCAGGATTTGAGGGGCTGGCCGCGCGAGTTGCCTCCGCGGGTGAGGCATTTCGCTCCCACTTCGAACCGACAACATTGGTAGCCGATATCTCAGGTATGGGGTTTCGCACCGTCCGCGACTTAGGTCCCGAGGAACTCAACGCAACCTTCTTTTCAAATAGAACAGATGGCTTGCAGGTGGGAAGTGCCGGTCGCATTCTCACCGCATTCGGGTGAACGAGATACGTCCAATGAACGCCGCCTAACAAGCGCTTGCTTCCGACGGCTTTGTCTTACTTCTAGGTCTGGGCTGCTTCGCTCGTGGTTCGCTGCGCTGCTGAGCGTCACGACATCCTGCATCTTTTCGCGCGGTAGTTCGTTTCACTGGACTTTCTAGCCCTTTCCGCTTTCGCTTGCCGGTTCAGGCGGCTTCGGAAAGGGCGGTCGTCGTTGACGTGCTCGACCTGCACGTTTCGCAAGTCGTCGCGCGGTTGGCGGCCATGCGTGCTTGGCGCGCCGAACGTCTAGCCTCCTCAAGCTGGCTGGGCACGTCCTCTGCTCGTCCGAAGTAGACCTCGTCAGGTGTCCGCCAATTCAGCGCGCTGTGCGGCATGACCTCATTGAACTGCTGGACATAGAATTGAACCAATCGCTCCACCGCGACCCGATTGTCGAGAGAGTTGATGAAAAGGTATGAATGTTTCAAACCACGCCACCAGCTCTCGATCAGTGAGTTGGACTCCACGATCTCGACTTGCGCAAGGACACGCCTGAGTACTCCGTCGAGCAGGAACTCGTCAACAGTTTCGTTGACGTTTTCGACACCACTGTCGGTTAGCAGCGTTACGATGGGTTGGGTTTCTGGCAACAGCTTCGCAGCTTCGGCCAACAGCTCACACGTGGTGGTCGGACTCAGTTTCTCTTCGAGTTTCCACGCCAATAGACGTCGGCTGAAGTTATCCAGCACCCCGTGCAGATACAATTTCGTACCATTGAGTAGACGGATCACGGTGACATCCAAGTGCCAGATTTCATTCGGCTTGTTCGCTCGAATGCCCACCGTTGGCTTGGCTGGATGGATGCGTGTACGTGGCCGACGCCAACCTCTCTCTCGGATCAATCGCAGCCAAGTTGAGGCCGAGGCGTAGACCTTGCCTGCTCGCTGCGCAAACCTCGAAAGAGTGCTCGTCGGCATGTGCCGGTAGTCTTCCGATGTTGCCATCTGTCGAATGGCCTTGACCTCCAACGGAGTGAGCTGATTGGTTGACATCTTGGGACAACTGCTCCGGTCTGTCAGTTCGCAAGCCGTGTCCGCACGTTGCCAAGCGTGATAACGAGATTTCGAAAGCCCGAGGACCTTCAGCACCGACGAGAGAGTGAGTGTCTTCGTCGCCTTGCCGATCGACTTCAGCATTTGCTCCTTCGCTGCACCGTCTGGCAGCCGTTCCCCTTCAAGGCGACACCCGGTCATACGACCCAGTGCCAACAATAGGCACATGACCGCCTGCAAAATACCAACACGACGCCTGAGCTTCGCGATTTCGGTGTGGAGATCGATCTCGGTTCGAGAGACCGATTCAGACCCAATTGTTGCCCTAAATTCGCCATTGAGCCATCCGCGGAGCGTTGACTTGGGAATGTTCAGCTCCGGGAAGAAATCTGGGTTGCCTGTGGCGCAAACGAGTTCGCGAACTCGTGGGTCATACACTCTGCGGCGAGAGACAGGGTCGGTGTTGATCGTGGTCACGCCTAAGGCGTAGCAAGTCGCGACCGACCATCGACCAAACGACCAGCTTGGCCAATTTCCACTTTGATTTCAAGCTTGTCGAATTATCGCTCCGAAAAGTGTCAAAAGTCGTGACGCTCAGCATTGCTCGATTCGTGCCCGAACCTCGTCCAAACCCGCAGCGGACTTCACCAATAGCCCTCGTCGTCCCATGGACCGGCTTGCTCCTGTTGGATGTGTTGCTTGGTCCGGACCCTAGCTCGTTCCCGGCGCGCTCGTCACGCACGGCTGCGGAAAGGACACAGCAATTCCGTGCCGGAGGGCGACCTCATTGTGGAGCGCACCGGTGCGGCGGGCATGCACGGGTGGCGTTTGGCGCCAGCACGGTCAGCGCCGGCATGAGGGGTTGCTTCGGTCTTACCGCTGCTGTCCCGTCAACTCGCTCGTTTTGCGCTCATTCGAGTTATTGCACAATACGCGGGCACACTCCAATGCCCGCATTGAACTATTCTGCCTATCGGCTGTATTTGGCAAACAGGTCGCTAAGTGCCTCTCCGAGCAGTTCCTGAGTTGTCCGATTCTCTTTGCTTGCCAACTTCCTAAGCTGCACCCATGTTGCGCGAGGAAAGTGCCCGCCGATCATCCTCAATCCCTCATCTTCCGGACCTTTGCTTGAAAGTACTGCTGGTTTTGGCGGAATCTTAGATTTGGTGGCTGACTTTGGCTTTGCTGGGGGACGCAACTGCAATTTTGCTCTAGTGGCCATAGCGTATTGTTATGACAGCGTGCCAGAGTACCGCTAGGCCAAAGATTTCAAAATACCACGTGAGGCTGCCATGGTTGCTAGCGGCATCAAGAGATGTTCTAGAACCAGGCGCTCAATTTCCTGGTAAAGCTCGCTCTGGTTTCGCGCGGTCAATGTCGGGTACCGACCAATACGTGACCAGCTTCTCCCACGCCGGAAAAAGTTCATGGACGAGTGGTCGATGTTCGAATTCATCGAGAACGACAACACGAGATGCTCGTCGGAAATCCGCTTCGCACAGCGATTGACGCGTCGGGCTTGTGAGGGACCGATCGATGCCGCGATCCGCAAGTGCACGTACAGTGTAAGGAGATACGTCGCCCGATGCTAGGTGGATAGCGAGCCCGCGCGAGAAAGCACGCCATACAAGCCGTGGTCCGCGAAAAGCCATATCAGTTGAAATCATTCGCAATTTCGGTGGCCCCATATTGGGTCCGTGAGGGGGGCTCATTCCCATTTTTATTGGCAACTGGCCGGTCGCTTCCGGCAGCCCTCAAGTCCGTTGCTCATCGGCGGTGAACAGCGCGAGGTGATCGGGATGAGCGACTTGACCACAGACCGGGTTGCAGACCGATTTCACCGGATGAAGGGAGTCCCCGTGAATTTAGCCAACAACGGCGCAGTTCAGCTTGAAGTGGCGCTGCGCGCGCAGTAGTTTCGTGACTCTTACTGTTCTTGCCGCCGCGGCTATGGGGCGCCTGCGTCAAAGCTCGAGCCTCCAAGGTAGTGGGTTTCTCTTGTGAACTTAGGGACTTGGGAAGCCGTGGACGTGGTCATCGCGCTTTCGGCCACGTGCGTGGGCGGGATTCCGCAGTTGCGAAGGTTACGGTAGAGTAGAAAACTGCTGAAGTTCATTATGACCAAGAGTAGGCAAGCTCACAGGATTCCCAACCTTCATGTGTGGACTGTCACTAGGCACCGGTCTTTTGGTGCTCGGCGGCAGTGGCTGCTCCGGCTCGGCCACGCCCGCCGTTGGCGCGGGTGGCTCAACGGCGGGCGTGGGCGGGAGCACGGCAGGAGCGAGCGCTGCACAAGGCGGAACACACACAGGTGGTGTCGCGGGCACGAGCGGCGGTGCGGTCGCGGCAGGAACGGGAGGCAATGGCGGAACCGGTGGCTCGGGCCTGCTTCTTGAACTATTATGCGTTTTTTCGCCGGGAACTAGCTAGTATGCGGCCCCGCGATGATTTGATACGTGCACTTTCAGCCGAAATCGGCCGCGATCACGACCTCTAGCGTGGCGGCGTCATTGCTTCGCGATGGCTCACGGACCGAACAGGTCTTCCAGCATCGCGCGCGTGGATGGATAGAGCGGTCGCATCAGCGGAGCCACCGCCGCCGAGGGAAGCTCAACCCCGAGCGTTTGCTCGAGCTCGTCGAGGTGGGCGGCTCCAACGGAGCTTGCGAGGACCTTGCATTCGACCCACCCGTCACGCCGAACCGGCCCAGCGTGCATCTCCGGCGGTGCGCCGGCACCCACCGGACCGACACGTGCACACGCCAAGAAGGGGGCTTTGGACGCGTATGCGTCAATCGCGCGGCAGGCCCATGCGAGGTCCGTTTCTGCGGTTCGTGCCACTGGGACACGACTATCGAGTCGGTGCCGCAGCGTCAAGCGCGTTGTGCGGTCGCTTGTTACACACTTTCCGACCCATCCTCCCCCAGCTAGCCCATCCTCGGCAGTTGGAGGGGTCTGATCAAGCAAATTCAATGGGTCAGCCGCCAAAGTTGTCACTACATCGGCGTGGCCGAAATCGCAGGGCGCACCGGCTCTGGCAGGCGTAACCCCATGCGATCCAGCAAGTGACACGCGGCATCGTCGGGCCTAACGACACAACGTATTCGCAGCTCGCGAACGGGATCTGCAGCAATTGGCAAGACGACGTCTGTGCTTTGAATGGCACGGAGTTCTTCTAGAATCGTTCGTGGGCTATTGCCGAAAGTGCTCATCCCGCCGAAGAAAAACGCCCGGGTGAGACCAGCAACGCCGACAACAAGGGAGCGTAATCGAAACATTCGATCACGAGTCAAATTGGGCAAGAGACAGTGGCTTACTCAGTCCGGATACAGCCGGCGCAGCAAGGTCGAGAATACAATGTACCGTTACAAGTCCATCATTGGTCCGACAATGCGGGCCCGCTACAAGGACAAAGGGTGGAAGCCAGAGCTGCATGTAGGATTCTGAACGGGATGGCCGCACTGAGAATGTCAGAAAACCACCGAGTAGACTGAACCTATGACTGGAACTGGAAGCCGAATCGCCGCAATCGGAGTCATGCACTAAAGCCAGGATTCTCTGGATGACGTCCCGTGGCGTCCGCAGCGTTCGCGGGCACTATGGTGCCCGTTCTTTGGGACACCGGAAGTGATGTCAGCCGCACCGATGGTCGCTATCCTCCGATTTCCAAACGGTCATGAATCAGCCCGGGCTGTGACGCGAGGGCGGAGTTTCCAGTTGTTGCATGTGCGTCGTCCCGTCCCCCTCGGATGACACCTGGCGGCAGGTTATTGAATATTTGGTGGGGCATTGGAATCTAGCCGCGTCGAATCGACCCCGCCGCGCGTGATTGAGCGCTCGGAGGCCCATCGGAATCTCTTGAGTCAGGCGTCATCAGTCGAGACACGGGGCGAATTCCGCGGTAAACTCGGGGTGTTTTCGACTAGCTCACGTGATCCGCCGCTTAGGGAGAAGGGGCCGACTTATGATCAGTCGTAATGCATTTTATTCATTGTTTTGCGTAGGGTGCGTGACATTGCTGCAGGCATGCGGCGGGTCCAGTGCCAGCTCTGTCGGTGCAGGTGGTGCGGTGGGAGGCGGCGCCATTGCAACGGGTGGAGCAAACGCGGGAGCACCTGCCGCGGGTGGCGTGCCAAGCACCGGTGGCTCACCTGCCGCGGGTGGCGTGCCAAGCACCGGTGGCTCACCTGCCGCGGGCGGCGCCATTGCAACGGGTGGAGCCAGCGCAAGCGGCGGTCGAGCAGCAACGGGAGGCATAGCAGCCGGCGGAACGTCGGGAATCGGCGGCAACGCGAGCGCGGGCGGGGCATCGAATCGCGCAGGTTCCGGCAACACGACAATGCCAACGGGAGGCACTCAAGCCACCACTGTGACCGCCACGGGCACCGGCGTCACCGTGACGAGTGCCACCACCGCGACCGGCGTCTTTACCGCGCCCAACACGGCCAGCGCCACCGGCAGCGGCACTTCGAACGATACGAGTGGCGCGACTGGACGGGACACCGGAACTGCCATTGACACCGCCACCAAACTCGGCACGGACACCAGTACCGGCACCAGCACTGCCACCGTCACCGGCACCGCCGCGGGGGCCCAATCAGTGGCTCTTGGGTACTTCCATAGCTGTGCGTTGATGCGCGCCGGCACCGTTCGTTGTTGGGGCTACAACGGCGGCGGCCAACTCGGCGTCGGCGCGCCACCTTCCACCATCATCATGACGGCTACGAGCACCGCGCCAGCTACCACCCTCAGCATAACGGTTACGCGGACTGCCGCGACGACTAGCACTGCCACGAGCACTAGCACTGCCACGAGCACTAGCACTGCCATTGAGCGCAGCGCGGTGCCCGTCTCGGTCGTGGGCATTAGCGGAGCCGTGGCGCTAACCGCGGGGGATGCGCTGAATTGCGTCGTGCTCGGCTCGGGACCGGTACAGTGTTGGGGGAACAACTATCTCGGATCGCTTGGCAACGGGAGTACCGAAATTATCGAGCCGCTCCCCGTCTACGTAACTGGCATCAACAACGCCGTCAACGTTGCCGCGGGCGATGACCACGTCTGCGCCTTGCTGACCAGCGGCAGGGTGCAGTGCTGGGGAAGCAACGAACATGGTCAGCTCGGCAACAACACGACGGAGTCGAGTTCGGTTCCCGTTCAACGTGATCGGGCTCCAGGGTGCCGTTGCAGTTGCCGGAGGTGGCGGAGTGGAAGCCGAGCACAGCTGCGCCATCTTGAGCGACCGTAGCGTCCAGTGCTGGGGAGGCAATGCCGAGGGAGAGCTGGGCGACGGCAGCACCATCGACCGGCTGCTTCCCGTTCAAGTCCTTGGCATCACCAACGCTCGAAGCGTGGCTGCGGGGGACTTCCACACCTGCGCATTGGTTGACGCTGGCAAGATCGAGTGCTGGGGATCCAATGCCGACGGACAGCTCGGCGTCGGCACCACAACCGGTAGCCCGAGCCCGCTTCCGGTGTCAGGAATCACTGACGCCATCGCCGTCGCTTGTGGCGACTACCACACCTGCGCGGTTCTGAGCTCGGGAACGGTCCTGTGCTGGGGACGCAACGATCAAGGTCAGCTTGGAGACGGCACTACAACGGGTCAGTCAACACCGTTCACCGTGTCCGCAGTGCAAGGCGCGGTAGCCATCGCGGCGGGGGCCGCTCACAGCTGCGCTGTGCTTGCGTCTGGATCCGTCGTATGCTGGGGTACGAACGCCTACGGAGAGCTTGGAAATGGCACGTTTCTCGGCGGCTCGGCTCCCGGCATGGTGATTGGGCTCTGAGCCTAGGCGCGGTGCTGAACCCCAGCACTGTACCGCACCGCCGCTTGGCAACGCGCAGCTGTGACTAGCCCAACTTCCGCAGTTGGAGGAGTCTGATCAAGTAAATTCAATGGGTTAGCCTCCAAAGTTGTCACTACATCCGCGTGGCCGAAATCGCAGGGCGCACCCGCTCTGGCAGGCGTAACCCCATGCGATCCAGCAAGTGACACGCGGCATCGTCGGGCTTGACGACACAACGTATTCGCAGCTCGCGAACGGGATCTGCAGCAATTGGCAAGACGACGTCTGTGCTTTGAATGGCACG
The DNA here is from genome assembly GCA_963811985.1 of uncultured delta proteobacterium. Classification (GTDB taxonomy): domain Bacteria; phylum Myxococcota_A; class Polyangia; order Polyangiales; family Polyangiaceae; genus FEN-1139. Next base: position 498,262 of record CAWEUH010000027.1, read on the forward strand.
GAGTTCTTCTAGAATCGTTCGCGGGCTATTGCCGAGGGTACTCATCCCGCCGAAGAAGAACGCCCGGGTGAGACCAGCAACGCCGACAACGAGGGAGCGTAATCGAAACATTCGATCACGAGTCAAGTTGGGCAAGAGACAGTGGCATACTCAGTCCGGATACAGCCGGCGCAGTAAGGTCGAGAATACAATGTACCGCTACAAGTCCATCATCGGTCCGACAATGCGGGCACGGTCGCTACAAGGACAGAGGGTGGAAGCCAGAGCTGCATGTAGGATTCTGAACAGGATGGCCGCACTGGGAATGCCAGAAAGCCACCGAGTAGACTGAACCTATGACTGGGACTGGAAGCCGAATCGCCGCAATTGGTGTCATGCACTAAAGCCGCTAGTTCGGAGATCTCTTGGCCCACCAACCAATCACGGCTTTGGCGTCGGGTTCTCTTTCAATTGCCCCTTTCATTCTTTTTTTTGCGACAAACGCGCAGACGCCCATCTAAATAGCGGTCTAGTAATCCAAATGGGCCGGTTTAGGAGGAGATCATGAAAACAGGTGGAACAATTGTCACACTATTGGCTCTTACGGCTATGTTCGCAATGGGCACCGCTTGTAGCGGGCCTTCGAACGTTAGCTCCGAACAGATAGCTACCAATGATAGCAAACTGCTAGCGATCACGGACGCCGCGAAGTTCCAAGTAGCATACCTAGGTGGCTACTCTTGGTCCGGCGGATCCGCCATTGGAACTCTCGGGCTCTTTGGAGAGTACAACGCGGACGTGATCGGTACATCCCCGTATGAATTCATAAGGCAGGGCACGAGCCCAAGCATGGTTGAACTGGCCGGTAATAGTGGATACATGACAGCGTATCAAGGCAACACCAGCGGAAACTATCTGACACTCTATGGTCGGATCAACGCAGTCGAATACCTCCGCAACACGGGTTACGGAATGATGGCGGGCACCAGCCCCAGCATCGCCGCGCAGAGTGGCGGGAGCTACGAGGTAGCGTTCCAAGCCAACACCGGTATTCTTTGGATCTACTCATCGCTGTCGGGCACGGCTGTCCCTACCGGCTATGGGATGAACCCAGGTACCAGTCCGAGTATCGTCGCATTGCCCAACGGAGGCTATGAGGTGGCATTCCAGGGCGCAGGAAACGGCAAGCTATGGCTTTACACCAATGCCGCATACCCCACCACTGTGCAGATGGCACCGGGCACGAGCCCGAGCATGGTCGTTTGGCCCAACGGCAATTGGGAGGTCGCGGTTCAAAACAGCAACAATGATCTACAACTCTATGGGTCGTTGGTATCTGGTGATCTTGGTTATGGCATCATGTCCGGCACCAGCCCGAGTATCACTATGCAGGGTGGGAGCTACGTTGTAGCGTTCCAAGCAAACACTGGTGGTCTCTGGGTCTACGGACCAGCGGGTGGGTGGCCCACGGGCAACAATATGGCTTCGGGTGCCAGCCCAAGCATCGCTGCACTGCCTAGTGGTGACTGGATGGTAGCGTACCAAGGCAGCAATGGAGATCTGTCGATGTACGGAACCCTCGGTTCAGCCGACACGTATTACAAAATGGGGCCGGGCACAAGTCCAAGCATAATTGTCCCTCCCCCAACGCCGTCAACACCGACTGGGTTTAGTTACACCACTGGCTCGAGCAACTGCACGGCCACGGTCAACCTTAGCTGGAATCGTGTTAATGGCGCTATGATATACAACATGATTGAGGCTGCTCCAGGCCCTAACTATTACAGCAGAACATTTATGACGACCACGAATACGTCGTGGTCCAATCTTCTCTTCTCTTCGAACTACTCGTATAGTGTCAATGCCTGCAATGCGAACGGCTCTTGTTCCTCGAGCACCAGTATCAATGTGACGACCGGACAGACACCGAGTGGATGCGTGAAACCAGGCGTCATCAACGTGTATTTTGAGTTGGAGACCCCAGTTGGGACCGCATGTGGTTCTGCAACCACCGTGATCGGATCGAGTAGCCAGTCTGTGCCCGGTACGTTCTACGGAGCCAGTGAGAATTCCAAGCCGACTGACGCTGGCTTTGGTTGGTGCTACTACAATACTACGTTCGCGGTTGCTCCCGGATCCTACACTGTCTATGCGCAGGGCGGCGCCTACTCCGCGCCTGTCACAGTGTCGAGCGGCGGCGTGTACACTGTTCGCCTGAACTGAGGCGATCCTTCGACCCGTGCAGGGGATGCTCGCTGTGCGCTCCGCGCCTTCGGGCTCCCCTGCATGGCCCGTGATCCGTGATTATCCGTTCGGGTTGCCGCGAACAACAAGTTGGCTCGTCTGCCGCGTCGCGGTACCCCGATTCGGGAAGACTTCCCTTGCGCGCAGATTGAAATTGGCGTGCTCCCCCAGCTGCATAGTGTTGCTAGACGGTCTTCCCCGTCGCCAGTTCGCTATTGTGAGGAACATTGGTGCGCAGTTGCAAGCCCGCGACGCTTACGCTGCTCGCCGATAATCATGCTGGACGCCACCAAGCACTGGCAGAGCGATGACTTTGCCTATCGTCGGCAGAGGATTGCTCAGTTCCGGATATGGATCTGGAATCGCATGTGTCGCCTGTGATGGGCGCGCCCCGTTGTAGTAGCTCACGTACTCGAGACAGACCTGAAGAACGTGTCGTGCACTCAAGAATATGAAGTGGTTCAATGCTTCCTCGCGCAATGACCGATGGAAGCGCTCCACGCGAGGATTCGCGTTTGGTGCCCCATACGGTATTGGGATTCCTTGTATGCCCATGACCTCTTTGAGCCACAAATCCAGGTGGCAACGGTAGCGGCGACCCTGATTACCACGCGGCTGCCGATCACGAAATTGCCCGAAGATCCCATCATTGTCGTGTACCAAGAAACGGGGGCTACGGCACCAATCGGTGGCCTGCCGAATCTGTTGCTTTACCCAAGCCAAGCTGGGGCTGTCTGTCGCGTTGATAAGAACTATACGTCGTGAAGCAACTTCCATCACGACGAAGATGTAAACGACCGCGAAGAAGGCCGTATACTGTGTCAGGAAGTCGCAGGCATAGATCTGTTTGGCGTGATTCTTGACGAAAGTGCGCCAGGTTTGACGGCTTCTCGGATTCCGTCGATCCACCATATACTTGCGAATAGTGCTGGTTGAATGATGCACTCCGAGCTTGAGCTCTAGCTCTTCGGCAATTCGGTCCTCACCCCATTCCGGGTGATTGGCGCTGATGCGGCGAATCAGGGTAATATGTTCTCTAGGGATACGCGGACGTCCAGATTTGCGGGAACGCCAACGCCTGTATCGCTGGAAGCCTCGCCGATGCCATGCGATTACGGTTTCAGGTTTGACTATAATCAACGCCGAACGCCAAGACGCCCACGCTTTTGATAGGCCTACCCAAAAGACTCGTTCCTGGGGCTTCAGTTGGGGCCGTTTGTGACATCGGACATAGGTGGCGAGCTGTTGCCGGAGCGCAAGATTTTCCAGAGCCAGAGACCCACTGGACTTGAGCAACGTACGAAGCGACCAGATGAGCACCAAGAGGAAGAACTGGATCACGGGCTCATTGTAGCGTATCCAAAATCTTCAACGATTTCAGGTTCGTTAGGGTTTTCGCGGACTACGGGGTGGATGTCCGCATTTATTTGGAACTTGAGCACGGGTATCGCAGGATACGGCCGGTACCCGATGGCGTCCGGCACGTCCATGCCATGCGTGCCGAGTTACCAGATGGCTTGGTTCATGGGCGAGCACCCCGATCCACCCGACTGCGTGTTGGCGAATTGGGCATCGTTTGAAATGCAAGGGGGAGCGTACGATTCCAATCTAGGTTACACCTACATAACCAATGACAACGCGAACTGGATCTCGCTGACAGATTCGAATGGCGTTGTGATGGCCGATTTCGGGGTAGACTACCCGAACGATGCTCTGATCTTCCAGTGGCATCATTACAACTGATAGGCTTCCGAGGCGGTTCGGTCTCGGTTTTCTACTTGCACGAATGGAACAAGGATTATGATCCAATGATGGCGCTAATGTTCGGATACCGCACGATTTACTTGGCATCTGCCTTGGCGTTTCTTGCCGCTTGTGCAGCAAGTCCATTGACGGACCCGGTTGGCACTGACGCGGCGCTGCCTGCAGCGAGCAACCCGGGTAGCACTGACGCGGGACTGCCAGCAAGCAACACAGCTAACACTGATGCGGGACTGCCTCCAGCGAGCAACCCGGCTAGCACTGACGCGGGACTGCCTCCGTGGTGCGATCCAAGCGTACCGACATTTGGAGGTAGCTGTGAGGTTTGCACTATCCCAGACGCGGCCGCAGCGCTGCCCATAACCGCCGATGCGGGCGGAAATTCATGCATCCTGATCACAGTCCCCAACTGGAATGGGAAAATGACTGGAGGATCATTGAGCTACACCCTGGATTGCCCTCCAAACGCAAGCCCTCCGGCAAGTGTCGCTGCTTCGTGCGAGTGCTATGGCTCGGATGCCTCACCGGACACCACCTGCTTCTGTCCATGCGAAACCCTTGTGAATTACGACTAGTGCCGCTCGGCACAGTGCCGAGCAGTCGATTCGGCGCGTAAGCATCATGGAGGGGTGGCGTCCGATTCGCGAGCTTTTGAGTCTTTGTTCAGCCCGTGGTGTCCGCAAACCCAACGCTAGTCTTCACGCTGCCTTCCGGTGGTAATAGTTGAGTAGTCCGCCAAGACGCGACTGGCATCCTATCGGGCCAAGCATTGCGTTATCGTTGCTCGGTGGTTTCTTCGGCTTGATGATGTGGCTACCGATCCCTTGGTGATAGCGCTCCATTAGATAGTGATCGACAAACTGATTTACAAGGTAACGCAGATGGCGCTCCCCGAAGATCACGAGTCGAGTAGCGGAGGGGAATCGCACCCCTCCGCCCTCACGGAACCGGACGTGAAACTCTCGCCTCATCCGGCTCTTATTCTCCAGCCGCCGGTACGACACCGAGTTGCCACAGGACAAATAGATTTTTGTCCCGTTTTGCGATGCGCCCCAGCCAGTGCATCGACGCACGCTCTCGACGCCGGTACCGCTTGTACTTCCGTCGCACCCAAAAACCTCATCCTGACTGAAGAGGGACCGAGATGGATGAGCCTAGAGCTTTGGGGACACGGTTACGCGGCTCGCGGCAGCCACCAAGGTCCTCTTGGGCATACCAGTCGGTATCGCCAGATGCGGCACTGCGCAGCACCGACTGCCCGGAGATGTTTACGCTGCCCGCCGTGTGTACCGATGATGCAGTCCGCCAACCAACGGCAACTCGACCACCTTCCCCATCGCGGGCATTTCCACTGCTCGCGGTTCTGGCGGGTCCTTGCCGAGCGAGAGATGCGTGCGGTACCGATGGTAGTAATCGTCAACAAACTGTCGCAGCAAGTGCCGCAGGTGTGCCTCACTGAACACGATAACATGGTCCAGCAGTTCTCTCCGCAGCGTGCCGATCACGCGCTCCGCGTAAGGATTTTGCCAAGGGGAGCAGCGCGCAATGACGACCTCCCTGATGCCCAGGTTTTGCACTCTGCGGCGGAAACATGCGCCGTAGATGCGGTCGCGATCGCGCAGCAAGTACCGTGGCGCACTTTCCCACGGGAACGCCTGGACCAGCTGCTCGCCCGTCCACTCCGCCGAAGGGTTAGTGGTTACGTTGACGCTGAGGATACACCGTCGATCGTGTGCCAATACGACAAATACGAACAGCACGCGGAAGAACACGGTCGGAACCACGAAGAAGTCCACGGAGACTAGGTCCTTGATGTGGTTATCAGGGAACGTCCGCCAGTTTTGCGATGGGGGCTTCCTGCGCCGAGGCATGTACTTGGAAACAGTCGCTTCGGATACTTGAAAGCCCAACTTGAGGAGCTCACCGTGGATTCGAGGGGCGCCCCAAAGGTTAGCGGTGGCCATACGCTTGATGAGCGAGCGAATTTCCGGATCAATAGCGGGACGCCCACCCTTGGACCGGCTGCGCCAAGCCCAATACCAGCGAAAGCCTGCCCGATGCCACCGGATGACCGTGGCGGGCTTGACGATGATCAGCGACTCGCTCCAGCGTGCCCACCGACGCGAGAGCAGCACCCAAAGCCTGCGGTCGACATTGGTTAGCCGCGGCCGCTTGACGGAGCGCTTCAGGACCCCGAGTTGGTGGCGCAGGGCAAGGATCTCGGCAGCCAACTGGCGTCGGGTTCTGAAGAAGGCGAGACCGGCAAGGACTAAGGATCGGAGGAGGTTCAGCACGGTTGGACAGCGTGGTCCGGAAGCGCTCAAACTTCAACAACTACGCACTGGTACGGGTTTTCAGTAGGCTCGGTTCGATGGGCAGGCGCTGCCATGTGGAGAGTCGTGTTGCAAGAATGTCTTGTTGATGAAGCCGATGCCCGAACTGCGCCGCATTTCCGCCGAACGAGTTCGCCGTCGCTCACTCAGACGTTACCCGCTTACCAAAATGTGAACAGCCTGGGAACTGTTCAATCACGCGTCAGTTGGCTCGACTCAACCCTTCGCTACGCTGGGTACCGCGGGTTCGCGCGGATTTTGACGCTGTGGGCGTAGACAGGTGAGGTTAATTTGGTAGATCCGGCGGCACTTGGGACCGGGCGAGTTACCTCTTTTTGGCGGTGACCTTGCCGACGTTGTCCCAGGTCGCAGTCATGCTGGCGAAATCGGCACTCAAGCTGCCGCTGAAGCTGGTCAACGTGCGCTCGCCATACTGATTAACAGTGTTCACTCCGTGAAGGGTGAACGCGCGGGTACTACAGTCTATGCTGCCCTCAATGTCGATCTGAGCCATTCCACTGTCGTCGGTATTGCTACTCCTTACTTTGCCCCTCAGCTTGGTGCCGTCCTGCCAAAATGTTCCGACGAAAGTCCAATGCCCGGTGGGGCCCGTTGCGGTTCCTGACCATTGGCCGGTGGCCTTGCCTTCAGCACAAGCAGAAACACCGACGGGCGTCGACGACCCGGGAGACTGGGCACTCGTGCAACCAACGAGCACGACAAAAGGAACGGCGCACAACCGGACGTATATCTTCATGGCCCCTCTACTAACACGGATCGGGACAGCAGGAACGGAGGAATCCGACGGAGCCAAGGCGGCACCTAGCCGGGGAAACTTCGAGTTCAGACGGGTCACGGACGGTAAACCGATGGCCGCTTGGTAACCTGGTGCGTTGATGCAGTGCTTTGAAACTCCTTGAGCCTGAATGGGCGTGTCTGCCGTGACCTCGAACACCTGCGGCGGTTGGTTCGTGGAATCCGGCGGCGGGCTCACGAATGACGTGGAGCGCAGCGCCGTACCTGCCGGTACATTCACGCCCACATTACCCTCGGCGATTGCAGCCACCACGGCCGTGCCCGCCACGCCTGGCGCTGGCACGTACCCCAGCATGCCCACGATCCGTCGCAGCGAGGGCCTTCTCACGGCCGTGCGAAGATACGTTTCATTGGCAATGCGCTCGTCGTAAAACCCGAGCACATCCGCTACGTAAGACCACATCTCCAGCTACATCAGGCCAAAGTCCCGCTGTCCCCGTGCACGCCAGCCATCCAACGCAGGCCGCGTGGGCACGGTCGCCAAGAGCGCGCGTCGCACGTCTGGGAATGTCTGCGTCTGGCGCGGCAACGCAGGCAAACCCGGTGGGATCTGCAGAAGGCTCTGCGCTGGGTTGTCGCAAAGGCATGCAGTATCAGTCATGAGCGGGCCTCCTCGAATTTTGGATTGCAAGCGCGGAAAAGGCGTTTACTTCCGCTGTTAACCGGCATCTGCCGACCGCCACGAAAGAAGGGCAATTCGTGATCCATCACTTGTGGTTCCGGGACCCGCAGCGTTGAACATTCGGCGCCTGGACTTGTCGCTACGGCCCTCTCGTGAGATGCTCTCGTGATCGAGGGAAACCCATGGATCGAAAACATCATTCTTTGCTCAGTTGCGCACTTCTGCTGGCATTCGGTTGCTCGAGTAGCTCGAATCCAAGCTCGGCCGGCGGCGGTAACGCCAACGGTGGTAGCGACACCAGCTCGAGCGGTACTGGCGGCAATGCCAATGGGGGTGCGTCCGAAACCCGTAGCGCCGATGCCAACGGCGGCATCACTGCGATGGGTGGCGCAGTGACAGGCGGAGCAGTAGCAACCGGCGGCGTCACCAACACAGGGGGCACCAAAACAACTAGCGGCAGCACCACGACGACTATTGGAGGCAACAACCCAACCGGTGGAACGAGTGCCACCGGCGGAGCCCAACCAACGGGCGGCAGCACAGGCACCAGCATCACGACGGGCGCGACCTGCAGCAACACCAGCACTGATTGGCACAACTGCGGAGCGTGCGGTCATACATGCAACAACCAAGGACAACTCTGCAGCACGACTTGCTGTATTGCGGGCCAATGCGCGCCGTTTTGGGGACCGTGCTTTACACACGCCGATGGATTTGCGAATTGCAGCCAGGCATGTACAAGCATCGGCACGTCCTGCGTAGCCGCCGGATGTAGTCGTACTGCCGGCACTTCTCCGCAGTACACATGGGCTGGCTGGGCCACGGGCTCGGAAACGGCTTGCTCCAATAATCTTGGTCCACAAACTGGCTCGGGCGCATCTTGTGACTCCGCACTGCCCTGGAATGCAACCAGTGAAATCGTGCGTTGCTGCTGCGCGGAGCCCTGACGACACGCTGGAGTCCAGCTTGCCGACGCGCACAGACACATACTTGGCTCCTTTGCGCCACGGCAAAGGACCGCGAGCAGCCCGGTAGGCGTGTCCAGTCACTACGCACCCCCCTGCGTTATGATCCTGAGCGATCCGCGCTCGGGATGCGTGGGATCATTTTCCAGCCGAATCACCTCGTCCGCGTCCACGTCCAACGTCAGTTGGTTGAAATCTTCGAAGACGAACCGCTCTCTACCTCGCACACGCATACCGAACACGGAGCGAACGCCGGGCACCTCCTGAATGACCGCTTCGAGTGCACTGCGCCGCAGCGGCGTTCCGAACGTGAAGTTGTCCGGGTTGAAGAAACCCTTGAGCGGCCGTGTGCCACCGCGGCCGAGCAGCACCTCGGAAACCAACCGCGCCACCTGGCCTGCAAGGCGGCACCTAGCCGGGGAAACTTCGAGTCCAGACGGGTCACGGACGGTAAACCGATGGCCGCGTGGTGACTTGATGCGTTGATGCAGTGCTTTGAAACTCCTAGCGACTCAAGGTCACCGAGTTTGGAGCCCTTGCAGATCCTGATGTGGCAGAACGATTGATCCAGGTAGCCGATTCCGTACGAGTCAACCGCGCGCGCGTTAACGCCAAGCGCCACCCAACTCGCGTTTTTTCCAACGCATTCATAAACACCGCCTGGCGCAACGGACCCATCGAGGACCTTCATGCTGGGAATTTCCGGGGCTACCCGCTCAACCAGCGACGGATAACACCAGCGGAGGGGCAAGTCCTCATGGCCTTCGCGAGCGAACGGCTAGCGCTCGGGATGACGGTCTGCCTGCAGCTCACCACGGAGCAACCGCGACGCCCCTGGTCAGAGCAAGTCTTGCCCTACGGTCTTGGCGAGATGATGATGATAACACCGTCGAGATGGTCGCTCAGCGAGGTCTCACGTGAGGTGCACCTTCCTACATGAGATTTCAACCAGGCTCTTGTGCAGATCTACCTCGCGATGACCGTCAGGGAGGTCCAGAAACTCAACCACGTAGGCTTCGTGAAAGGCTGTCTCGGCTCCTGGGCGCAATTGTCTCACCACTGTTGCGACTTTTGGCGGATTCAGGCGCGATCGAAGAGTGCCGCCGTGAGTTGTCGTTCTAGGTCACGGCTGGACCATTTCTTCTGTAATTCTAGCTTAATGTGGAATTCCCTTTCCTCGGGGCGATTGCAGCGGCCAAGAATCATGAGGTGATCGGTCCAAGGCAATTGTGTCAGCAGTGCTGACACTCTTGGATTCCCGGCGTAGGCATCGAAGAATTGCCGCATTCGGAACAGGTTTCGACGGCCAAGTCCCCTTCGATTGGGGTGTCGCTGCTGTATGTAATCGGCCAACTGCTCCACGACGCCGTCACCCATGCGGAGGTTATATCGGCCTGGAACCCGGTTCCGGTGTTTCTGGGACTTTCTTGGCGTTTTCGCGCCCACAGACCCACGGGTTCGGTCCTTCTAATATGTCTAAATTAAGTAGCTTGACCCGTGGGTCAAGTAGGCCTAAATTAGCAAACGATGACCCTGCCCTCAGAAGCCCAGGCACTCCGGGAAATTCGAAGACAGTTTGCCTCGTGGATCGGAGTGCCCGAGGACCAGCTCGCAGTGAAGAAATCTCGTGGGCAAGTCGCCGATGCAGACCTGGTACTCAAGGCTGGCCCAACGACTTTCGTCGTCGAATATAAGGGAGTTAGTGAGTCCGCTTCTGTGGCTCGGGCGGTCGAGCAAGCCAAACTCTACGCTGAGATGATGGGGCGTGGCGCGGTACCGGTAGTCGCGGTCGCGTTCATGGGTGACGTAGGCCGAAGCATCTGTGACCGAGCAGGTGTCTCGTGGATGGACCTGTCCGGAAACGCGCGGATCACCGCGCCCGGGGTGCGCATTCTGATCGAAGGCAAGCCTAATCGCTTCAAGCGTCGCGGTCGTCCTTCGACGGTTTTTGCGCCCAAGAGCAGCCGCGTGGTCCGTCAGTTTCTTCAGGAGCCCACAAGGCGCTTCACACAGCGCGAGCTAGCCACAGCTACCCGGCTTGATGAGGGCTTTATCAGCCGCATCGCGCATAAGCTGCAGAGCGACGGCTACATCGAACGTCACGAGTCGGGGTCGCTCAAGGTGGTCGACCCTAATGTTCTGCTTGACGATTGGTACGCTGCCTATGACTTTTCGAAGCACGACATATTGAAGGGGCACATTGCTGCTCGGTCCACCGAGGAAATCGTCGAGCGCATCGGCGCGCTATTGTCGAAACACAAAGTCCACCATGCTCTGACCGGGTTGGGCGCAGCGTGGGCGCTGACGGCCTTCGCGGGGTTTCGGTTGGTCACTGTGTACCTGAGTGAGCACCTGCTGACAGAGACTCTGGATGGGATTGGCTTCCGCAGCGACGAGCGCGGAGCGAATGTCTGGCTCGTAATACCGAACGATGATGGCGTATTCGACGGTGCTAATGATAATCTCCTACCTATGCCATGCGTTCACCCCGTGCAGGTCTATTTGGACTTGAAGGCCCAGCCGGAGCGCGCATCCGAGGCCTCTATGGAACTTCGAAAGCGCTGCCTGACCTGGAGTGCCACATGAGTAAGCCGTTCAACTGCTGCTGGCTACAAGCCCGGATTTACCACTTCCGTAAAGCAGACGTGCCTGTACATCGCGACCAAGCTGGGCGATCTGCTTGACGATACTGTTGTTGTTGGCGGCCTTGTTCCGTCTCTCATTGTCAAACCTCGACCAGAAGCGGACCACGTAGGCACCATCGATTTGGACGTAGGCCTGTCGCTCGCCCTCCTGGATCACAAGCGCTACAGGAGCTTTCCAGTCGCCTGCGGCAAGCAGGGTTTGGTCCTGACAAGAACACCGAAGGCAATGAGACACGGCAGAGGTGGCAGATAAATGGCCCCCAAAGGTAACCGTGGACTTCCTAATCCAGCCTTCCCTACCAACGGACCGAAGCGGCAGCCTCCGCAACATCGAATCCGATTTCGCAGCCACCATCGCCCCCGGACTGAAGCTGGCGTTCACAGACCATCAAGTCGTACAACTTAGCGGACGCACAATTCGAGAAGAGGTCGCTGAACGCAAGATCAAAGTCTGCGGCCCGGCAGCATTTGTGGCAATGAAGGCTCTGGCGCTGCGCCACAGAGGCGAAAACAAGGACGCCTATGACCTTTGGTACATGCTGCGATACTATGGAAAATCAGCGGATGACGTTGTTGCGAGACTGACCTCCATTCGAGAAGAACCTGAATTGGCGGAGGCTGTCGGCTATCTCTGCGATGACTTCAAGGAGATCAATTCTATCGGACCGGTGCGAACGGCAGCCTTTCTCGGACGGGACGACACCGATGAGGACTTTCGCGCTGACGTACGCGGCGTAGTGCTGGACTTCGTCAAAGCTTTCGAAAACCTGTCATATTGACCCGCCGAACAACCATGGCTTTTGGCAAAGCAACTCCGATGTGAGTGCCTGCTGCTTCTTAGAGGTCGTTAGTCCTTGTATGAAAGCCCCAATCGCGACATGGCTAGTAAATTCTGGGTCAAAATGCCAGTGGTGCGCCACAAACCCGGGGTTTCCGGATCAGAGCGGCCCATAAATGCCGCTAAATCGTCAAGTGGTACTCAAGCTTTCTGAGTACCACCAAAAGTACCACTTAGGCGTAACGCGGGGGTCGTCCAGGTAACGCCAGGTAACGTGATTCCGCGTAGTTAGAACGGGGGGTAACGCCTGAAAACGGCTCTTTTTGTTTTGCCAAGGTCGACGTCGAGGGTTCAAATCCCTTCTCCCGCTCCAAAATAAGCAAAGGATGGCGGCCAGTTAGCCCAACTTCCGCAGTTAGGCGGGCCAAGTAACTTTTTTCGGGTGGTTTGGACGTCGCGACAAAGTCTAAGTGTCGAGAATCAGATCGACGTGGATGGCGATTGGAGCGCGAGAGGCCGTGTAGTGCCAACCAAGTGGGTTGTCGTAGAACGCGCGGTGTGAGATTTCCATGTCGGAGTTCACGGCATGTATCTGCGGCACACGACGGTCAAGAAAGGGGGAAAGGTTCACACCTATTGGCGTCTCGTGCGCTCGGTGCGTCAGGGTCGGAAGGTCAAACAGCAGGTCGTGGCTCATCTGGGAGAGCTCGATGCCGAAGGTCGCGCCCAAGCCGCAGCATTGGCGCGCGAGATGATGGGAGAAGCGGAGCAGGTCGATCTATTCGAAACGCCGAAGGGAGAGGCCGACGCGATACCTGTGCGCGTCGAGCAGGTGCGCACGGAACGAGGGCGACGCTTCGGAGACGTATGGTTAGGCCTGAAGTTGTGGCAGGCGCTGGGGCTGGAGCAGTTCTGCCAGGAGCACATGCCCCGGGGGCGCGAGGTTGTGCCATGGGCGACCATGGCGGCGATCCTGGTGATTGCTCGGTTGTGCGAGCCATCCAGCGAACTGCACATCGCGGAGGACTGGTACCGCAAATGCGCACTGGAAGACCTGCTGGGCGTTGGAAGCGACCAGGTCAACGATGACCGCCTTTATCGCTCATTGGACCAGCTTTTGCCGCATCGCGATGCGCTTCAGGTGCATCTCAAGAATCGGCTCGGCGAGCTCTTCGAGCTCGACTACGACTTGATGCTCTATGACGTAACGAGCACCTACTTCGAGGGGCAAGCCAACGGCAACACAATGGCCAAGCGAGGGTACAGTCGAGATCATCGTCCCGACTGCAAGCAAGTCTGTATCGCATTGGTGGTCACACGTGAAGGCATGCCAGTCGGCTACGAGGTATTTGACGGCAATCGAGTGGACGTGACGACCGTCGAACAGATCGTGGACACGATGGAGGGGCGCTACGGCAAGGCCGGAAGGGTCTGGGTGATGGACCGTGGAATGAGCAGTGCATCCAATATCCGGTGGTTGCAGCGAACCGAGCGTCGCTACCTGATCGGAGCCAGCAAGCAAGAACTGAAGAAATTCGAGCGCGAGTTGATTGATACCCGGGATTGGATGAAGGTGCGAGACGACGTGGAGGCCAAACTCTGCACCGGACCGGATGGCACCGAGACGTTTGTCATCGTGCGCTCGGCAGAGCGGCGCGAGAAGGAACGCGCGATGCACGAGCGATTCGCCACACGCATCACCGATGGCCTCTTGAGCCTGCAGCGGCGGCTTGAGAAGGCGAAAAGGCCTATTGATCGCGGTCCGCTGGAGCGACAGATTGGCAGGCTGCTTGGCAAGAACTCGCGAGCTGCCGGCAAGTTCTCTGTGCAGGTCGTTGACGACAAGCACGCTGCCACAAAACTTCGTCTAGCGTGGTCCGAACGCACCGAGTGGGACGAGTGGGCACAGCACAGCGAGGGCTGCTACCTGCTTCGCACCAACGTACACGACTGGACGCCCGATGAACTCTGGCGGACCTACATCCAACTGACCGATGCTGAAGCGGCCTTTCGAATCCATAAGAGCGACTTGTCGATACGACCCGTCTGGCATCAGATGACCAACCGGGTCCTTGCGCACATCTTTGTCTGCTTTCTGGCGTACGTCATGTGGAAGACATTGGAGCAATGGCAGAAGCGCGCAGGACTCGGCAATAGCCCGCGAACGATTCTAAAAGAACTCCGTGCCATTCAAAGCACAGACGTCGTCTTGCCAATCGCTACAGATCCGGTTCGCGAGCTGCGAATACGTTGTGTCGTCAAGCCTGACGATGCCGCGTGTCACTTGCTGGATCGCATGGGGTTACGCCTGCCAGAGCGGGTGCGCCCTGCGATTTCGGCCACGCGGATGTAGTGACAACTTTGGAGGCTAACCCATTGAATTTACTTGCTCAGACCCCTCCAACTGCGGAAGTTGGGTTAGAAGTTCACTTCTTGCTGGCCGTTTTCGTTGGAGCACCACTTGCGATGGCACGCGGGTCACGCGTCGCCACAAACGGCGACTCATCATCGACCACCGTCATTGTTCGATACTGAAGGAAGCAAATTGAGATCCACAGATTGTGAAGCCCCAAATTGCCAATCCGAGCACCAAGCACAAGACGTGACCTAACGACCACCCTCGATATGGCTGAGCGGGGTCCATCTTATGGGTCGCCGAATTGATGTAGTTCTGCACCGGCACGAAGAAAAGGTATGATGGAACAAGAAATGACACCAAGGTCGCAATTTCCCCAGGTGCAAGGTTGACGAGATTTGCTGTTAGGATCGCTATTATCCAACCCGTAGCTAACCGGCCCGGTGAGAAGGACGGCTGCTGTGCGACACGCAGTGCTGCGTCTGTATGGATTCTCTTGAGGAGGCTGTGGCAGTAGAAAATGCAGAAGGCACCTCTCCAAAACGGACTGATCTTGAGCCCGCCTTTCCGCTTGATGTGTGCCCAGTGCTCGTAGATCCAATAGGCTTCATAGATGCCGCACGACAGAATTGAGAGCACGATCAACCTTGCGATGGGTATGCGCAAAAACGGCGGTCCGGCAGTCCGCGTTTGTGGGTTCTCAAGAGTCATCTCTTGCTCGTTCGGCACTGACCACGTTTGGCGGTCTGCCTGGATGGCAGCCTAGAGCATATCCTATCAGTCGAACCCAAGACGCAGCCGTTCTACCGCACCGTTCAGGTGGCTTATGGGCAGGCGGAAGAACCCGGCCTATCAGTCATCGCTGCCGTTCACCTCGGGTGGGAAGCGGAGGTCCTGTAGCCAAGTCCGCCAGACAGCCGCCCGCTCCAACCTCGAGCACCCACGCCGCTTTGATCCGAGTTTCGATGGCATACGCCAGCAAGTTGAACCAACTGTCTGCAGCGTCAATAACGCCGGAGTCACTGGATACAACGCAGCGATGGCCATTGAGCTGTTTGTCCGGGTTCGCAACGAGTTCAACCGAGGCAGGGGCACTCCAACCACGAGCCCGCTCAAGAATCCGTGCCTTCAATCGACCGGAATTCGAAACCGGCCTGTCAAGATAGAAGTGTATCTGAACGATCGCCAAGTCATCGAGCAGCGTGCCCAAAATGTCGAGCGCCCGCTCTGTCTCTTCGACGGGATGATAGCTACCGCGCAGCCCGGCCAAGTCTCGGAGGGCACCATCCATGCCGCGCAACAGCGGCCCGCCCGAAAGCGCCACTTCGAGGCCGATAATCAGATTGAATCCGTCGATCTTCAGTGTTTCACCGCGCACCTCACGGGCCTGCAATTCCTTGGCAACTCGCGCCTCACGCAATTGCCTAGGGCACGTCGAACGATGTAACGCCATTCGCTGCCGGGAGCGTAGTCGATGGCGTCGAGCAACGACATCCAGAACGGAATTCACTGCGTAGCCACGGTCCAACAGCCATGCAGCTTCCGCACATGCCAAGCGAATGAGTTGGACCGCATCAGGGGAAAACAGCGACGCATCTTCTGGATGAGCGCCCCGGTGATGTTGAGCGTTAGGCACGACTTGATAGCATAGAGTGGTTTCAGGAAATCAGCATGCATCGAGCTTTTCGCTCAGCTCGTCTGGACCGAACTAATGCGCCGCCGGTGACCGGCCGATAGACTCTGGTGCAACTTATCAGCAGTCGGGTTTCATGCAGCCATTGCGTGGCTACAACGGCTTGAGGAGGTCTTTTCGCCTTGCCTTGACCTATACTTAACCATGGTTTATAGTTGATACGTGGTAGGTTTCTGCCAGGCTGGCGGCGCATGCAGTTGGCACAGTCCGTGGGCTTGTCTGAGTGCAACGGCGGCATTCAGTACAACCCGAGAAGCAGGAGTAGGAGACATCATCAATGGCTAATATATACAACGTTGCTGAACTTGGCGGGGACGGTACCGGACCTGAAGTCGTCCGCGAGTCACGAAAAGTGATGGACGTCGCCGCCCGTCGCTTCGGATTCAAGTTGAATTGGGAATGCTACGACTGGGGCGGCGATCGATACCTGCGTACGGGCGAAGTCTTGCCTGCCAATGCCGCGGACACACTCAAGAAGCATGATGCAATCTTGCTCGGGGCCATTGGCCATCCCGACGTAAAACCAGGTATCCTCGAAAAGGGCATTCTGTTGAAACTTCGGTTCGAGCTGCAACAGTACATCAATTTGCGCCCTGTAAAACTATATCCTGGCGTCTGGACTCCACTCAAAGACAAGGGTCCAGAGCACATTGACTTCGTCGTCGTTCGCGAAAACAACGAGGGACTATACACCGGTGCCGGAGGCTTTCTTAAATACGGGACACCAGAGGAAGTTGCGACTCAGCTGGCAATTCAGTCACGCACCGGTTGCGACCGATGCCTGAAATTCGCGTTCGAGCTAACAAGGCGTCGCAACAGGCGCAAGACGCTTACGCTCGTGGGCAAAACCAATGTTCTGACGTACGAATTCGATCTGTGGGAGCGGGCGTTTCACGAAATGGGGAGCCACTACCCAGACGTGAAGCGAGACTACAACCACGTGGACGCTTGCTGTATGTGGTTCGTCAAAAACCCAGAATGGTACGACGTCATCGTAACCAACAACATTTTTGGCGATATCATCACTGATCTGGGCGCAATGATTCAGGGCGGTATGGGTATCGCCTCGGGCGGCAATATCAACCCGGAAGGCGTCAGCATGTACGAACCAATCGGTGGCTCAGCGCCCAAGTATACGGGACAGAACGTCATCAATCCAATGGCTGCAATAGGTGCCGGCGCCATGTTGCTCGAACATAGCCTTGGCGAAACGGAAGCCGCCGCTGCCATCGAGCGCGCCATCATGAAGACGACCGCCGAGAAAATGCAAAGTCAATCTGCTGGCAAGATGGGCATGGGCACCACCCAGGTGGGCGACACGGTGGCGCAGCTCGTCGCAGACGGTATCTAGGTCATCTCCTTCTTGGCCTAAAATCCTTGCCCCCTCGATCAAGCGGTCTTTCGCTTGATCGAGGGGGTAAGCAATTTCACGGTGTTCGGCTCAAGCCTGACCTGCCGAACCAAGCACACTCTGATTCTTGTGCTTGTAAAGGTCCTTCAGCGCGTCTCGGGCCGGCCCAAGGTATTTCTGGATCGAATTCCCCTGGCTTTTTCGCGAACGTCTCGCGCACGGCTGCGGTCATCGCCAACCGGCCGTCGGAGTCGATATTGATCTTACAGACCGCACTCTTGGCGGCGCGCCGCAGCTGTTCCTCCGGAATCCCGACCGCGTCTTTCAGAGCGCCGCCATTGGCGTTGATGATTCTCACTTGACTCATGGGAACACTCGAAGCACCGTGAAGCACGATGGGGAAGCCTGGAAGCCGTCTCTCGACCTCTTCCAAGATATCGAAGCGAAGAGGCGGCGGTACTAACACGCCTTCTGCGTTCCTTGTGCATTGTGCCGGCGTGAACTTGTTGGCTCCATGGGAAGTGCCGATCGAGATGGCGAGACTGTCAACATTGGTGCGCTTCACGAAATCCTCGACTTCTTCGGGTTTCGTATACGTGCTCTTCTCCGCTGAGACTTCGTCCTCGATTCCGGCGAGCACTCCCAATTCGCCTTCCACAGTCACGTCGTGCGCATGGGCGTATTCGACGACTTTTCGTGTCAGCGCAATGTTCTCTTCGTAACTATGGTGTGAACCATCGATCATTACTGACGAAAAGCCGGAGTCAACACAGTCTTTGCAGAGTTCGAATGTGTCCCCGTGGTCCAGATGCAGGGCAATCGGTATCCCGACACCATTGCTCAATTCCTTGGCATATTCCACCGCCCCTTGGGCCATGTATCGCAACAGCGTTTGATTGGCGTACTTCCGTGCCCCAGAAGACACCTGTAGTATTACCGGAGATCTGGTTTCAACGCAGGCAGCGATGATTGCCTGCAGCTGTTCCATGTTGTTAAAGTTGTATGCCGGAATTGCGTAGCCACCGGCAATCGCCTTGGCGAAGAGATTCTTCGTATTTACCAGACCCAGTTGTTTGTAACTAATAGACATGTGCTCACCTCAACAAAACTGAGTATTTGATAGAACCAAGGAATTTCTCCATAGCGAGCCGTACAAACACTCAACAGAAAACTAGAGCAAACCTATAGTCGCTTCAAGTTACGTTCGCCAAATCGGCGTTGTCCCCGAAGACTGGTCTTTTGGCCAACGCGCAAAATTTATGACTCTTGGCGTGAGAGGCTGCGCCTTGACGCCAAGACCGCGCCAACGTGAAAATACGGATGCCCCGATCTTCGGTTGACTACCGACCGTGTTCAGCAGGGCTATGGACAAATTCTGCAGTGTCCACGTGGAGCTGTTTAGCACGAAGATCATCGATCTTGATTCGAGTTTCGGATACGCCGTCGTTTGGGCCGGGGCCCAGACGACTAATACAATCAAGGAAACCAGAACGAACGGGCCGATCGCCAATGAGTAGCCAGCGCATGGGCTATCGGCGTTTCAGGATGGCGCAAACATGGCTTCAGAGGCTGGGAGTAACTCCCATTAATAGTACCGCGAAAGCAAACGTTGGCTCTTTGTGTCCAATCGATTGATATCATTAACGAGATACCGCATTCCGTCAGAATCCGTGATGACAAACCGAACTTTCGACAGCGCCCTTACGTGGTCGTCGTGGCCCAAGGAGAATTGTGTATCGCCCCGGTCGGTCGCCACGTGCCACTCGCTATGGGCAGATTCCACATTGATCCGATGAATGCCAGTAATGATGGGCAGAAACTCGCGAACACGCAATGCGTCTTCGACGAGGCGTCTGCGCGACTCATCGAGATTGGGCAATGATTTCACAATGGCGACCTCGCGAATCTTCGTATTGACGAGCGATATCCAGCTCAATGGTTCGGTCAACGGGAAGCAACGTACCGGGTGAACAACGCAGGATTCGCCAGCGATGCTCAGCGTCAGTTGCCCTGGCGCACAGGGCAATAACCCAAACGCGTCTAGCGATTGGTCGGAATCGAACTCTGATATCAGCGTCCATGCCTGCTGCGGCGCAGACATGGAATCGTCAGGTGCTTCCTGCGCAGTTTCGCGACCGAGCGCGCTTTGCATCTGCGCCCGGTGCAACCTCGCATATTCGCCGCCCATGGCCAACAACCCCGCATGGGTGCCACACTCGACGATTCTTCCGTGGCTCAAGACAATCAACTTGTTGGCCTTGCGCAGTGTGCTGAGTCGGTGTGCAATTGCTATCGTCGTACGACCTTGGACGACGTTGTCCAGGGCACGTTGAATTTCCCTCTCCGTCTGGGCGTCTACCGCGGATGTGGCTTCGTCAAGAATCAAGATCTTCGGGTTAATGAGAACAGCACGCGCAATGGCCACGCGTTGTCGCTCACCACCCGACAGGGACTGCCCTCGCTCCCCTACCAGCGAATCGTAGCCATCGGGCAAGCGGAGTATGAACTCGTGAGCACACGCAACTCGCGCGGCCTCAATGATCTTGCGTCGTGGTGCATTGGGCTGCCCGTAGGCTATGTTGTCCGCAATTGACCCATAGAAGAGAAACGGATCTTGCAGCACAATTCCAATGTTCCTTCGGTATTGTTCTGTTGCAACATCTCTGATGTCAATTCCATCAATGGTTATTGCACCCTCCGACACGTCGTAGAAACGACAGGCGAGATTGGCGACTGAGCTCTTCCCCGATCCCGTGTGACCGACAATCCCAACCATCTCACCCGCAGCCACGTCAAAACTCACATGGTCGACGACGATGCGACTCCCATACCGAAAGCTTATGTTGTCGAACTTGAGCGCACCAGCCACCGGCGGCAGAGCTTTGGGGGACCGCGGTTCGCTGACACTAGAGACCCGGTCGAGGATTTCAAAGAGCCGATGAGCCCCTGCCGACGCTTTCTGGGTCGCCGTCAACATTCGGCTCATGCTTTCGAGCCTCGCGTAGAAACGCCCAATATACGCGATGAACGCTGTGAGTACACCGACGGTTACTCGATGATGAAAAATCTCCCAGGCGCCCACGGCCCATACAACCAACAGCCCAGCCTGATTCAACAGCCCAACCAGAGGCCAAAAAAAGGTCCAGAGTGCATTGATGCGGTCATTGATTTCGAATATTTTCTGGTTTGCTTGCGCGAAGCGCTCAATTTCTCGATTCTCCTGTGCAAATGCCTTCACTACCCGCACCCCGGGGATTGTGTCAGCCAAGATGTTCGTCATCGCCGACCAGGCGCGTCCCGTGCGCAAGAAGCCATGCGTCAACTTCCCTCGAACTCGCAAAATCAATGAAGCAATCAGCGGGAATGAAGCCAGCGTAGCGATTGCAAGCCAAGGATCCAGCGTGAATAGCACGATCGCGGACCCCACAATCATTAGGACGTCCGTCACAAAATCGACGAGTGTGTCAGACAGGAACGAACAGAGGTGTTCGGTATCATTGCTGATTCTCGATATGAGATCGCCCGTGCGTTTGTCGCCAAAGTACTCCAGCGACAATTGTTGCAGGTGGGCATATGTTCTATTCCGCAAATCAGCGCTAATTCGTTCACTAACGCGAGCCAGCACAAACCCTTGTCCCCACGCCAACAGCCATGCCAGAACCGCGGCCGCGCCAAGCCCACCCAGGTACACGACAACTCTTGGCATCCCCTTGGCATTGCCAACCAGGGAGTCAGCGGCACGTTGCGCAATACCCCGCGAAGTGGCTCCTTGCGGCGAAGGGTGCACTTGGACTTGGGTCGGCACCAAAACTTCGTTGAACGAGCGGCATCGTCATGTAGGGAGGGATGAGGCCTACGACCGTCGTGGCGAATGTCAGCATCAAGCCCAGAAGTATCGCTTTCGACCTTGCGCGCGTGAACCTCAATAGACGCAGCAGCGGACTTCGGAACACGGCACGTATCGGCGCTCGTGATCTAGACTGTTCAGCGCCTTCGTTCCAATCTGCAATGTCAGCTGGCCTCGAACGACCTTGTTTGTGACTTTCAAACGCTTCCACAAAGTCGTGGACTGATGTTGCCTGGCTCAATGTGGAACGCCATATCGCCTTGCGAGTTCCCGACTCGTACAATTCGAGTGTCTGAATTCCCGCCAGTTCACTGCTCAGCAATTGCGTGGCAGCGACAATATTTATGCGCTCCTGGGTCCCGTCACTTCGCTGATGAATGACCCTTTGACTCGTCAAAACAACGATACTCTGTTCAAAGCGCAAATCTTGATCCAGATTTGGTGAAAAAGTCGCAATGACAAACTCGCCGTCGTCAAGTCCTACGCTACGTTGGTCTAGATTGCCCGGTTGCGACTCGCTCGCTGTGTCCTGCATGAATGAATCGGCTTTCGTTAGATTGCAACGTTGGAGTTTGAGCCGCGCGCAGTTTCCTCCAAGTGACGCGCTATGGGGTCAAACATTGTTCGTGACGGCAAGCTTGACCGCGGGTTCGCGACCCATTTGCAGGGCACGACGCATTCAGACGCGTTTCGACCTTTGCGGACAGGGACCTGTTCATGAATTCCTATCAATCTATGACCATATACCTTGAAGCAGGACTTACACTCATTGTGGAACGAATTATCCAGTCTTGGTCAACGCCACTCCAGTCCTCGTAGTAGATTCAAGCGGCCTTGGAGCGAAATGGTCGGATATTCCGGACATTTCGGCAATGCTCAGCGATTTGAGTGCCACAATAATCTACGGCCGTTTTTCAACCATGCATATCCTGGCTCATTTGGCGTGAAACATGCGCGCTCGACCGGAACCAGACTACTGGCGCAGCGCATGTGCCTGTAGCAGAATCCGGCCGGCTGCGGCGGTTCTTCGGGCGGTCTTCTTCCCGAACTGAGCACAAAGCATGAACATCCGAAGAGTCGTTGCATTGGCGGGTCCAAACATCTGGACCAACTACAAGGCTTTGGAGGCCTGGGTCGACATCGGCAAATTCGAGGATTTCCCTTCCAACAAGCTGCCGGGATTCAGCGACCGAATCATAGCGTGGTTGCCCAGCATGATTGAGCATCGTTGTGGGGTCGGCGAGCGTGGGGGCTTCTTTGAACGACTCAGAACAGGAACCTACTTGGGTCATATCCTTGAGCACGTGACCATTGAGCTGCAGACTCTGGCAGGCGTACCCGTCGAATTCGGGCGTGCGAGAGAGACTTCCGAACGAGGGGTGTACAAGGTCGTCATAGAATTCACCGAAGAGCAATTCGCGCGTGCTGCGATGGAGACGGCAAGATCCCTTATCCTGGCAGCCGTCGACAACACGGCCTTTGATGTCGGTGAGGCAGTCACCAAGTTGCAAAGACTGGCCGACGAGGTATGTCTTGGTCCAGGCACTCGCTCTATAATCAAGGCCGCCGCTGACCGAAACATCCCGTTTCTGCGCCTCAATACTGGCAGTTTGGTGCAGCTGGGCTATTGCAGCGCACAGCGTCGAATCTGGGCTGCGGAGACGGACGGGACAAGCGCCGTCGCCGAGTCCATCGCTCAAGACAAGCAGCTGACTCGCCAGCTACTGGAGGCTGTTGGGGTTCCTGTGCCAAAGGGGCGCACAGTGGCTTCCAAGGACGACGCATGGGAGGCTGCGCAGGAAATCGGGTTGCCTGTCGTGATAAAGCCGCAAGATGGCAACTATGGTCGCGGCGTTTCAATTGACTTAGGAGACGAAGAGTCAATTCGGGCAGCCTTCGATTGTGCAGATCGCGAAGGCAGCGGTGTTGTTGCCGAAAGCATGATTCGAGGCCTTCCCCACCGTGTCCTCGTTGTCAAGGATAAGGTAGTTGCCGCAAGCCGCGGCGATTTCGACCATGTCATCGGCGATGGTATCCATACGGTTGTCGAGTTAGTCGAAGAAACGAACCGACAACCGCTGCGTGGGACGGGTCAGGAATACCCATTGTCGACCCTGTTGCTGGATGATATCGCGTTAGGGTTGTTGGCGCGCCAGGGGTTCTCTTCAACCTCAATCCCTCCGCAGGGCCGTCAAGTTGTCATCCATTACAACGGCGACTTGACAGACGACGTCACCGAGGAAGTTCACCCTGATGTTGCGACCGATTGCGTCTTGGCGGCATGCGCTGTTGGTTTGAATATTGCCGGCATTGACCTCATTGCTAACCGCATCGACCAGCCACTGGCGGCTCAAGGTGGCGCCATCGTGGAGGTAAACGCAAGCCCCGGACTGTTGATGCACTTACGGCCTATGAACGGGAAACCACGGCCCGTTGGAATGGCGGTCGTGTCCGCGCTCTTTGAAGAGCGTGAAACAGGTCGAGTCCCAATCGTCGCCGTTACCGGCACGAACGGCAAGACTTCGACGGTCAAGCTCCTCTATCACATATTGAAATGCGCTGGCAAGAGGTTGGGGGCCACTAGTTCAGAAGGAATCTACATCGGTAGTCAACGAATCCAAGACGGCGACTGCGCGGATGCTCCGAGTGCTCGAAGAATCCTCGTGAATCCATTCGTGGATGTGGCCCTCTTCGAGATAAGTGCCAACAGTGTTTTGAAACAAGGCTTGGCGTTTGATCAATGCGACGTGGCCTTAGTGACAAACGTAGGCTCAGCCGATCACCTGGGTGCCCAATACGTCGAGACTGTCGAAGTCATAACCAAGGCGAAGCGGACGCCGGTTGACGTCGTGACTCCCCGTGGCGCGTGCGTTCTCAATGCCGATGACTCACTGGTAGCGGGCCTAGCTTCCTACTGTCCTGGAAGCGCGATCTTCTTCAGTCTTTCCACTGGGAATAGCAGCGTCAAAGACCTGCTCGCTGCCGGTCACCAGGTTGTCACACTGGATCACGGAAGTGTTGTACTAGTAGATGGTGGAAAACAGATATCCCTGATCCCGGTCTCGGCTCTCCCGTTTACGCTGAATGGACTACTCAAATTTCAAATCCAGAACGCTTTGGCGGCTGTTGGAGCGGCTTGGGCGCTTGGAATTAGCTCAAGTCATATCGCTGCAGGGCTTATGCAGGCAGCGGCTCACGAAACAAGCTCTGATAGCTTTTATGAACTTGGGGGGGCAACAATTCTTCTGACCCAATGCCGCAATCTGTCTGCGTTGAATGCCACGATCACAGGCATTGGCCAAGTCGCCAACTTCTCAAAGTGCGTTGCCGTTTATGGCGTGCAATCGGACCACCGTCTCGTAGATGCCTTCGAGCAAGGTGCGCGGCTCGGCCAGTTCTTTGACCGAGTCATACTTGGAGGCTACTTCGACCCATCGTCGGAAAACCTGCGCTCGTTGCTTGAGGAGATTGAGCGAGGGGTCAGAAGTGCCAACCATGCTCACGACGTGGCCCAGGCATCGCAAAGTCTTGGCGACTCGCGTCTCACGAGGCAAATCATTCAGAGCCTTGAGCCCAAAGACTTCCTGATGTTGCAGGTCAAGGAAGCCGCTGGCGTGGCCGCTGCGCGAAGCCTACTATTGGAATGGGGAGCCAAATCTTTGGCCAATGGACCAGGAACGGGTGATCTGGCCGCCGTCCGTGAATCAAGTCAACCCCTGCCCTCGTCTAACAATGTTTAAGGGAAGAATTGTCACACCAGAATCGCAGAACGGATTGTCAAGCGACACTGCGTTTCAACCGCGTGCCAGCCAATCGCTCGACATTGCACCTCTAGCGAAAGCCACGGAACCCTATGTTTCTTGAATCGACTCGCGTGCTGCGCGGACCGAACCTTTGGTCAAACCAGCCCCAGCTTGAGGCCATTTTCTTTGCTGACGCGGGTGTGACACCGGAACTGCACTTGCGAGTTCAACACATTCTAGCGCACGTGCCGGCTGCATCCGCAGCTCAGATCCGCCAGACGACGTGTGACGTCGAGCACTCGGGGCATGTCGTTGCACAGCTTGTGAGTCAAGTCGCATTGGCCTTTCAGCTAGCGGTAGGCAGTTGTGTTAAGTCTGCAGATGCCAGAACAACGAATCAGCCCAATAAGTTCCGACTCCTCTTTGACTACGAAGAGGAACAAGTTGCCAAGGACCTTCTGAACTTGGCGCTTGAGTCACTTGGCGGCTATGTTGAGGAAGAATCGTTGAAGAATCGGCTCCAGGCTGCACGAGTGTTGCTACTGAACATGCGTTTGGGGCCAAGCACTCGCTCAATTGTGGATGCTGCTCGCGCACGGGACATACCTGTAAGGCGGCTGACCGAAGGCAACCTTGTGCAACTGGGGCAAGGCAAGTTTCAGCGCCGAATCTGGGCGTCTGAAACGGATCAAACCAGCGCCATTGGCGAAGCCATTGCGCAGGACAAGGACCTCACCAAATCGCTCCTGTCAGCTTGCGGCGTGCCCGTGCCGGAAGGCTACGTGGTCCACGATGCGCAGGAAGCCTGGCAAGTTGCTCAAAAGCTGGGGGTGCCAGTGGTCATCAAGCCCAAGAACGGCAATCAGGGCCGTGGCGTCTCGGTAAACCTTACTACTGAACCCACTGTGCTTGCGGCATTTGCGGCTGCCAAAGCAGAAGGCAAAGTAATCCTCATTGAGCGTTTTGTGCCGGGGCATGACTATCGTTTTCTTGTGGTGGGCAGCAAGGTTGTCGCCGCTGCACGCCGCCAAGCGCCCGCCGTCGTAGGGAATGGGCGGAAGAACATTGCACAGCTTGTTGAAGAAACGAACCTGGACCCCCGACGCGGGGAAGATCATGCTACGCCGTTGAGCAAGCTCCGACTCGACGAGATAGGGCTTGAAGTCCTTCAGGAGCAAGGCTTGACGCCCGAATCGGTGCCCGCACCGGGCCAAGCCGTAACACTCAGACGTAACGCCAACTTGAGCACTGGCGGGACTGCAACGGATGTCACGGACGAAGTGGCACCGGATGTCGCCGCCCGTGTCGTGGACGCGGTGCAATTGGTCGGTCTCGACATTGCCGGCGTCGATGTCGTCGCCCCCTGCGTCAATCAGCCGTTAGAATTGAGCGGCGGAGCAATTGTCGAGATCAACGCGGCGCCCGGTCTTCGCATGCATGTGTCCCCATCGTCGGGGAAATCACGTCCCGTGGGCGAGGCCATAGTAGCTTCGCTCTTTCCATCTGAACGGAACGGCAGAATCCCTATCGTTGCCGTAACCGGAACCAATGGAAAGACGACTACCGTTCGCTGCATGGCCCACGTGTTGCGTGGGCTAGGCCTTAAAGTTGGCATGACCTGCACTGACGGCATCTACGTGGACGACCGCAGAATCGATACGGGTGACTGCAGCGGCCCCCGAAGTGCCCGTACCATCTTGTGTCATCCGCAGGTTGAAGCCGCGGTACTGGAGACGGCACGCGGTGGCATATTGCGCGAAGGGCTCGGATTCGATCAATGCGACGTCGCGATCGTCACCAACATAGCCAAAGGCGACCACCTAGGAATGGGCGGAATTGATACCGAACAGCAACTTGCCGACGTCAAACAAACAATCGTGCGTGCGGTATCAACCACTGGCTCAGCTGTTCTCAAGGCCAGCGATCCGCTCGTTGTCGCCATGGCGGAGCGCTGCCCTGGCAAGGTCATATTCTTCGAGCGCGACGGGGATCATCCAGTCATGGTGGCTCATCGTCGTCGCGGCGGCTGTACCGTGTTCGTGCGAGATCGTCAGATTGTCGTAGCCGTCGGCCAACAACAATGGAATATCGCCGCGATCGATCGGTTGCCCCTCGCCTATGGAGGACGAATTGGTTTTCAAGTTGACAATCTGCTGGCCGCCACCGCTGCCGCTTGGTCTCTGAATGTGCCACGGGACGTAATCCGCGAACGACTCGAATCGTTTGCGAGCGATGTTTCAACAGTCCCTGGTCGATTCAATATCTTTGAAACCTCAGGGCGCACGGTCATTTCCGATTACGGCCACAACGCGTCGGCACTCCTTGCATTGGTCGATGCTATTCGGCGGCTTCCCCACAAACGCAGGTCAGTCGTGTACACAGCCGCTGGGGATAGACGCGACGCAGATATCATCGAGCAGGCTCAAATAATCGGCACCCATTTTGATGAAGTCTATCTCTACGAGGATAAGTGCACGCGTGGTCGCGCAGACGGTGAGGTAATTCGACTGATGCGGCTCGGCTTGCGCGATACTCTGCGTGTCAAGCGAGTATTCGAAACGCGTGGAGAAAGGGTGGCAATTGAGGGAGCCCTCGACAACCTCGAGCGTGGCGATCTGTTGCTATGCCAAGTGGACCAGGTTGAGGAAGCCCTAGGCTGGATTGAGAACAAGCTTGTCGCCCTTGATGCACTCTGGGCAAACCGAACCGCCACGTCTCGAACCAACAGGTATTCTGCTTCCGACCTGCTCTCGCTTTTGTTTCGTTTGGAAACATAGCAGGAGCTGACGGCTGAGTCCCCACGGCTGAAGGGACAGCCCGCCAAGAGCAATTTTGCGGTGTCGAACGGAACAATGGTATACTATTGAGGCGTCAGCCTGGAGCTTCTTAGAGCGGGAAAATGGCATACGTGACGGGGGCCTTGCCCGTACCAAAATAGTACCCGGCGCCGATCAGCATCCAGACCAGGGCGCACGTTAGCTCACCTGCAAATACTCCAACCATCAGCGGCTTGACTTGGTGGTAGCCCCGCGCGCCCGTCGTATTCACAATCGCAGATTTTATCATCCACCCGAGAAGAAACGACGGCCCGAACATTGATATTGGATAGGTCCCCCAAACCAGAAACACAACCGGATGAACAGGCCACCAAGACCAGCGCAGTCTTGCAATGGCCGTCCCTATTCCAAGGACCAGCCCAAGACCAACCCAGTAGACGGCGCCCGAATCGGGATTGATTAGTGCGAGTTTGCCAAGGCCTTTTGCAGCCGTCGCCAAGCCAATGGTCCCTTCGGAAGCCGATACGGCAATTTGATGCGCAAGGCCGTCGAAAGCCAGTAGTGGTAATGTATCCGTCGCGTGACTGTTTCCGACTTGTGTCGCTCCGTGATTGTATTGCAGGTAGAGCGTCGTCGCCCCGGCGACTCCCAGACCAAGAACGACAACGATCGCCAGCCACGGAGCGATCCGAACAGGTGTGGGTCCATCATTGCGATCGGAAAGCTTGAGCCCATTTGACAAGAAGGGCATTAGGAGTTCGCGAGAATCGCTGAACAGCACGGTCGCCCCAACGGATAGAGCAACATACGTGGTGGGACCGATGGCATTGAAGCCCAACAAAGCCGTGAGCGCGCCAACCGGTGCCCACGGGGTCTGGACGAAAAACGTGCCAGTTTCCGCCACCATTCGCGAGAGAACTAAGAAAATGACCAGTTGCAGCGCAATGAACAGCACGGCAAAGCCCAGGCCAATGCCCGCGCTATGGAGAAAGGCGACCGTCAGAACCAACGCAAGCATGCCCAGGCGTGCACCCCAAGTCGCGTAGTTTGGGGTCTCGGACAGACGAGCCCCACCAAAAGCGCTCGACATCACGTTGGCGTAATACCGCCGACCCGTGTAGAATATCATTGTCGCTGCAGCGACGAAACTCCCGAAGCGAATCAGATTGGACGAGGTCCCTCCCCATTGCCCTGATTCGAGTTGAACACCATAGCCCAACAGGGTGCCTGCAAATGCCATGTAGAGCACCTCAGCTATACCAAGACTGAAAGATACCGAATTCGAAAGGAAGTAGCTGAACGCAATAACGGATCCATAGAGGGTTGGACCAAAATATCCGAAGGAACCGTAGGCTCTGGCCGCGTCTGGAAACACTTGAACTAGGCTCCAAAAGTCAAACTTCCGCGGTATTTCGGGTATGTCTTGAAACCAGGCATGCAACCCGTTGACGAGGTGCAACCCAAAGAGTGTGCAAAAGCCAAGCCAGAAGAGCCTGCTTCGGGCAATGTTGGGCACACCGGAACCTGCTTTTCGCGCTGAGATTTCGTCCACAAAACGGGCGACAGGATAGGAGAGCAATTCGCGTTTGGACCATTGTGGGTGGACGATCAGCGCCATGCACAGGGCAACAATCGAGAGCATTAGCGCCGCACCCCACCAAACGCGTATAGTAGGCCACCACGTCTGCCAAGGTAGTTGCTTCAGCGAAAGTTGTTGGTTCTTGGAACGTCCGTGGACCAGCGTGTCCAGCGCGAACGGGTCGGCTCGACCTCCGTCGAACAGGACTCCGCAACCCTCGGGCGGCGGCAAAACAACCTGGGGGAATGCGCCTACCAACAACCATCGATTCCGCAGCTCGACATCTTCTGACTTTAGTTGGGCTGGCGGAATCGACAATAGCGGCCGAATCTTGTCCGGAACTGCGACCCGCGAAAATACCTGCGGTTCGTAGAGCAACGGCTGTGCAAGCACGCCGTTAAGAGCAAAAGTGAGCTCTGAAACACGGCCCGGCTCAAAGCCTTTTTCCAGACCTTCCGTCATGCTTCGCTGCGCCGGCTCAGGCAACAAAGACCAAACACGTGAAGCAGGTGACGGTTGGCTTGCAGAAGCATCAGCGCGAAGCAGCAATGTGAGCTTCTTCCAGTCCTTCACATGTCCCTGTCCCAGTTCTGCTGAGGCACCTGGCACATACGACATAACGTGAGTCGACTGCCAATTCGCCTTGGTCTTCAGCCAATGCGCAGGATAGGCCGTAATGGTCGTGAATCCACGGAAGAAACTCGAACCAGGCCAGCCGCAAACGGCTAGACCCAGGGCTACGATGACACCGATCTCCGCCGCCCGTAGCGGCAGCCTTTTGTCGATAGTGAACAATAATGGATTGATGCAAAGCAGGAGCAGAACGGCGCCACCAAACACCGATATCGGGAGGTGGTTGCCAATGAGCAGTGTCTGTCCGATAACCCAATCGTTGAAGTACGTTGAACTAGCTATCAACAGCGCCAAGCAGATTCCTAAAACGACGGCACGAATTGTCATGATCTGCTTCGTTCAAGACGCGAGCGTCGCATAGCCGCGGCAAACGCACATGGCGGTGGTGAATTTCTCTACACAATTCCCAAGGACGCGTCTACGGCAGAGAAAATCGTTCCCCCGGGGCGATTCGTGGCATAAATTCCGGCAATGCGGCCGGTCTGACGACCCGCCCCCATTGACGTCACCTGCACTGGAGATTTCTCGCGCACGCTCCCGCGGTACTTCTGAAAAAACGGTTCAGCTATGAAATTCGGAATCTTCGACGATAGTGCAAGAGAATATGTCATTACGCAGGCTGATACGCCGCGCCCTTGGAGCAACTACTTAGGTTCAACCGAGTACGGCGCCATCATCACCAATCATGCCGGCGGGTACAGTTTCTTTCGGAGCGCGCTTGGTAGCCGGTTTCTTAGACTCAGGCCCAACTCCGTGCCGCTCGATCAGCCCGGTAGATACTTCTATCTGCGCGACAACGAGACAGGTGACTACTTCAGCGCGTCTTGGCAACCCGTCGGGAAGTCACTGGATCGTTATCGAACCACATGCCGCCACGGTACAGCCTATACAATCATCGCGTCGGAGTACTCGGGCATCACCACAGAGACGACCTATTTCGTGCCGCTGGGGCAGACTTTCGAGTATTGGCGACTACGCGTCGGTAACTCCAGTGCTCGGCGTCGATCTCTGTCAGTATTCACGTATTGCGAGTTTGCGACCAGTTGGCACATGCCCTCAGACATGTCCAATTTGCAGTACTCGCAGTTCATTGCAAAGGCCACAGTGCAGAATGAAATCCTGGAAATATCGATTCACCCCTACGTGGACTTTGACCCGAACAACCTCGAGGGGTGCGGGCGCGTCTGGATGACGCTGCGGGGTGCTCCACTGATTGGATTCGAGACTGTGCGTGAGAACTTCTTGGGCGGGGCTTACTCGTCCTACGCAAGCCCATTGGCTGTCGCGCGCGGCTACTGCACGGATTTCCTGGCCGAAGGCGAAAACCCTTGCGGTACGCTCCAGGTAAATATCGACCTGGAACCGGGGGAGACACGCGAACTCATCGTAATGTTGGGGTTGGGTACGGCAGAGTCACACGGACGTGACGCGATTGCTGAATTTGGACACTCCGACAGGTGCAAGTTGGAACTTGCTCGGCTGAAGGCGAAATGGCATTCACAGCTGGAATCCATAAGCGTAACAACGCCTGATCAAGCATTTGATAGCATGGTCAATGTCTGGAATGCGTACAATGCTCTTATAACGTATGCATGGTCAAGGCACGCGTCGTTGATATACAACGGGGAGCGCGATGGGTTGGGATTTCGGGATACCGTTCAAGACTTTCTCGGCGTAACTCACTTGTTGGGTGAGGCGATACAGCCGCGCATCGAGTTGATGCTTTCGGGGCAGGTGTCGTCAGGCGGCGCCATTGCCGTCGTGAAGCCTGAAACGCACAACCCAGGGCATGAGACGGCCCCATCCGCCGAGGACTATCGTTCGGATGATTGTCTTTGGTTCTTCAACGCAATTCCAGACTTCGTTGCGGAAACTGGCAATCTTGAATTCTACAGGAAATCGATACCGTTTGCGGACAAGGGACATGCGACTGTGTTGGGGCACCTTCGACGCGCGCTTGAATTCAATCTTCAGCGCACCGGCAAGAATGGCCTCCCCTGCGGACTAGCAGCGGATTGGAACGATTGCGTTCGAATGGGCTACGAAGGTGAAAGCGTAATGGTCACCTTTCAGGTCCGCTACGGCTTGGCCACGTATGCCGATATTTCCCGAAGACTGGGTTTGACGTCAGAGGCACAATGGGCACTTGAAAGACTCCAAGCATTGGACAGATGCATTCAAAATGCCACCTGGGACGGGGAGTGGTTTCTGTGGGCCATCGGTGCAGATGGCCATCGCTACGGTTCTCACCGGGAGACTGAAGGTCAGATCTACGTCAATACGCAGTCGTGGGCAGTCATCAGCGGCAGCGCGACCCCCGAACAGGCTCACAGCGCCATGCAGGCGGTAGCGACACGTATTGCCACGCCTTTCGGGATCATGCTCAGCAGCCCGCCGTTTACCAAGACGCCGCGCGCGGTGATGGGCGGGGTCATCTACAATCACGGCATCAAGGAAAATGCAGGAATATTCTGCCACACGCAAGGGTGGGCCGTCATGGCAGAAGCAATGCTCGGCCATGGCGACTTGGCGTACCAGTACTATCGCGCGTACATGCCCGCGGCCTACAACGACCGCGCATCTGAGCGCGAAATTGAGCCCTACGTGCATTGTCAAACCGTTTACGCGCCGTGCAACCGCAATGCGGGTAAGGCGCGCGTGCCCTGGTTGACGGGTGCCGCTGCATGGAGTCTGCACGCCGCCATACAGTGGATTCTTGGCATTCGCCCCGAGTTGGACGGCCTTCGAATTGACCCCTGCATACCAAGCGGCTGGCCTGGGTTCACGATGCAACGAGTATTCCGAGGCATGCGACTCCAAATTGAAGTCACGAACCCAAGATCGCATTGCAAAGGCGTCAGCTCATTGACCATTGACGGTAAGACCGTTTCCGGAAACCTTGCACCGCTAGAACGCTTGAGGGATGGGTGCAAGATATCTGCAGCGTTGGACTAGTTCTCCGACCCTTACTTACTCGGGTGGCTTGGGAAGGACTGAAGGCGTCGAACTCGAAATCCCTGTCGCGCCGGGGTTGATTCCAAAGCTGGAAATCCCCGCAGCAGTCGGCAGGGCGATGTTCTCGCCACCTGTGGGTTGGCCGACGCCGCCAGCACCTGGATAAGTGGTCATGACAGCCAATGCGTAATAGGCGTGGGCGTGCGCGATCGCCGTGAAGTCAGGTTTGCCCAACGCTCGCTCGACGCACTTGGCGGTCCGGCGAGCCGAGGGCCCGTGCCAGTCACCGCTTCTGCCCGGGAATACGTGCAACGTCTTGTGTGCGAAATCCACGTCAAGCACGTGATTGATCGTGCCTTCTTTGGCCGTCTTCGGCGCACAATCCAAGGTCTGTTGAATGGCTTCGACAAAAGCGTGCTCCAACGCCGGTAACGCGTCACAAGTGACGCCCGATGACGCTCTCAATCGGCTTGACCCACACTTAACTCGCTGGAGCGGACTTGTGCGAACGCGAGGAGGCTGAAATGGCGCAGGCGGCGGCGGGGTAGAAGCAACTGGAAGCGCCGCCGAGACCGCGGCGGCAACGCGAGCCGCACCGGCATCGGCGATCATAGAGTGAATCGCCGGCCGCCGCCAGAGGTACAGCGGCACTGCCAGCAGGATTATCAAGGCTACCAACGCGACTATCAGTTGGGCCTTGATGGGCCGATCGTTGTTTCCAGCGCCCGAAATCCCCAACCGACGCAAACTGGGTTCGCTCGGTGCCGAAGGGAACGGTGGGCGTGGCGATCCAACCATGTCAGTGAGTCGAGAACGGCTAGTTATCTTTCGTCATCGAAGAGGGTGGCTGCAGACTGCCCGGCCTGACATTGCGATACGCTTGAGACCAGTTCCAACGACTCGGGCAACAACCCGCGCACTTGTGCCAACACCTGTTCCACGACTTGCCTTGATTCGCTGGGGTTTGGTCCAATCATTACGATGGCGAAGCCAAGGTTCGCCATGACGCCAGCTGTCACGGGCACGATGCTAAATAGCATCATTTCGGTCAGCTCGACGACCCTCTGAGCGATACGACGCATGGCCAACATCTCTAGTATTGTTGGCCTGCTCGTGACGCTACGTCCTGGCCCCTGAATGCGGTACTTTGCAACGCACATTGGCACGCCCATCCAACGAGCAAATGCACATTCGTCGTCAACTGCCTCCAAGAAACGGTCCTTGCGCAGCAGCCCGGTCAGGCCGTCATACCGCTCCAAGTACGCGCGGGCGCGCTGATGTTGGACACTTCCAGCAGCAAAGGTCACCAGTTTCACACGACACTCACCAAGCTGAACCTCGCCTCCATGCAACAGCGCCACTTGCCGTTTACGTTCGTAGCTGTGATCCGCGTATGTGCCATTCGTGCTGCCGGCATCTTCGACAAGCCAAGTGCCGGCTTCCCACCTCATGACACCGTGATTTCCGGACACGGTGGCTTCCGGTAGCACGATGTCCTGGCCCCCTCGACGACCGAGGGTGAGCAACGGCTTCTCGAGCGGGAACAGGGTGCCATCCGCGTGCGGGGCATTGGTCGCATACGTGAGCAGCAGCGCCTGTGCGCCCGGTATGAATGCTTCTGTGATCGATCGGCTTTGCGGCGGCCCCGGCGAGAGCCGCTCACGAGGAACGTGTGCCTGACTAGTGGTCAGTGTCGTTGGGTTGAAGAAACGCAAATGTCGAGCAGCAGGACGAAGCACCTGGTTTTCGTTGAGGCATCGAAAGATCTGCCGTACCTCATCGACGCTGAGCCCACTTGGGACATCGAACATTATCTGCTCGCGCATCGGCCGCAAGCGAGGCTGGTAACCGGGCTCTGGAACCTTGCACGTCCACATTTCCCAGAGCGTGAGCCCCAGCGCATAGATGTCATCCTCAGGACTTGCGCCACCGTACCTCAGCCGCTCAGGCGACATGTAGTTGGGCGTGCCGCCATCCGGCGGCGCGGCAGGCCTCCTGGAGCTCATGCGGGCGCGTTCTTGTGCGAAGCCAAAATCCAGGATGATTGCCCGATCCGGCGTGACCATTACGTTGCCGGGCTTCAGATCACCGTGCACCAACCCCTGTTGATGTATCGCGGCCAATCCCGCGCTCGACTCACTAGCGATCTTTCGAAACTCGTCCCCGGAATACCCCCCTTGCGCCTTCTTCCTGCGGATATGCGTGTGCAGCGTCTGGCCCGCGATGTATTCCATGACAAGAATGGGCCCCCACGGGCTGGGGGCCAAGTCATGCACGCGGCAGACATTTGGGTGACCCACCGATCTTGCCAGCAGTAGTTCCTGTCGCAGCGCTTCATCATCGCCCGGCATGCGCGATTCTTCGCGCACTACCTTCAGAGCCACCATTTGCTGTGTGCTGCGGTCGTAAGCGAGAAACACCTCGCCCATGCCGCCCTTGCCAAGGCTCTGTTTGATCTCGTATCGGTCATTGACCAGAGATCCTTCGGCGAGTGGGTTAGGCTTGTCCATGGCGACTTGGCGCTTCGGGGCTGGTTATCGGTAGACTCGTCGATTTGAGGTCAGTTAGCAACGACGGCATCACGGCCAACATGACAGCTGACCGGTCATTCGTTCTGTTGCTTCATGGGGTGGTGTCATCACTTACGCAAACCAGCAGACGAACCCAAGCTGTTCCACCTCCCGAGTCGTGGACAACCGCCCATAGGTTCACCGGGCCGGGATCAGAGGGCGCTGTCCATGTGTTGCCGTGGTCATCAAACCATTCTGTCCCATCGCTCAGGTGCCTGACCGTGTGCTTTAGCGTGCCTCGGTCCGAGTAGTAGTCTATCCACATTTCCTCGCCACTCCCGGACCCAAATGAGCCTTTATCCTTGTTGTTTGCCTGATTAAGGATCGGGTTGAATTGGTATTCGGGGCACTTGCTCTGGCAGGTGGGCACGCGTCGTACGTGTGGCACGGTTGTCGAATTCGAATCTGTCCCCGAATTCGTACACACGTCGGGGCCCGGCGTCGTTGCCGCAACCGGGGGGACGCAGTCTCCGTCACTGCAATAGGCACTCTTGTCGTTAGTGTTTTGGCTATCAAAGTTCACCCCATTGCCGCTGAACGTCACGCCGTCAATGACGGGGTTGAGATCTAACCGATGGGTCAACATACACGAATTGTTGAGTGTAGCCACCCACGAAATCATCAGGCCCCAACGCGTTGCGGTGGTCGTCTAGGCACACGAACGGGAACCCAAGCGTTGCGTTGTTCAACGTCGTGCTCGGGTCCAGATTCTGCCAATCAGGCGAGAGCTGGATTTGACCAGCACATAGCGTAAAGAAGATGAAGGCAAGTCCGTAGGCTGGAATGCCTGGATCTGAGCTGGGTTGATGGTTTTCGATGATGAACGGTGGAATTGGGTACGTGAAATGTTCCCCGGACCCAATTCGGTACGTTTGCAGATAGGCCTGTTGCTGGTCCGCGGGAACCTTTGGGTTGAAAGCGCGGGCATACGCGCTGATCTGGTCTGGCGTCAGGCCCTCACCCGGATCCGCTGGTGACCAGCTTTTCCCTTCGTCAGGCAGCGGCTGGTTTGGCCTCAATGTGGCATAAGCATTCCAAAGCAAGTACATTCTAACAAAGCACGTGAAATACTGATCCCCAGGCAAGTCGTCGCAGCCGGAGAACCACAGACGCTGAATCGCGCGCGGTGTGTCGGTAAACTTGCGTGTCCCGTCGTAGTCCAGCATCGTCAATTGGACCACGCTCGGCTTGGCTGGATCAACGGTGGGTGCGGCGTACGGGTGATCCTTCTGCACCCCGAGCACCCGTAACGATTTCACATGGTCGGGTGAATCAAACTCCGCGCCGCAGCCAACCGCTGCGAACAGGGGCGTCAGCACCATCAGCCGTTCGATGATTCCTTGCGAAACTCTCGAGGTTCTCGTTGCCATTAGAATTCACCTCGCACGCCTATGCTGGGCAGAAACGGCAATCCAGTTTGGTAGCCTTGACGTGCATAATTATAGTCGTAAGACGGGGCCTCCGGATTGGCATGGTTGTACACATTGTAGACATCAAGGTAGGCGCCCAATTGCCAACTCTTGAATTGCCAGCGTTTGTCTACCCGCATATCGAGGGCATGAAATAAGGGTAGGCGTTGACTGTAAGGCTGCCCCTGCAATGGGACGTAGGAGCCCGCATCGGCCGCGTAGATGGCAGGAAGGTTCGGGGGTCGCGTCACTGGGGTTGTCGGGAAACCGGAGGTCAATCGAAACCTAGCGCCAAACTCCCAGCCGCGGCCGAGCCGGTAACTGCCCAGAGCCGTCAAGTTGTGAGTCTGATCATAGGGAAACATATACTGAGTTCCCCCTGGATAGTCTGTGCGAACACTGCGCGACAAGGTGTAGGCGATCCAGCCGAAGAATCGCTTGTCGGGCTTGTACTTGATGAGCGTTTCAAGGCCAATCACCGAGCCCGTTCCTAGGTTGGTATATCGAGGCCCACGCGGGTCAGCACCAGCTGCTACCAGGCGATTGAGATCCTTGTAGAAACCCTCGACGCTCACGTCGATTTCACGCGTGAATTCCTGTTCGACACCAACAGAATAGTGTACGGATCGATTGGCGACGACGCCTGGCGTCCCAAAGACTTCATTGGTTTGATAGCCTTGAGGGGGCTGGGTGTACTCGCCGACGCCCCCTTTGATCGTCGTGCGTCGCTTTAGCGAGCCATCCGGAAGAATCCCTCCTTGGACTATGTCATAGCGAGTGTTGATGCGCGGATTTGGATCCGTCGTTCGCGTGTCGCTCGAGTAGTCCAGTCGCAATCCGGGCACGACGCGCCAACGTTTCGTCGGCTGCAATTCGGCATCGACGTATACCGCCTCGGCCATTAGACTGCGATTGGCTGTAACTGACAGGGGTTGCCGGTTGGTGAAGGGTCCGGAATCGGCCTGCCCGGGCTCGGGTGGAGGTGGACTGCTAATGGTGATGTCGTAGGGTGTCGCTTGAAAGTCCAACCCCGCGTTCAGCTTGATGCCAGGCGCGATGTTCCAGCCGAATTCGTGTCGATACTGAATCGGATGCAGAATTATATTGAAGTCAAACGTGCCGCCCAATCCAAATCGAAACGTTGATCGACTCACGGAAGTCATCACGCGCTCGGAAAGGCCCTTTGAAATTTGACCTTCGTACAAGCCCTGAGCCGTCCAGTTTGTTTCGGAAAAACTGAGATTGCCGCCGAACCCCGGATCTTGGGCGAGCGGGTCGATGACCGCAGCAAAGCGATCGTCGCTGCCAAAGAATCGCAAGCTCAGGCGTGAATCTCGAGTCGGCTTGTTCTCTGCGATGAGCTGCCAGTCGTAATACACGGGCAAAGTGCGAATATTCGCTCCAGCATTCGAAAGAACCGGTCCGAGCCATGCGTCCACCCAACTTCGCCGCATACCCGCGGCAAATGTCCAACCCTTCACGGGCAGCGGACCTTGCAGGAGCGCACGACCTTCGAGCAAGTTGACCGACGCGATACCATTGAAACAGCCCTGTTTGTCCGTAGGCTGGCCGTAGGGTCCTTTGCAGCGGGTGTCAGGTGCGCGCAGACTCACGTCGATAATGCCACCCATGGCTCGACCGTATTGGGCAGAGAAATTGCCCGGGTAGAAATCGATCTTTTCGAGCAACTCCGACGGGAAGACACTTCGAAGGCCGCCAAAATGGTAAATGATCGGGATACTCGAGCCATCGACGAAAACTTGCGTGTCTTCGGGGGCTGAACCACGAATGATGAGCAGCCCTGCTAAACCCGGCGGACGTGCTACACCCGGCATATTCTCAATCGAACGCAGTGCATCCCCGCTCGTGCCCGGGATGCGTTCCATTTCACGCCGCTCGATCGTTCGTCGCGTAACTTCGCGCGGCGGCCGTTCCCCTGTGACGGTGACTTCGAGCTCGTCGGTTTGCTCAGCCAAACGATACACGACGTCCGTCGCCTCACCCGCAACGACTTCTTCCGACGACTCAAGGTTGGTAAAACCTTTGGCAACGACGGAAACCTTGTAGTGCCCGGGCTTCAAATCATCTAGATTCCAGCGCCCTTGGGCGTCCGTTGTGCGGCGCTCGTTGAAGCCATTAGGACCTACAATACTCAATTCAACGCCGGCCAAGGGGACCTCGGCCCCAGCAATCCGCACTTCACCACCCAACGTGCCAGTGGTCGGCGGCGGCGGGGCCGCGCTCGGTTCGGGGGGTGTGAGCGTGAATGAGTACTTGTACTTGATTCGAGTCTTGATGGCGACGCCGTCTTTTCGACCCGGCTCGAAAACGAATTGCATCGCCGCGGCTTGCGCGGCTTCGTCAAAACCATGACCCGCTGGCTCGACGAGCTCCGCTTGAACGACTTTGCCGGTTTCGTCAATTGTCAGGCGCAATACAACGTCAGCCTGAAGCCCAGCCTTCTGCGCATCGGGAGGATAGGCTGCCGACACGAATTGCGTCAGCTTCGGCATCACCACTTGGGCAGGGACAGGCGGGGCTTCGGGAGCTGGCTCAGGCGGCCTTTCGAATTGCGCTTGTGCGTGAGAAGCGACATGTAGTGCCACACACATCAACGCGAGGCCAAAATGTCGAATCGTAGACCGACGATGGTGCATCATGGTGACTGGCTCAAGTGCAAGGGGTTCGCGGCCGGAGCCTACGACAAGGACGAGCACACTACGAGCCAGATTTTTGCCCCGGCAGCTCGATTCTCAAGAATTCCCGGGCTCGTTGGACCGGCCGCTTCGTGGCTGTCGTGCTGGTTGCCACTGTCTTTTTTTGGCGTTGGCCCACGTGCAAGCCGTGAAATCCCAGGACATCGCTTCGAAGAAAACGGCGCGTCCGCTCCCGGCGACTTGCGCCGAAGCGGCCAGTACGGCTAGGAATGACGCATGAGATTCGCCACCTTCAATGTAAATTCCATTCGCGCCAGGCTCCCAGCGACCATCGCTTGGTTGGACGAACGGGAACCGGACGTCGTTGCGCTACAAGAAACCAAGGTTATTGACGACGACTTCCCCAGCGAGGACTTTTTGCGCCGAGGTTACGCAGTGGCAATGGCCGGGCAAAAGACCTACAACGGCGTGGCGTTGGTGTCACGATTGCCGCTGCGAGACGTGAAAGTCGGTCTCGACGGCGACGGGCCCGAAGCCGAGCGGCGTTACATCTCCGCGACCGTCGGCAACGTACGCTGCGCCAGTGTGTACGTTCCCAACGGCAAGGACGTAACGCACCCTGCGTTTGCGGCAAAATTGGCGTGGCTCGCAAGACTTGGGCAAACGCTGCGCAATGAGATCGCTGCGTCGGGGCTGCCGCTGCTCGTCGGCGGCGACTTCAACATAGCGCTGCAGGATTTGGACGTATGGTCCATCGAGGCCATGACAGGACAAATCCATTTTCACCCGGACGAGCGCGCAGCACTCTTGCGCGTTTTGGGCGACGAATTCATCGACGCTTACCGAAGGACCCATGCTGAGACGCGACAGTTTAGCTGGTGGGACTACCGCGGGCTGTCGCTTCGCCTAAATCGGGGTCTTCGAATCGACTACGTATTCATGTCGGCATCCCTGCAAGACGCGCTGGTTTTTGCGACCATTGACGCCACCATTCGCCACGGCGATCGTCCATCGGACCACGTTCCAGTCGTCGTGGACGTGAGTGCCTAGCGACCATCTACGCTGCTGCAATCGGCTGCAACGTGCCCTGCGCAAGCCCAGTCGCGACTTCCAATGAAAGTCTTCCCCGCTTCATCCAAGCTTCGACGTCAAGGTTGTCGCTCAGAAGCCGGCGCGCGCGCCAGTAAGCACCAAGGTAGATGATTTCCCTGGCAATACCGCCGCCTCGCCACACTCTTAGCGCAATCCCCAATGCTTGTTCCAACGGCGAATCCACACCGAGGAGCACCTGGACCGTCTCGCAGAAACTGGCGCCTTGCCGGCAGGCGTCGGCGGCCAAGTGCCGTCGCCCAAGCTCGGCTTTTCGCGCGGCATTGAACGCGCCGGACTGCTCTTCGAACCACAGGGCGCGGCCCTCTTCGTCCGCATCCGCACCGGCAAACCCACATTGGTAACCCCAGTTGTCGGCACATCGCGAGGCCGCGCGCCGCGCGACATGTCCGTGCACCTCGTGGACAACGATTCTCTTCGATTCGATGGGACGCAGCAAGATAGCGGGCTTGATCCAAACGAATTGTTCATCGACCGCTGCACGCGCGGCCAGCCGGTCGTCAAACTTGACGGGGAATACCCACTTGTTTTGCGCAAGCTCACGGCGCATCGAGCAGACAAGACTTTCGCTGTTCCGCTCGTCGTCGCTACGAATGGGTTCGCCCCTATCTCGTTCAAGCTCGCAACACGCCCAGCGTCGGGCTAACCGTCGAAGCGACTCAACCGACGCACCCACAGGAAATCGCCTTTCGGCGAGCCCGCGAATTGCTGGTGAGCCCACCTGCTCCGCCATCTCGGCTTCCAGAGCCAGCTCGCGACATCGCTCTGCCCAAACTTGCCCCCACGGCCCCTGCCCCACGGCCCAACTCTCAAGCGCGACGAGCGCGTGACGCAGCGCCGACAAATCCGGCAAAGGGGAAAGTTCGAAGTGCGGCTGCCGTACCATCCCGCGCTTCCATTCGTCAACGAGGCGGCGACTGACTGGTAGCCAGTTTGCCGGGTGACAGCGCGCGAGCAGGTTGATTTGCGATTCGGCGCGCACCAACGCACGCACAACGGCAGATGCGCTGTTCTTCACAGACGGTTCGCAGCTAGGTTGGCAAGCTCGCTGCGTTCGCCTCGGCAAAGCACAATATGCCCGACGAGTGCATCGCCGCGCAGCCGCTCCGCAGTAACCGTAAGCCCATTAGTTGAGGTATCCACGTAGGGATTGTCGATTTGGTATGGATCACCCGTCAAAATGATCTTGGTGCCCTCTCCGCACCGGGTCACTATCGTCTTGACTTCATGAGGCGTCAGATTCTGCGCCTCGTCCACGATGACATACTGTTGCGGCATGCTGCGGCCGCGAATATACGTCAACGGTTCGACGTGAACCGTGCCGCTTTGCAACAATTCGTCGAATGCACGCATGCCACGCCGCTTGCCGCCGCCGGAGAACAGCAAGAACTCAAGGTTATCGAAGATGGGTTGCATCCAAGGGTTGAGCTTGTCTTGGATGCTGCCAGGCAAAAAACCAATGTCCTTGCCGAGCGGCATGATGGGTCGGCTTACCAAGAGTCTTGAATAGCGGCCATCTTCCACAGTGCGCATCATGCCCGCGGCCAGCGCTAGCAACGTCTTTCCCGTTCCCGCCTTGCCGACCAAAGTCACAAGCTTGATGTTCTCGTCCAGCAGCAAGTCAAAAGCGAAGCTCTGCTCGCGATTTCTAGGCCGAATCCCCATGACGCCCTCTTTTGGCGTCTTCACGACTTTCAATTCACCGGACTGCACGTTGTAGCGAGCCAATGCCACGTGGGGCTTCGGCTGAGTTTCATCGTGTAGTACAACGCAAGTATTGCCGCTTAGTATTTCGCTTCCCGGTGCAGCCATACTGCCCGATTCCATAAACTTCTCAATCTGCTCTTTGCTGACGACAATCTCGACCATTCCGGAATGCATGCGCTCGATGTCGACGGCATTGTGCTCATAGGCTTCAGTCAGTAGCCCAAACGCGTCAGCTCGAATGCGAAGGTTGACGTCCATCGTCACGAATATCGTCGGCTGACTCGTGTCCGCGTCGCGCACGGCCAAGGCGGTTTGAAGAATAGCGTTGTCCGCAGACAGCGGGTTCAGGCCATGTTCAAGACGCGGACGCTTCT
The DNA here is from genome assembly GCA_963811985.1 of uncultured delta proteobacterium. Taxonomy (GTDB): domain Bacteria; phylum Myxococcota_A; class Polyangia; order Polyangiales; family Polyangiaceae; genus FEN-1139. Next base: position 541,166 of record CAWEUH010000027.1, read on the forward strand.
CAGGCACGTGCACGCGAACCGTTCCTTCGCCCGTTGGAACCCCCTGTGACAGCGACCCTCTTGTGCGCAGGTCGTCGAGCACACGACCCACTTCGCGGGCGTTACGTCCGCGTTCGGTCGTTTCACGCTTGAACTGGTCGACTTCTTCGATGACGTAAATTGGCAATACAACATCGTTGTCTTCGAACTTCAAAATGGCGTGTGGGTCGTATATGAGAACATTCGTATCGAGAACGTAGGTCTTTCGCATGCTACCTCGAGTGGGCCGTGGGCCAGTCGGACCGGGCCTTCCGACTCTTTCCGATACACATAAACTGCCGTTCGTCGCAATGGCTTAAGGTTATCTTGCCCAATTATCTTTGGCCGGGGCCGGACCGGCAGAGCCGCGCTCAGACCGTGATATCTCAGCCGTTTCTTGGCCTCTGGACTGCTGACACGACGAAAATCGAAAATCTGTCGATGCTTGGGTGGTACCCGTACGGTAGTCTCCCCCTGCCGTGACGCTCTTGTTCGGCAGAGTCTGGATTCCGTTAGCGGTCATACTGTACGTGGCGTTTGCAGCGCTGCAGCTTCAGCCGAGGTCAGGGTCTGCCTTGTGCGCGCTGCTACTGAGTCCATTGATAGTTATTCTGACGTGGCGGCGGACGGAGCCAGCCAATCGACGGGCGAATACCACCGAAGGGTCCGCGTTGACGGCTACGCGGGCGGCTCTTAGCGGTGCACTGCTCTGGCTCGCGGCACGTTCGGGACCTGCGGGTCATCCTGCGTTCGACGCGGCAGCGAATGTTGGGACGGCAACATGTACGCTGGGGGCACTCGTAGCACTGGCGCGAATCTCGGGACCGCGCGGGCTGATTGTACCCGCCAAGATGACGCGTTCCCTCGATGCCACTGTCTTCGCAGGCTTCCTGTGGTCGGTTGCAACGACACTGCCGGTAATTCGAGCAACCGTGCATGATTCCGTTCTGCGGATCGATCCACTCACCATTGACTACGCGACAACAACAGCAAGTTTCGCCAACATATTGTTGATCCTGGCTGCCACAATCCGATTGCGCTTGTTGCGACGCTTCGAACTAGGCGTCGCAGACCGCTGCAACGGAGCCGTGTCTGCAGCCGTCACCGCAGTCCTTTTTGCCGTACCGGCAGCGCTGCTGGACTTCGGAGCACCTGACCGAAGCGTGCCAGCGGTGTTGATGCTCATGGCACTCGCGCAATGTTGGATTGCCACGACACCGGACCCCACCCTAATACTGCGATGGCTGCGCAGCTTGATTGCGGTTTTGGCGCTCGGCGCCCCGGTCACGTTGCTGGGTTCGATTCTTCTACGAAACAATCCCAGTATGGTGGGTTGGGTACTCCCACTTGTAGCAGTCTGGTCAGTAACGGTGGGCATTTTGGCACGCACGGTCGCCAAACCGCTAGAACCCGAACAGTCACGTTGGCTGGTTGCCATCGAAAAGGCTGTTTTGGCGGCGCTCGAACCCGAACCCTCGGATGCGTTGCGCGCCGCGCTGAGCGAACTGTCGCGCATCAACCGCGACACCCGATTGCGTTCCGAACTTTGGAATGTCGATCCACCGGTTGTCAAATTCGTAGACATCGCCGGTCAACTTCACGAACGCACCGCCGCTTTGCCGGAACGTCTGACGGAATTCGCGGCATCAGAACCCGAGAATACATTGCGGTCAGAGGTGCTGCGCGCCGTGCAGATTCGTCGCGCAGATGTTCGTCCGCTGATATCTTGGTTCGAGACTCAAGGCGTGTTTTGCGCCACCGTGCTCCAATCAGAAACGGGTCCATTGGGTGCGTTATGTCTTCCAAGCGGCGGCCGACGTTCGCCCCTCGCGCTTGAAGAAGCCCAGGCACTAAGCCGATTGTGTATGCGAATTGGCGCGCTACTGGCCGTGAGCGCGGCTCAGGCCCGCTCACGTCAACGCGAACTTTTGGCCATCGACCACTGCGCCCAAGTCGAGGTTCGCTTGCAGCGGGCGGAACTAACCGCCTCACTCGAGCTCGATGGACACAGACAAGGTTCCCGTGCGATGGCTCGATCCATTCGCTCCAGTTGCTTCGCGCCGCTCTCTCGAATCGCTCTTGAACAAGTGGAGCGACTTGCAGCGGCCCGCTTGTCTCAGGCGCTTGTATTGCCTCTGGGGGCGGATGCTCGAGGCTGGGCGGCCGTTGCCCACTGTGCCAGTCCCCGCAGGGATGGCCCATTCGTCATTGCAGATCCCGTCAACACGTCGGATTACCCAAAGCCATGGGTTAACTCGCAGCGTGGCCGGCACGCCTTGGGGGGTGGCAACCTGGTTCTCGTCGACCCGGTGGCACTTGATTTTGAATCACAGCAGGCAATTGAGACTTGGTTGTCCGAACGCTCGTCGGAATCAGTGCCAGACATTGGATGCATACTAGTCGTGAGGGCGTCGCTGATGGAACTCGTGGCGTCGCGCCGCATCATCGAATCGCTCGCGCGGCGTTTCGCGGGAGTTGAGACCGAAATCCCGAGGCTAGCCGATCGAGGAGACGACGTACGCGCCATGGTGATTGATAGACTTGCGCGGCTTGGGATGAGCCTGTATGGCGCACCACGCGCCGCAGATCCGGCCGCGCTGGCCGAGTTTCTCAACTATGATTGGCCCGGCAACGAATCTGAGCTCGACAGTACATTGCTGCGGCTGATTCAGAAAGCCAAGCTGCCACTGATAACTCTGGATGACTTGGAACAAATCGGCTTTAGCGCAACGTCGCCTGAAGATCGATCGGGGACACCCTTGCCGGCTGTTGCAATGCACCGGGCTCCCCACCGCGCAACGACTCAGCGACCTCGCTGAAGCGACCTATGAAGTTGACTCGTCAGGCGAGACCATTGTTTCGCCCCGGTTCGTCGCGGTCAACACGCCCATCCTTCATGTAAACGATGCGCGGCATGCTGTTGGCGAAGCCGTGGTTGTGCGTGACTACAACTATTGTCGTGCCATGGGTTCGGTTTATCTGAAAGAATAGATCGTGGATTGAATCGCTGGTAGCGCTATCCAGATTGCCCGTTGGCTCGTCCGCCAGCAGCAGTTTGGGTTCCATCGCTAGCGCACGCGCGATTGCGACCCGTTGCTGCTCGCCACCGGAGAGCTCACCTGGCCGATGCGTCGCTCTCTCAGAGAGCCCTACTTCGTCAAGCAGAAATCGCGCACGACGCTCCATGTCCCTGCGAGGTCTACCGGCAATCAACCCCGGCAGCATGACATTTTCCACTGCGTTGAACTCAGGCAACAAGTGGTGGAACTGAAAGACAAATCCTACATCTCGATTGCGGACGGACGCCAAGCGCGACGCGCTCATCGTTGTAAGTTCTTCTTTCCCCAATCGGATTGTCCCGGAAGTCGGCAGATCCAGCGTCCCGACGCAATGCAACAACGTGCTCTTGCCGGCACCCGAGGGGCCAACGATTGCAATGACCTGCTGCTGTTCGATAACCAGATCGATTCCTTTGAGCACATGCAGGGCACGCCCCATGTGCTGAAATGTCTTTGTCAAATTCTTCACGACGACGAGCGGGTCACCCACGACAACACCTTCATTCGTAACGAATACCTTCGACCGGACGCAGCCGGCTTGCGGCAATTGCGGGATAGATCGTTGCTATGGTCGTAATCACCAAGGCGGATATTGCGACCGTGATGTAGTCAGACCAATTGACTTCGATGGGAAGACGGTCAACGTAATAGACGTCTGGACTGAGCCGAAAACCAGATAGTTGTAGACCCCTGGCCAGTGCCCAACCGGCTACAACCCCAAACACAGTGCCAATGCCGCCAATAATGAGCCCTTCGGCCACGAACAGTCGCAAGATATGCTTGTCGCTTGAACCGATACTCTTGAGGATTGAGATCTCCTTGCTCTTTTCCGTCACCATCAAGAGCAACGTGCAAATGATGCAGAAACTGGCGACCGTGATCGCTATCGATAGAATAATGAACGTCGTGATCTTCTCCAGACGCAGCGCATTAAAGAGGTTTCGATTCAGCTCTTTCCAGTCTCGAACTCGCACATCTGTGCGACCGAATTCCGCCTTGATGCGATCACGCACCGCGTGCACAGCTTCCACATCAGCGACTTTTATGTCAATGTGTGTAATCCGGTCACCCAAGTCCAAGAATTTCTGGGCGACCTCTAGCATTACATAGGCATACGTGTTGTCGTACTCGTACATGCCGCTGTAAAAGATCGACGCAACCCGGTAGCGCCGGCTGCGTGGCAAAATACCAATCGGGCCCAGATCACCAAGCGGCGAAACCAACGTCAATTCGTCGCCGACGTAGACGTGGAGCGTCTTTGCCAGTTCGCGGCCAATGACAATTCCAGGATAGATATCATCCGCAGGTGGCCGCTCATCGGACACATTGTCCCATTTGCCGGTCACGCGGCCCCGGTAGTCGGGGCCTTTCAGGTAGACTTCACCACCGGGCCCAACTCCAACGGGCTCGTCCGCTGGAAGCCTCGTGAGAAGCACCGGGTCAACCAAATATGCAATTTTACCGACTTCGATGTTCTTTGGTAGATCAATGACTTTTCCAATCGAGTTCGGATCGATGCCCCGAACGATGGCGCCCGCCGTGCTCGACGAACTGGATGCCATCACCTCACCTGCCGCTATTGGCGTGACACCGACGACTCCGGGAATTCGGCTGATACCGTCAAGCGCCTCCTTCCAATGCTCGAATCCGCGCACCCCGGATGCTTCGACCCTTACATGCGCGTTATTGCCGAGGATCTTCCGCTTGAGATCGGCGCCGAAGCCACCCATTATTGACGTCACCAAGCAAAGCACAGCGCAGCTCAAAGCGACGCCCGAAATGGAGAGTACGGATATGATGGTCAAAAAGCCGCTCTTGTTGGCGCGTACGTGCCTTGCCGCCACGAACGACACGAACCCCCGCTGTTCGATCCGATCAAGAACCCTCGGCAACAACAGCCCCATCGCACCGAAAAGGCATGAAACGCCCGCAACGACAGCGCCGCCTCTGACGAGTTGATGCCAGAGTATGAATACGCTCGTCTTCGACTGCGGCAGCCGAAAAGCCCACCAAACCAAGCCTGTGAACAGGAGCGCAGTTGTGCCCGTCACGGTCCACAAAGCTCGACGCCAACCCCGACCCAGCAGTTTGGAGGAAGCCACTAGGACCCAAATGACAAGGAGAGTTAGTAGCGAAGCAATGACTACGCGATCCACTGGAAGCAGCGCATGCCAGAGCACCCTCAGCCCTCCAGGCGAGTGGTGGCGCGAGGACTCGTCAAGCACCGTCGTCGGTAGCGCCAAGAACCAATCGTGCGTCATCCGTGTGCCTCAGGTCGCAATATGGGAAAGGCGATGACGTCGCGAATCGACGCCTGACCCGTCAACAACATCGTGATACGGTCTACGCCAAGCCCAAAGCCTGCTGCGGGCGGCATGCCGTGCTGCAGAGCGCGGACGTAGTCTTCGTCGTAGTCCATGGTTTCCTCCGCGCCACGAGCCTTCTTGCGAACCTGATCGGCAAACCGCTCTGCCTGGTCGTCCGGATCATTTAGCTCACTGAACGCGTTACATAACTCGCGTCCCTCAACGAACAATTCGAATCGGTTGACGAGACTTTTGTCGCTATCTTTGCGGCGAGCAAGTGGCGAGGTCTCGAACGGGTAGTCCACGATAATAACGGGTACGCTCTTGGTTCCGTCCGACGAACGGTAGTCCTGCGCGAGAAAAGGTTCGGCCAAGTACTCGTATGCGAGAAATAGGCGTTCGCCCTCCGATTCGCAGGCGCGCAGGCCCTTTCTGAAGTTGCCCCAATCGATAGTGTGGGAGCGCTCTGAACAGTTCGCCCACTGCTTCACGAGCTGTGCGCCCGATCCATCTTCGGCGCCGGCCTCGGGAGCCGCAATCTCTTTGAGCCGTTCCAATGCTTGTCCTGGAACCCGCGCTGTCTCGAGCGCCGACTCAACCGCCTTGGCCAGCGGCACGCGCGCAAAAGGCTGTTCGAGCGTGAAGGCCCGCTCCGACACCCACTGGGCATACTGAACCCCAAGGTCTAATTCCTGCATCCGCTTGGCAAGGTGGCTGTCCACCGAGCGAAACAACGACTCTGCCATGACCATCAGGGTTTCGTATGTCGCGTAGGCACAATAGAACTCGAGCATCGTGAACTCGGGATTGTGACGCGTACTGATGCCCTCATTGCGATAGCAGCGCCCTATCTCGTACACCCGCTCGAAGCCAGCGACCAACAAGCGCTTGAGGTACAGTTCCGGCGCGATCCGAAGGAACAAATCGAGATCGAGCGCATTGTGATGGGTGCAAAAGGGCTTGGCCGCCGCACCGCCGACAATCGAATGCAGTGTTGGTGTTTCGACTTCGAGAAAACCCTGGCCATCCAAGTACGCCCTTAGCCCCTGAATGATCGCGGAGCGCGCCTGAAAAACAGCGGCAACCTCTGGGTTTGCAACGATGTCCACGTAACGCCGCCGATAGCGCTGGTTGACATCCGTGAGGCCATGCCACTTGTCCGGAAGCGGGCGGATCGCTTTGGTCACCAGGCGAAGCCCGGTCACCATCAGGCTAAGTTCCCCCTTCTGCGTGACCATGACGGTGCCCTTGGCCTCGACGAAGTCAGCCAAGTCCAAGTCTTGTAGCACGGCAAATGCTTCGCCAAGGACTTCCTGCTTCACGAACAACTGAATCTCACCGCTGCCGTCGCGAATTCGCAAGAACACGACTTTGCCGAAGCCGCGACGCGCCATCAACCGCCCGATCACGACATGGACCTTGTCGCTGAAATGTTCCGCGACCTTCTCGATACTGTAACGCTGCTCAGCTTCAGAACCGATCAGAGCCCCTTCGGCCTCGGCGCGCAGCGCAGACACAAGAACTCGAGACACAACGGCAACGTCATTCGAAAATGGGTTCTCGCCGCGCGCCCGCATGCGCTCGGCCTTCTGGCGCCGCGATAGGATCAATGCTTCTTCGGCACCCGCCCTGTCGGCCGCATCGATTGGGTCACTTGTCTTCGCACTCATGTCGCAACGCCGCCGTGTACCCCGACTTTCGCGGCGCGTCCACTGCCTTACGCCCGATTGTCCCCGAGCCCCCTTGCCGCCACGATTGAACGCCCGCCAACCGCCGCGTCGCGTCGGTCCGCTGTCATGAGCAGGTAGGCCTCGATGAAATCGTCGAGGTCGCCGTCCAGCACGCCGTTGATATCGCTCGTCTCATATTCGCTGCGCAAATCCTTGACCATTTGATAGGGTTGAACCACGTAGGATCGGATCTGGTTGCCCCAGGCGATTTGACCTTTCTGCGCCTCGTAGTTGGCCTTGTCCTGCTCGCGCTTTTCGAGCTCAATCTCATAGAGCTTCGCCTTCAACATCTTCAGAGCCATGTGACGGTTCTGATGCTGGCTACGTTCGGCGCGGCACACGACCATGATGCCTGTCGGAAGGTGACGCATGCGCACTGCCGTCTCGACTTTGTTGACGTTCTGTCCACCCTTGCCACCCGCGCGCATCGTACTGATTTCGAGATCCGTTTCCTTGACTTCGATATCAATCTCGTCCTCGATGTCCGGGGTCACCTCGACCGCGGCAAAACTCGTGTGGCGGCGCGCGTTCGCGTCGAATGGGCTTATCCGCACCAGGCGATGCACGCCCATCTCGGCCCGCAAGTACCCGTACGCGTTCTGCCCTGTGACCATGAAGCTTGCCCCATCGATGCCCGCTTCATCACCTGCCTGATGGTCGATAATTTCAGTCTGATAGCCGCGCCGCTCGCACCAGCGAAGATACATGCGCAGCAGCATTTCCGCCCAATCCTTGGCCTCGGCGCCACCGGAACCCGGGTGGACGCTCACAATTGCATTGGCATGATCGACGGGTCCCGACAGCATGCGCTGCAGCTCCGCCTTGCGCACGCGCTTGCAAATGACGTCGGCTTGTTCGCTCATCTCAGCGATAACGGCCTCGTCATTTTCGGAAACGCCAAGCTCGAAGAGTTCCTTCGTTTCCGTGACGTCACGCCATAAATTCTCGACCGAAGCAACCTTCTCGGACAAATTCGCGCGCTTGCGCAGCAACGCTTGCGCCTTCTGCGGGTCGTTCCAGAAGTCGGGCGCCGTCGTCAGCGAATCCAGTTCCTCGATTTCACGCTTTAGTACCGGGACGTCAAAGAGACCCCCTTAGCGCATCGACGCGCCTTTGGAGATCTTCGAGCAGGCTTCGGGTATCCGACAACATGGCCCCGCCTTTAGCGCCATTTGCCCGCCGGGGCCAGGACCGCGCAACGATACCCCGATTCGTCGCGGGTATCGCCGCCCGCCGGGCGGAGCAACCGCACGGAGAACTCCTCGATCTTGGGTCAGGTGTTCTCGACGCCGTGTGCCGGGTCGTGCCCCGGCATACCACACAATCAAGAAGATCCCGGATGAACGAGCGGGCCCGCGAAATCCGTGGCAGTTCCGCGGCTGTACGCACACCGGCATGGGCATTGACCCGAGTCACCGGTCCGGAAGATTCCCATTGCGTTCACCCCTGGCTCGCTCCTGTGGATGCCCAGCGGCGTTAGCCGCCGGACGTGTTCTGGACGGCGCGTACGAGCGCCGCACGGGAGCGGCCTGCGTGCGACGCTGTTGGAGGGCCGGGGGCTCGCTCTCGTAGTGGCTCCAGCGATTTCCATCCCGATAATACCAACTGCCGCCGTACCAGTATGTGGCACGCCCCTCGTAGTACACGGGCTCGGTGGTGGCTATGTACCCTTCGGGCGGATAACTATCCACGGCGATTCCGGGAGAAGTGGCCTCCATTTGCACGCCGCACCCTGCGGTGGCAACAGCCGCCATCACGAATGCGAGGGCGCATGCAGTCCTGCGAAGCTTGCTTGTCCGGGTTACGGCGCTCATGACTCACCTCGATCGTTCGGGTTGTAAGCGGCATGTTCGCGAAGCCTCTGCGCAAACTTGGTGCGCTGGTCCGGCGTGAGCACGGGGCTCAGGGCTTCAACGAAATGTGCCAAACGCGCCGCACCCCAGCCAGCCAGGTGCGAATTCGCGCCGTTCGCAGTCGTGAGCACTTTTGCGTCGAATTTCTCGCTTCGGAACGCATCGCCGAATGCGCGCAGATGGGTTGCGATTTCCTGTGGGTCAAGTCGCGGCACAGCCTTCATCCTTTCGCCGAGGCCTGCCCGAATCTTGTCCACTTGGTCTTGCGTCAGACCGAGATCCTTAGCGAGCATCGCGACTTGATCATGCTCCGGTTTTGCCGCATCGGTTTCCTGGGTATTCGCCTTTTGCCAGACCGCCCAGTGTGCCTCAACCTTGTCAACAAGCGCGGCTCGTTCGGGCGGCGTAAGTACAGCATGCAGCTCATTTAGAGCCGCTGCAGACGCATCGTGCACTGTCGCGGCTGCGGCCGTCACCTGCGCGACCGCTGCGTCCACGCTCGTCGCGTCAAGATTCCCTGCAGCGAGTCCATCCGCCAGCGTAGTCACCAGTTTCTGCTCCGCACTGTGTGCCGGTTCCATCCGATTGTGCAGATCAGTCCGGATCTTTTCAACTGCCGCTTTCTGCTCGGGCGAGACGCCTAGCGTGTCGAGACTCATGGCGATGATGAGTGTCACGCCACCATGGTGATGGAAGCGATGATGCTCCACCAGACCCGCGGTCACATCGTCGTCCTCTGCGGCCTTCGCAGCAGTGGCTGGTGGCGGAGTGTTCGCTGAGCTCCCGCCGCAACCGATGGTTCCCCAGGTCCCGACGAGCGCCGTTGCAACGATCCCTATTTTGCGCGCTATTGAAGCCATCACGTATTCCTTTCGCAGCTCAGACATGCGTCGAGTTGCTCGCGAATGCAACCGAGGAGGTAGCCGGGCTTGCCGAGATACCTAGATTCGTGGGTTTTTTGCTCGTATGAGAGTGGGGTCATGAAAGGATCACGATTGAAGCAACGAAACCGATTGGCACCACTTCGCACGAACGGCCACCCGAGTCGCAGGGCATGCTCCTTCATCGCGTGAACGCGCCCTGGCGGTCGCGAGTAGCTTCGGCCGTGAGTTGCGGAGCATAATGCCAACGCGGGGCTATGGTGGCGACACACGAACTCCAATGTGTGGACGACCAATGTGGATTCAATGAATCAATCGTTCAATGCGCACGCGACGTGTTAGCGAGGTCGTTTTCCTCGTCGCAACGGTCGCACAAATTGACCAGCCCTACTGTTCGGCCCGGTTTCACTTAAGTCGGGCTTGCAGGAAGCCGTTAACGAATTAGAATTATAGTTCACTAAATGAATGAGAGTTCACCATCGGGGAGGCAGCGGTTACGCGACAAAATCCGCGGTGCTACGGCCTCCGCCATCCTCGAGGCCGGCGAGGCTGTGTTCGCCGAGCAGGGGTTACATGCGGCGCGCATGGAGGACATCGCCGGCCGCGCCGGGGTGGCGGTCGGCACGCTCTATAACTACTTTACGGATCGCAACGCACTGCTGTGTGCGCTGGTCGATTCGCGTCGCGATGAATTGATTCAACGGATCGATCAGGCGCTTGCGTCCGCAGAACAATTGCCGTTCCGCAAGCAACTCGAAATGTTCGTGATGGCCGTGTTTCAGCATTTCCAGAGCCACCTGCCATTTTTTGTCATTCTCATGGAGGCCGAGGGCGCCCATTTAGCCACGGCCAAGCCGCGCGATTCCGTGCGCGCGCTGTACGCGCGCTGCCAAGCAATCGTGACGCGTGGGATAGACTCGGGCGGTTTGAGGAACGATACGCTCATAGATTACGCGGCGATGCTCAACGGCTGTCTGCGAGCCGTATTTGCCCGCGGGCAATTCCTCGGCGATCCAATCGATCCTTCAGAGCAACAGGCCGCGGCTCTCGTTGATTTCTTCTTGCGCGGTGCTGGGAGGTCGGATTGACGACCGCTGTCATGGGGCATTATGCGCCCCCGACCGCTGCGACGAATAAATGGCTCGTTACCGTCAGCGTGACATTCGGCACGCTGATGGGGGCTATTGACTCCTCGATCGTCAACGTGGCAGTTCCGCACATTCGTGGTTCTGTCGGCGCCGACATCACCGAGATAACCTGGGTCTCGACCGGGTTCATCATCGCGACAGTACTCGTGATGCCGCTGACGGCGTTCTTTGCCCGCTTCTTCGGGCAGAAGAATTTCTACATGTTCTGTCTAGGGCTGTTCATCGTAGGCTCCGCACTCTGTGGCCTAGCCCGAACGCTGCCTCAACTCGTTGCATTTCGCGTCATTCAGGGCTTGGGAGCGGGCGCCTTGCAACCAACCGAGCAGGCGATCTTGCGTCAGACTTTTCCCCCGGAAGAACAGGGCACGGCAATGGCCTTCTTCGGAATGGCGGTGATGATTGGGCCCGCCGTCGGTCCTACGCTCGGCGGTTATATCGTCGATCACTACGCTTGGCCTTGGATCTTCTACATCAATCTGCCAGTCGGCTTGTTGGGTCTATTCATGGTGTCGCGATTCGTTCAGGAGCCGGAAGATATTCGCATGGCCAACCGTGCGATGGCGGCCAAGCAACGCAGCCACTTCGACTGGCAGGGTATCGTGCTTTTGGCGGTGGGTCTTGCGTCGTTGCAATACCTGCTCGAGGAAGGCCAGCGCGATGATTGGTTCCAATCATCCACCATCGTGGCGTTTGCTTTGATCGCACTGTTTTGCTTGGCCGGTTTCGTAATCCGAGAGCTATACGCGAAGGTGCCCGTCGTAAACCTGCGCCTGTTCCAGGACCGCGTGTTTCTCACCGGAACACTGATCGGCGCCACGATGTTTGCCATGCTAATGGCCAACATGTTCCTGTTGCCCCTATTCATGCAGGAACTGCTCGGGTTCACGGCGATGCAGTCCGGGATGGCACTAATGCCGCGAGTCATCGTGATGATGCTCGCAACGCCGATTGTAGGCAGGCTCTACAACCGAGTCTCGCCGCGGGTCTTCGTCGGCATCGGCGTCCTGTTTTTTACTGCGGGCGCCGTTCAGATGAGTAAATTCAACCTTCAGACATCCTCGACCGGTGTCATCGCCGCGATTGCGATCCAAGGTATCGGCTTTAGCTGTTTATTCGTGCCGTTGACCACCGTGGCGCTTAGCACGATTAAGCGACATCAAATGACGGATGCCACGGGTCTAAATTCTTTGGTGCGTCAAGTGGCCGGCTCGATTGGCCTGGCCGTTTTCGTAACCCTGCTTTCCCGTTACATGGATGTCGCGCGCACATCGGTGACATCCCACGTGTCGGGGGTTCGCCCTGAGGTGGTCGAGCGGTTGGCGATGCTTCGGGCGGGCTTTAGCGCGAGGGGATTCGATCCGTATCACGCCAGTCAATCCGCGCTGAGCGCGCTCGATTTCGGGATTCGAACCCAGGCGTCGGTGCTTGCATTCGACAGAATCTTCATTTTGGCCGGCGTGCTTTTTCTTGTCGTACTGCCCTTGCTCTTATTTCTTCGCATCGACCGTAAGGCGTCGGTCGTGTCAGTGCACGCCGAACCCACGGAGCTTTAGCTATGCCCAGCGCCCCCTATCATCCAATTCCAAGAGCCGAGACAGATGCAGCCGCCGCCGAGGCTGACCAACGCGATGACACGCATCCGAACCTCAAAGTTCATCAGCGACGCGCTCCAGTCGTCATTGCAGCGAAAGCCCAGACAAAGAGTGCCAAGCGCCCGCTGATATGGCTGGGTCTTGCCGCATTCGTCATCCTCGGGAGTATCGGAAGCTACGTTTGGATGACGCGCAATCAAGAATCGACCGACGACGCGCAGGTCGATGCCGACGTCGTTCCGATTGGCTCACGGCTATTTGGACAGATCGACCATCTCCTGGTTGCCGAAAACCAAGTCGTGAAGGCAGGACAGCTCCTGGTGACGCTGGATGCCTCGGATGTGCAGGCCAAGCGCGACCAAGCCGAGGCGGATCTCGACACGGCCAAGGCACAAGCCGACGCAGCCGACGCTCAGGTGCGTCTTACCGAGGCCAGCGCGCGAGGAGGTTTTGCCTCTGCCAGGGCGGCGGTGGCGGGCTCGGCGGAACAGGTGCAAAGTTCGGCGTCGCAGATTGCCGCGGCCGAGGCCTCCGTGAAGCGCGCCCAGGCCGACGCTGAGCGAAGTCGTCTCGATTTGGATCGCACGAAGCAACTTGTCGCGTCTAACGCCGTAACGCCCCAGCAGCTGGAGCATGATTCGGCGGTTGCATCCGTGGCCGATGCCGCGCTCGAAGAGGCCAAGGCGCGCGTAGACGCGGCACGCGAGGCGCGTGGCGTGGCGTTGACGCAGGTCGCTCAGGCAAGGGGACATCTGGACCAATCGGCGCCCATCGACACGCAGATCGGAATGGCGAAGGCTAACAGCGCCCTAGCACATGCCAGAGTCAGAAGCGCTACTGCGCAACTGAAACTGGCCGAACTACAATTGAGCTACGCCAAAATCGCTGCGCCGGCTGATGGCCGCATTTCTCGACTCGCCGTGCACGAAGGGCAATTGGTGCAGATCGGTCAATCCGTCGCCGAATTCGTGCCGAATACGACGTACGTCGTCGCCAATTTCAAAGAGACACAAATCGGTCGAATTCGACCGGGTCAACGCGCCGAGATTTCTCTCGACGCGTTTCCCGGAAAGACATTTGCCGGTACGGTCGAGAGCGAATCGTCAGGCACGGGTGCCCGCTTCGCGCTTTTGCCACCCGACAATGCTTCCGGCAACTTCGTCAAAGTCGTGCAGCGCGTTCCAGTGAGAATTCGCTGGCTCGATCCGCCGAACGTTCCACTTCAGGCGGGCCTATCCGCGGATGCGACGATTTACGTGAGGTGAAGCCAGCTCCTCAGTCAACGCATCGAGACGCACAGCATCGAGCGACTGCTGCGTCACTTGGGCGAACCTCTTGAGGCCCGTTTCCCTGAGCCTCTGCATCACTGCCAATGCTTGCCGATGTAGTGCGTCGTTCTGATCGAAGTACTAAACCAGGACGTTCGCATCGAGTACGACGTCAGCCATCGTACAGTGCCTTGCAATCCTCGAGTTCCAAAGCATTTGCCCCACGGCAAGAACTAGATCGTTCCCAATGGCAGAGCTCACTTGGCTGCTGGGGCTGCGGATTTCGGCTTTGCCGGATTTGGGGGTTTTGACGGCACTCGCACATCGCTGGACGGCACTGCGGCGTCTGCGTCGGGTCGAACCGGCGCCGGAGCAGGGCTATCCACGTCGGACGCTGGTGGGGCAACTAGCGCCGGGCGGTGCGCGGAAAACCAGCCGGCGGTGAGCACGTCCAGACGCAATTCGGACTGCGTGCGCTCCCAGCGCGCGGCGCGCGCCTGCCGAGGCGTCAAACGCCGGCGCGATGCAAGTTCGGACTCGGCCCGCAGCCAGCGAAACAGCACTGCCATGGTACGCTCGACGACACGCTGCCGTTCACGCGAACGCGCCAACCGGAGCCGTTCGATGCCCAAGTCTTCTGCTGAAAACAACAGCCGTCCAAGGCGCCACGAAAGCCGACCTTCGAGCAGGAGATTCGTGGCGCCGGACATCGTGTATCGATACGGATCGGTGTCGGTTGGTGTGAGGCGCAAAGCCGTGTCAGTTTCACGCCCTGCGCGCAATGCTACTTCAGGCAGAAGGGCACTGGCGCGATTGCGTGTCCCCAAGTGCTCGAGCCGCGCCCACGCTTCGTCGCAGCCTTGAGCAACGAGTGCCGCCTGTGTCAAATCAGCCAAAAACTGGCGATCAATCTGCAGCGGTTCAGGCAGCACGGGGCCTTGCGGCGCGGCCTCCCCCCAGGCAGCGTCTCCTGGTACGGTCTCGATGTTCGCGTCAACATTGTCCCGTTCAAGAACGTCGAGTGGCACGTCTTCGGGTGGTGTTGTCTGCTCTTCCTGCAGAAGGGCGCTATGCACGGCAGCGGGTCGGCGCGGGTCGAGGGGTACGTTGATCTCGAGGAACATCCCGAGAGTGGACTGACCGTATGAAGTCGTCACAAGGCTGCCGCTCAGCTCAAGCGACATCTCGGATGTAATCAACGCGTTGGCGTTGGCCGAAACCAAGAGCCAAGCAATTGGTAGACAGCGGGTACCCAAGCGACGAATGAACTGACGAGCCTGCAGGCACATGACAGGTTATCGGTCGGTGGCGCCGATGAGTTGTGCGAATTTTGTTCTCCCCTTCCTAAATCCTTCCCCGCTGGGGAAGGACTTCAACCCCCCCCAACCCCCCATCCTTGGGGGGTATCTCGTCGCGAGTGCTGCGCGTTGCATATTTGAGATCGAGCGAGACGAGTGGGGGTCGCCGAGGCCCCAACCCCGGCAACGGTTTTCCGCAACGTCTCGTTCCAAGATGAGCGGCCGTTTAATGGCGCGTTCTTCGCGTTACGAATTTGAGCTCAAGCAAAGCAGTTGCAGCGCGTGCAACGAGAATACGCCCGCGCAAGAAGTGCTTCGGTCGTCGCGGTAACTGCGTGGGGCGCCGAGTCTACCAATCCCCGAGCCAAAGTTCCGCGTATGCGCCATCGCCAGCAGCGGCCGTGCCCGGCGCAGGGTTCACGAAGTAGACTTTCCTCGGTGGGCCGTAGCGCAGGTAGACGGATTGCTCGGAGGTAAGGTGCACGGACGCCCCTTCGGTGTTGGCCAGGACCCGCGGCTGAGGCGGCACGAATGCTTTGGCAAATTGGTAGGCGGGGTTGGACTCGGGCGGATCCGCGTTGCGCACTAGCGCTCGCATGAGTTTCTCCGACTGCAGCTTGAGCCCTTCGGGGATGAACTCGAAGCCCGCCTTGATCGGCAGATCGCCAGGGCCGACCTGACTCAGCCCGACCGTCTTTGCCCACAGCACGAGGTGCCGCGGCGACTCTTGCCCCTTCTCGACGATCACCGCCGCGCCGATCCAGCGGCCCTCGCCTGAGGGGGTTTTTGCGGTAAATCTCTGCGCTTGCGAGAAATCCTTGAGAATGCGACACGCCACCAGCCGACTCGCTTTGCCACACGCAAGATCTCGCTCGAGTGCCGCAACGTCCAGATCCTTCGGCGCGACCACGGGTGCCGACGGCGGCGGCAGCGCGCTCGTCGCCTCGGGCACAGTCGATACGGCCGCTTGCTTGTTCGCCTCGGGTTTGCCACACGCTACGAGCAGCACCGCGATCGAGACCACAGCGGTGCACGGTGCCTTCATTGCCTTTGACCCATCTCCAAAGTGCGCCAGCAACGCCGTGCACAATCGAGCCAGGCGGCGGGTGTAGGTTCGTCGAACCCGGGGATCGGCAGCCAGGCAAGCTCGACGTTGTCCTGGCTCAAACCGGCAACTTCGACACCGATGGCAACGGGAATGAACCGGCCATTGCCTTCCCAGCCAAGGGCGATTCGGACTTGCTGCGGCTTAGCCACGTCGTCGAGCATGACCTCGCCCGTTGTGCCGGGCAGAGGCACATCGGTCTGCGCGGGCGCCATCGCACCGGCGACAGGGGGAATCCGAACGATTCGCAGAATCCACTGCCCATTGCCCTGAGCGGACGCTTCGTTCCAAGTCTTGGACCTAATCGACCAATGACACACGAGGCTCGACTCGACGCGGCGATAGATGAGATAGTCATGCGTCGCGTCGAAATCGGGCTTGCGCTGCGTTACGGGCTCACTTGGCTTCTCCTCTTGCGCCACTGCGTCAACGGGGCTTTGTGCATCGGACGCCGCGGCCTGCGCGGTGGGCTGTTCAACAGCAGGTTGCTCCGCTGCCGGCTCCTGCGGCGAATCCGTCGCTGGCTCGGGCTGCACAGAGTCAGCCTCGGCCGTTTCCGCCTCTTCGAATTCTTCCAGCTCTTCCGCGGCAACTTGCACCTCAAGCTCGCCTTGAGCCTTGGCCTGCACGTTCAACCGCTCACGCAAATCGCGAGCCGCAACGTGGTCGGGTTCCCGCGCTAGCACCTCGTCAAGCATCTTGAGGGCCCGGTTCACATGCCCTTGCGCTGCATAAATCTCTGCTAGCGTAACCGTCGCAACCGGAGCAACATTCCTTGGCAAGCGAACGTTGACGCCACGAATCAGATCGGCCGCGTCGGGCAGGTTTAGCCGTTGCTCGACAACGCTTGCAACTAGATCGCGCGCGACGCCGAACCAACCGCGCGCCCGCTGTCGCTCTTGCTCGTCGGTTTGAGTAAGACGCACGATTTCGTCACGCAACTCCACGCGTGTCAACAACTCGGCCCGAACAACGCCGAGCCCCGTGGCACGCGCGATCAGTTCGTCGCGCGACAATTCATCCAATTGCTTCAAGTCGAATTCGTTCACAGCTCAACCTGGCCGGCCCAAGCGCCGCCTCGAGGGTGGACTCTACTCGGAATCGGTCCCGGGGTCGACAGCACTTTGGACTGCCAAGAATTCCGTTGAATATGCCTTGCTTATGAATTGACGGCACGCCCAAGTTCCGTTGCGTGGGGCAAAGAACAGCGGGTCCACTGCTTCTGATTGGGTCTTGGGCGGCACGCGCACGGCGCGTTTGCCTTGTCTAGGATAAGGAAGGGCCCGGCGCGGGAACGGAGTGGCGCGACGAGTTGAGTTCGGATTCTGTGCCGGTATCTGCTTCGGTTTCGGTACCCATTTCGGTATCTGTTCCGGTTTCGGGAGCTCCGTGGCAGACGGAAAGTGCGACCGCCTTGAACCCCGTGGTGCTGCTCGAAGTCACCCCGAGACTGAGCAGGCATCAGCAGAACACGCAGCGGCGGCCCGCGGCGGTCGCTGTTTCAGCGGTAGCAGCCGGTGCGCGAGGCATCACCATGGTTGTTCTCGGACCAGCCTGCGCCGACGAGCGGTCCGTCAACACCGGTCAATTGCGAGAGCGATCTCAGCCGATGTGGGCCTTTGCGCAGGGTCCAAACTAAGGCAGCGCTTCAAGATTGCGTGCGCAGCGTCCATTGTTTCCATGGGGGGCTGTGTAATGGGTCGCCCGAGACGGCGCGAAACGACGGGGGGTTCTGCGTAGGGCTTTCTACCGGTAAGCGCCTCGTATGCGATGACGCCGAAAGCAAACACGTCTGCAGGAGGTCCAGTCTCGGTCATGTTGTCGACTAGTTCCGGCGCCATGTAGTGTGGAGTGCCGAGTATCTCGCCTGTGCGTGTGAGGTCGTCACAATCGCTCAGTAATGTCGGAGAGTCCGGTTCTGGAACCGAGCCAGCCGTATGCGCGTGAGAGAGCTCGGATGAGTCGCTCGACGCTGACTTGTGCCCCATGAGCCGAGCAATCCCCAGATCAGTAATTCGCGCATGAGTGCCGGCGACGAGTACATTTGCTGGCTTGAGATCGCGATGGACGACGCCTCGCTCGTGCAACGCGGCCAGCCCTTTTGCGATACCAGCCAATAGGGGCATCGCCCAATTGGGCTCACCAAAGTGGCGAGCGTGCTCATCAAGTGACCCGGTCTCAATCAGGGGCATGACAAGAAAGAGTCGCCCGTCGGCGAGAATGACATCCAGCACCGGGACGAGATTCGGGTGCGAGATCGTAGTCGCGATTTGCGCCTCGCGAGCGAACCGCACCACAAGCAGTGGGTCGGACTGACTTCGCAGCACCTTCAGTGCCACGCGCTGGCCGTCACTGACGCGTTCAGCCTCCCAAACATCGCCCATACCACCCTGGCCGCGCTGGCGAATTGTGCGATATCGGCCGTCCACGACTTGATCCGGATCGATTGGGTGACTCTCTTTCGCTAGCGATAGAACCGCCTCGGCTAGGTCCCGGGAGCGTTCGGCGACTTCACGCTGAACACGCTGCTCGAGCGATGCATTGAGTTGGCGGAGCTCTTGTTCGGTTGTTCGTATCCGAATAGCGACATAGTGCGAAGCAGTCCAAGCGCCCAAGAGGGCAATAGCCGCAGATACGAACTGCGCAAGTAGTTGTGGGGACTTGGCTGAGTCAGGCTGGAGCGGATTTACCTCCACAGCCCCTGTTGCTTGTAGCAAAATCAGAACGCCGTAACAGATTATTGCACATAAGAATGCCCAGCGGCCGAGCCGAAAGTCGAAGAATATTCGGAATGAACCGATCAGCACGAGGTACCAAGCGAGGTTCAACGAACTTTCGCCATGGACCCAAAGGGCGAAAGCGATGGCTACACTCACGGCAACGAGGTACGTCATCATTGCCACGCGTCGCTCGCCTTCGCTGCGCGAACGAGTCAACAACCAAATGCACGCTGCAACAGCGAACAGATTGGTCGTCGCGTGACCGATGAGGAATGGCTGATAGCCTCTTGCTTCACTTTCACTGTACATGCCGAGCGAGAGTGCGACCTGCATGAGCAGGTCACTGAAGACGAGCGCTACGCTCGCCCACCCAAGGCTCTTTGCCGCTCTGCGCCAGTGGCTCTCGGCAATTGGCTCTTCCACTGATGCGCCAAGGAACACCCGCATTCGCTCGCGCGCCCTTTCCAAGCCCAGAGTTGCGATTGTCATGCGATCACGACGCATCATGGCGATCCAGTTGAATGATACTCGCTCGCCTCCTGCACAGGCTAGTGTTCGTAAAATGCCCCGGAGATGTCCCGGCCCCCCGCTCTTGTGGCCTCGCACCCGACTGAACGAAGAACCCCGCGGTTACGATGCCGATCGCTTGCCCGGCGAGACGGTCTTGTGAGCCCGGGTTTCGAGTATTTCACGACTTTGTTTTTGTCATGACGGCACGTGTAGCCACATCCGACGTCAAGGGCTCCACTCAATCTCGACCCTGCCGATTTCCGCGGGCATCAGCCAATCGATGGCAATTTCGCGAGCGGCGCTCGGTACTGAAGCGGCCGTTGCGAGAACCGGACGCAACGCGACCGGTTCATCGACGGCGCCCGAATATGACTGCTCGCTGCTTGAAAGTGTCGAAAACTTGCGGCCATTGGCCGACCAAGACACATAAAAAACGTTGCCCGGCTGCTGTGCGAATCCAAAGATCCTCACGGCGCGGGGGCGACCGTCAAGTCGATAGACAATCCGCGCTCCCGCCTTTGCTGCAATGCGATTGCGATCCATTTTGCAGAGCTCAGCGTGGTCGGTTGTGAATTGCAGCGGACCACTGTGGGTAGCCATTGCCTTGTCGTCGGCCATTTCGTCGACCAACACGCGCTCGAATACCGTCAATTCCTCGCTCGGCAGCGAAGGCGGCGACAATCCGCTTTCGTTGCCAGCAACCACGCGATAACGCACCTTGGAACCAACAGGTGCTGAATCGTCTACGAACCCGGCGCGGTACGGCGTTTGCGTCTCGTTCAACACGATGGCCCACGATCTGCCAGTGGCCCATGCCAATGGTTTCGCGTTCGACAACGTAGTAGCGGGCTCCGACTGAACCGCGCCAGCGAATGTCTGCGGCGCTCGTTACAGGCAGCAGCGCGGGCGGTGCTGGGTTCGGTAGGGCCGGCACTTCCAAGCCCCGAGTCTTATAAGCGAACCTCCGCATCAGTTGCATAACGGGCTGCTCTTCGTAATCATGACCCGAGGCGAAGCCCGGAAAGTGGTAGGCCTGAAATGGCGGCTTTTCCATGTGGCAGTAGAAACCGCCGTCGCGGTTGTGAAACCGCAGGCTCCAGAGCAGCACGCCTTCTACGTTCTTTGAAAGTGCGTGGTGCAGCACGCGCTCGGTGTCCGCCGCCGACAATAGCCCAAATTCCCCGATGAGATAGCGCTTCTTGCCCCCTATGCTGCGCACGTTTTCGTCGATGAAATGCAGTGTGCGCTCGGCGGGCCCGTAGTGATGCGATGACACGATGTCGATATTGGGGTCGTCCAACGCGCGTTCGCGAATCCTTGGCCCGTAGCATCCATCGATGAGGGCGTGTGTTGGATCGAGCTGTTTGATGAATCGCGCAATCTGCGTCACCCAACGGTCCTGACTTGAAAGCTCATTGCCAGTCTCCCAAGCGTAAATGGCCGGGTCGTCGCGATACAATCGCCCGTTGACGCTGTTGGTGCGCAAGATCACATGTTCTACCGTCTTCTCAAAGTCGCCAATTACCTCGGGATCATTGAAGAATGCATCGCGCGATTTACCGCGAAAGCCCGCGTATTCCGCGACTCCACCCCAATATGCCCAATTGTTGACGAATGGGATGATCAGTTGAATTCCCAATTTTCCCGCGTCGGCAAGCACGCGGTCAAGCACTTGGAAACTCGATTCGTCGAACTGTCCGGGGCCCGTCACGTGGCGCACGAGTTCCGGCGTGTCGGTCGGTTTGCGCACGGAAAGGGCGTAGATTCGA
The DNA here is from genome assembly GCA_963811985.1 of uncultured delta proteobacterium. Taxonomy (GTDB): domain Bacteria; phylum Myxococcota_A; class Polyangia; order Polyangiales; family Polyangiaceae; genus FEN-1139. Next base: position 562,423 of record CAWEUH010000027.1, read on the forward strand.
ATGACGGTGCCCCCGAGCAGTCGCACGGTTTGCAGGCCATCGTAGATCTCGTACTCGTTCGGAAGCCTGTAACGAATCGTTGACGTGAACCGCCAGTCATCTTCAATGTAGTGCAGATTGGGAACATTGAATGACACGAATGTGACTCGGCTCAACGCCGCCTGCGAAGCAGGAGTAACCGGCTGAAGTAACGGCCCTCGAGCACCTAAAGTGTGAGTTTGCGACGCGCGGGTCGATGGTTGCCTCGTCAGCGGCGTGGCGCAGCTGGTCAACGCTCCGAGCGCGATGATGCCAGCCGCGCCTGGGCCTCTTGTCCAGATCGGCGAGAACCCCTTGCTGAACCGTCGCTGGCCAAGCATGATTGGCAATGCTACTCGTCAGAGGACATGGTGCCACATGGCTTCATCACTTTCCCAAGCAAGAGCTGACGCGGTCCTGGCCCTGCCGCGCGTGGCTTCCCGGCTAGCCATACTCTGCGCGATAGCGGCCGGCACCGGGTGGCTCGCAAACCGTGTGCGAGCCGAGCCCATCAGGTTGACAAGTTATGCCGCGCCCACTCAATGCTCCGAGACCGCGTCATCATCCACGGCTTCCGTGCTGAGTGCCCAGTCCGTTTCGGCACTCTGCGGCCGCAACAATGTGTTGTTCGCCGATGCTCGAGACGAAACGCAATTCGAACAGGGTCATGTCACCGGCGCAATTCATCTTGCTTGCACATCCAGTCGCGGTGACGTTGGCCAACTGCTCGCGCAGCTCGAAGGCAAGGATACGTTGGTAGTGTATGGGCAATCAACTGCGGAGGCCCGGCAAGTCGCCGACGGGTTGCTGCGGCAAACGAAGCGGCGCGACCTCTCCGTCATAGTGCTTGACGGCGGGTTTGCGGCTTGGCGCGACACAGGGCTAGCTTGCTCATCGGGCGCCTGTGACAACTGCAAGAGCTCGAGCAGCAATGCCCATCCGTAATCGCGTCTTTTCAATCGTCTTGCGCGCGGTCCTATCCGGTGTCTTCGCGGTTGCCGGCATCGAGAAGTGGCACGCCGCGCGCGAGTTCGTCGAGCAAATCGCCAACTACCAGTTTTACCCCGAATGGGCGCCGTACGTTGCGTTGCTGCTACCGCCGTTCGAGATCACGGCCTGTTGCGCCGTGGTATTTTTGCCCCGCGCGTGGCGCCAGGCCGGGGCGCTGCTGATGCTGGCCATGCTATTGATGTTTACGGCGGCGATGGCTCGGGCCTGGTCGCTTGGAATCAACATCGAGTGCGGATGCTTTGGAAAAGGGAGCCCGAATATCGGGCCCCTGTCTTTCGCAAGAAATGGGGCTCTGATCCTTGCAGTCTTGACGTTGCTTTGGGTTGATCGTGATTTTCTCCCCTCCCTAAATCCCTCCCCGCTGGGGAGGGACTTCAAACCCCCCAACCCCCCATCCTTGGGGGGTATCTAGGCGCAATACTTCGCGTTGCGTATTTGAGCTCAATCGAGAAGAGTTGCATCGCGTCGGCCAAAGTTTTCCCGATGCCGTGTGCCGGGTCGGGCCCCGGCTACGAGCGGGACTCGCGTGCTTTCACCGGCTGGGCGGAGTCTCATTACTAGTTGACGAATGACAGCAAACGAGGTTTCCTGCTGGCTATGAAGAGACTGGCTTTGTGGATACTCACCCTGGCGGTCACGGGTTGTGGTTCAAGCTCACACGCGTCCAAGACGTCTGCAACCGCCACAAATCTGCCTGCGGCCAAGGCCAAGCACCGGGAACCCGAGAAGTCAGCCTCCAAAGATGAGTCGCCGCCGTCAGACAGCGCGCAAGACATTCCCACCAAGTGCGCCAAGAATGACCCCTGCGTTCCGCCGCCGGCTTACGTGAAGAAACTCTGCGCGGCTAGCTACCCTTCGGTAGCGCTCAGTTTCTTCCGCGGCGGGACACCATGGACGCGCGGCTACCTCACGCGCAGGACCGCAGCCGGCAATGCGTCGGGCGGGATATCCGGCGAGGGCTTTTTGGAGTTCGACGAAGAAGTCATCATCCTGCAGAAGCGAAAGAACGACTACGGCGGAATGCAAGTCAGCGGAGCCATGGGCGGTTACTATGTGCTTCGCTGGGATAGCACGTGCAATGACCTCGCTGGCGAGGAATTGACGCTGGTCAAGCCGCCTCAGCCAAAGACGTCCAAGATCGAGTGGCGTTTCTTGGACGTGAACACGCAAGAAGCGTTGCGAGCGGATGCGCCGCTCAATGACTTGGCCAACGCTCGCCGCAACGAGTGCAAAGGCGCAGCGTCGGGAACCGTGAGCAAGAAGTGCGTCGAGCTTGACAAGAAGCTGGTGGACATGCTTGCCAAGGTCGTGCGCCACGGCATCGACTTACCCGTGCCGTCACGACATCCGTAAGAGCCTCGTTGTCTTCTTGCGTGTGAAGGACATACAGGACGCCAGGGGCGCCAAGGTTTTTGGTTTCTGTGCCCACCATCCGTCCCCATCTTAAATCCGTTGGCTAAACTTGGCGCTGTTGGCGTCTTGGCGGCTCCCTCAAACGCTGCGGTGCGCTTGATCCTCTCGGTTCTGCGCCAAAGCGGTGGGCGCGATTCCGACTGCTCGGATAGGCTGTAAGCCTCAATGGCACCTTTCCAGCCGGTTTGAGCGGCAATTGTTGCTGGCACGGGAACACCCTTGCTTTCCCTTAACCGGGGGCTATGCCCTGGCCCCGAAGGATCCCGAACCCATGACTAATCAAGCCTCCCCGCTCCAACTGGCTCGCGCCGCGTATCAGCCCAAACTGCCCAAGGTGCTCGCCGAGCAAGGCCCGAATGTGCTCGCCTCCGAAGGGGCGCCAACCACTTCGGTTGCCGACAGCGAGTCGAATCCAGCAACTGTTTCCAAACACGTACGGCCTGCCAATCGTGACGTTTCAAGCCGGCCGCGGGCAAGCCGACAAGGCCCTGTCCGTCGGCGTCATCCTTTCGGGAGGTCAGGCGCCGGGCGGCCACAATGTCATCGCCGGCCTCTACGACGGGCTGAAGAAGCTGAACCCGCAATGCGCTCTACGGGTATCGTGGCGGCCCAAGTGGGCTCACCGACAACAAGTACATCAAGTTCGACGACATATTCATTGACGCCTATCGCAATACGGGCGGGTTCGACATCATCGGATCGGGGCGCACCAAGCTCGAAAAGGAAGAACAGTTCGCGAAGGTCGTGGACAATTGCAGCGCGCTCGGCATCACCGGCCTTGTCGTCGTCGGCGGCGACGACAGCAACACGAATGCCTGCATGTTGGCCGAGTACTGCGCCAAGAACAAGACGGGTATCAAAGTGATTGGCTGCCCGAAGACGATCGACGGCGATCTAAAGAACGAATGGATCGAGGCTTCTTTTGGTTTTGATACCGCAAGTAAGGTGTACTCCGAGTTGATCGGCAACATCGAGCGCGATGCCAACAGCGCCAAGAAGTACTGGCACTTCATCAAACTGATGGGCCGCAGCGCCTCGCACATAGCCCTTGAATGTGCGCTGCAGACCCATCCAAACATCGCTTTGATCAGCGAAGAGGTCGAGGCCAAGAAGATGACGCTGCGCGAGGTCGTCGAAGAGATTGCCAGTGTCATCAAGAAGCGCGCAGAAGCCAAGAAAGATTTCGGCATCGTTCTTGTACCGGAAGGATTGATCGAGTTTATTCCCGAGATGAAGGCGATGATCACCGAATTGAATGATTTGATGGCAGACCCCTATTTCAACGGCCTCAAGGACGACGACGACAAGCACCAGTTCTTGACGAAAAATCTGTGCGCAGCCTCGGCGCAAGCGTTCAACACGTTGCCCGCGGCCATCCAACGTCAATTGATGATGGACCGTGACCCGCACGGCAACGTTCAAGTCTCGCGTATCGAAACGGAAAAGTTGCTGATCGACTTGGTCGGCGACCTTCTAAGTGAGTGGAAGGCCAGGGGCCACTATCCGGGTAAGTTCTCTGCGCAAAACCATTTCTTCGGCTATGAGGGCCGCTGCGCCGCGCCATCCAACTTCGACGCCGACTATTGCTACAGCCTCGGTTTTACGGCGGCGGCGCTGCTCGGCGCTGGCAAAACAGGCTACCTGTCGAGCGTGCGCAATCTGACCAAGAGCGCTGACCAGTGGGTGGCCGGCGGCATCCCGCTCACCATGATGATGAATATGGAGCGGCGGCACGGAAGAGAGAAGGCCGTCCTGAGGAAGGCCCTCGTCGAGCTTGACGGCAAGCCATTTCAATCATTTGCCCAGAAGCGCGCCACCTGGGCCGTCGAGGACGACTTCTTCTATCCCGGCCCCATTCAGTATTTCGGACCGGCGAGCGTCTGCGACCGCCCAACGGAGACAATCCTGCTCGAGCGGTCCTGAGTCAACTTCATCCAACCGAATGGCAGAATTTCTGCCAGGGCGAAAACCGGTGGTTTCTTGGTGATTTGACGTTTTTTGCGCTGGCTAAGGTCCGCCCGGCAACAAGAGCTCTGTTGAGCAAATGCGGCAAAAAAACCGGCGGGAATTCTTGCCCGCTTGCGTGCGCAGGCTAAACTGCGCTTTTGCCGAGCATTCGGCTAGGTAGTTCTACTCTTTCTGGGAAGGTTAAGGTTATGGCAATGATTCGAATCAGCGGGCTCGGCATTACGATGCTTGGTTCGGCGATGCTGCTTGCATTCATGGGCTGCGACAGTGGGGGCACGTCATCGGGGAGCCCTGGCGGCAGCGGCAGCGTGATTGGCGGCGATACGGGCGGCAGCGGGAACACCCCGGCGCCAACCGGTGGCAGCATAAGCGTGCATCCCACCACCACCGGCGGTTCCGTGAGCACAGGGACAGGTGGCGGTGGCAATACAACACCCGGGTGCGGCACAGCTCCCTCGGCCACGGGCAGTCTGAGCATGTCCAGTACCTACGTTACCGGTTCCAATTATAGCGGCTACGGTTATGCTTTCATCTCGCCAAGCGCCACCGTAGGCGGCACGTCAACGAATTGCACAATGGGCGGTACCAAAGCTATCTGTGCGGGAGGAACGTTGCCAGCTGATTCCTCGAACGGCACAATAGCCGGTATCGGATTGAACCTGAACCAGTCTTCCGCGACAGGTTCGACTGCCAATAACCTATCGATAACCCTCTCTTCGGTGACCGTAGGCTTTGTGAATCCGGGAGGTTCAGCGCTCCGCGTGCAGATTGTCCAAGGTACCAGCACGTACTACTGCTATGATATCTCCACCGCAACGAGCCCAGTTACACTCACGCCGAGTCAGTTCAACACCGCGTGCTATAACGGCTCGGGCACTGCGTGGGACGGCACAAATGCTTCAGCCGTTCAACTGATCATTCCCAGCCTGGCAACAGCCAACGTGCCGTTCGCAGCCTGTTTGACTTCCCTCACGCTCAGCTGATCGCAGCGAACAACAACCGGTTGTACAATTGGAAGGCCAGCCCCAGGGCTGGCCTTCAACGTTAACACCAAAGAGATAACGCTAGCGAGGAATTGCTTAGTTCACGATGGCGCAGAACCGAGTTGCGGACACCCCCGTCCCGCCGGTCCATATTTCAAAGCCGCCAAACACCACGCTCAAATACTGGCTGTTATTTAGGTAACCGCGGTTCACGGCATCTTTGATAAATGCGTTCAGGTCAAACGCGAGTGAACCAACATTGCTGGTGTTCACGTACGAAACGCAGGGTTGCGGGCTGGCGGATGCGTCCCACCAAACATTCCAACTCCCACTAACACCGGAAATGGTTACGGGCGCGCCAATACTTGCACCCCTTGGGCTATAGCTGGTCGGCTTGACCAACCATACCATCAAGTAGGCGCCTCCCGAACCTGGGTTTGAGGCGCCCGCAGACAAGGCGGCGCTTGATGAAGTAAACCAGACATCATAGGCCGCGTTGAATTGACCAGAAATGGAAGCCCCGTTGGTTTCATAGTCTGTTGGAATTGTCGTTAGGCTGCTCACCTGTTTCGGAAGGTTGCTACCGCTTGTGGCGCGGCCGCTGTATGAGCCAATGTACAGAGCTGGAAAACCTGCGGGGCTGCTATTCCCAGAGCTACTGTTGCCGCTGACCGTGATAGAATTGCCGTTATAGGCGACGGTTTGATTAGAAAAGACGTTCCACCAATTGGTGAGAATTCCGTATGTCTTGTTACCGCCAGTCACGGGCACGGTTGTGAAGCTGTATTGCCCGGTCAGGGTTCCAGAATTCACCGCGACCTCTGAGCAGGTTACAGCAGGCACGGTGGTGCCACCCGTACCAACTAGGCCACCCGTGCCTGCCTTTCCGCCAGTCGCAATTACGCTGCCACCGGTGCTATTTGCGCCGGTCCCATTGTTGCTCGAACCACCCGTGCTTGGAGCGGCGCCCGTGCTGGTATCTCCGCCCGTGCCAGTACCTGCCGCTTGACATTGGCCATTGACACAACTTGAAGTCGCGGGACAGCATACCCCATTGCAGGAGCTGAGCCCGGACGCGCAAGTGCTGCCCGTGGTGCCCCCTGTCCCGGGCGTCACGGCACCACTAGCCGAACAGCCACCAATTGCGAGAACACCTAAGCATGAGAGAAGTGCGACAGTTGCAACACTATGCATATTTGACGGGCCTCCTGTACGCGAATCCGTCCATCAGACTTCGCATCAGTCTAATTTGGAAACAATTCGTTGTCCTCTGATCAATTTGCGCATTCCGGTAATTTGTTCCGGCAGTCGTTGAGCGCAGGCAACTGACCGCCGGAACCTGTCTGGGACGGCGCTGGCGGGCATGTCGGCCGAAAACCGCATTGGCACTCAATAGCTAGTTGCCGACCTCACCGATTTTCGACGGAAAAAGAATCGATGCACACCTCGACAGCCTCCGTTATAGCAGATATCTGGGGTCAGCCCTGTCGCCGTTCAATGCGTTCATGTTCCTGCGTAACGCCGGATTACATTCACCTTTCGATTGGCATCGAGCACATCGGCGACATATTGGCCGACATCGAGCAGGCGCTCTCGCAGACCTAGAGGCACGCGCTGAAATCGGTCTCTCACCGAGCGCGAAACGAAAACCTCTTGTGGCCGAAGTAGCTCGACGTAACGATAATCGGCAAGATGATTGCCTGCGCGATGTACGGGACTAGTACGCGATTGGCTACGACCAAACGCACCAAAACTACTGCAACCGGTAGCATCGCTAGACTTACAAGACACGTGGCTCCGTACACTAGGTAGGTGCGCAGGTATTCGCGCAAATAGTTGCCCTTGGTCTTAAAGACGAAGAATTTGTAACCAAAGTAGGCGATCGTAATCGAGATCACATTTGCGAGCAAATTGGCGACCATGTACGCGTACGGAATGATTCCGGTCAACAGGTAGTTCAGCGCTGCGAACACACTGTAGCCAAAAGCGGTGTTCCAACCACCGACCAATAGATAGCGGAAGATTCGGCCGAAATCCCGCGGCCTTTCGCTCATTTTGGCGTCAGGCTGAGCCTGCCCGGTCACGCTAGGATTCTTAGGCATATCGGGTGGATCAGACCGCGATTCGACGGTCATATGGGCTGACCGTGAGCATATTCTCAGACATGACGATCCATGTGCAGTTCATCGCCCTCGTCGCGAGTCACTTCGAACCCCTGACGGCGGTATAGTGCGATAGCGCGATGGTTTTCTCGCCATACTCGCAGCCAGATCTGGCGACAGCCGCGCGCTCTTGCCGCGTCGATTGTTGAAAGCAGCATCTGAGTTCCATGCCCGGCTCCCCATGCCGATTTCTCGCCGAGATACCCAAAGTACTCGGCCCGTTCCAGTGTGATGTTCTTGAGTCCAGCAACACCGACAGGTGTACCGTCTAATTCAACCCCCCATACCGCATAGTCAGCCTTGGATTGCAGCGATGAAAACCAACGTTCTTGCTCGTGCTCGGTGAACGGCGGCGTCATGGTAAGCGAGGCAATTTCCGGATCGCGCAACCACCGTCGTGAAGCGAGCAGGTACCGACGATCGTATTTCACTAGCTTTACAGGCATCACGGACTTGTCGAGTCTAGCGTGTTTTGTCTCCCCAAAAGCGCGGTTGGCGAAAATGCCGTCGGACGTCACTCGCGGCTCGGAATTGGCCAAATCGGACGCACTCTCACCGAATGGCTCGCCCGCCCCGCGCGGTCAAGACTGCGCTCCTCAAGGTGCCGGTACCTGGCCAAGAACAACCAAGTCGGCTCGCTGGTCGGCGAAGGGTGTTGAGAGCTCAGTGCAACATCATCCAGTCTCGGTGGGACAACGCTCAGTCGTTGTGTCTGGAGCGGGGCGTGCGACTGCTACGGCGGCGACCGCCAGAAACGCCAACTGCACCATTATGTGAGTCGTCGGGTTCAAAAACTGGGCTTGAGGATCGGAAAAGATCTGGCGTTCGCCAAAGATGGCGAACAGACCGAGTGCAAAGACGCCCCACCTGTCCGTCACGCGAGCCCGCAGGAACAACAGCATCAACAACGGGTACGTGGTCACCAAGTTGTAGTCGAAAGCGAACGCCGAAAAATACGTACATATCGCCAGGCTTCCCGCCAACGCCAGCGGAGCATCGTCGCGCAGCATCGCCTGCCCCGCGGCCCACCCCCACAGAACAACGAACCCCGCGCAGATGGCCCAGGAAAATACAGCGTACTGCGCACCAGCAAGACTCGAGTAGGCATGCGCGTGGACCCAGTAGGCAGCTGGAACATAGGTCGCCGA
>CAWEUH010000028.1:0-99379 GCA_963811985.1 uncultured delta proteobacterium
TCCAAACGGACCTTCAGCCACTGCTTTGGGATCAATAGCTGGATTTCTCAACCATCGGTACGTACCTTCAGCGACTATATCGTCTCCACCACAAACTGCGTTAGTGGAAGCTGCTGGCTGAGCCACCTGCCTTGCTGCGTAATCGACTAGCCGGCGAGTGCGACGCGTATCACCCAGCTCGCACTGCCCAAACTGGTGCTCAGCCCAGCGACGTGGGTCCGCAGTGAAAGCTTCCTTGGTGTAGGTGCTGATCATGACGGAAGCAGATCACGTTGCATCAAACCGATTCAACACCAAAACTGCTTCTTGAAATATTCGTCGCCGCTCACATCGAACTTTGATCGCACAGCTGCAATTGGGCCTCCCAAAATGTGATTAAGAGTCAGGCCTTCAAACCGGGTGCTTCTGAATGGCGCGGGGAGAACGCGGTTGCCCCATTTAAGCGCTGCCATTGGGCGGCTTGGACCGGTGCGTCGGCGGCTCAGTGCAACGCTACGCCACGCCGTTTCAGCGCACTCGAGCGAGGTTTCGCCGCGCCGTCAAGTTGATCGGATCGAGCTCGATCGCCCTGGTGTACGCTCGGGCAGCGTCCTGTGCCCTACCCTCGCTTTCGTATGCGAACCCGAGGTTGTTCCAAACTCGCGACTTGCCGGGCGAACGAAGCGCAGCGTTCTGCCAGAGCGCGACGTCGCTGCGATAGACGGCATTTCTCTTCACGGTGAAGAACGCGAGCACGCCGAGCCCGACGGCTGCGGCCACGCCCTTCGGGAAGGCGGCGGCACCCCGGGTCATAATGCTGGCGGCGGCCAGCCCGAGCCCCCACATCGCGAGGTACAGCTGGCGGTCGTTGGTCGGATCTCTGCGCGCAATGATGCTGTGAGCGGGCAAGACGTGTAGCACGCACCAGAGCAGGCCTAGCCCGAGCCAAGGTGCGCGCCGGAGCTGTAGCAGTCCGGCTACCGCAAGCCCGATGACTGGCACGGCCTCGAGGACCGTGCGCGCCGTGATACGCGAGATGACGGCTACTGCCGGATCGATGTTCAAGCCCGAGACGAGCACCGTGCGCGACAGGAGGTAGCTCAACGCGTGAATCTCCGTGGCGACGTTTGCCGGTGTTGAGCGCAAGTGGGCCGAGAAGGCGAGCAACCTTCGGTAGCGGGCGCTCGCCAAGAGCAGTGCCACTGCGACCAACGTCATGAGCCAGTGCACGGCGTATCGGCGTAGCGCTCGACTGAAAGCCTCCCCGCGCGACAGCTCCCAAAGCACCAGAGCCGCCGGAAGCGTGACCGCGGTCTCCTTGGCACCGATCGCGAGGAGGTAGACGAGAGGTGAAACGACCAAACGGCGGCTGCGCTCGAGCGGCCCATCGATGACGGCCAGCAACAAGGCTCCCACGTAGAAGAGCGCCATCAGGGAGCACGATCGACCGGAAACGTAGGACACGGCTTCCGTCTGCGCCGGATGCAGGGCAAACACCGCGGCGGCAACGCCGGCCGCCCAGGGTCTGAATCGTTGGGGGATCTCGCCGGCCAGCTGCGTGCCCAGGACGAACAGAAGCAGCGTGGTCGTGACGTGGACGAGAACGTTGAAGGCGAGGAATCCCGGCGCACGGAGCCCCATCGTCCATTCGGCCACGTAACTGAGCGACAAGATGGGGCGGATCCCGCGCGGCAGGTGGTGCGCCCACGCCCACCAAGAGTGAACGTGCTCGTTGTTCACGATCACTTTGAAGTCGTCGTAGTGAAACGTGCCGCCGAGCGCGTTGACGTAGGTCGCGAGCGTCACGAGCGCGAGGGCGAGCGCGACACCCCGCTCCTCACGTGTCACAGGCAGGCCGCAGACGGCATGACGCCCGATGAGCAGGGGTCTTGCATGCCGCAGTCGTCCAGGTTATCGCCCGTCCAGACGTAAATTAGCTCCATGTCCGTGTTGTCGTCATTGAATTGCATGTCGACTCTGAGGCTCTGATAGGTGCCCTGCTGGTACGCCGTCGGATCGCGTGCCTCGCCCGCCGCCGTGTCGTAGTGCGCACTGTGCTGAACGTTGACTATCGCGATAGCCTGCGTCGTCGCCCCGCTGGACACCGCGGCCGAATCCTGCAGGTTATCATTCATGACCGTATTCGCGATCGTGTCTTTTCCGCTCTGCTCGGCCTCAGCCTGCTGATCGGCCGTCACGTCGGCAACGGGCTTCGCCGCCGTCTTCGCGATCGAAGTCAACAACGGTTCGTCGGGGGTCAGCGGCATCTGCAGAACCTTTGTCTCGTCGGAGCCGCCATCCCATTGGATCTCCGCCGTGATGGCGTTGCCTGCGACCGTCACGGTGGCCTCGCCATAGAGACCGGTCTTGAAGTCGTGAACGCGAACGCCCGGCAGAGCCACCTGTGAGGTGTCGCCGGACGGGCAAGAGCCCTCCGCTTGTCGGACCGTTGCCAAGTATCCCGGCTTCATCGAAGTGGGCCGGGGGCTCGCAGGCGTCCACGCGGTCACCTCCGAGGTGGCGGTTCCCTGCACCTGGACGACGGACACGGGAGAACCGTCGTCGGCAGTCATCGTGCCCAGATCCGTTACAGTCGGCGTGCCCGTCACGAGCACCGTTACGCCACTCGTGGGATGCCGGAAGAATGGGGTCGGATCGACGCCCCCGGTTTGCAGGATCTGCTTCAGGACTGCCTCTTCCTCCGCCGAGATGCGCGCGCTTCGATCCACTTCGGACGAGGTGCTCGCCTGCTCATTCCCCCGCGACCCACCGCAAGCCTGTATGATGGTTGCCGCGCCGATGGCTGCGATCGCCAGTGTCGCACAGAGCGCGTAGCCGAATGCCCCAACTCTTTTCATTGTCATGGTTATCATTCCCTTCGCACAAGTGTCAACGCTACTCGAAGAATTGCCGGTTGCCGCGCCGCCAGTAGCCGCAGTGATTCCGTCCGCAGCCGGTATGCCGCCGTTGAGCATCGACAGAACGCATGCAGTTTAGAGGCCGCTCGGCAGCGCGATACTGCTTACCAGACTTCAATCGCGACCGGTATCATCCAAATGGAGTAGATCGATACGAAACACTACCCTTGTGTGCATCTGCGTTGGAAAGGTAGCGGTGGATTGCAGCGAGATCGCGTGCCTGTTCGGACTGAATTCGGGCGCAAGCAACGTGGATTTCCGCAATATTTGCGCGGTCAAGCAAATCCATAGGACTTTGCAGAATCACATTGTGTGGATATCGCAGCTAATCCGCTGTGCAGACAAGCAATGTCAATCTGCCTAAGCTGACAATACAGCGCGGCAATGTCGGAGTTGGCCGCCCCTCGCTCATTCCAGCCGTCAACAAAAAGCTCCCTGTTCCAAAGACTCTCGATTTCTCAAAGGTTCGCCCTCAAGTTGCAGCATTGCTCTCGGTTCCCGAAGCTTCGCTGCCCAATCCCACGCCAGCGCAAAGCGCCGATCAACCTGGCAACTCGGTGCGCGTGTCCTTCGATACCGCGCCGACAAAAGGCGTCGTAGTTGCTCACTATCCTCAGGCATTCGTACGACAAGATCCCAGGGGCAGTCCCGTTGCGTATGCGCAGTTCGAAGCCTCCAATAACCCGGGCTACGTATACTGGTGGATCCCCGCGGTCCCGAACGCTTACTACCTTCTGACTTGCTACGTGTCCTCGTCACTGGGGCCGGGCACTTCGAGTGCAGTGGGCGGCGGAGGCGGTGGCACGGTCAACAATTCAGGCGGCGTAGGTTCCAATACCAGTCCCACTGGGAACACGCCCGCACCGGGCACGACTGGTACTAGTTCGGGGACCTCATCGGGCACGGTACTTTCATCGATTCGCTACGATATCTGGGATGGCGTGGGCGGCCTGCAAGGGCAACAAACAGCCGTGCAATCCTTGGGTCAGGGCGCACAGAACTGGTACCAGGGCGTATTCATGATCGGCTACTTGACCAGCGCAAACTCAAGCCTGCTATCGGCAGTGATCTACATGCCCAATGACCGCGGCTCCACACTCGACTGGTGCGATGTGATGCGGGTAAAGTGACTGGCGCTAGCCGCACAGGCAGACACCGCTGCCGTTACACTGTTGCGGACCAAACGAGCCCGTCCGACCCACGATTGGACTGCCTGCGCCTGCGTGGTATAATTTCCCAATGTCTCGCATTCTCGAAGCAGAAAAACTCCTAGCGGAGTTATCGCCATCGGAGAAGGCCCACTTGCTTCGCAAGATGTTGCTCGACATGCCGCATGATTTTCCTGGAATCGAGGAGTCCGCTGACGTCTGTGGGGGTGCGCCTCGAATCGTTCGCACTCGAATTCCAGTTTGGGTGCTCGAACAAGCGCGACGACTCGGTGCAAACGACGACGCCATCCTTCAGGCCTACCCCAGCTTGCGTGGCGAAGATCTTGCGAGCGCCTGGGCGTTCGCGCAAAGTCATGCTGAAACCATTGACGCGCAGATTCGAGACAACGAGCCTGATTGATCGGTGGCACGCCTCTTTGCCGACGAGAACTTCCCATTTCCCACTGTCCAAGCCCTTCGTCGCCTTGGCCACGATGTCGTCACGGTCGAAGACGTCGGTCGCGGCGGACAACGTTGGTCTGATGCTGATGTACTGGAGTTCGCTCGCTCCAATGGGCGGGTGCTCGTGACGCTGAACCGGAAAGACTTTCTTCGACTATATTCAGCGGTTCAGCCGCGAGGGCCGACTGAGACCTGTGTTGGTGTTAATTCCGTGGGCGCTTTGATCGACCCAGGGTCGGGTAATTGCTTCAGAAGCCCGTTGGGATCCACGCTGTGAAGCCAGTCGTAATAGTGACGCCTATGAGCGTTTAGCCTCGGCGTCGGACCCGTCGTGCACACAGGCTGCCCGCTATAGTAGTCGTCATCGTACCAAAGAATGCCGTAGTACGCGGCTATGTCGCCATCTTCGCCCAACTGAATTAAATACCCATCGCCCACCCCAATGTCGCTCATGTCAAAAAGGGGATATGGTTCCTTTGTGCCCACGAGGAGTTCTATGTAGGCGGTGGCGGTGAGGGTGGGGCGGGGGGGACCCCCAGCGGCGAGTTCCGCCAATGTTGGCCGAAACCCACCACTATCCGTGTAACGAACGGGATCATCCTGGGCGTAAGTATAGGCGTTTAGGTCACCGCCCCGAAGCGCCTGCGCGTCTGCCCCATCTGGCAGTGACAGGAGCGGCTCAGGCCGCGTCCACCTCCCAATCTCCGGGTCATAATCTCTCGCGCCAAATCTCACCAACTCGAGGTCGCGGTCATACAGGCCGCCCGCAAATCCGAATGGTTGGAATCCGGGGTTGGTGTCGCTAAGCACATTGCCCCACTCATCGTAGGTGATCTGCTGAACGATGCTTCCATCCGCGCTGCTGACGACCAACCGGGGGCAGCCGAGCTGGTCGGTGATGATTCGATAGGTTACGCCGCCCTTGATCATGAGCTCTGGCACGTTGACCTTGGTGCCGTACATGAATCGACTCACTACATTGCCGCTCACGTCGAGCTCCGCCGCGATTCGTAGCTGGCTTTCCCAGAGAAATGCCTGAACCAAGGTGCCGTTGACCAGCTTACCAACGCGGCGACCCTGGGCATCCACCACGTACGCGATCACGGTTCCATTCGGCAGAGTCGCTGCAGTGAGGTTGCCGAGAGCATCGTACAGGTACTTGGTCGGTGCCGTGTCTCCAGATCGAAGTCGCGTTTGCAGATCGCCCGCGTTTCCGAATGTGTAACTCGTGGTTCCGTAAGTCTGCAGGCGGTCCTGAGCGTCGTACGTTGCGGCAGTGACAGCCGTGCCCTTCGTTTCACTGGTTCGATTGCCGTTACTGTCGTAGCTCCAACTTGCGGTTGTCGCGCCGTTGATTTGCACCTGTACGAGCCTGTTGGCTGCGTCGTACCCATAGTCGTAAGTTGTGGCGGTTCCGCTGATTGTCTCGACTTCTTCTGTGATCCGACCGAGTGCATCTCGAAGGTACTGAATGGACATCAGGTTCGTGGAGCCTGCGGCTGCCGTGTATGAAGTGACCTCGCCAAATGTGTTGTACCCCAAACTTTCGGTGACTACCCCGGCGCTCGTGCCTTTCACCATTCCGTTTCCAGAGTCACGCGTCAGCATGAGGTTTCCAACCGTGGTGAGCAGGCCATCTTTGTCGTATCCCAGGTTCGCGGCGTTTGCGCCTTTGACCTGGGTGCCGGTGAGTCGAAAATCATTGTTGTACGCATAGCTCACCGTGCCATTGACGGTTCCGGTCAAGCTGACGCTCGTAACCAGGCTTCCGTCATACGTCCAGGCGAGTGCCTCCTCGGAATTCTGAGCCGATGCGAGATACCCTGATTTGGCATCGTACCCGAATTTCACGAATTGCTGCTGCGGGTAGTCAACCTCTGACACGCGCCCAGCAGTGTCGCGCTGCGTGCTGACGATGGATCCGTCGGGGCGCTGCACTTGAGTGACGGACTTGTCCACGTCGTACGAATAAGCTGTCGTCGGGTTCCATGTGGCTACCGACGGCGGAGTGAACGTGGTTTGCAGATCTACCGATGAGTAGCCGAATTGGTAAGCTGATCGCCCCGGCGGCGTCAGGCTCGTGAGGTTCGAGTTGGCGTCGTACGTGAAGAGAACTTGACTCGAATCCGGATTCGTCAACGTTAGCAGTCGTCCAATCGCGTCATTCTGGAATGTCGCAGTGCGCGACAGCGGATCTGTGACGCTATCCACGTAGCCCTGGGTGTCGTAGGCCAGCGCCGACTGCCGGGCGCCTCGAGCCACGGCTTGAAGCCGGCCTAACCTGTCGTGCGTGAACGTGGTTGAAGCGAGTCCGGGTACGTCTTGCTCCACCACCCGATCCTGAGCATTCAGAGTCAAGGTGACGGTCCGACCCAGCGGACTGGTGAGAGTCAATTTCTGATGGGTACCATCGTAAACCGACGTCCAAGCGTTGCCATTGATTGAAACCTTGTCGGCGAGTTGAGTCAGCGAGAATAGGTTCGTCGAGTCCGAGAGGCTCGCGCTGCGGCTAGCCGTGACCGTGCGGGACAGCCCGCTGGGCATTGCAACCACCGTGCTGGTGGCAATCGGAGCAAGCATTCCCCAACGGGGGTCCGGGCCGTAATCGACTATCGCGGTGGTTCCGTCAGGCAACGCAGTCTGCTCGCTAGCGTCCGTACCCTTGGTGGTCACAGTCACGAGTCCGTTCGTCTGAGTGACGGTGCGCTGAATTGCGCCTGTGCTCAGCAATTGAACCTCGTAACTGTGAGTGCGCCCGAGCGCGCTGGTCGTGGCAACCGTGTAGCCGTCGCTTTGGTCGGTGCGCGTCAGGCTCGTGCTACCGCCAGCCGGATCCGCGTCTTTGGTCAGGCGCCCGTTGGAGTCGAACGTGAAGGCATGCTGGTGCCCGAGCGGGTCCGTGAGATGCTGCATCAGGCCGCGGCTCGTGTAGTCCATGGTGTAGGCGGCACCGGTCGGGTCGGTCACGATCGTAAGCCAACCGTTGGCATCCACGCTTAATGCCGTGCGCTGCCCGTGCGGGGCAACAATCGCCGTTGCCGCGGCGCCGTTGCGCTCAACGGTCGTCACGTTGCCGTCAGCGTCGGTGACTGAAGCTAAATATCCGTTCGAGTCGTATGCGAATTGGTAACGTACGGTACCGGTGCGGGCGTCGAGTGTCTTGAGGTGGCGGCCGGTGCTTTCGAATTCATAGACTTCGCTACCGTCATCGGAGGGGAAGTATGTGTTCGTGCCATTGGAGTCGGGAAATGGCAGCCCGACACGCCGCACGTAGCCTGGTTCTATAAGAACTAGGTTGCCGTCGCAGCTAATGGCCAGCCCCGGCTCCGCGTTAATGACGGCATCCGTGGCTGGCTCGCCTTCAAGCACGCTACTTGCCCCCTGAACGCTGCCAGCCACGGTGGTGATAATGCCATCCGGCCCAACGCGGCGTATGCGCGATTTGTTGTCGTTTATGAACAGGCTGCCATCGGCCCCAACAGCAACGGCGAAGACCCAACTCAAGGCAGCATTCGTCCCTTGCTCCCCATCTCCTCCACTCCCTCCACCGGCGACTGTGGTGATGATGCCATCGGTCCCAACGCGCCGTATGCGCTTATTGTAGTAGTCGGCAATGTATACGCTACCGTCCGCCCCCACAGCGACTCCCACCGGCTCGTCGAGTTGTGCGGCAATCGCCGGCCCGCCATCTCCGCTAAGGCCAAAGTTGCGGTTATTGGCTCCGACCGTTCCAGCGATGGTGGTGATGATGCCGTCCGTCCCAACACGGCGGACACGAGACACGTCTTGGTCAGCGATGTACAAGCTTCCATCGGGGCCAATGGCGATGCTCTCTGGGTTGCACAATCCTGCGGCGGTGGCTGGCCCGCCATCGCCAAAGCCCCCTTCCGAACAACCGGCGTCGCTTCCGCCGGCGTAAGTCGAGATAATGCCGCTGGCGTCCACGCGTCTAACACGGTTGTGTTGGGGATCTGCGATGAAGAGACTCCCGTCGAGCCCCATGGCTAGCGAAACGGGGAGGAGGCTGGCCGCGGTCGCGGGCCCGCCGTCACCAACGTAACTATAATCAGTGGCGGCGCTGTATTTGACGCCCGCAAAGGTGGAAATAACCCGATTAGGATCCACACGACGAACTTGCCAGTGAAGTTCGTCCGCAATGTAGAGACTCCCATCAGGCCCATAGGCTACTGAATTGGGAAGGCCAACCCCAGCCGCAGTCGCGGGCCCGCCATCACCCGCGGTGTTGTAAATGTCACCATTGCCCGCGATCGTTGTGATGATGGGTCGTATTGCAGCGGCGGCGCGTTGCGTACCGTCTCCAAGCAGAAGGCGCTTGGACAGGGAGTCGTACATGTTATTCACGCTCAACGTCCAGCCATCGAGCCCCGCGTCACGCGCGTCCCAAGATCCCAGTAATTCCGTCCAGGTCCGCGACAAACCGATCATGGCAGCGCCACGACTGCCGGACACGGTTGCACCCGCCGCTTCCGCGCGTGCAAAGCTGTTCGACCAATCACTCTTGACCGCGTAGTATTGCGGTGCGTAGTCGAAACTGACGCTAACTTCGGCGAACTGTTCGCCTTGCACAGTGCGACCGTAGGCATCCTTGCCGTCCCAAGTGAACTGAAACACTTGGTTGGGCGCGGGAGCAAGCGTGGCTTCAAATGAGCGCCCTGCCACGGTCACGACCACATGTATGTCGCGTAAGCTTGGGGGCAGCGTGGCTCCAATGACGGGTATGTTCTTCGAATAGGCGTCCACGCGGCCGGGTGTGCGTTCGCTCTTGAAATGCAGCGTGAACGGTGTTCCCGCGATTGGAAGCACTTCACCTAACGTCTGGTCTTGACATCCAATGATTGACCCGCATTCTTCGTCCGGGTCATCGATAACGGGATCAGGTTGAGGGACTGGCGGCGGTACGGCATCGTCGGGCGGCCCATACGGCCAGTTGCAGTCCCACGCTGTGAAATGTGCAATTGGCACGCGCCATAACGACTGCCCCGCCTTGTACAGCTGCGCCAAGTTTGCGCGCTCTTCGTCGGTGACGCCGAGGGCGGTCAAGTCGGCCTGGGCGTTCACGACTCCATCCCCGTCGAGATCGAGATCAGCCAATCCATTAGTGATGCTCACTACGCTGATCACACGGCCATTGTTCGACGCGATCCACTGCCCCTTTCGCCGATCGTAGTAACCGACCGGCACGGCACCGCCCACTGGAAAGCCGAGGAAGTTCTCCACGTAGACCGGCAAGGCCGCGCTGAATTGCACGCTAGTCGCACCGGCCGAGATTGCTTCGTCCGCGCTGAATTCGACCGCGTACGTGTAGCCGCTGCTCGGTGGCAACGGCGCGGGCATTGCCTGGGGACCGGTGGCGCCAACCGTGTATTCGGTAGCACGCAGGTGCATTGAAGTGAGCGGCTGGGTGGACCCGTCTGCGAGCACGAGACTGGCTGTTGTACCCTTGGGAACCAGCACCGTGGCCTGACGTGATCCATCGCTATCCGTCACGGCGCTGCCGCGAGCCACCTGCATGGCCGTTGCCTGCAGGTCCACTTGGGTCACGGCATTGTCATACGGAATCATCACCACGTCGGGCAGCCACGCGTAGTCTTGCCAGGGCGTGTTGACGGACCGCTGTACCGGGAGGTAGCCGAGGTAACCATCCTTGGCGTAGTTCACCGTGAGCTGCCCGCCGCCGTTCACGGCCAAGTCAAACATGCCGTCGGCGCGCGTGAGCGTTTGGCCCAACTCCGGGTGACCCAGCACGGTCACTGTCACGCCTGCGATGGCTGCACCGCTGCTGTCTTCGACTTTCCCGCGCAGTACGGCGACTCGCCTGGCCTCAATGGTGCCCGCGGCCACGCCGGTTTGAATCGGATTCGAGCCCGAGTAAAGGAAAGCCGTGGCACTGGCAATGTTGGTCGGCACCGTTGGGTCAGTTGGCGGCGCAATTGTTGCTGGGTCGGGCGGCAACTTGGTTGGAACTGCCGCCAATCGCTTTGGAAGCGCCGGTGCTCGACGTTCCAGCGGAAGCCCCCCCGCCGACAGTGAATGTGTTACCCCCGGTTGGGCAAGGATCCGCCGCACCTGCGCCGGCAACGCCGTTGACACTGCAGTTGTTCGCCGGAGGCGTGCCGCTACAACCCCAAAAGAAGCTCGTAATCAAACAAACAAGACCTGCAACTGGGTGAACACTGTGATGTCTGCACATAATCCCTGCGCCTCGGTAGCGGCGCGCTCGGCCACTACCCAAACGTCGCGTATCAGATCCCAAGTCTGACGGGTATCATCCAAATGGAGTAGATTGACGCCAAGTTCGCGATCTTGCTGCTGTTCGCCGAGCACAAAACCCCGTTCTGCTGCATCAGCCACGTACAAGGGCTGACGACAGTGCAGATGCCAACGATCCCCGCAATGCCAGCACAATCAACGCGCCGGTCCAATGGACAACCTTCACACAGAAAGCGATTCGGGGAAAGACGCATTTTACTTTCCTAATTAGATGAACAAATTTGAAGAGTTGGCGTAGATCTAATTCATTTGGATGATACCCTCGAGAACGCGATTTGGTATATCGTGTCGCAAGAATGTATCGGATGGGCACAATGAGCATGTCTGGTGCCAAAGGCTCGTGTGACGCACGTCGGGTTTCATATGAAAAGCGAAGAGGGAGAGACAAAGATGAGTCTAGCGGCTGTTCCTGATGGCATGTCACGCGACGTCTTGCGATTTCTGTCGCGGGTTGCGTTGCTGGCGATGGTGATGCTGCTCGCAGAAGCGCGCCCCGCTGCCGCTGACACGGCGGTGGATGGCGGCACACTGGGTAACACGACCTGGACCGCGGCCGGGAGCCCGTATATGGTCAACGGATCCATCACGGTTTCTGCGGGTGCGACCCTCACCATCCAGCCCGGTGTAACGGCTCTGTTTAGTGACGGAACAATGCTGACCGTCAACGGCACGTTGACTGCGGTCGGCACTGCGACGGCTCCCATTGTGCTCGACAGCTCGAGTAAAACGGTGGGCTCCTGGTATGGGCTCACCATCGAGGGCACGGCTAGCAGCATCAACACCGGATCGGACCTGGAGTACGTGACGCTGAGCGACGGCGGATGGGGCACCGAGAGCCTTGCGGTCCAATATGCTCACGTCACAGTGGCAAACTCCTCGATTCTGGATAGCGGCGCTGACGGTATTCACGTCTATGCCGGTGGCACGGTTGACGTGAGTTCCACCAGTATCAGGGGCAACGCGGGCTTCGGGCTGGTATTCGACGACGCATCGGTAGACCAGGCGCTCGCCTCGATCACTATGAGCGCCAATGGCCACAATGCGATTAGGCTTGGCGGCGGCACGATCACCGGGGCTCGAACCTGGAAGAACCTAGGTTACCCCTACCAGGTCACGGATACTACCACGGTTTCAGCGGGTGCAACTCTCACTATCCAACCCGGTGTCACGGCTCAGTTTAGCGACGGAACAATGCTGACCGTCAACGGCACGTTGACGGCGGTCGGCACTGCGGCGGCTCCCATTGTGCTCGACAGCTCGAGTAAAACGGTGGGCTCCTGGTATGGGCTCACCATCGAGGGCACGGCTGGCAGCATCAACACCGGATCGGACCTGGAGTACGTGACGCTGAGCGACGGCGGATGGGGCACCGAGAGCCTTGCGGTCGAGTATGCTCACGTCACGGTCGGAAACTCGTCGATTCTGGATGGCGGCGGCGACGGTATTCACGTCTATGCCGGTGGCACGGTTGACGTGAGTGCCACCACTATCAGTGGCAACACGGGTTTCGGGCTGGTATTCGAGGATGGATCGCTGGACCAGGCGCTCGCCTCGATTGCGATGAGCGCCAATGGCCACAATGCGATTAGGCTTGGCGGCGCGACGATCACCGGCGCTCGAACCTGGAAGAACCTAGGCTACCCCTACCAGGTCACCGATACCACCACGGTTTCGGCCGGCGCAACTCTCACTATCGAACCCGGCGTCACCGTTCAGTTCGCCGACGGCGTCGAACTAGATAGTAACGGCATATTGACGGCGGTTGGCTCGGCGGTTGCGCCGATCGTGCTCCAGGGTTTGAGCGGGACCACCGGCTCCTGGCGGGGCATTACGATTGCAGGGAAACCCAGCACCATCAACACTGGATCAAACCTCCAGTACGTGACGCTGAGCGACGGCGGATGGGGCACCGAGAGTCTCGCTGTCAATTATGCAAACGTCACCATGCGAAGCTCGTCAATATTGAATGGTGGCGCCGACGGCATTCACGTCTATGCCGGTGGCACTCTTGACCTGAGTGCCGTCACGATCAAAGGCAATGTGGGTTGCGGGTTGATCTTCGATGATGGATCGGTGGACCCGCAGATTGACTTGCTCACGATGAGCGGCAATGGCACCAATGCGATTCGGTTTGGCGGCGGCACGATCACCGGCACTCGCACCTGGAAGAACGTTGGCTTGCCCTACCAGATAACTGACACGACCACGGTTTCGGCAGGCGCGAACCTCACCATCGAATCGGGTGTTACGGCTCAATTCGTCAATGTCTCGGGAATAACTGTTAAGGGGACGCTGACGGCGGTCGGCACCGCGGCCGCTCCGATTGTGCTCGAAAGCTCGAGCAAGAACCCTGGCGACTGGCTGGGCATCACGATACAGGGGAAACCCAGCACCATCAACACTGGGTCGCTACTCGAGTACACGACGATCACGGACGCGGGATGGAACGGAGCCGCTCTCAGCCTGAGCTACGCCACAGCACATCTGTCGAACTGCCAGATTCAGCACAACGCCGGGGGAGGGGTCAGTGCAGATAATGCTGGTGGCACGGTCATAGAGTGGAGCTCGTTTACCGATAACGGCGGCGCGGATACTTATGCCGTGTTCAATAGCAGTGGCGTTGTGAATGACCCTAATCCTGTTTCGGCAGTCAACGACTGGTGGGGTTCGTCAGGGGGACCCACGACGGTCGCCGGCGATCTGTGTGCTCCGACTGGCAGCGGCGGGCGTGTTTCCAGCGGTGTAACGTATCTTCCATTCCTCACCGCCTCTGGCACCGATCCTGGAGTGGTGCCCCCCCTGGGTCTGCTCAACCTGACGCTAACCCCGCTGCGCTGGTACGTGCCCGCAGATGGCTCCAGTCAGGCGTGGGTCAAGATCGTGCTCTTGGACGGCAATGGTCAACCGGTCCAAGGTCGGACCGTGACCCTAGACAGCACGCTTGGGGACGTTACGGGTGGCGGCACGACGGACATCAATGGCCAAGCCTATGCCTACGTCGTTTCCGACACTCCCGGCGCGGCGACGCTGACCGCTGGGGTCGAGGTCGGGAGCCTCTGTGAACCGTACCGACCTGCAACGAGCACCATCACCTTTACGTCGAACGCCGACAACCCGCTGATGGCTGACGCCCAGGCCCCCTATCTCAGCGAAGACATCGAGCTCTCGCCGATGCCTATCACGGAGGGCGTGACGACTACCGTGCGGGCCCACGTGACAAACCCCAACCCCTATCCGATCTCGGTCAACGCCGACTTCACCTACGCGCAGCTCGGCATCGGACTCGAATTCGGACCTCTTGGAAGTGTCACAGGAAAAGTCATTGCCGCCAACGCGGAAGACGTGCTCGAGACCACTTGGGTGCCGACCATCTCCGGGCATTACTGCGTCCAGCTGCATTATAATGGCGGACCCGTCACGCCTGCCGGCGCGCTGAGCGACAGTTCCGGGAATTTCTCGGGCAACAGTCAGAAGAACCTTGACGCCGAGCCCGGCTGCCCGCGCAACCCGGAGCAAGAGGCTCTTATGGAAAGGTACGAGACAGCGGAAAAATGGATGCACCGCGGGACGACGGCCCTGAACCTGTTCGAGATGGGAGAACCGTTAATCAAAGAGGGGATCTTGGGCGGGCCGAGCCCCTTCTGGCTCCCCGAGCTCATGGTGGGCGGGATCATTAAATGGAACGTGAATATGTGGACCCAGGTGAGCAACGCGCTCCTAGGTATAGGCGACTGCGGCGGGGGCGACAGCGGCAGCGGTAGCGGCAGCGGCAGCGGCAGCGGCAGCGGCAGCGGTAGCGGCAGCGGTAGCGGTAGCGGTAGCGGTAGCGGTAGCAGTGGAGGGTACCAGCAGATCACTAAACCCAATTACGTCAACTTCACGCCCCTGCCGGCGAGCGACACCATCACGCAGCAGCGCGCTGATGCGTACAACCAGTTCGTACGCGCGAGTCTGGATGCTGTCAGCGATTTCCAAGCCATGGAGGCGGCCGAACAGGCCAATTCCGACGCCGCGGAAGCCGGCGATCTCGAGTGGGAGACGCAACAAGCGACTGCCTATCGATTCTATCAAGCACTGACCGGCACTGCTCTCACGGCATTGGCCAACGCTACTGACGCCTTTCTGAAAGTGCTGCAGAACGAGGGTGTTGTCTACGACGTCATCACCGTCACGGATGTCCTGGCCTATTTCAACCTGCTGCAAACGCAGGGCTTCCCCGACGCGGATAAGCAGGCCGCGTATGCTCTCGGCTTCAGCGACGACCAAATCGAACAGGTCCGGCAGCAAATACTGGCAACGGCGCCCGCAGATCTGGCCGGGGATCGAATGGCCATGTTGGTCTCCATGAGTAGCGACTGGCGTGCCATCGGTCAGGCGTTGCTCGAACCCCCGCCGATCCAATCACCATCGATTATATCTGCTAGCGCTCTCACTGTCGCTGGAGGCAACCTCGCTCGCGTCTACGGTCGCACCTCGAGCTTCGTGCTCGGGAACCCGCTGACATCACAGGCGACCATCACCTTGCAGGCTCGAACGGTTGACATGCCTCCCGACTGGATGGTGAACATCACGCCAAGCAGCGTGACCCTCGACCCAGGGGCGAAGACCACGGTGGCGGTCGAAATTGTGCCAGGTACTTCGCTCGCGCAAGGCAGCAAACCGCGCCTGGCAGTAGAGGCCTACGCGCAGGGTCAGCTGCTCGGTGGTGTGGTGATGGACACGCTGGTTCCGAATTACGTTTCGATCGGTGCCTCATGCAGCGGCACTGGGAACCTAGCCCAGGGCGTGGCCTGCGGCTGCAGCATGGATTGCCAGAGTGGCCTCATCTGTGACACCAGTGCCGGAAGTGGCGTCTGTACAAAAGCGGCCGGTGTGTCCGGCGGCGGTGGAACCAGCAGTGTCAGCAGCACCGGCATCGGCGGCCATGTCGGGCTAGCGGGCAGCATGAGCACAGGCGGCAAGACGAGTCAGACTGGTGGCGCGCCCTCGGCGGGCAACACGGGTCTGGCTGGGAACACAAGCACGGGCGGATCTGCGAGCTCTGGTGGTGCTGCGAACGCGAGCGGTGGCAATAGCAACGTGGTCGTGGCTGGTGCCACAAGCTACGTCGGTTCTGCAGGCACCGGGCAGGCTGCCGTCACTAGCGGAACTCAGGCCCAAGGCAATAGCGGGGGATGCGGCTGTCGCATCGCGGCTTCGCGTCGCTCCTCTGTCTTCGGCTGGCTCGCGATTGGCGGCTTCGCTGCTTGCCTAATGCGGCGGCGTGCCGATCGCACGGGCACTCGTGGCACCCGCCGTGACCCGCAAGGGTCGGATGCGATCAATCTGTTCGGCTGAGCACGCCCGCTCGCCGACGGAGGCAGAGGTCGATGTGACCCTGGTGCAGTGCTGTGAGAGGCGGCAATATCGCAAAGAATAGGGCGAATTTCACCGCCGCTCGCGCGGCTTTGGCAGCGTTGTTCATAGTCACCAACGTGGGCGCCTTTTGCCGAACCACCACTTGCAACCCGAACGACAGCACTGCGCCCAACGCTTGCCAATACGACTCAAACGGCTGCCCAACGAATGGCTCTGTGCTGTCCTGGCCACAAGCCTGCGTGGCCTTCTCGATCCAGAAGGACGCTTCGCCTCTGCGGAATATCACATTTGACACCATGGAGACCGTGACCGGCGACGCCTATAATCAGTGGTCCCTCATGGATTGCGGCGGTGGGCTCGTGCCGTCCATTGGTCTGGTTATGCGAAGCCCAGTCGACTGCGATGCAGTCGAGTACAACCGGATCCCGGGTCAGCCCAATGCCAACATCTGGATGTTCCGTGACCAAGAATGGCCATACGGAAGCGTGGGTACGTTAGCACTCACCACCGTGAGTTTTGACGCAATCACCGGCGAGATCCTGGACGCGGATGTCGAGCTCAACTCCGCGCAAGAGAACATTACGGTTGGGGACGTGGGCATTGATTTCGACCTCGCATCTATTGTCCAGCACGAATCGGGACACACGCTGGGACTCGCGCACTCTCCGGTCAAGGCGGCCACCATGTACGCGCAATATACGCCGGGCGAGGTACTCAAGCGCAGCTTGAGTGCTGACGACATTGCTGGCATCTGTGCCATCTACCCACCAGGGCAGAACCGAGGGGCGTGTGATCCCACTCCCATCCACGGTTTTTCAACCGAGTGTCAAGCCGCAGGGACGGGGTCCGGTGATGCTGGAACTGCCGGTGATGCCGGGACTGTCGGTGATGCGGGCTCCGCTGAACCCGAAGGTTCGGGCGGAGCTGGGGGTGCGGCTGCGTCTGACGGGGGCAGTGGCGCAAAGGGTACGGCGAGCGGAAGTGGGGACGCAAGCGTGGCAACCGCGACCAGTCGAGCCGGATCCACATCCGATGTACCGCCGAGCGATACTGCCGGCGTTACCGGTTCCAGTACCCAAGGCTTTGGCGGGGGGGGCTGCGATTGCCATGTTGCCGGTGTCTCCCGTCTTCCTGCCTTCGGATGGCTCGCCACTGGTGGACTCTTCGTGGTCTTCCTTGGCGCTACGCGATTGCGTTCATCGCCTAAAGATCGCCGTCACAAACGTTCGCTGCTATAGTCTCGCGAGACCGTGCTCAGCGAAAATCGACATCGCGCGAAATGATTGATTGTGATCGAAAAGTTTGCCCTTCGGCTACAGAGCGGCGCTTGCGTGGCCCGGCCATGTTTCGTCCACGGCGGGAACCTCAGTGACGGAACACGAGATGAATCCCCGCGCGCCGTGGTCGGACCCAAAGAGCGATGCTTTACCTCGCAAAGGCTGGCGTCAGTTTTGGCGATATCTTTGGCTGCAGTACGTCAATGCGTTTGATGAGCAGCAGCTGCGTCGCCTCGGCAACCCTTGGGTGATGGGCATTTCATCGGTGCTCGTTGGAGCCATGGCCTTGTCCTTGGGTTATGTGCCCTCACTGCAACGAGTGACGGGACTGAGTCATCCGTGGCTTGTCGCGTTGCTGCTCGAATGTGGCTACGCAGCAATCATGACTGGCCACTTCGTGCACGGTTGGCGGTTTTGGTTGCTCAATCTAGTCGCCAGCTGGTTCTGGGCAACAGCAACGGTCATGTTTGCGGTGTTGACGCGACCCCCCGCAAACTATACTGGCGTAGCCGCTTATGCGCTCGCTGTGGTCGCAGTCGCCGGTCAAGGTGCGTTCAATTGGCTCTTCTTTGGCGCGTACGTGCTCTGGCCCTTTGTTTTGTCATTTTGGGCGCCGTCCGAGTTGGTCTTGCCAGTGATCTTCGTCTTTGCGATTGCCGCGTACGGTGCATTGGCGCACGGAGCCGGCCGGCAGCGTTTGGTGTTGGCCCAACGCGACGCGGCGCTCAAAGAGCAATTGCTGCTGCTTACCCAACGTGATTCAGCGCGCAGCGCGCAGCTGCTGCAAGCCAATCGGTTAGCAGCGCTCGGCCGGCTTTCTGCGGGGCTGGCGCATGAGCTGAACCAGCACATCTTCAGCGTGCGCGGCTTTGCGCAGCGGCTACGACGTGACAATGCTGAACGCTTGGGAACAGGGCTCGATGAGTTGCAAATGATTGAGCAGGCCACCGAACGCATGAGTCGCGTCATCGACAATGTGCGGCGGCTCAGCCGTGCGGAAAAGCCGCGCCTGGACCTCATCGACCCGAGCGAGCCAGTTCGCCAGGCACTATCGGTCGTTGAGCGGCAGCTTATTGGCCACGGAATTGCAGTGCATTGGCGCACGGACGCCGGGCGCACGCCCGCGGTGCGCGCCAACCCCGCAGAGCTCGAACAGGTATTCCTCAATCTCATCCTCAACGCCCGCGATGCCCTGTGCACGCTCCCTTCAGGCACAACCCGGCGCTTGGAACTTGGAGTTGAAGTCAAGAACGACCAAGTGCTGCTCAGCGTCGAAGACAACGGCCCGGGCATTGCCGAAGAACACCGTGCGCGCCTCTTCGAACAAGGCTTTACCACTAAAGATGCAGCGAGTGGCTCGGGCATTGGTCTTTGGATCTCGCGCAGCTTCGTGATTGCAGCCGGCGGCACGATTCGATTCGAACCGGTACCCACCGGGGGCGCCAGGTTCATCGTCGAGCTGCCGAGTATCTCGACCCGCTGAAGTGGGGTTTTCCGTTACTCTTTGCTCGGCTCAGCAGTGACTCGAGAGACCACCGATGCCGCCAGCGATTGTTGCGGGGGCGCCCAAGAACGGCCACCCAAGTCGTCCGCGGCACCGATCGCGCCATTGGCTCAGAATTGCCGTCCGCCAGCAGGCCAAATTGACGCAGACCGGCATGAGTAGCCACTACCTCATTTGCGCTGCCAGTTGACGAGCGATACCAGGAAATAACTCGATGCCTGAGCAATTTCGGCTGGCGCAGAATCGTGAGCCCAATTGGGCCCGCCAAACGTCGATGCGGTGGGGTATGTGCGCTTCGGTTTGCTGCCTATTCCGAACTGCCTGTGCACCCGCGCATAGTGGATGGTCGAAATCCGGAGGCTTTATGAATTGCTCGGCAATCATTCGAACGGGTCTGTTGGTAGCCACGGTCGCCCTGGCTGGGGGCTGCGGTAGCTACGATAATCCAAATAACAGTAACCCTTCGACGGGGGGCATCGCTGCAGCGACTGGTGGAGCTGCCGGCACGAACGGGGGCTCGAGTAGCAGTGGTGGAAACACGAGCGCTACGGGTGGGCGTTCCGCGCCGACCGGCGGCAGTTTCGCAGCAACGGGTGGCAGCCTCGCGGCAACGGGTGGTAGTTCTGCGGCAACTGGTGGCAGTACGAATGCCGCGGGGGCGACGAGCACGGGCGGCGCAGCTGGAGGCGGAACAGCGACCTCGCCCTTCGCCTATTTCGTCAGCCAAGCGAATGGCACGACCACCGCAACGCTCAGCGGCGGGGTCATCACGGTCAACAGCACGTATGGGACATCGGGCAATGCGTTCAAGTACGTGGCACCCAACTACTACGGAACGAACGCCAACGGATTCATTGCGTACCCTGCGCCACTAAGCGGGGATTTCAGCATTGCAGCCGAGGTGACGATTACGGCGCAAAACAAGGCGAACAATGCCTGCGGTATTGGTCTTGGCGTAACGACAGGCTTCAACCCAACCGACACCTATGCCTATGTTCTGATGCGCAATCAGAATAATTCGACCAATGCCTACTACGTGAGTGGCGCGGGCGCTATCTCGGCGTCGGGCGCCCCGAATGTACCATTCACCAACGGCACGGCTCTGCAGTTGTCTTTCAGCCGCACGGGTACAAACGTAACGTTGTCCGCAGGTCCCGTGGGGAGCACGCCAACTACGCAAACGATCGCCGCAAGTGCGCTCACGGATGGAACGAACGTCTACGCTACGGGTGCCGTCTACCCGGCCATTTCGTTCAACAACGTTGCCGCAACGATTTCCAAGCTCGTCGTCCAAGACGCAAGCGGCGCCACGGTCTACGACTCGAGTTCCGGCACCCTGGTGACGTATGTTCCCGCTTCGCTGACGCTGTCACAAGCTGCAGCAAGCGTGAAGATGGGCGCGTCCACCTCGGTCACGGCAACCGCCGTGGCGGTCGGGGGGGCCGTTGCGGACGTTACCGCTGTCGCCGCGGATCCCAGTATTGTGGACGTTACCGTCACTAGTGGAGCTACCAACTCGACCATTCTCTTGAACGGCTTGAAGGGTGGGGTCACCACAGTGACCGTAACCAACACGGGTGACCCAAACACGGCAACGAACACGAAGATGCTCACCGTGTCGGTCAATGACTTCCCGACGAGTGACGCCTACGGCTCGCTCGCAACCGTTGCTTACCCTGTTCCCGGTGCCACGAACGCCTACGCGGACGGCGAGCTGTCGTTGACTTTCGACGCCGCACCCACACTAAACGCTGGCGGCTCAATCAAGATCTACAAACTTGCCGATGCCACCGAGGTTGACAATATCTCCTTCTCTGGCGAGTCACAGGTTTTCGGGACGGCAGCCTCCCCGACGACGATTGCCGTCGGCGCACAGCTGGCGCGCGTTAGCGGCAATACCCTCTATTTTGCGCCACACCTCGGCAAGCTTTCCTACGCAACCGCGTACTACGTCGTTATTCCGACTACCTCGATCACCGGCACGCTCAATGGCCTACCGTTCAATGGTTTGTCCGACCTAAGCACAGTGGCGACGTGGAACTTCACGACGCAGGCAGCACCCACGCTCGATGCAACGAATATCACCGTTGACGGTTCGCAGACCAGCCAGGCCAATTTCAGAACGATCCAAGCTGCGCTCAATGCTATTGGCACGAACCTGAGCACGGCTTCCACCGTGAACATCGCTGTAGCGGCAGGCACCTACAACGAGTTGTTGCGCTATACGGGCACGGGGCTCGGCACTGGACAAACCGTTCGAATTTCCGGGCCGGCAGACAACAATGAGGGTGATACCTGCATTGTGCAGTGGGTTAATGGCAACGCCATGAACGGGACGACAGCAACGCGTGCTAGCTTCTACTTTTCGGGTGCCAATCTCATTGTCGAGAACATCACTTTGAAGAACAACGGCGTGCGTTCCGTCGTCAACCAAGCGGAGACGCTCTACTTTGCCAACGGAGCCTCGGGTACGACGCTGGCTGCGTACAATAGCTCCTTCTTTAGCAACCAAGACACGCTTCAGACATCCGGTCGCAATTGGTTCTACAAGTGCCACATCGAAGGGAACGTGGACTTCATTTGGGGGACCGCCGATGCCGCGCTGTTCGAGGGCTGTGATCTGCGGCTCGTCAATGACGGGAGCAGCAGTTCCAGTTATGGAATATTCGTGGCCCGCACGGGTGCTACGATTGCGGCGACAGCCAACGGCACGGTGGGCAAAGGCTACATTCTGTACAACTCGTCCGTCAGCGTTGACTCAAACGTTACCGCGTACTTCGGTCGCGACGCGGGTGGTAGTGGCTTTTACGACCAGGCAGCTTTGGTGAACGTGACGTTCACGGGTGCCGGCACAATTACCGCGGGACTTTGGAACACAAGCACTGCACCGGTGAGTCTCGGCGATTCGAGCTACGTCGGTTGGAAATCAGTAGGCTGCAGTGGCCTCAATCTTGCGTCGCTTACGACGGCCGCGGGCACGTCGGCCACGATTGCCGAACAAGCCACTGAATACGATACCCGCGACCACATTCTGAACCGCGTCGTGACAGTCACGAGTGGTGCGCCTGCGGGGTACCAGGCTGCAGCGACAACTTGGGACGTGTCATCGCTGGCCACGGCCTGGGGCGCGCCCTAAGAGGCTTATGACCGCCTTGATGTTGTGACGGCACACGCCCGTAGAGCAGCGGCGCTCAAACGCCGAGCAAGTCGAACGTGGGCCTGCGTCGCGTTGTCTCAACCGGCGCTAGTTGCCCACGCTCTTGGACACGCCGGGTGACGCGTCGCCCAAGTACTTGCCGATCTCTTCGCGCTTGGCGCTGATGGCATCCAGCAGCACGAGCGCGTGAGCCACTCGCTTGGGAGACAGCGGGTTTGGATGCGCGAGGCGCACTTTGTCCCATCTGAGCTTGAGTGCGTGCTGGAGTTCTCGCAAGTCATGGGTGGCGCGGCGCCGTGCGGCGCGATCGCCTGTTGACGGCCAGCCCGCTTCGATTGCAATGGCGAAGGCGGCAATGCAGCCAAAGGCAATCGCCTCGTTCGTCATGCTCATGGCAGCGGCAGCCGCCGCCCCGATGGCGGCGAAAAATGAAGTGATCCGAAGCGCCCAAAGCCTGATGTTCTCAGCTCGCCCAACCCGAACTGTCAACTTAGCCCACGCCTCGAGCTCGGCGATCTGATCGTCGATCGTCTTGTCCGGGGCGACGGTGATATCGGTGCGCTGCGAATAGGTCTCTTCCAACTCATCCAGCCCGGGCGGTGGGATCGTGATCGCTTGTGGACGACGGGCGGGCGCTGTGCCGGAATTGCCCCGGGCAGGTCCGGGAGGTGGCGCGCTTGGCGCTGAGCCTGATTTTTCGCTCCGCTCGGAACCTTCTTGCTTATCCGAATTATCCAAATTTCCGGAATTGTCCGGGCTAGCCGACTTGTCTGAATCCTCCGTCGCCATTTTTTGCTCCTTACGCCCACCTAGCCGAAATCGCAATAGCCAATTCGAGCCAAAGCCGCGCTTTCGTTACAGCGAATCGCTCAAATTGACCAGGATCAATCTCCCGTGCCACACGGTTCCCCGACAAATGAGCCAAATGTTCGATGGCCGCCAGTACTTCGCCAGTAAGTCCTCACACTCGGGCTGGCGAGTGACGCAACGACCATAAAAAACATTCGGCGAGAGCGGGCACTTCGGCTGAAAAACCAGGTACGGACGTATCGTTCGCTGAGGTTTGGCCACGCCACACAAATCCAGATTTGGCCCTTGTGGGGTGACTTTGGCCATGAGAAAACCTCGCCATGAAATCGATTCGCCTTCGCGCATCCGCAGCCGTCTCACTGCTGGGCCTGTGTGCCGCTGCGGCTTTGCCCAGCTGCTGTCCGTGTCCCTACGCACAAACAGCGCAGAGCGTCGGATCTCAGGCAAACAAGTCGAGCAGCAGCGGCGCGGCCGCGCCAACGGTGAACTACCAATGGCAGAGTGTCACCATCCTTGGCGGAGGATTTGTCACGGGTGTGATCTTCAGCCCGGTTGAGAAGGATTTGATCTACGCACGCACCGACATTGGGGGCGCGTATCGATGGAATCCCGGCGACGGTACTTGGACTCCAATCACGGACATGCTGGGCCCGACTGACGCAAATCTGCTTGGAATTGACAGCTTAGCACCCGATCCAAAGGACCCCAACAAGGTGTACATGGCCGTCGGAATGTATACGGCGGGGTGGGCTGGTAACGGTGCCATGTTTCGGTCTTCCGATCGTGGCCGTACCTGGAACCGAACGGACATGGCCATCAAAATGGGTGGCAACGAGTGGGGACGTTCCAATGGCGAGCGGCTAGCGGTTAACCCCAACGACACGCAAGTGCTCTTCTTCGGCTCGCGCCGCTCCGGGCTTTGGAAGAGCAAGGACGGCAGCGTAACTTGGGAACAGGTCAGCAGCTTCCCCGCCAAGGACGATCCGCAAGCCGTCGGGATCATGTTCGTCGTGTTCGACGCCAAGAGCGGCAGCGCGGGCAAGCCCACGCCAGTCATTTACGCCGGTTGGGCCAGTACGAAAGATCCAAGCCTTTATCGCAGCACAGACGGCGGCGGCAGCTGGAACCCCGTGCCCAAGCAGCCAAAAGGATTGATGCCAAGCCACGCCGAGTTCGACAAGAATGGCACGCTGTATCTAAGTTATGCTAACCACCCAGGCCCGGGCGAGCAATCCACGGGTGGCATTTGGAAGTATGAGCCAAAAGGCGACGTTTGGACCGAGATTACTCCTTTGAAGCCAACCGCCGAGGAGAAATTCGGCTACGGCGGCGTCTCGGTCGATGTCCAGCATCCGGGCACGCTGATGGCCGTAACCATGACTCGATGGACCAACGGCGACGAAATCTTTCGCACGGTCGATGGCGGTAAGACTTGGGCCGCCATCCAGCCCAAAGCCGAGCGGGATATCGACGGTGCCAAGTATTTGTACTGGGGCCGCGACAAGCCAAGTTCCGTGGGTTGGATGGGAGACGTCAACATTGATCCGTTCGACACCAATCGCGCATTTTACGTGACCGGTCAGGGCATTTGGATGACGACGGATGCCAGCAATGCAAACAGCGGCAAACCGACGCATTGGAAATTTGCCAATCGCAATTTGGA
This sequence comes from uncultured delta proteobacterium, assembly GCA_963811985.1. Taxonomy (GTDB): domain Bacteria; phylum Myxococcota_A; class Polyangia; order Polyangiales; family Polyangiaceae; genus FEN-1139. Next base: position 24,568 of record CAWEUH010000028.1, read on the forward strand.
AGAAACCGTTGTAAACGCGTTGATCAGCCCGCCCACAGGCCCCACACTGTTGAGCGGCGTCGGCGATATCTGCGGCTTCCGTCACGACGATCTGACGCAACCTTCGCCCGACGGCATGTTTAGCAATCCAATCTGCGGCGCTTGCAGCGGCCTCGATTTTGCTGAAAATAAGCCGGAATTGGTTGTACGGGTGCAGTCAGCCGACCCGGACAAGCGCAAGGGTGCCATCTCAACAGATGCCGGAAAGACTTGGACACCCTTTGCAACCGACCCCAAAGGCTGGGGAGGCATCGTCGCCCTATCGGCGGATGGTTCCACAATCGTGTGGGCGCCGAAAGATGGCTCGGTCGTGGTCTCACGCGACAAGGGCACAAAATGGGAGCAGGCAAACGGCCTACCCGAGCCGGCAAAGGTTGCAGATTGGGCTCCGGTTACCATGCGAATCGCGGCGGATCGCGTCAATGCAAAGAAGTTCTACGTCTACGATGCCGCAGCCGGAAAGGCCTATGTCAGTGAGGACGGCGCGCAGCATTTCAAGCTTACGGCGAGCAGCTTGCCGGCTTTGCCTGAGTATTCGTTGACACCGGCGTCGATACGCACGGTGCCTGGCAAAGAGGGCGATGTTTGGGTCAGTACAGGCAAGGATCTGTATCGTTCGACGGACTCCGGAAAGACGTTCCCGGCAATCAACGGCATCGAGGAAGTCAAGGGCATCGGATTCGGCAAAGCGGCCGACGGCAAGAAATACCCAGCTATTTACGTTTCGGGAACGATCGGAGGTATCTATGGGTTTTACCGTTCCGACGACGAGGCAAAGAGCTGGGCGCGCATCAACGACGATCAGCACCAGTATGCGGGCCCCACGCTGATCATCGGCGATCCTCGCAAGTATGGACGTGTCTACGTGGGCACAGCGGGCCGAGGTATCATCTACGGTGATCCGAAGTAGCGTCACGTGCATGGGTCTCGCGCTGGCGACAATTGGCGGTTGCGCCTGCCCTCAGGCTGGCGCAACGTCGCCGGGCGCGGGCCAATCCTCAGCCGTCGCAGTCAGTGATGCAACGCCACACGCCGTAGTTCGCCACCAGAACTACCGTATCGAATTCGGCGCCTACGCGGTCGAGGTTGACCCCGACGACGGGGGCCGGATCATCGAGTTTTCACTGCACGACCGCAGTGTGATCGTTCCGGTGAGCGAATCACCCGAGGCTTACGCTTCTTCGTTTTGGCCCAGTCCGCAAAGCGACTGGTCCTGGCCGCCACCGGTTGAGTTCGACAAGCTGCCTTGGACGGTCACGCTAGCGGGTAAGACTCTCACGTTGACGAGCGCCACCTCGGAGAAGTTGCAACTGTCGGCCCAGCAGCGGTTATCAGCGTTGGTTGACGACAGCGCCCTGCTAATCGACTTTCAAATCACGAACCACGGGGCCTTGCCGCGCCGAGTTGCCCCTTGGCAAAACACGCGCGTACGGCCCAAGGGCATTACGTTCTACCCGAGCCTTGAGCCCACGTACTCACAGAGCAGTCTGAAGCTGGCACCTGTCGATGGCATCACTTGGTACGTCCATGATCCTTCACAAGTGACGGACAGCCTTAAATCGTATGCAGACGGCAGTGAGGGATGGATGGCACAGGTCGACTCCGATCTGCTATTCGTCAAAGTATTTTCCGACATTGCGCGCGGCGCACAAGCTCCCCAAGAGGGTGAAATTGTCATCTACGTACCTAAATCGGGTCGTTTCGTTGAAATGGAGCAGCAGGGCGCCTACGTGCAACTCGCGCCTCGAGCTTCATTGACATGGCCTGTCGTGTTCGTGGCGCGCCGCATTCCGAAGCCAATTGAGATCAAAGCCCATAATCCCCAATTGGTCGAACTGGCGCGCCAGATGGCTGCCGGCGTGCGCCGCTACACCCAATCGCCCAGTTCCGGATAAAGTGGATACGACTTGAGCAGTTCGAGCACACGCGCCTGAGCGGTTTGGCTGACCGCGTCGTCAATCTGGAATTTGGCTCGATGCGGTTTGCCATCCGGGCCGTCTGCAGGCCGCGTTGCTTGCAGAACGCTCTTTGCGATTGCGGCAATTTCCTTCATCTCAGACGCGCCCATGCCGAGCGTCGTCACTGCGGGGGTACCAATGCGCAGACCGCTCGTGTACCAGGGACCGTTGGCATCGTCCGGCAATGAGTTGCGGTTAAGCGTAAACCGGCATTGGCGCAACACGGATTCGGCCTGTCTGCCCGTCAGGCCGTAACTCTGGGCAACATCAACGAGCAACAGGTGGTTGTCCGTTCCACCCGTAAGCACCGCCATGCCTTCGCGTTGACAAGCGTCGGCCAGAACGCTCGCATTCTCGACGATGCGACCCGCGTAGACCTGAAACTCTGGCGCCAGCGCTTCACGAAATGCCACGGCCTTGGCGGCCATCACGTGAGACAGCGGTCCGCCCAAGATGGCCGGACACCCCTTGTCAACGAATTCACTGAATTCTTTCTTGCACAGCACGATGCCTCCCCGCGGGCCGCGCAGCGTCTTGTGCGTTGTGGATGTGACCACGTGCGCGTGCGGCACGGGATTGTAATTGCCGGTGAACACTTTGCCCGCGACGAGGCCGGCGAAATGCGCCATGTTGACCATAAACACAGCCCCGACTTCATCCGCGATCTCACGCATCTTGGCAAAATCGATCTTGCGGGGATAGGCGCTGTACCCTGCAAGCAAGATGGTCGGCTTCACTTCGTGCACTTGCTTGCGGATTGCGTCAAGATCGAGCAGTTTTGTGTCCGGCTGCACGCGATATTGGTAAACATCGAATAGCCGTGCGGATAGATTGAACCTGTAGCCGTGGGTCAAATGCCCGCCCGAGTAATAATCGAGCGCCAACAACCGTTGACTCTGCAGGCGCGCTCGCAGTTGATTCCAAACCTCCCGTGAAAGGTGCGCCGGATTCTCGGCGCCAACCTCCGCCAAGAACGGGGTTTCCGTTCTTGCGGCAAGGATCGCCGAGAACGCCACGAGGTTGGCATCGGCTCCAGAATGTGGCTGTACGTAGGCGTGGTCCGCGTCGAACAACTGACAGGCTAGTTCCGCCGCTTCGGTTTCAATGGTGTCCACGTTGTCGCAGCCGGCATAGAAGCGGTGCCCAGCGAACCCCTCGGCATACTTGTCGGTCAGTAGATTGCCCTGTGCCAATTGCGTAGTAAGCGAGCAAAAGTTCTCGCTCGCAATCAGCTTAAGATGCGTTCGCTGATCCTTCAGTTCCGCGGCAATCGCGCCGGCCACTCTTGGCGACCGCGCCTGCACGGCATCAAGGCCCGCGAGAACCGCCGCGACTTCAGGCACAATCGGCCGCTCTGCAAGCTGATTGAGATAGCGCGTCAATCGAAGGGGATTGGAATTGTTTGGTGCCATGGCTGCTCCTTCGAACTGCGATCGAAACAGCGTAATACCGCTCCAATCGGGCCCAGGCGCGCGGCACTAATTCCGCTCGGACTCCCCTGTGGTTCTTCCACAAAGCGCCAGTTGTCCGAGCCACATAACGATGACGACCGACGGCTCCCATGTCAAGCCACGGGGCGGGCTCTTGTCCTTCTTCGGCCGCGACCAGGCTTTGCTGGCCGGGTTTCCGAACCTCTAATCGGCTTGCGCTTGGGCAGTCTTGAGCGCGCGCAGTCGTGGCGCGGAGGTTTTCACGATGGATTCATTGCTGAGGGTCGTCAGCACGGCCAAGGCTTTCTGCCTGCCCCTGCCGCCGTTCTCAACCCACTCCCCCAGCATGAGCAGCGCATCGACGGCCCGATTGTCGTCGTCGTCAGTCGCCACGCGCCCAAGCACTGACACGGCGAATATCTGCAGTGATTCCTCTAGGTTTGCATCGTGTCCAAGTAGGTCCACGGCAACGGGCGGCCCCAGCTTTTCAATGATTTGGCTCGCCTCTTTGCGCTTCGAATGCGCGATGATTCGAGCCAATTCCCGGGCTTTGTCTTCGATTCCGAGTGGATCGGGAGCTATGAGCCTGAGCTCAGCCAGGATTCGATCGAGAGGGCTCAACGTCTTATTGACATCGGGAGGCGTTACGATCGAACTTGGACGGGTCTTCGTCCCGGGTTCGACACTTCGACTGGATGTTGCGGGCGCCGGCCCCTGCAGCGAGGGTTTTGCAGACTTGGTTAGCCGGACTGGCACAGGTTCAATGACTGGCGGAGGCACCTTTGGTTGCGGCAAAGGGATGGTCGCTGGTTCCGGCGTTGCGGGTTTTGTTGCCTCGGCCGATGAAGCCGTTGGCGCTTGACCGGGCGAAGACGGTGCAGCGGATGGCGGCGGCACAATTGCTTTTGGCAGTTGTGATTTTCGAACTGGCGCAACGGATCGGGCGGGGGACGACGCGGACACACTAGGCGGAGCAGACGCGCTATGCGAAGGCGCGACGTGTTTTGTCTCGGGCGTGCTGACGAGCGCGATGACAACGCCAGCGGCCGCCAGAGCAACCACAAGCACGACCGCCACGGCCCACCTGGGGGCGCCGCTCGTCGGCAACTTGAACGCCTCGACCGGTTTTTGCTGCCGTGGCGATGCGGGCAGTTCGTGTTGCGGCGGTTCCGTTGCTTCGAGTGCTGGGGGTTCCTCGAACCAGGATTCAATGGCATGCGTGTCCGCTACCGGCTCGTACGCAGGGGCAACCGGCGTATCAGCGACTGGTAGCGTGACCTCTTGACGCCGCGTGACCTCATCGAAATCGTCGCTCAGGGCTGGCCCAGTCTTTGTAGCAGCCGATGCTGCATCGGAAACTGCAATGATTGGCTTCGGCCGCGACATCGGAACGTCCGGCGGTAAATCATCGCGCGACAGGGCTTTCTGCCGACCCGAAGCGGGTGGAGCATGTCGCGCATCTCCAATGCCAATCATGGTGGCCTTGTGGTCTCCGGGCGCCGAAGGGGGACTAGCAGGGATGTCCCGCTCCGCAAGTATATGGAGAAAATGGGATCGGCGCATCCGAAGATTCAAGCCTTTGCGGTTTGGCTTCGGCGGGAGGAACTGGTGCGTCCGAAGATTCAATTCTTTGCGGCTTGGGTTCGGCGGGAGGAATCGCGCATCCGCAGACTTCTGGGCCATGAGCTCGGCGAATGGGATCGGCGCATCGGCAGGCTTTTTCGCCTTGAGCTCGGCGAGTGGCTCGCCGGTGTTTAGCGGCAGTCACAGGCTTATAGACGTCAGGCTTGGCGATCGAACTGGAACTGTCTCGCTCGGGCGGCGGTAGGCTTTCGTCCGCCGTCTGACCTGGTGTATCGCGCCTCGGTCTGCTTCAACTTGCGCGTCGCTTCCATCTGATCCCAGAGCAGCCGCAAGTAGTTGCGCGCGTCGGTCACCAGCGGATGATCGAGATCGGAAAGTAAAGTGCTGACCGCGCTGCTAACAGTCTCCAGATACGCGTCGTTCTGCGCGGCATGGCCCATGGCCATCAGCATTTGGCTCGCCAAACCCTCGGTAAGACTTGGAACCAATCGGGAGCCATTCGTGAATGAATGTCGCGATTTCAGGAATGAAGTCCAGGCGCGCAAGCTCCCGAAATTCCTTCTTCATCGCCAACATTTCGCCGACATACTGCGCCTGGTCGGTCGAGGCATTCACTTCCAGGATAATCCGCAGCGCCTCGTTGGCGTCCATATTGCCCATGGCAATATTCTGAATGACGCCCAACAAGCGAGCGCTATTGATGGCGCTATCGAATTGCGCCCGCTTGTGCGTCCATTTTCGGCGGTCGGATTCGTTTGGGCTATCGGGCACGGGAGTCTTGCTCAGCTCGCGACCGTTGGTCATTCCGAGCTGTCCGAATTCGTCGTCAGATCAATGAGTGCCGCCGTGGCCGCGGCGCGAACGGCTTCTGGCACGGACAAGGAGTTGGACAGGCTCAGCAGCTTGTCACTGGCTTCTGTCCTGGTCCCCGCCCCCATCAGCGCAATGTGTTTGAGCGCCTCGACCGCGTGCGAGGCTTCGTCCAATTCTCGCGTGCGCGTTGCGTGAAACAACGCTTCGGTCAAGAGCTTCTCGTTCAGACTCTGACGCGGTTTATTGAACCCGTTGAGCTCCTGCATGTCGCCCTTCAGCGCCTTCTGTAGCACATCACGCGCCGAGATTTCACGCGTCTCGAGCCGGGCTAAGTTCCGACAGAACCCCTGAAAGCAAGAGGTTGCCCATGTTTTGCATGATGGCCAACAGCGGCGAACGGACCCGGTCAGATGCGCCGGAAACAACCATAAGCCGGTCTGACTGCACTTCCGCGTCTTTGATCAACTTGTGAAGGTTCTCGATGGCTTCGTTGATGCGCTGTGAGTTGGACCCAATCTCGAGTTCTTCGACCTCCCGATACTTGTCGGCCATAGCCGACAGACTGCGAATGGCGTTCGCGATCAAGCCCTGCGCCGTTTCCAAGTCTCGAAAACACAACTCGAGCAATTCACCCCCGCGTTCGAAATTGTCCAGCCCCGAATGAACCAGCGCCTCGACGGGAACCCGTTCTTCGAAATCATTGATAACCAGTTCCCTGGCGGGTGGTTGCTCGGAGCGCTTACGCATCGAGAGCGCGACATGGTTGGCGGGACTGGTCGTTCTCGAAGCCACTGGGACCGAAAATCGCCGCCCAATTTGTGCATTCGAGCGCGAATCCGCGATTGAATGGCCTCGACGGAATACGCAATCATCTGCTCGAGTATTTCCGCCGTCGGCCCTTCATAGGCGGACGACTGCGGAATGAACCGCTCTGAGCTCCTGCAGGTCGTTCTCCAACTCGATGACGAGTTCGCCCAAGAGCCTGATGCTGGTCAGCATGTATTCGGAGCTTCCAACGAATACGGGTTTCGCTGCGCTAGAGTGCTGCAAGCGCTGCGTTGATATGCTGCTCGGCTTCGGCGACATGCGATGCCGCTTGCCTTGCATTGGCATTGGCATCCTCGAGTAACGTGGCCCGCGTCCCAATTCCAACGCTGCAGCGTCGGGTAATATCTTCAAGCGTGGTATTTCTGTTTGTCTTGGTCGTCCCGGCCATTGGGTTACCTTCGCTCATTTGTTCAGCAAGGGCACAATACGATCCCACCTGCGTTCGATGAAGAGATTCGACACTAACTGGTTCCGCGACTTAACACGAGGTTACCTTTTTGCCGACGGGCCCAGGCGTCCAATAGGCACGACTTCAATCGGGGGATTCCGCGGAATCCCTCAACAAACAGGCAGCACAAGCGCAGCGGCGTTCTAGCTCCATTCCCTTGTTTCGCGAAGCGCAACCGGTGACGAAAATGCCAAGCGGCCGCCCCGGAGCCTTGATTGTTCAAAATTCGCCCGAATAAAACGCGATTGGGAACAACGAACTTGACACGCCCATAGGCCAACGAGCCAGGATTTGGCCCTTCAGGCATGCACATGAGCATGATTTGGTTCGGTAATCGAACAAGGTTCGAAAGGCGCGAGCTGCTGCCGGGCCGGGACATTGTACGAGACTAGCGCGCCGCCATAGCCAAGCTCGACCCGCTCTGCATGAAGGCGTCAGCGGCGACACGCGCGGAATCAAGCAGGGGTCTTGGATAGGCGCCGTATCCAACCACGCCCAACAGACAGATAAGAATGCCTGCGATAAGGGTGGGCTTCACCAAGCACGGAGCGGCAACCTTAGGCGCGCTGATGTACATCAGGCGCGCGATCTGCAGGTAGTAGTAGAGCGCGACGATCGCCAGCAGCGCTCCAACCACCACGAGCCACTCATACCCGGCGCGCCATGCAGCAATGAACACATATAGCTTTGCCCAAAAGCCAACGACGAAGGGAATGCCGGCAAGCGACAACAGGAACAATAGCATGGCCAATGCCAGCCATGGAGACCGCCGCGAGAGCCCTGCAAACACGTCAATTGACTCGTCCTCCGAGCGGCCGCCGACCGCCTCCACCACGAAAAATGCGCCGATATTCGTCAGAAGGTAGGCAACTACGTAGAACAGGAACATGGCAAGTCCCGTGCTGTCGGCAACCAAGAGTGCCATCATGAAATAGCCGATGTGTCCAATCCCTGAGTACGCCAGCAACCGCTTGGTATTGCGTTGACCAAGAGCCCAGAAATTCCCCATAACAAGGGTTGCAACAGATAGAACCGTGACAGCGGGCACCCATAGTTCAGTGCGATTCTCCAAACCAAATACCAGTACTCGGGCCAGGGCGATGAGCGCGGTGAACTTCGGAGCCGTCGATAGGAAGGCGACAAACGGGGCCGGTGCTGATTGATAAGTGTCGGGGACCCACATGTGAAATGGGACCACGCCGATCTTGAAACCCATCCCTGAAAGCAGCAGTAGCAACCCGACGCGCAGCAGCGGAGTCGGTGCGGCGCTTTGAAGCGCCATGATCGAACTATCGCCCGCCATTCCCATGATGAGCGCTACCCCGAGCAGCGCAATGGGCGTGCTGACAACACCGATGAGGAAGAACTTTATGGCGCCTTCGGCGGTGAGCGCAAGTTTGGACTCCTGGCCCTTGCGTTTCTCGATGGCCGCCATCACGAACAGAGGAATGCCGGCAAGCTCGAAGCAAAGCACCAATAGAATCAGATCGAGCGCGCCGCTCAGCAGCACCATTCCGAGCAAACTGAAGAGCAACAGCAGGTTGTATTCGCCCTGGCGTCGCGATGCCATGCGGCGAAGCCGGTCCATTCCGCCCAGTGTGACTACAGCGCCGGCAATGATGAACCACCGATTCAGGAACAGGCTCCACGCGTCCATGCGAAAGCGTCCCCCAAAAGCCTCTCCCATCGGGTGCCAGACGAATGAAGCCCCTAGCAGCCCGCAGAGACCCAAAAACGTCAGCCACCCGGTGAATGTCTTGCCGCGAACCGACTCAGTCGTAACGTCGACAAGTAGTACGAGCAGCAGTAGGGCGCTCAACCCCAGCGGTAGCGTTAGGACACGAAGATCCTCAATTGTAATCGTCATGGCACCTTACGTGGGACTCTTCGTGCGTTGTGGGCTCCGAATTGGGCAAGCATGATTGAACCTCAAGGACACCGTGAATATCCTTGCCGGTCATGGCAATGCGACTCGCCTCATGTCCAGCCTTGGCGCGCACTGCAGGTCGCGCTGGCTGCGGCAAGACGTCCACCGTTGTTCGATCGATGAAATCTAGTGCCAGTCGCGGCCAGCACCCGAACAGGACAATGGCGCCACCCAATAGGACAAGCGCGCCCAGTTCGGTCCCTTTGGCGTCGCGTAAGTCAGTGAACTCAGGGTTTGGATCCTCACCCCAGAAGATGCGACGAACGGCGCGCAGAACGTAGACCGCTGTGACAAACGCCCCGAGAATCGCCGGGAACGCCCACCACGGGCGTGGCCCCTGAAACGCCCCGACAAATACGAGAAACTCCGAGACGAACCCCGCCGTTCCGGGCAAGCCCAAACTTGACAACCCAGCCAGCGTAAAGAACGTGGCAATCATTGGCATCCGGACCCCAAAACCACCCATCTTCAAGACGGCCCGCGTGTGGGCTCGCTCGTAGACGAGCCCGACCAACGCGAAGAAAAGCCCCGTCATGATGCCATGGGCAACCATTTGGTATACGGCGCCGTTCCAGCCGAGCGTTGTGCCCGTGGCTGCCCCGAGCATGACCACTCCCATGTGACTCACCGACGAGTAAGCGATGATGTACTTGAGGTCGGTCTGACTCATCGCAGAAAGCGCCCCGTACAAGATATTGATGACGGCAACCAATCCGACAACGGGAGCCCACAGCTGCGCACCCTCCGGCAGCATGAGCATTCCAATGCGCATTATCCCAAACGCTCCCAATTTCATTAGAACGCCCGCGTGCAACATCGACACCGCGGTTGGCGCGGACGCGTGACCGTCAGGTGACCAAGTATGAAACGGAAATACGCCAGCCAGCGTTCCAAAACCGAGCCAAATGAGCGGGAACCCCACCACCTGCAGCGTGTGCGAATAATGGGTATGCCCCAATATTGCCATGTCAAACGAGCGCGCTCCGGCCGCCAGATACATCGCAATGATCACGGCCAAGATGAACGCCGAGCCCACCAGGAGCATTAGCGTCAACTTCATGGCTGCGTATTCGCGACCTCCGATGTCCATCCATTTCCAGATGAAACGAAATGGCCCGGCCTGACTAACCGAGTGACTGCTTCCCCATATGCCGATCAGCAAGTACATCGGCAGCACGGCAATCTCGTAGAATAGGAAGAATACAAAGAGATCTTGCGCAACGAATACGCCAAACACCCCGGCCACGAGCACAAGCAGCATGACGAAGAACTCGCGCTCACGATTGCGAAGCGTCCAAGTGGCGAACACCCCGGCCACGATGATAAGACCGGTCAGCAACAACAGCGATACGCTCCATCCATCCGCGGCCAGCCGCACGTGAATGCCTAACGATGGCACCAGGGGGTAGTCTTCGCCGAATTGAAAACCACCCTTTGCTATGTCGTACCGACAAGCAACAATAATACTTCCGCCGAGGCTCACAGCGGCCCCAAGTAGCGAGACCCACCTTACTATCAACGGGTGCGCGTCCTTGACTACAAGAAGCAAGATCGCCGCGACGAACGGCGCGGCAACTGTAATGCCGAGAATGGGCGGACTCATGACATGACCCCCCAGACGATGACCAGCAACGTGCCGATGACGACCGCCATCAGGTAGTCGAGCGAATTTCCAGTCTGGACTCGCTGCAGGCGCTTGCTCGATGCAAGGCCACACCAACCAATGAGGTTAATGACCCCATCCACGACATACCGATCAAACCAACCCACTGCTGCAGCCAGCGGTAACGCTAGGCCGCGAAAGCCTCCCGCAAACAGCCGGTCAACGTACGCCGCGTTAACCAGTCGCGATAGACTTGACAAGACTGCTGTGTCGTCAACTGCCTGCTGCCCTTTGCTGTATGCAATGACGGCCAAGCAAAGGCCGGAGAGTCCCAACACCGCAGCTGTGGCACCGGTTGCCCCAAGATGAAAACTATATTGTTGACCCAGGCGACTTGCGTAGGCATGGCCGAACCAGCCCGCGCCAAGAGCGCCAAGCGCAAGAACCCAAAGCGGCATCGTCATGCTCCGCGGTGATTCGTGCGCGCGGGTTATAGGCTCCTTGCCAACACCCATAAACGCAAGGACGTACGTGCGCCCCATGTAAAATGCCGTCAGGAATGCGGCGGCGAGCAGCAGGCCAAGTGGGAGCCACGCGCCACGCTCAGCGAGCGCATCCAATATGGAATCCTTACTGAAGAAACCCGAGAAACCGGGGAAGCCCGCCAGCGCGAGCGCGCCTATGCCAAATGCGCCCGCCGTGACCGGCATGCGCTTACCGAGGCCACCCATCGAAGAAAGCTCATTGCTGTGAACTGCATGAATGGCACTGCCCGCCGCGAGGAAGAGCAGAGCTTTGAAGAACGCGTGTGTGGTCAGGTGAAAGAAAGCTGAGAAGGCTGAGCCAGCACCCGCCGCCGCCACCATGTACCCCAGTTGAGAACACGTTGAATAGGCCAAAACGCGCTTGATGTCGGTTTGAACGACCGCCACGCACGCCGCAAATACGGCGGTGAATGAACCAACCCAAAGCATGACGTCCAGAGTCACCGGAGCCTGCTCAAACAAAGGGAACGCCCTGACCAGAAGGTATACGCCGGCCGCCACCATGGTCGCAGCGTGCAGCAGCGCCGAGACGGGCGTAGGGCCTTCCATGGCGTTAGGCAGCCATACGTGCAGCGGGAACTGTGCGCTCTTGCCCATGACGGCCAAGAACAGTCCAAGGGTCACGGCCGTGGCCTGGCCAGCCTCAAGCGAAGCGTCGAACTCAAAACCGCTAGTTGCCATCAGCAATGTGAGCAGTCCGAACAGAAACCCCATGTCCGCCAACTTCGTGATCCAGAACGCTTTGACCGCGGCGTACCCGGCACTGGGCCTCTGAAAGTAGAAGCCAATAAGCAAGTAGCTTGTGAGACCCACGAGTTCCCACCCGAGGAAGAACTGCAGCAGATTGGGCGCCACGACCAACAGATTCATGCTGAAGATGAAGAACGAATGGTACGCAAAGTAGCGGCCGATCGCGGGGCGCGGTTCGCCCTTCATGTACCCAAGCGAAAACACCTGCACGCAAGCCGCAACGAGGGTGACGATGACAAGCATGCTGGCCGAGAGCCCGTCCACGCGCACGCCAAACGCAATGATTTCATTTTCGGCCCCCCGCAGCCAGGTAACGCTCCATAGGTGCGGCTGCTCTTGGCCTGACTGACCGTACGCTAAAGCAGCCGCCAAGAACGCCACAACCGCCGTAGCGACGCTGGCGCTCGCGGCCGCCCAACCGTGTCGGCGAACCGGCACGAGTACAGCAAGCGCAAACGCCGTGACAAGCGGAAGAAAGAGCGCGACCGCTGCTAACCAAAGTCCTATTGTGTCGTGCATCGGTCCCACCCTCAATGCCGTAGCCGACTCACTTCGTCGATGTCCGTGTGTCGTACGGTTCGATAGAGCAAGATGACCAGCGCAAGACCCACCACGACCTCGGCCACGGTCAACGACATCACGAATACCGCAAAGACCTGACCCAACAGGTTCTGCGTGAATCGACTGAATGCCACAAGTACGATATTCACCGAGTTTGCCATAACCTCAACGCTCAGCAGAATTCCGATGACGTTTCGACGCGTGAGCGCGCCGAAAAGGCCCAAGCAAAAGATCAACGCTCCTGCGTATAGGACATTCGCCAGGGTCATCAGCGATCCTCCTTGAGAGCATGTGCAACTTGGCGATACGTCCCTGTCGGCTCGGGCTCGCCATGGTCACGTTTGCGCGCCAGTACGATGGCGCCAATGGTTGCCGCCAGCAACAACGCCCCTAGTACCTCGAACGAGAGGGCCTGCTCCGTGAACAGCGTAATCCCCAATTGACGGGTCGCAAGCGTCGTATCGCCCCCGCGTGGAAAGTCTGCGGACCCGTGAATGGCCCAACACAAAAGCGAGAACAGACCGCCACATAGGATGGCGGCTGGCAGGCGCCGCGAACCCACCGTTTCATTGCTGATAGCAACGCCACCCGAGCGCCGCGTCAACATGATTGCGAACAGCATTAGGGTTACGACACCTCCGGCGTAAAGCATGACTTGAATACCCGCCAAGAACGGTGCGTTGAGCATGACGAACAATACGGCCGTCGTGGCTAGCACGACTGCCAGCATCAACACGGAATGAACGAGGTTCTTGCCCACTACGACGTAGACCGCAGAGGCTGCCAGCGCAGCGGTCACTCCCGCAAGACCGATGAGTTCAAGCATGCGCTACCCACTCTCCGCCGCAGGTGCGGCGCTCTTTGATTCGGGCGACTGCATGTCCGACAGGCGGGTTGCATTGGCCCAGGACAACGGCCGAAGTTTCTCATTTTCGTATAGACGTTCCATTGTCAAGACCAAGTCTTGGCGATGGTACTTCGGTTCTTCGGCGGCCTTGACCATAACAATCGCGTCGGTGGGGCACACCTGCACGCACAACTCGCAGTAGATGCACGCGTTGGCATCAAGGACAAACTGGGATGCGTAGGCCCGCTTTTTGCCCGTGACAGGTGATTCCTTCTTGATGAGCTCTACACTGATGATATCCGAGGGACATATGCGTTCGCAGGCTTTACATCCAACGCATAGCTCGTCCCCCGCTTCGTCGTGGAGCAGTGCAAAACTAGCTCTCAAACGCTCGGGCCGTTGCCGCCGCACCGTCGGGAATTCCACCGTCGTGGGGCGCCGAAAGACGTTGCGTAGAGTCGTGGCCAGCGACCGAACTGAATCGGTGAAGTAGAACATCAGCCAGCCCCTCTCGTGAAGTGAACCCAAAGGCCCGCGGTCATGACCAGAATGAGCCCTCCGGGGACAAGGTAGCGCCAACAGATTGACATGAGTTGATCGGACCGAAAGCGCACTAGACTCCAACGCACCCAGAAAATACCCGCGAACAGGGTCAGCGTCTTGAGAACCATCCAATGCAGACCCGGTGCAAATGGCCCGTCCCATCCGCCGAAGAACAAGACAGAAGCCACCGCCGATACGACGAGCGTGTGGAGATATTCAGCCAAGTACAGAAGGCCGAAACCCATCCCCGAGTATTCAGTCGACACCCCGGCGATCAACTCACTTTCGGCTTCTGGAATGTCGAACGGAATTCGGTTGGACTCGGCTAGAGACGCTGGCAGGAAGAACAGAAACGCAAGGAAGCCGGGCCCCGGCGGCCAAAACGCGAACCAGCCGTGTTTCATCTGAAAACGGACGATGTCTGACAGGCTCATGGACCCCGCAAGAATGACTGGGACGAGCGAAGCCAGGGCCAACGGTATTTCATAGGAGACACCCTGCGCGACCGCACGCATCGCACCGAGCATTGCGTACTTGTTGTTGCTGGACCACCCAGACATCCAAACTGGAATGATCGTAACGCTGCCAAGCGCCAGCAAGTAAAGGACTCCGATATCCAGATCGGCCGCGATCACGTCGGCGCTGAAAGGAATGACAGCCGCCGTGCCCAGCGCCAACACCACGGTTAGCGGCGGCGCGACGATGAACAGGAGCTTGTCGGCGCTTGCCGGAACCAAGAACTCTTTCTGTATCAGCTTGATGCCGTCAACGACGGGCTGCAGCAGCCCCATGGGACCGTAGAAGGTCGGACCCAACCGGCTTTGCATGCGACCGGAGAACTTGCGCTCAAACCAAATCGACCATGCCGTGATCGTCAAGAACACGTTGGTTACGACCACTGCGTACAGCAATCCTCTCAGCCAAGGGTTCATCGATCTACCTCCCCCATGATGGGGTTGACACTGCCTAGGACTGCAACCGCGTCGCTGACTGAGTGTCCCGGAAGGATGTACGGCAGGCAGGCGAGCACATGCAAGCTCGGCGAGCGAATCTTCAGTCGATATGGACTCGCGCCGCGGTTTTCACCGCCCCCGATCACGTAGATGCCCAGCTCGCCGCGTGGCGACTCGACGGACGCGTAAGCATGACCCTCGGTAATTTTTTCGGCCAGGGGCGTCTTGATGGGTTTGCGCGCTCCCAACGGCCCTTCGGGTATCCCATCGATTAGCGCCCGCACCAGCCGAATGCTTTCGCGGATCTCTGCCAACCGCACCAAACCGCGCGCCTCGCAATCCCCAGCGCGCGCGGTGGCAACGCGAATCTCGATTTCGTCGTAACAATGGTAGGGCGCGTCGCGTCGTAAATCGTGGTCGACGCCGCCCGCGCGTAGAACTGGCCCGGTTATCCCCAGCTCCATGGCCAGCGGCCCCTCCAAAACGCCAACCCCACGCGTGCGGTCAATATAGATGTCATTGGTCGTCAGAAATGTCTCGTATTCATTCAACCGAGACTCAATCGTGTCGATGGCAGCGTGAACCTTCTTCTCCCAGCCCGCGGTAATGTCGTGACGGTTGCCGCCAATGATATGGGTATTGTAGTGAAAGCGGCAGCCCGTCAGCTCCTCGAACAAATCTAGAACCAACTCGCGCTCGCGAAAGCAGTACATGAACAGCGTTGCTCCGCCGCCTAGCGCTCCGCCAAGATCCATTGCAAACGCCCCCAACCAGACCAAGTGGGAGGCAATTCGCTGAAGTTCCGCCAACACCGTCCGCAGGTAGCGTGCACGCCGTGGCACTTCGATGCCAAGAAGATTCTCGAATGCCATCACGAGCGACTGCTCGTTCATCATGGGTGACACGTAGTCGTTCTTGTCGAAGATGGGAACAAGCTGAACCATCGTCAGCTTTTCACACAGTTTTTCCACGCCCCGATGCAAGTACCCCACGAACGGCACGACTTTGACGATGATCTCACCATCGAGATACAGCTTGAGGCGAAACACTCCGTGAGTTGAAGGGTGCTGCGGCCCCAGGTTGAGTACCATCAAGTCGGCTTCCGGATCGTAATTCTCAAGATCGAGGTACGGGTCGGCGCGACGCTGACCCTTCACGACGTACGACGTCATCTCCATGGATGCACCTTCGTGTCGATGGCATAGTCCTTGCGCAGCGGGTGACCCGTCCAATCTTCGGAAAGCATCAACCTTCGCAGATCTGGGTGACCCTCGAAGCGCACGCCCACGAGATCGAATTGCTCACGTTCCTGCCAGTCTGCGCCGGCAAACAGCCCGACTAGCGAAGGGATTGACTCACCCACCTTGATACACAATTGCCAACATGCCAGATGCGTTCCGCGCCCTACGCTTCGCAGGCCGTAGATCACGCGAATCAGATCATCTGCGGGCTCCTTGGAAGCCGCCGGATAGTGCGCCGCAACCACAAAACCGGAAAATGGCGTACGCGTGCTCGTCTCGCAGCGTCTTCGCCAGTTCGACATGGCGTTCCACGGGGAGCACGGGCGGCCCTCCCGACTCGCTGATCGTGGCCGCGAATTGCTCGAGCAGCAGTTTTTGGACTGCCTCGGTATTCCCTGCACCCAGCAACTTCACGCTGAAAGTCTCCTCGTGGTGTCCACGTTCACTAGCGACAGTTAGGGTTCCTGCTTGGCCTCGGAATCATTGACTGAGTCCCGCGAGGCAGACTCCAGCGCTTGATCGAGATTGAGTTCGTCCCACCACCCAAGAGACGCCGCGGATGCTACCTGTTGCCGATCCAGTTCGGCCGTGCGTGACGGATCGCCCACGATCGGCAGCCGCGGCAACCTTTGATGCGCAATGGGCTCGGGCCGCGCCTCGCGGTTGATGTCACGCCCTTCCGCGGAAGCGCGAATCTTCTCCTGCAAGCGAATCAAACCGTGCATCATGGCTTCAGGATTTGGTGGACACCCGGGAACGTATACGTCAACGGGAATGAACGTATCGATTCCAGGTACGACCGAGTAGATGTCGCGATAGAAATCACCCGAGATTGCACACGACCCAACGGCAATTGCCCATTTGGGTTCGGGCATTTGGTCCCACAGCTTCTTGACTCTGGGAGCCATCTTCACGGTGATCGTGCCGGCTACCATCATCACGTCTGAATGCCTGGGGCTACCTCTGACGAATGATCCCATTCGATCGACATCGACTCGACTGGCCGCCAAAGCCATGAACTCGATGCCGCAGCAGCTCGTGGCGACGGGAAAGATCCAAAGCGACGCTTCGCTGCCAAACGTCATGATCTTGTCGAACCGTGGTCGTGAGCACGTCGAGCCCCGGGACTTTCATCATGAAGTCATACACGGGGTGACTGAACGTGCGTAAGCTTTCGTCTACTGCCATCGAAGCGCTCCCTTCGACAAGGCAAACACCCAACCCAGCAGCAAAATGCCAATGAACAAGAACATGTCCACGATTGCCAACATGCCAAGCTCAGGCAGCACCAGGGCCCACGTGAACAGAAAGACTGCTTCGACGTCGAACAGCACGAACACAAGCGCCACGACGTAGTAACGCGGATGAAACTTGAGCCACGCTGGACCTTCGGGCTCCTCGCCGCATTCATAGGTTGACAGCGTCAGTCGGGTCCGACGCTTCGACGCAACCCCAAAGACCCTGGCCGCCAGCAAGACTGCTGCCGCCAACGCCGCGCTCACGGTCAAGAATAGTAGGGTCGATATCCATGCCTGATTCAAGGGGTCATCCTCGGGTAGTCTTCAATGGCGAAGGTTTGAGTTGAAGCATAGCGCAGGCAAGTTGCGTCAACATGACATGGGTCATCTTTCGCGTCGCTGCCGAACAACCGATCATGTGCTCTACCTCAAATATGCGACCGAGCGTATGCCGTGTTTGGGGGTGGGAGCCCAAACACGGGCACGGGCACGGACTCGGGCTGAGCCTATGTCCCTAGTTGGTAGGAGTCTTTCTTGTGGGCTTGCACCCACTGAATCAATGAGGTGTTCCGTGCCGTGGCAGCAAAAATCCGACCGAGGTAGATCCCCAAGCAACCCACAGGCCGGTCTCCGAAATAAGGTTCCGGCTAACCGGTTTCATATGCAAAAATTCCGCAGAGAATGCGCGAACACGCAGGCCAGAACCGACGAACCCGCAACACCAGAGAATTGTCCGCGAATCGTGGATATTGCGTACTGCTACGAAACTTAGGGGATTTTTGGTCCGTATCATACGGGTGACAGACCCCAGTTCCTCCAGTATCGTTCGGCAGCGCCAATCGCAAGATTTGCGTGGAAGCCAATCCGAGTAGTGTTACTTTTGAAAGCAGTGCGTATGCCCCTCGCCAATGACTCACAGTCCAAAGTCATTCGAGTTTCGTTGACGGATTCGGATGAAGCATCCCAAAGGAATATTCAGGCGATTTTGGGGGCGGCCCCGGATATAGCCTTAGTGGGTCAAAACACGAATGTCGAAAAATGCCTCGAAAACGTGCGAGATTTGCATCCTAGCATCCTCTTGCTGGACCTAGGACTTCCGGATCGCGGCGCCACACGGATCATCAAGCCCGTATTGCAGGAAACCCCGAACATCGGCGTAGTCGTGTTGACGCTCCACGACGAAAAGCAGTGCCTTCTAGAGTATCTGAATTTGGGCGCTAGGGGTTTTATACTTAAGCCGGCCGTTGCCGAGACGACACTAAAGTCCATACGCGACGTGCATCTCGGGGGACGCTTCGTGGACCCACTGCTTCCCCACTGTCTTGTATCGCACTATGTCGTCAATGGTTCGGCGGGGCTGAGATACGATGCTAGCCGACTGGACGCGCTGACAATCCGCGAACGCGAAGTGTGCAGGTACCTGGCCTCTGGCTACACCAATGCCGAAGTCGCAGGCGTGCTACGCATCTCCAAGCGAACCGTTGAAACGCATCGCGCCGCCATCATGGCCAAAGTTGGTCTGAAGAGCCGCGCGCAGCTCGTGCATTTCCGCGATCGAACACGGGCTGTGGCCCGAGCCGGAGCCTGAGCGCACCCGGAACGTCGTGCACTTAAGCGTGCCTCCGGGCGAGTGAGGGGCCGCTAGAAATCGACGCTGCCATTAATGTGCAGGGTTCGATCGACGAACGTACCGTCGGGGTTCATGTTCGTATGGCACGCTGGGCACTGAAGCGTCTGCGGATGCGGCGCCGCCGGCGGCGCGCCGTGACAGCTGCTCGTGCAATTCAGAGTGACCGATGGGTCATTCCAAACGGGAGAGATGTTGCCAATCGTAACGGGCCCGTGGCACCAACTGTCCGTGCAACTCACCGTTTGATGACTCCAAGTGGGTAAATGACCCCCGAAAATGGCCACGCCCGAAAAATTGACTTCCGCAGTCAACCAATCGTCGATGTGTCCTGGGTCGTTCACGCTCGCCGGCACGATGTGGCACTCGCCGCAAGGCACCGGGCGACTGTATTTTCCACCAGTAACATGGGTCTGGTGGGCGCCTACGCCGATCGCCGTAACCGATGTGTCGCCCGACAAGTCAATGGGCGGGGCCGCTTCGGTAGGATTCGTGCGGTCCGTGGCAACCGGTCGGGTTGGATCGCCGTGACAGCCACTGCACGTAAGCTGCACGTTCACATTGCCATCCACGTGGCGTTGGGGCGCTGTAAAGTTCCGATTCGCGTCGATGACAGCCCCGTGGCAACGTGAGCAATCAGCCACTTTCGGGTGGCTTTGCGCAGAAATAAGAACGCCTGGAACGAAGGGCGGAGGCAGCTCGTGGCAGGT
Source organism: uncultured delta proteobacterium (assembly GCA_963811985.1). Taxonomy (GTDB): domain Bacteria; phylum Myxococcota_A; class Polyangia; order Polyangiales; family Polyangiaceae; genus FEN-1139. The sequence goes on from CAWEUH010000028.1 coordinate 44,213, forward strand.
GCCGCAGGTTTGACTCGGATCCCTTTGAGCCACCCAATTGGGCGTCGTATTCATGTGGCAATACGTATTCGCACACGTATGGTCCGCGTACGAATAGGCTACATTGGACTCACCCTGCGTCGCCAGCATACCCAATGTGATCAGCGCGGGTGGAGCGCCCGTAACATCGTGCCCTGGGCTGTTCCACGCGCTGGGCACTATGTGACACTGGCTGCAGGCCACGGCGCCGTGAGTGCTCGCTGCCTGCAGGTGCCGTTGATGGGCACCCACGCCTGGCAACGTGACATCCGTGTTGCCGTTGAGGTCCACGGGCGGTGCCGCTTGAGTCAGGTTGCCATTGACGACGTCGCTCGGACGGGTTGCGTCACCGTGGCAGCCGACTGCACGGCGGACTCACGTCCACGGTGCCGTTGACGTGTAAGCTTGGGTTCACGAAGTTACGATTTGCGTCAATCACCTGCGAATGACACAATGAACAGTCTGTCTCGTGCGGGTGTGGCGCTGGTGGCGGCAGGGCGTGGCAACTGCCGCAAGCCGTCTGGGAATCGCGCGGGGCCGTCCACAACGGGTTGTAACTGCCGTGGCAATAGGTTGCCGAACAGGTGTTGTTGGCAAAGTCATAGTTTGGACTTGCCTTGCCAAAATTGGTTGCCAAACTGCCGAAGGTCACGACGGCGGGCGGGGTGGCCGAGTAATCATGTCCCGGGCTGTCGTAGGTGGCTGGCACGACGTGACACTCGTTGCAAGCCATGGGACCATGCGTTGGCGCAGCCAGCAGATGGTTCGCGTGCGCTCCAACCCCTGGATACTTCGATTCAGTATTGCCTTCCAAATCAGGCGGGGGTCCACCGGTCTTGGGATCGGTACCGTGGCAGCTATTGCAAAGTAGCGTGCCCGTTTCGACGATGCCGTCAATGTGCTTTGCCTTGGCCACAAAATTGCGGTTTTGGTCGATGACGGCACCGTGACACTGATAGCATTGAGCGTCTTGAGGATGAGGCAAAGGCGGCGGCAGTGAGTGGCAGCTGTTGCCGCATGCTGCTGCAGAATCACGCGGCGCAACCCAGTTGAACTGTCCATTGCCGTGGCAGTACGTATTCGTACACGCTTGCGTCTTCGGGTCGTAGCTCGGCTGAGTTTGTGGCCACTCCGATGGCAGACCATCGAATGTGATCGTTGCCCCGTTGGGGTTGTCCAAGTGCCCCGGGGCAAACACCTCATTTGGCACCTTGTGGCAATAGGTGCACGGCAACGCCGTGTGCGTTGCAGATTCCGTCAGGTGCATCTGATGCGCGCCGACACCCTTTGCAGAAGTCGCGGCGTTGCCATTGAGGTCGAAGGGCGGGGCTGCTTCCGTCGGGTTCGTTCTATCTTTGGCCATCGGTCGCGTCGCATCGCCGTGACATGCAGTGCAGGTATTCGGTTGCACCTGTGCTTCATGCTGGGTGTCCAAGCAGCCGGAGAGCAACGCTCCGAGTGCCCCCGCTTGAACCAGTCGGAATATCGCCGGCCGTGTCGTTCGAGGGTCAATTGACATGGCAATACCTGCACATCGCGTCGTGAGTCGAGCGCGAGCTGCGCCAGCCGCTCGGGTGGGGGTTACCCCCCGTACCGCCAACTTTGTGGCATTGAATGCAATTCGTAGCCGGTCCATGATCGTGACAAGCCGCACACGAAAGGGGATCACGTCGGGCAACACGTCCGTGGAAATCCGGCGAACCCGTGTCACGCGACATCCAACCAATTGGGTGGGGGTTGGGTGCGCCGGCACGCGCTGCGCTGACGCCACGCGCAATGTGACAACTGTCGCAACTGTCCGATGTGTGACATCTCAAGCAGGTTGCCGGCCGTGAACGCGCCTCAATGGCGTGGCGCACCAAGAAGTCGCCTACGTGCTTGAATTCGCGTTCGACGGAATCGGGCCGCCTCTGCTCAATCAGTAAGCCGCGGCGCTGATCGTGACAATCGGAACACCATGTGGCCGAATGGCACGCGTTACAAATGGGCGATTGCCGCGCGGCCGCGATGCCGTGCCGTTCGAGCCATGCCGCGTCATGCCGCAAAAACGTTTGGGGGACGAGGCGGCTGAGCTCTTCTCTAATATGGCACGGTGTGCAATAGCCGCGCTCGAAATCCTGTTGGTGACAGTTGAGGCACGCGGACATGGGTGGAGAACGAACCGAAGCCGCCTTGGGATCCACCACGCCACCGTGACAGAATATGCACTGGCCGTGGATCTTTGCTTGAATCAAATGTCGGTCGTGCGGAAATAAGATCCGATCGGGGCGTTCGGATGCCGCGCGCGCAAACCTAAGGGTGCGATTCATGAGCTCCACGCCGTTGTCGTGGCAGGAGCCGCAGTTGCGAACCCAGGGTGGCGTCTTCACGTCCGATTCCCGCATGCGGCCGTGACAGCTGGCACACGTGAGGCATTCTTGTTCCCCGGGCCCGCCGCATTTTGCGGACAGGTGCGCCATGTGCGGGAAACGCGGCGCGGATCGCTGACAGCCCGCAAATGCCGCACCCAGTGTCGTAACGACAAGAAAGAGCATCGACAAGCGATGGGGCGTCATGGCTCGCCTCCGAGCGCACTGCCGTAGGTGTAAGCTAGGCGCAACATACTCTGGGCGTCGACAGCGGCGTAAGGCGAGTGAAACAGCGAACTGCCGAGCATGAGCTCCCATTGCGACTTGAACCTCCATGACGCGGTGAGCGCTTGGACACTGGAGGTTCGCATGCCGCGGATGGCAATGTCGTAGAGATACGTGTATTGCTCGGCCGTGACAGTGACCGGAACTGTTAACCGATAGACAGCCGACACCCTCGTTCCATGATAGCCATTTTCCGGCTCATGCACCCGCGTGTAGGCGAATTGGATGAGCAGACGATGCGCATCATCCGGGTAGACTTTCGCCCCGCCGCGCGCACGGTACCCGATGCCTTCGTCCTGAATCCATTCGACGAAGGTGCCGCCAAATAGCACGACTCTCGGGGAGAGATGGTAGCGCAACTCACCTCCACCTTCGTCAAAGCGATTGACTGCAAAGACGGACAGCACGGACTGACGGGACATCAATAGCGTCGGGATCATGCGCCGGTACTCAGCGGCAACGTCCACTTCGCGAATTGGGTGGTAGCTGACTCCGAGAAACCCGTCCGCTAGCCCGCGGCTGTCGAGATCCATAAGAGCGCGGCCGCTGGCGTCAACCGATTCCGTGGGGTAAAAATGCAGATCTAGCGCAGCGTCACGTCAACCGAGGGCGTGGTCCTCGCGCTGTTCATGAATTGAGAGGCCAAGCTCGCCAACACGGTTGGCGGAGTAACCGACGCGAGCACCCATCATCCAATTGCCTGACCGATCACTGCGCGGCAATTGATCCGCCGAAGTTACCAGCGCGTCGCTTGTCGTGCCGAAGTGTTGGTAGTTGGGACGCGCATCCCAACGCGGCAAGACCGTCCAACCTGCGTAACCGGAAAGGGCAAGACCCAACTTCGAACGCACGCCGGCCGAAGCCCCGTCGAGGTGAGCAAACCGGGCGGCGCCCTCCGTGACGTATTGTCGCCCCAGCTTGACGTAAGAGAGCTTGTAGCGCTGCGTCACGCTCGCCACCGACACGTCGCCGTCATACGTTCGTTGCGGCTCAATACTGCCCGTGAGGCTCCCTGCGCCCCACAGCGATAGTTCCATGTCAACGCTGTTCTTTGCCCAAGGCATGTCGGCATCGACAACCCTGAACATCATGTAGTCGTAAATGGGTAGATCCGTTTGCACCGAGACGCTAGAACCCGCTGGTCCGGGCAACATGGCACGCCGAAATAGGGGCAAGTACGTTGAATTGTAGGCCTCGACCGCCACAATATCGGCGCTCTTCGTGGTAAATTCTGAGCTTGGAGGGCGTTTGGACTCCTCAATCGGCACTGCATTGGTGTGAGTACTCTTGCCCCACGTTGCGTCGGCGCTTGGCGTTGCGTCGGCGCTTGGCGTTGCGTCAGCGCTTGGCGTAGCGTCGCGATGAGCCGGTGGGTCCGAAGCAGGGTCGGTCAAAGGCAGCGCCAAAGTCTGCGCGGATGCACGAGCAGTAATGAAGGCTGACGCCGCCGCGAGCGCACCCAAAAGCCTCGGCACACCAGTGCGGTTTGACCTAACAGTATTCTCGCGACCCACCATATTTGCTGCCAAGCTCCCGCGGCCGGGCGCTAGTCTGCCACTAGCTGAGCATCTTGTACGATGACCGTATACTTATAACCCGCGCCGAAGTCTACGTCGGCACCGAGCTTGCCTTCGAACAACAACGTCTCCCCGACTTGTGGCTGCGCTTCCGTTGTTATCGCCAAATCGAAATTGGCCGCTTTCTCGGAACCTGAGCCGTCTCGAACGTGCAAGAAGGTCTTGCCCATTACGCCCGGCACAGACTTCACTACCACGGCGCGTACGCGGACATTCTTGCCGGCGAGCGAAGCGCGAGCTGCGTACAATTCCGCAACCGTATGACCAAGCGCACCCTTGGCTTTCGCAACCTTGCCAATTGGAATCGAATTGGCCGACGCCGGACTTTGCGCGTGCGGGTTGGTTTCTCCGGGATTGACTGCGGGGCCCGTGCTGTCGCCTGCGTTTGCCATTGCATGGGGATTTGCCGCCATGTCCATGCCAGCGTGGGGGTTAGCACCCGCCACGGGTCCGCCTTGCCCATCCCTGCCCTCGAGCACGCCAAAGTAGATTCTGTCAAACTTGCGATTCAGGACCGAGCTCTGAAAGTCTTGCATGGCCTGCGCCTGGACGACTTTGGCGGGATCACCCACTTTGATGCCTTTGTCAGATGGCACGGCCGCCCACTCGCCTTGCTGCCCCTGCAAGCCAATGCGCAGGTACGTATAGCGTGGCACTTGAATCACTTCCAACACGGTTCCCTGCACTTCTGACGCATCGCTCGCGGGCGCGGCAGCAGCCAGCTCTGGAATTGCCGTCGATGTGCGCTTTTGGCCCTGTGACTTCGAGGCGCTGCGAGTCGCTGCGGCCGCTAACGCACCCGCTGCCAAAGCTGCCACGAGTAATCCCACCTGAGTTGATTTTTTCATATTTGCCATACGGTAGATCCTATCGGCCTAGTGCACTACTTAAAGAGGTGACAGGACGTGCATATCGCGGCCGCCGGGAAATGGTCCTTTTGTCCTTGTGACATGCAAGGCACTTGTCACGCCCCTGCACTCTTACAGCGTGCGACTCATGGCATGAAAGGCACTTTTCGTGACCCTTCGTCGCGTGACTTCCGGGCCTCGACTTGTGACAGCTCTGACACGACGGCAGCTTGTCGGTATGGGGCTCGTGGCACCCTTTGCAGTTCGAATGCGTGGCCGTCAGGCCGCGCGTAGCGGCAGATTCGACCGTATGGCACTGCCCGCAACGGCCAAACCACGGTGCAGGCGCTTGATGCGGATCGTGGCAACCAAGACAGCTGTGACCCTTGAACAGCGGCTTGGACGTTATTGGAGCGTGGCATTCGGCGCAGGCCTTGGGCGGCGTTGGAGCGTGCTTGTCGTGGCAGCTTTGACAGCCGCGGTGGGCCACCGGTGTCCAATGGCTGACTCCGGCAAGCTGCGAAGTGTGACAGGCCGAGCAAGCGGGGCCACCGTTGTTTGAGCGATGCGGCGCGTGACAGCTGGTGCACGCCGTATGCTTGCCGTGAATTTCAGGTATCTGCTGGTGGCACGAGCGACAATTGAGTTCCGGGCTTGCCGGAGGGCCATGCGGCTGATGACACTTGAGGCACGCACCTGAATGCGGAGCGCGTTGATCAGCCTTGTGGCAGTTAAGGCAGACGGTGGCCGACTTTTGGAACTGATGTTGCTGATGGCAACTGCTGCATCTCTTGTGCGCGTCAACCGGTGCGGTGGCCGCCAGAGCGCGCTCTCTCTGGTGGCAAGAGCCGCAGCGCCCCGGCGTCGCAGCCGTGTTGTGGGGATCGTGGCAGTTTGCACAGGCGTGATGCTGGGCGGGCTTTTGCGAAACCAACGCCGCTACCTGGTCCTCATGGCACCCGTTGCAGGGCTTTGTGGCAGCTTTGCCGAGATGCGGTTCGTGGCATTTGATGCAATCCGGGTGGCCATGGCCCTGCTGCGCCTTGTGACAAGTTGGGCAATTGCTGGCCGGCTTCGCCTCCGCGTGCCCTTTGTGACATGTGAGGCAGTCCGTATGTCGAGTGTCGGTCCAAGACGCCAATGCGTTGGTTTGCGGCTTGTGGCAACTGGCGCAAGTGACGCGATTTACTCTGAATGCGTGCGGCTTGTGGCAACTCGAGCAGTTCTCGTGCCGGGCCGCCAAGACCTGGGTCGCTGACACCTTCGCTTGATGACACTGCGCGCACAGAGCCGGAGTTTGCGGCCGCGGGCCGTGGATTTGATGACAAGACGAACAATTGGGATGGCCCCCTATCGCCGATTGTCGATGTTCGTCCGTGACACCCTTGTGGCATCGCTCGCAATCCATGCCGCGGCGCCGATCGCCGGCGTCAGCCGCGTGGGGGTCGTGGCATAGCCGGCAAGCATTGACATTGCCGTGCGTTGCGTCGGAGTTGACAACGAGCTTGCTGAGCAATGATGGTTCCGCGATCGACTGCCCCGCGACCTTGCCGCTGTGGCATTTTGAACAGCCTGTGGCGGGTATCAAACCTTTGGCGGTAGGCGGCGCGTTATAGTCGTGGCACGACAGGCACGTCACTTTCGCCATGCCCGTGTCGTGCATCGTCAATTTGGAGTGACATTGCTGACAGATGCCGTCGCGGACCTGGGTAGCGTGCCCTTTGAGCTGATGGCATTGGTCGCACTTCAGTGGCAACTTGCCGAGCACGTGCGTCAGGTGGCCGCTCGAGGTAGCGATACTCTTGCTTGACTTCGAATCCGAATGGCAGGTGCGACAGCGTTGCAGATCCGGTTTGCCATGCGAGTTCGGCGGCGGCGCCTTGCCCAGCCGCGCGCCAATCCATAACCTTACGCCGCTGCCGAATTCCGACTGGTGACACTCTTGGCAGGCCCGATTCTTGTGCGCGTGTTCGGCCCAGGACTTGGACGTGCCGCTGTGACATGAAACACAGAACTGCGGGTCCTTCGTGATGGTGCGATGAGCCTTGTACCCACCTGCCAGTCCAACCCCCACCACAATGCCGAGCACGAGCCCAATTCGGGTCGCAAACCGGCTCATCATCTTAGCAAGCCATCGTTTGGTTTCGGATACCACCATGGGAACTTGTCAGGCTAACGCAACGATACTACGCGAATAACCTATGGCTTCCCTTGGGCACAAGGATCGAGGGCAAGCGCAGGTGACGAAGCGGGCTCGGGGTGGGTACACGGCAATGCTCGAGAGCGTCCATTGCAGGCCACACGGTACATACCACGACATTTACGGCGCCGATCCAATTCATTAATACCTTTCGCACCGCAGGTGTTTCGACCGTATTTTGTACGGAGACGCCGAGGCCGGAATGGCAATCTCGTCGATTCGGGTTCATTTCCGACACACGCGACCGCAAAACCTCTGTAACAATGGGCTTGTTTGACACCACACGCCGGGAACCAATGCTGACTCGTATTCCGCGCCTCGGCGCAAGAGCACTGCTCGTCTTGGTTGCGTTTCTGTTCGCGTGCTCGGACGGACGCGACCTGCGCACGCCCCCACCTCGCCCGAGCAGCCAGGTGCGACTTGCGATGCGTGCCAATGCATCATCGACCGCGGAAGAGGTCACACGCGTCCTGCAAACCTCTTCGCACGCAAAGCTGGACTGTGCTGATTGCCACGCGCCGGAGCACGCAGAAGCCGTCACCAAGCCGGCAGTTGTGGTCACGCGCGGTGAGGTGCGCTGTGCCCAATGCCACGAGAAGCAAGCGGCGCTCTACGCTCAAAGCGTGCATGCCGGTTCGGTCAGCGCCCGTCGAACTGCGGCCGCCGCGTGCGCTGACTGCCACGGCGATCACGATATTCTCCCCGCGGCCAATGCGCAGTCGCGTGTCAACAAACGAAATTTGCCAGCGACCTGCGGCGGCTGCCACGAGCAGCCGGACATTGCGGCAAAATTGGGCGCTCGCGGGGCTGCCGCCAGCGGACAATACGCAGAGAGCATCCACGGCAAGCTACTGTTGACGCAAGGCCTAATGGTTGCCCCGTCGTGCACCAATTGTCATGGTGCCGCCCATCAGATCCTGGCAGCGTCCAATTCTGCCTCTTTGGTGCACGGGTCCAATGTCGCAGCGACTTGTGGTAATTGCCACGCTGGAATCGAACAGGAATATCGACAAAGCGAGCACGCGGCCGCTTTGGGGCGGGGCAATGACAAAGCCCCTACCTGCAATAGTTGCCATACCGCTCACGATATCGCGGCAACGGGTAATGACTTCCGTTTGCAGAGCGACAAGATCTGCGGACGTTGCCACGCGAAGCGACGGGATCGCTATCTGGATACTTATCACGGTCGCGCGCATGATTTGGGCGATGCCCGTGTCGCGGCTTGCTACGACTGTCACGGCGCGCACGAAATAAGAAAGTCGGCTGACCCGCGTTCGACAGTTTCCGCCGTTAATCGTGTGGCGACTTGTCAGAAGTGCCACCGCCGCGCCAACGCGAGCTTTGCCAAGTTCATGCCGCACGCAGACCACAGCGATCGCACGCACTACCCGGGTCTTTACTGGGCATTCGTGGCCATGACGGGGCTGCTCGTCGGAACCTTTGCGTTCTTTGGGGTCCACACGCTGTTCTGGTTCATGCGCAGTTTTCGCGTGTACTTGAGCAACCCGGCGCGTTTCCGCGAGGCCAAGAGAAAACTTCGCGATGAAAATGGAGCCAAACTCTACGTTCGGTTTCGTCCGGTCGATCGCTTCTGCCATCTGCTGATCATCGTCAGCTTCATGTTGTTGGTCATCACAGGCATGCCGCTCAAGTTTCACTCGGCACCCTGGGCGCAGTATTTGTTCGGGGTGTTCGGAGGCGCGCGTGCTGCTGGGCGTTTGCACCGGTTTGGTGCCCTCTTGACACTCAGCTACTTCGTCATTCACCTGGCCAGTTTGATTGGGCCCATACGACGCGCGCGAAGCGAGTACGTCGATGCAAAGGACCGTTTCAGCAGCAAAAAGTTCTTGATGTTTGCTTTCGGGCCGGACTCGCCCGCCCCAAACTTGCAGGACTTTCGCGACTTCGTCGCGCATTCAAAGTGGTTCGTCGGAATGGGGCCACGCCCCCGTTTCGACCGTTTCACGTATTGGGAGAAGTTTGACTACATGGCTGTGTTCTGGGGCGTCACTGTGATTGGCCTCTCCGGGCTCGTCATGTGGTTTCCCTTGACGGTGACTCGTGCCCTACCGGGTTGGATCATCAACGTTGCCCACGTCATCCACAGCGACGAAGCGCTATTAGCGGCGGGATTCATCTTCACATTCCACTTCTTCAACAATCATTTTCGCCCTGAGAAGTTCCCGCTGGACCTCGTGATGTTCTCCGGCCGCATCACGGAAGAGGAAATGCTCCACGAGCGCAGGCGTCAATATGAACGCATGAAAGCCAAAGGCCAATTGGAGGCCATGAAAGCCACCGACGAATGGCCCAGCTGGAAGTGGCTATTCGGACCGTTCGGCGCCATGGCGGTCATGGTAGGACTGGTTCTGGCTCTTGCGATTTTCTGGTCGATGTTGCGTTAAGTCGGCTGTCGCGATCTTACGTGGCCCTATGGGGTGGCTGAACCGCTCCGCCGGGGGCTTTCCCGATTCTCGGTTGCAAACAGACCCACGGAAAGTCATGGCACTCAGTACTTTCACGCAGTTGATGTGGCCTTGTGCCCATGGTCTACGCGCTTAGGTGTCGAATACCCAAGATCGACTCAAACTGCGAGAATCATGCTGCTCCGTAAAATACACTGAGTCGATTTTATGGTGCACCGACGCAAGAATCATTCTAAAAGTACGGGGTAAGGGCGAGAGTATTCCTCTCTCGTTCGTGGTCAGCGGCGCGCGATGCTGGCACGGTTTTTTGAATAGGGCATTGAAAGAAGGGTAACCATGAAGAATCTGGCGGGGAAAGTCAGTCACCTTCTCATAGCTGGCATACTCGTTATTAGCGGCTGCGGCAGCAAAGGTGATCCGGGTGCCAAGGGAGATCCTGGCGCCAACGGCACCAACGGCACCAACGGCACCAACGGAATGAACGGCACCAATGGTGACGCGGGGCCTCGCGGTGCCAATGGCATCAACGGTAACAATGGCTCCAACGGTACCAATGGCACCAACGGCGACGCCGGCCTAAGCACTGCTCCGTTGAACCTGATCATCAACAATTCGATCACGGGCAAGGGTGTTGCGGGCGCCACAATCACCTTGGCACCAGCAGCCGCAACGCCTCTCACCACGGACAGCAATGGTAAGGTCGCCGCAACGCTACCGATTGGCGACTACACGCTGACGATTGCCGCGCCTGGCTATACGACTGCCACGCAAGATGTCGAACTCGCCGCGGGCATCGCTGACACCCTCACCGTCATACTCGTCCCTACCGCCAACGTCGTTGCGAATGCTGGCACTGACGTAACGGGGCAGTCAATGGGCGCAACTATCACATTGAAGGCAGCGACGGCCACCGTGCTCGATGGCAGCACGGTGACGAACTATTCGTGGAAGCAGGTATCCGGTCCTACGGCCACGCTTACCAACACCAACACGACAACCCCCAGTGTGACCCTGCCCGATGCCGGGGCCGTTCAAACGGCGCTCATCGGCGCCCTCACTTCTGCTACCGATGTGACGTCAGCCACGAATGGAAATCCAATTCGCCGTCTCGACGTGGTGGGCATCAATCCGTTCTCGATTGAGGAAGCTACCACGGTGGGCCTGCAGGTCACCGTAACCACAAGCAGCGGCAGCTACACGGATACCGTCAACGTGGTGGTGAACGCCCCGTATCAAGTAACTTCGGGGCTACGCAACGTGCCAATAGGCATTCCACAACTGCTCGAGGGCGATCCAGGAGTAACCTGGGCTTGGACGGTTACGTCGGCACCCTCGGGTTCGACCGCAACCATCAGCAACTCCTCCACCCAGTTCCCAACCTTCACGCCCGACGTTGCGGGGACCTACGTGTTGAGTGAGGCAAGCGGAGCCGGTTCGCTCAAGTTGTATGCGGGTACCTGGAGCGCGGGTGCGCTCGACAAGACCAACGTCGACCCGAAGACCGACATGGCTCTTCCGGTCCCGCCATCTGCGACGTGCGGCCAATGTCATGACGACGTAACCGCACCCAACGTGTGGGCGGAGTGGAGCCAGACGGGCCACTCGTTCATCGTTCCGGAAAACATCGACGTTCCCAACGGCCATTGGTCGTTTACGAGTTGCGGATCTTGCCACTCGGTCGGGTACAATACGACGGCCATCAATGGTGGTTCCGACGAGGCCTATGCTGCGATTCTCGCGGGTAACGCCACCTGGAAGTTCCCCGGCGGCGCAGTGGGCTCTTTCGCTTCGATGTTTAGCTCCACGGATCCAAATGTCGTGAAGTTGGCAGGCCAATTGAATGTCCAGTGCGAGAACTGCCACGGACCCAATCAGTCGAATGGCCACAAGACGAGCGACGACACGAAGGCGGCAACGTACGACGGGACGGCGCGTGTCAGTCTAAAGGCTGAAGTCTGCGGCCAGTGCCACGGCGAGCCGACGCGGCACGGGCGTTATCAACAATGGCAGGACTCGCAACACGCTAACACTTCATTAGCCATGCAGAGAGCCGCCGCGGACGCAACGACCGCGCTGCCAGCCTACCCGGCAAGTGACAAGACAAACTGTGACGCGACGTGCCAGGCGGCATGGGCGAGTACCAGCAACAACGGTAATCACTGCGCACGCTGCCACTCGGGCGAGGGGTACGTGATCTGGCAGGATCAGGCCGGCGCCAACCTGGACTTCAGCAAGAAGATCCAGGGTGCAGCGGGTGATGCGACTTTGACAGAAGTCGTGGCCGACGGTCTAGTCAAGGCGAACGTACACTCGCAAACCTGCGCGACCTGCCACGATCCGCATGACGTGGGCATGACAGCGCAAGAGCAGCCCTTCATCGACCCGACAACGGGAAAGCTGTCGGACCCGACGAAGAACAACACGACGAAGGTGCGCGTAATGGGAGACATCGCCATGTTGCCCGCGGGCTTCCCTGCGCCGGGTCTCGGCAAGGGTGCTATCTGCGCGACGTGTCACAATGGTCGCAACGGCGCTCACAGCGACACCGTAGCGACGGCAACGTATGGGTCATCGGGAATCTCGACGCCTCACGATAGTACGGCGGCAGAGGTGCTACTCGGTCAAAACGTGTACTTCGTGACCAACGGGCAGCGCGGTGGTCACTCGTTCATCGAGAACACCTGCGTGAACTGTCACATGGAACTCACACCCCAGCCAGCCAATTACAGCTACCCTGGCACCGGCACGAACCACAGCTTCACCGCCAACATGAGTATCTGCAACAATTGCCACGGCGCATTCGACGGCGGTTCGATCCAGGCGGCCACCAAGGCGTCTCTCACGAACCTAACTCAGTTCATTGGCAGTGGGGCTGCCAATGCGCTCAACGGCAAGGTGATTTGGGCCCGCGCTCAACGCGTCCCGGCAAGCGCCACGGATACGACTACAGTCTACTCCCATGCGGCAGCGGCCAACGCCAGCGACCTGACGGCCTACAATGTCATGGTGGATTTGACCTCAGGAACGAACAGTATTGCCTCAGCCGTTCTGCTTGCGGACACGTCTAACATTCAGATCACACTAACCAACGCGATCCCGATCACTTGGACGGACAACACTACGGCACAGGTCAATACGTTCATCATCTCGATGTCCAACATCCGGAATGACGACGGGACCGGTACGACTCCCATGGCCACCTATCCAATTTCCCTCACCGGCAATCTGGCCAAGGCGATCTGGAACTACATCACGCTGAACCGCGAAGGCAGCTACGGTATTCACAACCCGGGCTTCACCAACCAGGTTATCGGCGCCACAATGGCGCAAGACATGACTAAGTAAGTCGAGTCGCAGAGCGGGGCGCCTTTGGTGGCGCCAGCCATCAGGGGCCTCTGGCATAGCCAAGGGGCCCTTGGTTTATTAGTCGCCAAAATCTTCGGATGCCACCAATGGGTCTATAGTGAGAAAACTACATGGAAACGGCCGACAAGTGGCCGACGCACCGAATTATTTTGGGGTGCACGGCGTCGATTCGTATTCTAATGAATATTCCGTACGGATGAGACGGCACGTCAGCCGTGGTCGGCGTAGCGAGCAGTTCGTCGCGAATCTTTGGCCGGGATGACGAAAATAGGGATAACCATGAAGAATCTGTCGGCTAGAGTCAGTCATCTTCTGCTAACGAGCATACTCACTATCACTGGCTGCGGCAGCAAGGGTGATCCCGGTGCCAAGGGTAATCCTGGCGCCGACGGCACGAATGGTGCCAACGGAGTCATTGGCGCAATTGGTGACGCGGGGCCCCGCGGCGCCGACGGTACGAACGGAATCAATGGCGCCAACGGAATCAATGGCGACGCGGGCAAAGACGGCGACGCGAGCGTCAGCACGGCGCCTGTGAGCTTGAAGATCACCAATTCGTTGACGGGCGCGGCCGTTGCCAACGCCACGGCAACGCTGGCACCAGCCTTGGCAACGTTTCCGAAATCAGACGCCAATGGTAAGATTGCCGCCACATCAGTGCCGATCGGCGACTACACGCTGTCAATTGCCGCAACAGGCTTCACGACAGCAACGCAAGACCTAGAGCTTGTGGCAGGCTTTGCAGAAGATTTGACGGTGAAGTTGGTGCCTACAGCAAACGTCGTCGCCAATGCGGGCAGCAATGTATCGGGGCAGGCGCCCGGAGCCACCGTCACCGTAACTGGCTCAGCAATAATTCTCGACAACAGCACCGGCGCCACTTATTCGTGGGCGCAAACGGATGGGCCAACAGCATCGCTTGCGGGCACCAATACGCAGAACCTCACTGTGACAATGCCACCGGTCAACGCCATAAAGGCTGAGTTGGTGAAGGTCCTTCAAATGCCCGTGCGCATGGGCGTCTTGGGCATCAATCCGCACGCCATTGAGCAGGCTACTAGTGTTGTTTTGACGCTCACGGTAAAGACAAGCAGTGGTTCTTACACGAGCACACCCGTCAGCATTTCCGCGACCGCACCGTTCCAGGTTACAAGTGGCCTGCGCAATGTGCCCGTGGGGATCCCGCAGCTTCTCCAGGCGTCGGGCACGCTGGCAGACGGCAAGACTGCAGCTACCAACTGGAATTGGAAGGTCACAACGGCCCCCTCCGGGTCCACTGCCACCTTGGCGGACACCACAAGTCAATACTCGGTTTTTACACCTGATCTGATGGGCCGATACGTGCTCAGCGAAGCCACCACGGGCGGCACCCTAACCCTATACTCGGGCAAGTGGTCTAGCGCGATCGGCAGTATCAATGTGGGCGACGGGTTGCCGGACAAACCGGACAACTGTGCGCTGTGCCACACAGGCCAGGGAAACGATCCGCCCGACGTTTGGGTACAGTGGCGGCAAACCGGACATGCGGTAATCGTCCCTGAGAATATTGATACGCCGAACAACCATTGGACAATTACTGGTTGCGCTTCGTGCCACACGGTTGGGGACAACCCGCTGGCTTCCGCCAACAACGGCGGCTTCGACGATGTGCTGGCTCTGACCAATTGGAAGGTCCCTGCGGGCGCACCGGGTGTCTACGAGTCGATGTTCAAGAACACCGATCCCAATATTCAAAAGCTTGCAGGCTTAATGAACGTTCAATGCGACAATTGTCACGGTCCGTCCAATTCCGTAGGGCACTCCGCCGGTCAGACAACGCCGCTAGTCGATCAAGCGGCCCGCATCGATCTGTCGGCTGAGGTATGTGGCCAATGCCATGGCGAGCCGCCCCGTCACGGTCGTTACCAAGAGTGGCAGTTGTCGTTACACTCGAACGCCGCCGTAGCGATCGCGCGCGCCAATGCGGCCGCCGCGAATGATAACGCGACGACCGGTGACAACCCAGTCAACAGCTGCGGCCGCTGCCACTCAGCAGAAGGCTTTGTCGTCTGGCAAGGTCAATCGATTGCGCGCGGCTACGACTTCAACATGTTGATCCAAGGCGCGGTCAACAACGGCAACAATGGCAACGCCACGGGTGCTGAGCTTCGAGCCATGGGAATGACCGCCGCTTCCGTTCACCCGCAGACCTGCACCGCGTGTCATGACCCGCATGATGTGGGCAAGACGTCAGGTCTGCCCAACACGGCCAATGTGCGGGTGCAGAATGACATCGCCATGTTGCCTTCCGGTTTTCCGGCACCGGGTCTTGGAGCAGGCGCCATTTGCGCCACTTGTCACAACTCGCGAAACGGCGCGCACAACGACACCATTACCTCGTACGGCGCTTCGGGCGTGTCAACGCCTCACGATAGTACCGCAACAGACGTTCTGCTTGGTCAGAACATGTATTTCGTGACGCCCGGACAGCGCGGAGGCCACTCGTACATCTCGGATGCATGCGTGAACTGCCACATGCAGCTGACGAAGGCGCCGGCTGATCTGAGCAACACACCAAGCACAAACCATACGTTTTCTGCGGATCTTACGATTTGCACGAACTGCCACGGTGCGTTCGACGGCGGCTCGATTCAATCGGCGACTAGGTCATCGCTCACGAGTCTGACTCAATACATCGGTAGCCAGGCAGCCAAGACCCTCAATGGCATTGTGTTCTGGGCCCGTGCTCGACGCATCCCCGCCAGTTCCACCGATACAACGGCCGTGTACTCGCACGCCGCAGCGGCGAACAGCAGCGACTTGACAGCCTACAACGTCAAGGTGGACCTAACCTCTGGCACCAACAGCATCACATCGGCGACCTTGATGGAGGACTCGTCCAACATCGATATCAAGTTGGCCAATGCGCTGCAAATTCAATGGACCGACGGTGCAGCGCCTGTGTCTGTCAACGAATTCATCATCTCGCTGACAAGCATAAAGAGCGACGATGGGACAGGTACGACCCCCACCACGACGTACCCCATTTCTCTAACAGGCAACCTGGCCAAGGGGATCTGGAATTACATCACCCTGTACCGAGAAGGAAGTTTCGGCATTCATAACCCGGGCTTCACCAATCTCGTGATAGGAGCAACGATGTCGCAGGATCTGACGAAATGAGGCACTGAACACACGTCGTTGAGCGGCGATCACCGAGGGCCCGGCGACGACCGGGGCCGTTGGCACCTGGTTCGAGTGGCTTTTCCGCGGGAAATCACCACAAAAGTAATATCTGGGCCGGGTGAGGGTACCGTAACAAATGGCCGTGGTTACAATGCGGCCCATGTACGGTGAACAACATCCGGCACGTGTGGCGCTGCGCGAGGCTCGCGAAACAGTCATTGGGGAGTTGTCCGAGAGTTTCGCGCACGATG
Source organism: uncultured delta proteobacterium (assembly GCA_963811985.1). Taxonomy (GTDB): domain Bacteria; phylum Myxococcota_A; class Polyangia; order Polyangiales; family Polyangiaceae; genus FEN-1139. The sequence continues at coordinate 60,697 of CAWEUH010000028.1, forward strand.
AGCTTTCGCTGGAAGAGTTCGAGCAACGCCTCGATCGGGCTTACGCGGCCTCACCTCGTGAAGAAGTTCAAGCGCTAGTGAGTGACCTCTCCGCACGCCAAACGGCGGTGGTGAAAAGTGACGAGGCTGCTCGGCCCGAGCAAGCGCTGGTTCAAACGACGCAAGGCAGTGCGCTGACTCGCGGTACCGACCAGCGTGCCGCTCTGGCGGTCTTTGGGAACGTTGAACGCCGCGGTCGCTTTGCACTCGCCCTTGAGTCCAGAGCATTGGCTGTCTTCGGCAATGTCGAAATTGATCTGCGTGACGCGGTCATTGCAGAGGGCGTCACAGAGCTTCACGTGAAGGCCATATTCGGCAATGTCGAAATCATCGTGCCTCCGACGCTCTCGGTCGAATGCCATGGTCTGGGTGTGTTTGGGAATTTCGAAGGGCTCGAACGCGTGCCATTCGAGCCAGATGGTTCACCCATATTGCGAATCACCGGCAAAGCCATCTTCGGGAACGTCGAGGTTTCAACGCTTGTGCGCGGACCGGCTGGACGCGCGATAGCCGTGCGCAAATCGAGATTCGGCGTTCACTCGCCAGCCCGAGCGCACGGATCTCAGGGGTCGGACGGTCCCGGCGGCGGACCGAAGAACATGCGTTGTGCTTGACGCTTCGCGAGCGCGTCAAAATGCACCTGTTGATCCGGGTTGAGCACAGCGCGAATTTCGGCGTCCGCTTTGACCTTGTAGGCACGTACTGGATCGCCGCATTGGCGCATCATCTCCCCCATTAGGCGGCGACGCTCCGGTGCCTGTCGCTCGAGAATGGCGCTCATAGACGTGCGCTGCGCCGCCGTCAAATTCAATGTGCGCTGCAGCGCGCGCAAGCGCAGCTCGTTGCGAACCGGTCCCCCATGCTCCAGAGCGCTAATCATCCGATGGTGCGCCCTTGCCTGTGTCGCTGCGATGCCGGTTCCGACGCCACCCGCAAAAACACCGACGAGCACCAGAATAGCTTTGACGTTGCTGCGATTTACCATTCCAAATCCACCGTCCCGTAAGTCATTGCCTGCATTTCCTCAGCTCGTGAAGCGCCTTGCACTGCGAACACGGTCGCTAATGCAACAGCGACAAGCGAAGCGACAAGGCCGTAACGACCCAAGCGCCACAGCCCCACCCGCCAATCGATGCTCGCTGTTTGCGCCACTGCCAACAAAACGCGCTGCTCGAAACTGGGACTTGGACGAATGCTCTGTGTGGCACGATTCAAGCGTTCCAAGCGTTCTTCAATTGTTACAAACGAGTCATCCATGGGTCTGGCTCCGTTGTCTTAGTGCAATGCGCGCTCGAACCAGGCGCTGTTCGACAGCCCCTTCGCTACACCCCATTTCGTGGGCGATTTCAGAATTACTCAGCCCCTCGAGCGCAGATAGAGCCAGTGCGGCTCTCTGCTCGGGCACTAGTCCCTGCATTAAATCCGCGATTTCGACAAGCGCCAAACGTGCCTCAGCGCTCATAACACCGTCCCAACCGATTTCCGGCTGGGTATCGTCGAGCCTCGGACGCCGGCGCCGACTTCGCAGTGCATCAATGGCCCGGTTAATGACAATACGCCGTAACCAAGTGGACAGATGCGAGCGCCCGTCGAATTGGCCCTGGGCAAGCGCTTGGTAAGCGCTGATGTAAGATTCCTGCACGACGTCTTCTGCTTCTGCCATATCGCCGACTATTCTTGCCGCCACACGCACTAGCTGGACACTCGTGGCTTGCACGATGGCTTCGAATGCGGTCAAATCGCCCTGTTCTACGCGGCTTATAGCGTTTTCCAGGGTTTGCAATTAATCTTGTCTCCACCTAAATCGGGACAATTATCGATAGCTAGACGTGTTGCCTGACCCAAGCCCTACGCCCGGCCCCGCGTCAAGGACCAGACAGAATCGGCCGCCCCACCTGGACGCGAACGCCCTGGCCCCAGCCCGATGCGCAGTAGACATCCTCGTTGGCCGGAACCCACGCGCATTCCCCAGGATTGAGCACCAAGGATTCGACGCTTGGACTGGTGACGCTGAGTCTGCCGCCGACACAAAGCAGCATTTCAGGCCCCAGGCGCGTGTCCGCGCACCACGTCATGTGTTTCTGTACGTCGATGAATGCAATCCGAAACTGGGGCGTGTCAGTGTCGAACACATGCTCCAAAGGACCTCGCGGTTGACGCTGCAGTGGCACAGGCGAATCTGAGTCAAAACTTGTCAGAGCCAACAATTCGTCCACGTCGATGTTCTTCGGCGTCAACCCGCCGCGCAGTACGTTGTCCGAGCTTGCCATGACCTCAACTGCAAACCCTCGAAGATACGCATGCAAGACTCCGGGCCGTACGAACAGTCCCACTCCAGGCAACAACACGTGGTGACGAAGCAGAAGCGCAACAAGAACTCCCATGTCTCCCGGGTATCGACGGGCCAGTGCAAGCGTCCTGGCACCATCGGCGGCCCCGCACGCTGCTTTCGCTTGGGCACGCGAACAGGCATCAATGGCTGAGGCGAACAATGCCACCTTCTCGTCGCCAGCGGCATGCATCCAGGCTGCCACAACGTCGCGCATCCCCGTTGCGTCTGGCTGCCTTCTTAGCATGGCCTCGGCGCACCCAAAGCAACTACCCCCCAATGCCGCCAACAGTTCGATGATTTCGTCAATCGGTCGGAATCCGCAAAGCGCCTCGAATGGCGTCAGTGGGCACAGCAGCTCAGGCTTTGCCCAATCGTCTCGATAGTTCGCGCGCGAGTCATTGACGGCAATGTTCCTTGCGCGCTCGGCAACGAAACCAACCTTGGCTTGTTCAGCCGATGGGTGCACCTGGATGGACAGAGGTTGATCGACGGCGAGTACCTTCAAGAGAAATGGGAGTCTCCCGAATCGGCGGGCAACGTCCGAGCCCAACTGATCGCCGGGTTCGTCCGCAATAAGGGAATCGAGTTTGCAACTCGACCCGTTGAGCGCGACTTCGCTAGGTGCCAACGGATGGGCCCCGAACCACAGTTCAGCCTCGGGGGCTGCCGTTGGGAACGATCGACCTTGTAGCTGGGCAAGTAGCGAGCGCGAACCCCACGCGTAGTTCTGAATGACTCCAGATAACCTATGAATTGTCACGGTTCGTCGTTACCAACGGGCTGGGCCCTCGATATGCAGCCGAGACAAGCCGCCGGGGCGAGCTCGCGGGGCGTCCCGCAGATACAATATGGGGCAGCGTACTAAGCAACAAGACCCTCACTCTCACGGTTCCCAAGCATGAGGTTCAGGTTCTGAATGGCCGCGCCGGACGCGCCCTTGCCAAGGTTGTCCAGGCGCACCGCCACCAGGGCCTGTGATTCGTGGCCAAACACAAACACTTCAGCTCGATTGGTTCCGTTGCAAGCCTGCGGCGAAAGGTACCCTTCTTCGAGAAAATGTTCCGACTCAAAAGGCATGACGCGAACGAAAGGCTGCCCGTCGTAGTACGCAGCTAGAACCTCACGCAAGTCGCGCGCGGTCATGGGGCGCAGCAGCAGCCGAGATTCGAGCAGAGTGCTCACGACCATTCCCTGATAAAACGGGCCAATGACTGGCGTGAAACCCGGCGCGTAATCCAACCCAGTAGTCTGTTGCATCTCCGGGACGTGCTTGTGTTTGAGGCCCAATGCGTAGGGCTTCATTTCCCGCGACGCGGACCACGCGCCGCCTTCGTATTTCGCAATCAACTTTTTGCCTGCGCCGCTATACCCCGTCAATGATTGGCTAACAATCGGGTAGTCTTTAGGTAAAATGTCCCCAACGAGCAGCGGATACAGACCTAGAATAAAGCCCGTTGCATGGCACCCCGGATTGGCGACGAATCGCGCGCTGCGGATAGCGTCGCGGTGCGCGGCGCTCAACTCTGGAAGTCCATACACCCAACCCGAAGCGGTCCTGTGCGCCGTGCTCGTGTCGATCAGTCGAGTCGCATGGTCACGGACAAACCCCAAGGCTTGCCTCGATGCGTCGTCCGGTAGACAAAGGATCGCTACGTCCGCTGCCAGTAGGCAATCGCGACGCGCCGACTCCTCTTTGCGCTTGAGCGGATCGATTTCAATCAATTTCGAAGTCAGTTCGGCCGACGAGGCGTTCGCGAATCTTCAAGCCAGTCGTGCCTTCTTGGCCATCAATGAATACTTTTGCCATGCGTGCGCGCGTCGAGCATACAAAGCGCCCACGATTTTGCCACGAACGAAGCAACCGACCGCAAAAATACCGGAGTATTTGGGCAATCGTAACGACGCCAGGCGCCAACAGCACCGAAAATTCCTGTGCCTTGCGCATGCCCCACGGCTCGATAAGCACGTGGCTGCGCCGGCGCGGCTGATGGACTTCGACTTTTCCTCAACGACAGCGATGCCGGTCCATCGGGTACAATTCCCTGTTCGGATGCACCGATGTTCCAAGCCGATGACGAGCAGAAACCGTCGCTTTCACCGGGGTCCCTACCCCAGCGGCCGCGTACGTTCACGTTGCCAGAGAAATGGTCGCACCTTCAATCCGGATATAGTTCGTTTCAAGTCTGCGAGATATTATTGCTATTACCGCAATATCAGGCAGAAGCGCTGACGACAGCAGTCGTGTACAAGCGGCCTCACTGGTACCGCATTGCGCAATCGAGATCCGTCTTCGTCCCTTGCGTGATGCGTCTGACGCTATTTTTTCGCACGGAACAAGAATTTGGCCTGAGACGGACTTCAGGGCTTCCTCAATATGCAGGATCGAGCCACAAACTACGTTAACGTCGTCCGCAAACTTTGCGAGACTGGCGGTCCGCAATCAAGGGTTGATTCGTCCGTCGTGTCTGCAATGCAGCGCCAGGGGTGCGTCGGTCCCGCGTTGGGAGGTTCGAGTGAGCACTCGCGACAATCAGAATTGGGATCGGAGTCGTTTTGACAGGCAACGGGACACGGCGTTGCAGGGGCAGGATGCCAATCGGCTGGCACGTGTGGTTCTCACGACAACGCAGGGCGCACCCCACGAGGAGCGCACGGCGTTGTTGCGCCAAGCACTGACAGAACTTGCTTCCCTGAATGATTCGGATGCCGCACGCTTGGATGTCGAAATCGAACTCGTGAAGATGACGCCCGGGGACACGGCGCTTTACGACCGGGTGTCGGCGAAGTTGCATGCTCTGGACAAGAATCGGGAACTGGCGGCGTTGCTCGAGGCACTCGTCGCACCCAGTTCAGCGCTAACGCCCGCTGAACAAGCCGAGCGCCGAGCGGATTTATGCGACTTGTACTTCAACAAGATGAATGAGGGGGCCAAAGCGGTTGAACACTTGGTGCATTTGCTAGAACTATCGACTGTTGATCAGAGCTGGTGCAACCGTGCCGAGGAACTAGCGCAGAACCGCACCTGGCTGAAAGCACTTGCCCCAAATCTAGCTCGGATCTACGAACGCCAAGGGCGAGCATCCGACGAACTTGGCATATTGACCCGCGAGTTGGAGGTGGCGCGAGGAACCAGGCTGACCGAACTACGTAAGCGGTTGGCCATCCTTCGGCAAGACTTCTTAGACGACCTTGACGGAGCCCTCGAAGTGCTAGAGCCGCTGGTTTCCGCCGAGCCTGGTGACGATGACGTCCGCCGCCGATTTCTTGAAATCAGCGCCATGCGTGGAAAGCGGCAAGAAGCTACCCGCCGCCTGACTCGCGCCATGACGAATGTGCACGACGTTGCGGCGCGCGCACGCATCGGCCTCGACTTAGGCCGCTTATGGGAACAGAGCGACGAAACCCAAGCCGCCGCCTCGGCCTACGTGGATGTGCTGCGAACACATGCCGATGATCCGGCCGTGCTTGCTGCGGCTGAAGCCCTTGAGGCCCTCGGCGTGTCCTTGGACTCGGACGTCGAGCGCGACCGTCTGTGTGCGATCTGCCAACGGGGGTCTCAACCCGCGGCGCGACGCGCCTCGGCCGAAGCGCTACTCAAGTTGTGCGAAGGGGGTGAGGCCAGCAACGATCTTCGAGTAACGGCCTACGAAGCGCTTGCCGCAACCGCACCCGACCGAAGCATCGAAGCGCTGCTAGCACTCGAAGCGCTCTACTCCTCGCGGCGCGACGATCCGCGGCTCGTGCCGGTTCTAGAGCATTTGCTGGAGCAAGAAGGTGACGCGGAACCGGCCTATCGGGTGTTGCTGGCATCGCGACGCGCGGAGCGCCTGGGACGGTTGGGTGCGCTACGTCGCGATATGCTTGATGACGCCCCAGGCGCGCTTGTAGTGTTTGCGGAAGCCGTGTCCATCGATCCGCAGCAGTCGACAAGCATCGACGGCTTGCTCGAGTGGATGAACAATGGTCCCTTACGGCTCGAAGCAGCCGTTGTCTTGGAGCCGCATTTGCGTGCGCAATCGAGCTATTCTGAGTTGCTCGTTGCGCTAGGCGCCCGCGCAGAGTTCGATCCAAGCGCTGAGAATCGACTGGCGGCGGCCACCGAAGCGCTGTCGATGTTTGACCAAGAGCTCGTGTCGATGGAGAGCGCGGCCTGGTTCTGCGCTCACGGGCTCAAGGCCGCATTGGACGTTGAATCCGACCAAATTCCAGTTTGGATAGGCGCACTTGAACGTTTCTGCGCTGGCAATCTCTCGGTCGAGGCTGACGGGCTGGAAACCGCCCTCGGCGATCGCCCCATCACGAACCCCACGCTGTTTTCCCTGGTGCTTCGATGCGCCTTCCGGCTCGTCGAGATGCAACATTTTGAGCAAGCAGCAATTCGCCTCCCCCAAGCTCAAGCGTTCGATCCGACAGACGCGGACTTGCTGGCGCTTTCGGACACCATCGCCGAAGTTCGTGGTGACTCAGCCGAGCAGCGGTTGGAGCGTATTGAAGCCGCCATCGCTTCCGAGAGCGGCACTCGACGACTTGCATTGTTAATGCTTAGAGCCACGGTCGAACGGAATCTATTTGGCCCTGGCGAGCGCGAACTTGCCACTTGGCTGCAAGTCGTTGGCGAAGATCCCACGTCGAACGCGGTCCATCAGGCTTTGTGCGAAACCTACGCGACACTTGGCAAGCACGAAGAACTTGAATCTGAGCTGCGACGAGCGCTTGAGGCATTTCCGGCCGAGGCCAAAGCTTCGGTGCGTTGGCGCCTGGCAGCATTGCTCGCCTCGCAACACCGAAATCAGGAAGCCATTGAGCACTACCGTGAGCTCCTACAAGGCGCCGTCATGAACAATGATGGGTTGACGCAAGCGGCGACTTTGGCAGAGCAGTCTGGCGACCTAGCGCTGCAACGGCTGGTGCTGAGTTCGACGGGTGGATACAGCGGCGTCTCCACTAGAACGCGCGACAGCCTACGAGAATCTTGGTAATTTCGTGCTCAGTCGCGAAGACGCTTCTGACGCGGCGCTCAACTGCTTCCGGCAAGCGGCGCGAGCCTACTACGAGCAGCAAGACATCCCGCGCGCGCGAACGCTGAGCGAAAGAGTCATGGAGTTCGCTCCCAACGACAATGAGACCGCCGCCCTACTCGTTCGGTTGGCATTCGAAGATGGCGACCTCGAGACCGCCAGCACGTACTTCGACACGGTCGTGCAGGCTGACCCCAGTCGCGCACAAGAGTTGTTGCGCGGGCTCGAACCACTAGCACTCAGATCAGGAGATCTGCAAGAGCTCTTGGCCTGGCTCGAACGCCTTCTTTGGAAGGATTCGGAGTCTGGCAGCGCTGATACGCGACAGCTTCAGTTGCTGAAGGTTCGGTGGCTGCAAATGATGCCAGAACGGATCGCGGAAGCCGGCGACGCCTGGCGCAACCTCATTGAGTCTTATAACGACCCGGCCGACGTCACCGCATACACGGAGTACCTGGCTCACCATTCGGACGTTGACAGGCAGCGCGAAGGCAGACGCTGGCTTCTGGAACGTAGCGTATCGACCGCCGCCGACGCAACGGAGCCCTTGCTAGCCTGGGCGAAGATTGAAGCCGGAGAATTCGGAGACAACGCCGCGGCCATTGCGTTGTGTGAACACGCCCTCGAGCTGCAGCACGACAACGCGGCGGTTCTCGAAATGCTAGCCACGCTTCGTCTGCAGGCGGGCGCCGCCGAGGGCGCACTCTTGGCCCTGGACGCCTGGCGGCACTGTGCGTCCGATTCGGATCGCGACCGAATCGAGCTGATGATCGCAAAGCTGTTGTACGAACAGCTCGAAAGGGGCGAAGCGGCGCTCGAAAGGCTAGAACCCTTGCTGCGCAATGACCCACTCAACGATGCTGCCGTTTCGATGACGGCCAGCCTCGCGAACACCGGCAGACTAGGAGCCCACGTCGTTACCTTGTTCGAGGAGTTGATTCCCCGTTGGCATCACGCAGGCGTCGCCACGACGGCACTCTTCGAGCGTGTGCGATCGGTGGCCCAATACGCGCTACCCACGTCGGCTCTTTGGACCCATCTGGAAGAACTAAGCGCTAAGCTCGACGGGGCTGAACAAGTCGTTTCCGCGTACAATTCGGCGATTACCCGTTTTGACGAGCCCGAGGTGTTGGAGGCGCTGGGCCAACGCTTGCTGACATTTGCCGAGCAATGGGCCCCTGATCCCTCGGCGTTCGCGGATGCTTTGTTGCGCATCTTGGACGTCTCGCCGAAGGCGCGCTGGGCCCTCGATCGCGTCGCGTTCGTTTTGAGCCAGCAAGGTCGGTTCAGCGAGTTGCTCGATTGGTTCGATCGTGCCATCGCGGCCGAAGAATCCCTGGATGCCCGACATGCATTGCTTGACGAAGCGGTGGTCACGGCTCGTGACTTGGCCAAAGACTATGAGCGTGCCATTATATACCTTGAGCAACAATGCGCTGAGCATCCGGATGATGCGAAAGCACAAGCCTCGCTGGAACGGCTGTATCGACGCGGCGGATACACGCGCAAACTGATCGAACTTCTGACGCACAGGCTGCAATCGCTAGTCGATCCGGAGCGGGCCCAGGTCGAATCCCACATCGCGACGCGCTGGCTTGAACTCGGCGCACCGGAACGAGCCCTGGAGATCACGGAGAAGATTTTGGAGAGACGGCCCGCGGACGCAAGCGGTCTCGAGTTGCTAGAGCGAATCGTCGATGCCGTGCCGGACGATGATTCAGCAAGCGCCTCCCGCGCTGCCCAATTGCAAGCCGCACAGCGCCTCTGCGCGCACTACATGAGCAAGGAGCAATACACAGAGGCCGCCCGCGTTCTCGAGTCACAGCTGCGCCTGTCGTTGGAGACTCCGCAACACACACGCGTCCTACACGAATTGGCCGACCTGCGAACGAATCAGCTCAATGACTTCCGGGGCGCTTTTCAGATTATGATTGACCTCGTCGCACTTGAGCCCGAGGCTGCGACCAATCGACAAGAACTCGAGGAGCTGGCGACCCGTCTGGGCGCCCATCGTGAACACGCGGAGGCCTTGGTTCGCCTCGCACTCGATTCACTCGATACCAAAGCCTCACTACTGCTGCTGTTGGAAGCGTTACGCGTATACGGCACGCAAATCGATGACCCCGGACGTGAAGCTCAGTTGCACGAACAGTTGCTCGCTTGGGTAGATGACGAACCGACGGTTCTCAGAACGCTCAGCTCGCTTGAAAGGCTCTACACCCGCCTGAGCGATTCGGCCAATCTATGCCGCGTGTTGGAACTTCGGGCTACGCGAGAGTTATCGGCCGAGGTCCAACTCCATGGCTGGCGCGGCGCCGCTCGACTTGCCTTGTCCTCGCTGAATGAGCCCGAGCGAGCCGTCGCAGACTGGCAGCGGGTGCTGGCACTGGTACCAAACGACCGTGAGGCTCTGGACGGCATGGTTGACGGCCTGAGCCGCCTGAATCAAGAAACCTCATTGATTGATGCGTTGGAACAGCGCGCCTCGCAAGCGGACAGCGTGCCAGCACGCGCCGACTTGGTCCAGGCGGCCCATCTCGCGCTATCCCTTGAAAACACGCCGCGCGCGTTGGCACTCTGGCAGCGCGTCGCTAACCGATTTGGCGACGACCAAGAAAGCGCACTGGCCATTGCCGATCTGCTCGAACGCGAAGAACGCTGGTTAGAGCTGCGTGATCATTTGCACGAGTATTCGCAAATCGTAAACGAGGAGGAACAGCGCGGCATTCTGATACGGGCTGCCAATGTGGAACTCGCAAAGATGCAGGACCCCCTGGCGGCAATCGGCTCGTTTTCTAAGGCGCATGCGTGGTCTGATGCGCTCGCCGTCGTCGAGACAGTTTCCCAGATCAGCGATCGATCGAAAGTCGCGCACAGTCTTGTTGAACTCGCGGACGCGGCTTGGAAGGCCGGCGACCCTCTGGCGGAAGGGGTTAGTTTTCAGGCGACGCTCATTGTCATACGGTGCACGCTGCCCAGTATTGAGAGCATGCGCGACACGACAACCGATCTCGCTCAGACGGCCAAACTGCTGCGGCGCGCGACGCAAGCCCGTGATCGGATGGTGGCGGCCTCCGAACGTCCCTATGGGCGTGAACGGCGTCGAGCACTTCTGCTTGAAGCCGCCCGAATTACTTCGGGTTGGCTGCGTGAGCCCATTGAAGCAATTCGCCTATTTTCCGTTCTCTTCGCGGAAGATCCAATCGACGCGGCCGCGGAACAGTCGGTCGCAGAGTACTCTGAACTTTTGCAGTCGCAGAATCGCTGGACGGAGTTGGCGGAACTCCTTGAGCACCGAGCGCAAGCGGCCCCTGCTGGACCATCCAGAGAGCTAAGCGCCTGGTTGAAGGCCGGTGAGCTATGGGAGACGAAGGTTGGGGACCCGTCACGTGCGTTGGCAGCTTACCGACATGCCGCGGACAGCGACTCAATCCCGGCGCTGGAAGCCGTAGCGCGCTTGGCATGGCAACTGGACAAATCCGCCGAAGCCGCTCGGGCGCTCGAGCGACTGGTCGCGCATGCCGGAAACCTCGCTCCTATTGAGAGAGTCATCGAGTTGGTTGATGCGTATTTTGCAAGCGGAGATCTGGGGCGGGCGCGAGTGCGCCTCGAAGCGACACACCAGGCAGCGTGGCATCCAGAAATTGACCGACGACTCGAGAATCTCTATCGCCGCACCAGGCAATGGGGCGAACTGGTCGCCCTGCTCAAGCTGCGTTCGGACCGGCAAGAGGACAAGAATGTGCGCGTAGCTCTGTTGCGCGAAGCCGCGGAACTGCAAAAATCACAGCTCGCCGACATAGCGGGTGCGGCGGCTACTCTTTCAGCAGCGCTCGATCTTGATCCCGAGCGTTCAGAGTTGCGGCTGGAACTGGCTCGGACCTGTTCCGCGGCGGGGCAGCATGAGCGGGCTGTTGCGTTGCTTGGGCAGTTGATTGACGCGTTCGGAGCACGCCGTTCGCGGGCACGCGCCGAACTGCACGCCGAGCTGTCAACCGTTTTCACAGCGCTGGGTCAATCTGAGCGAGCGTTCGAGGAACTCCGAACGGCTGCTTCAATCGATCAAACGCAGCCTCGCGTCCTGTACGAACTTGGGAAATTGGCGCTTGCGCACAATGAGTTCGCGCTGGCGGAGCAGACACTTTCGTCATTGTTGCTCCTGCTTCACCGCGCGGGTGGAGAGTCGCAGGGCATTGGTCAAGCGCACGCCTATCTGGTGCTGTCTGAGAGTGCGACCAAACGAGGCGACACCGTCCGTTCGCGCGACTACATCGAATCGGCTTTCGAAACGGCACTCGAAAGTCCCGATCACGAACGACAGCTTCTGGCAGCGCTTGTCGAGCTCGACAAGCCTGCGTTGATTCAAAGAGCCATCGAACTGCGCTGGGCGCACGTGACCGACGCCGTGGAACGCTGCGCGTTGCTTCGCGACAGGCTGCAAATTCCAGTGCCCGCACAGGAGCTTGCCGCAACTCGCGAGCGCGTTGAGCGTCGTGCCCATGAGACGTGGGCCCGGCTTAATGACACGTCACCCGCGCGCGCATTTCGCGATCTCTCGGAGGTGTTCGACTGGCTTGACGACCACGCAGCAGCCCTGCAAGCTCTCAATGCTTTCGCGGAACGAGTCGATTGGTCCAGGGCTGATCCGTCGGACGCTTGCGCGCTTTTGCGTTTGGCCAAGCAAGAGCTCAAGGCGGGACTGGACTTCACATTGGCGCACCGACATCTCGAGGCCGCCCTGCGACTGGGTGTCGAGTTGCAGGAATTGGCGCAGATACTGGATCGGGTACTCGAGGCGGCGGATGGGGAGTTCCAACAACCCGACCGTCGCGCCGCAGCAGTGAGTTTGTGCCAGACTCTGGTGGACGCGGTAGCGGCCTCGGCTCCCTCGGTCGATCCAGCGTTCGGGGCCAACCTGTTGCTGCGACTCGTCGAGTTCTCGGAACGCCTAAATTACGAGGACGTGGCCGACAGCGCGCTGGCGGCGGCAACGGCGCTCGAACCCAATCGCGACGTGCTGCTGGCGCAACTGCGACGACTGAAAGCCCGCAACCCCGACAGTCCCGAGCGCTGGCAGCTGACAGAACAGCTACTTGCAGTTGAATCGGGTGAACCCGCGCTGGAATTGGGCCTCGAAATCGCCCACAACGCTCGACAGCATGAGGAACGTGCGCGCGCCGCGCGAGCGCTCGCCCGCATCGTGGACCTTGTGCCCCCTGGGTCAGACTTGTGGTTGGAAGTCGCTGAATTGCTGGCTTGGTCGGGGTTGCCGCAACGCGCGGTCGATTTGCTGCAGTCGGGACCTGACTATTGGCTGGATGATGATACGGTAGTCATGCGAGTCACGCTGGCCCTAAGAGAAGGAGTCCTGAATCTCGAGTTGCAGGATCGTCTGCATGTCGAATTGCGCTGGATCGATTGGCTCATCGATCACCACCGCGATGAGCTGGCGTTGGGTCAGCTGACTGCGCTGGCAGCCGAGCTGAGCGAAACGCCAGCGATACTAGAGCGACTGGCACGAGTGGCGCAGCAGCAGGGGCGTGCCGATGAGGCAATCCGGGCTCAAATGCAGCTTGTGAAGCTTGCTGCCGAATCCGAGAAGCCTCAGCGAGTTTGCGCGCTATACGACACCTGCGAGAAACTCGACCGCCCGGCGCTGGCGCGCTCCGAACTTGAGCAAGTGCATCGCGACAACCCCAAGGACGTCGAGATCACTCGGCGGCTAATCCAGCTGTATGATAAGACGCAAGCCCACGTCGAGTTGGCGGAAATACTGATCGCAACGGCTTCGTCCGAATCCAACGTGGAACTGGCGGCAGAAAGCCTCGTGCGCGCAGCCCAACTTGTGCAAAGGGACTCGCCCGAGAAAGCCCTCGGATACCTCGAGCAAGCTGAACGATTGCACCCCAGCGTTCCCGCAAAACTCGAGTTGGCCCGGCACCATGCATCGCACGGCAGAATGGGGCCGGCGATTGATCTTTATGCGTTGGTGACGGCCAACACGGAGGCTCGCTACACGCAAGAACGGGCTAGCGCCAACTTCGAGGTAGCTCAGATCCATTTGGACGTCGATCAGCTCGTCGAGGCGCACGAGGCCCTGAGTTCCGCGTTCCGTTTTCGGGCGAAAAATGCCGACATCGCTTGGCAGTTGGCTCAATTGGCTATCGACCTTAGCGACGACGACACCGCCAGGCGGGCTCTGCGCGTTCTTGTCAGCCTCAAGAGCGGCCCACAAGACAGCGATGATTGCGTCACAGCACAGACCAAGTCCAAAGCGTATTACTATTTAAGTTGCATGATGAATTGGCAGGGCGATGCGGCCGGCGCACGACGGATGCTGGGCAGGGCGCTCGAGGAGGATCCAACCAACGAAGCGGCACAGAAGCTTCAAGATCGGCTTAGTTGAAAAGGCAGAAACGCAATGTCAGATTTCGAATTTCCCACACCACTGCCCGATGATTCAGACGATGTCGTCCTGGCTCTCAAGAGCGCTCGTTCGCTCTGGGACACCGCCGACTACTCGCAGGCGGCTCGCTGGTTGCGCAAGGCCGCCACAGCGGCCCAGGAGGCCGGCGACGAGCAGCGCTCCTTGGAACTTGCCAAGAACGCCGGCAGCGTCGAGAGCGCCGGTCAGAGCAAGTTTGGAGTCGCAACCCGTGCAAGCCATTCGCGTGGCCGTCAAACGTTCGGTTCGCGATGGTGAACTCTTCGTGGCACGTCTGCTCGAGGCACAAGCCGTCCCTCACGGAAGTCTCGAAGCGTTCCTCGTGCTGACCAATCCCAACGCCGACTTATTCGAGCCTCCCGCCAATTAGGTACTACAATGACTGCTCTCCCCGCCATTTTGAATCCCGAACCCGACGACAACGAAGACGTCGTCTCGGCACTTGAAACCGCAGACATCTTTTGGAACAAGGGTGACACGGACGAGGCCCTGCGCTGGCTCAAGCGCGCAGCCGAGACCGCCAGCGACACAGGCAATGACATGCGTGCACTCGCGATCGCGCGCAGCGTCGCCGATCTCGAAGGCGGTCGCGACGCCCGCCGCGCCCCGCGTCGAAGCGGCGCCAAGAATGAGCCGACCTCCACCGCCTTCATCGATGGCGCGACAAGCCGGGCCCTCGGCGCTGGGGGGTCCATCAGGCGACGGTCCACCGAGCAGCCATGCCTCCAGCGCGCCGCAGCAGAACGCCACCACCGCTGCCGCCAAGCAAGACTCACGAGTCCGCGGCGCCGCCTCCCGCGCCAGCAGTGCGCGAACCCACGTCCCCTCCGCCAGCACCAAGCGCGACGATGCCGCTCGCCCCCTCCCGACGCGGGTCTACGGATTGAATGGCTGCTGTCACGGCGGATGCGCGAGCGGCCGCAACACCACCCACCCGCTCGGCAACTCCGAGCCCAACTGCGCCCGCGGACGTGCCCGCTCGTCGACCTGCAACCGTTCCCAGCCTTCCCAAGGAGCCTGGTCACGCTCTGACGCCGGGCACGGCGTATCGGGCCCTTATCGTATTCGTAAAGCCTCAAGGCCGTGACGGTGACAAGCTGGAAGTGTTCCTCGCCCAGCCGGGACAAGCGGTTCCGCCAGGGGCTGAGCCCGCCTTGTTGGTTCCCACACGTCGTGGCGGTAAGCTGCTCGGGTGAATTTCGCGCAGCATTCTTTTGTTTTGCTCGTCACGTGGACATGCGCATCCTGCGCGCGGTCGGAGCCGCCGGGCTCCGCCGTACCACCAACATTTCGCGCGGTCGGCGTCGCTACGACGGCTGATGGGTCGCTCAGCGGGCAGGCAAACGAGGCACCATTGCCAAGCCGTGCAACGCTTGCGCCAAGCGCACTGCAGGCAGCCACTACCGCGCCCGATGCGGGTGTCAGTCCAGAACCGCTCATCGCGGAGCCCGATTCCGATCTGCTGGATGAGGCAGGCAACCCGAAGCCGCAGACTCAGGATCTTCCGAGCAGCAATGACCCGGGATTTCAAGCGCGGCTCTCGTCACTTTGCACGGCCATTATCGAGGGCAGCCCCGAAAAGGGTCACTCTGCGTTCTTTCCACTAGTGGCGTATCGACAAGTCAAAGCCATCAGCGACCCCGATCGCGACTACAAGTTCCGCCTCCTAAAGCACTTTGACCGCGACATCATCGAATATAGACGTCGCATTGCCAAGAAGCGCACACCCATAAAATGTTCAGGCCTGCGGATCGCCCAAGCCCAGGCCCGTTGGATGAAGCCGGGTAGCGAATACAACCGCATTGGGTACTTTCGTGTATTGCGCTCGCAGCTCGATCTGACTGGTGCGGACGGAAATACGACCACACTGGAGGTGACCTCGCTCATTTCCTGGCGCGGGCAATGGTACATTGTTCATCTGAACGGATTCGAGTAATCTAGTTATGAGGACTCGCTCCCAGCCGGTGGAGCCTGTCCAACCGAGCTTACGATATTTCAGGTCGCTTACTTGCTGAAGATCCACACGGGAATACCGTGCCCTATTATCCTTAGACTGTAAGTCGATGTAGCGTGTCATCTGCCCCTTCATTCAAAAGGTTGTTGGTCCAAGCCCACGTTCTGGCGATCGCAGGTTGTTGGTCGATGATCGGGCTGTGCCAGACGGTTGCGTCGCCCAATAGCGCGACCACCCAAGGGTCCTCCGCGTCACCCGGGTGGGCACGAATCGTGGGGCAGAGTACGGGTCGAATTGCCGATCTGTATGTGGATGGTAGGCCTGTCTGTCGCTTGCCTTGCCAGACTCTTGTGCTGGCGGGCGTTCACAGGTTCGTCAGTAGTGGCCCCGAAGGTAGTTCGGCCGAACAGAGTCTGTATGTGGCTCCCGGTACGACGGTCCCGCTGTTGTTCGACATCGTTCCCATGTCGGCCACCATTCGTGTTGCCGCTGAGAATGTCTACACGCTCATATACATCGACGGAGCTTACGTGGGCAAAGGCACCTGGCAAGGCGCTGTGCCGCAAGGCCACCACATCTTGATGCTTCGAAGGCCAAACGGCGAAGTCCTACAACAGGTTCTCAACACGGCCGCGGGCATGAACTATTCGATTCGCGACAACGTCAGCTCGCCTAGCCCGGCAGCAAACCCGTCACCGCCGGGCCAAGTCGCTCAAGACACTTTTCCGAGTAATCCGAACACACCTTCCGCGCCGAACCAACCAACCAGCGCAACCAGTGTTTCCGTGCCGAACCAACAAATCAATGCACCAGGTGCAAGTACAGGCGAGCCACGAGACAGCACCTACCGCGGCACAACTGGGACAGTCTTTGTTCCGATTATGCTGGGTGGCCCATCAACGGACGCCTACAACTCAAGTTGCCCAGCGGCTGAATTTGGCGGCACGTGCACAACTGGGGGACCCAGAGGGGGTGCAATAGCAGCCCGTCTGGGCTACTCGTATGGCTGGATCGCTCCCGAAGCAACGTTGGCACTTTCCTTGGACATGTCATCCGCAGGCTTCACGTTTCCGGCAGACACACCAATTCCAGGCGACGTCAACGGTCTTTTGGCGCAGGTTGCTGGCGGTACGAAGTTCATGAGACTTGGCATCATGGCAGGCGGTGGGGCGCGCGTGGCAACGCAGTCTCAAGGATACAGATATACATTCTCGGGAATGCTCGGCCTTGTGAAGCGTTACATCTACGTAATTCCTGACAGTTTCTTTGGCGACAAACCAAGCTACACGGCACCGACAATGTTCTATGATGCAGGCATTCTGATCGGCGATTCGCCGGGGATCAAAATCTACGCTGGCATATTCCTGTGGCTGGAATTCGTGCCCGACATGTCGCTATCAAGAGACGTGACAACACTAGGTCTCTATCCCGCTCAAGTGCCGGTTTCTTTGAGAACCATCACTCCGTACAGTGGCACCCAAATCATGTTTGGGCCGCTAGTCGGAGTAGCGTTTGGTCACTAGACGACCGACGCGTCGGGGGGCGCAGTAGGTTTATGAGAGAGCTTCTAGTACAAATGGCGCAAGATTGCGCCAGCCAGCTTTGAATCGTGTCGGAGCTGAGCCAACTCCAAGAGCCGCCGCCGCGGATCACCCGGTGCCATCTGGGATATCCAATATGCCACGGATTGCCACAATTCCCCCAGATTGGGCGGGGCGGAGTCAACATGGGGCTGACCTTCGGGACGCCCCATGCCGTGAAACAGGCTGGCGCCGGTCTTACGATACATTCCGCTTTGCGTCCAATGGCCCGCGCCTTCGAACGCTTGCAGTCTAGACCACTTGTTCATTGCTTAATTCCTTAAGTAGCTCCACTCGCTTCACAGCAGGCATGTTGTCGCGAAGGTCACCATTTCTTTCGACACCATTTGCACAAGCGGAGTTCCAAGAGTTCGTCACTATCGAGAGTATTAACCAAGAAGTCTGAACCCTATTCCAAGACGAGATCGCATGGTCGCCTACATTGCACACATTCGGCGTGCACCGCCCAGAGCAACGGCGCCGTCCGCGGCCCAGACAGGCGCTCACCCAACCGTGACGAATTCCGCCTCGTTACTGGAATGTGATGTTGGAAACGTACTGGTTTATGTCCCAGCTGGCATCCGTGTCCGTCTGACTGGTCACCGCCTTGCCCTGAACCGTGAAGCCGCTAAAATGGACGCCGTTGACGTTAACGGTTGAATTCAATCCATGTAGTTGAATCGTTTGCTTAACATTGGAGGAGACGTTGGTGAAATACGTGTCCTTGGCAATGGATGTGTTGGGAGCGGTTCGCCAGGTTGGAGCCTGGTCCTCTTCGATGTCGATCAGCATGCTATCGGCAGCTTCGACCCTGATGTTTTCGAACATGGTGCCCTGAATCACAGCCGTATCGTTGGCGTCGATAACCAACGCGCGCCCGGCCTTCACGATATCGATATCTTCAAACACTATCCCCGTCATCGTGGTTCCGAAGGTTTTCGTTCCGATCTTGCAGCCACCCGAGTTGCTGTAGAGCACCGCCTTTTGATAGGTGATGTTGGTCGTATTCCGGTTGGCCTCTTGCTCGGTCTTGGGCGACAGGTTGTCGTCCCCGCTATAAACGAACGAATTGACGAGGGTACAGTTGCTGGACGCGTCGAAGTCAACACCGTCCGTCTGGTTGTACGTCGTGGTAGTGGGCCGGCGATTGATCACTTTGTAGTTCTGGATCGTGACCGTGTCACTCATGTAAGTAAGCGTGTTCCAGAAGACCGGGTCCCGGACGAGGATCCCATCGATCAGCACTTTGGAGCTCTGGTCGATTCTCACGGCGTTGATCTTGAAACTGGGAGTGTCGTTGCTGCCGCCGGTGATCGCAGTCCCTTCACCGTCGACCACCCCGCGGCCCAGGATGTTTGTGTTGGTGACGTTGTTCAGGTGGATCAGGCCGTGGGTGGTGCTTTCGACGGCGGGCCCGGCGGCGGCGTAGTCCGACGTGTTCGTCGAACCATCGAGCAGGGCGCCAGCAGCAAGATACAAGGTCATGTTGCTCTTCAGCGAGAGCTCGCCGACCTTGTACTTACCCGGGGGGACGTAGAGAATATTCTGCGTTGCACCGGAAGCGGCGTTGATTGCGGATTGAACCTTTGACGTCACGAGCGTCGCACCCGTGTTGTCCACGGTATAGTCTGCGAGATTCTTCACGTTGGCATCGCCCAATTTGGGCGGATTCGATTCTTGCTCATCGATCAGAATGAATAACAGCTCCTTGGTGTCGAACTGAAGTATCAAGTAGTTAGGGCCGCTGCTGAAAGTGATTGTATTGCCGCTCTTGGTTGCGGAAATGTTCTTGCTCTTGGGACTTACCGCATAAGACGAGAAACTCTGTGCGACCGTAACCGAAATGCTGGCAGTGCAGCCGCTCGCTACCGAGAAGTTGGCATAATGCACTTGCATCTCTTGGTTGAACTTGGTCAGCTTTTCGACGAATTGCGACGTGCCGTTG
Organism: uncultured delta proteobacterium; assembly: GCA_963811985.1. Lineage (GTDB taxonomy): Bacteria > Myxococcota_A > Polyangia > Polyangiales > Polyangiaceae > FEN-1139. Next base: position 80,010 of record CAWEUH010000028.1, read on the forward strand.
GCTGTCACCGAGTAAAGTGGACTCTGTACCGCCCCGGGTAAGGTGGGATAGGTTACGACAGCAGCATCACCACAAGTTTGACCGCCCGCGCCACCGTTTGCGGTTGCTCCCCCCGCCGGATTCGTGCCACCCGCTGCAGTCGCGCCTCCCGTCGCCTTGGTACCCCCTGCATTCGCAACTCCACCAGTCGCTTTGGTACCTCCAACGGCACTCGAGCCTCCGTTTGCGCCAGAACCGCCGGTGGCATTGCTCCCACCAGCGTTGCTAGTTCCTCCGCCGGCCTTGGTGCCACCCGTTGGGCTTGCCCCGGCATTCTGCGTGCCACCACCGGTGGAGCTGGTGCCGCCACCCTTGCCGCCAGCGCTGGTGGAGCTGGTGCCACCGCTGGTGGAACTAGTGCCGCCGCTGGTGGAACTAGTGCCGGCGCTGGTGGAACTAGTGCCGCCGCTGGTAGAACTAGCGCCGGCGCTGGTGGAACTAGTGCCGCCGCTAGCGGAGCTGGTGCCGCCGCTGGCGGAGCTGGTGCCGCCGCTGGCGGAGCTGGTGCCCCCACCGGCGGTGCCGCCGACGGATTGGCCAGTCACACCGCCACTTCCGCTGGTGCGGGATCCTCCGGAACTGCCGTTGGCACCGCCTAGACTGGTGTCGGATGTCGTGGTGCTGTTTGAGCCGCTACAGCTGACGGCGGCCAACGCTACCGCCAAATGCATACGACGAAGCCACGTACTTCCCATGTCAACCTCCAAAATATGGTGCACGGCAACCCAACTGCCTGCATAGACTAGCGCCACGACACACGGCTGACGGATAATGTCCGAAGAAGCCAGTCCCGTCAACGGACGATGCGTCCGCGGACGGTTTACGCAAGGGGATCGATCTCTTGGCGCAATCAGAATGAGGGCGAGAGGTGCGAAGAACTTCACCCAAAGGTGCAATTGTTCACCCAGCCGGCGAGAAAATACTCACCTGATACTCCGCGCGAACATGGGTCAAAAGCCCAGGGTTGGTCGCACTGCGGCCACGTTTGTGTCGGCCGAAACCGTGGTGTGCTTAGCCAAGAGGTGTTTCCATGCGTACATCGGGTCTGGGCGTTCGAAAATCACGGCTCGAGGCGAGCCGTTTGTTCTTCATGTTGAGCTCGGTGGGGTTTCTCGCTTGTAGCGGTACGGAGACGCCAACGCCGTCTGGCGAATCGGGTGGTGGCATCGCAGTAGGCGGCGGACAAGCCACGGGTGGAAGCGAACCCAGCTCATCCAGTTCCCCGAGCGGTGGCGGACCGGAGGCAGGCGGCGCCCCATCGACAGGAGGCAGCTTCAATTCAACGGGTGGGGTCGCGAACGCAACGGGAGGCGTTGCTCCAACGGGTGGATCCACGTCAACGAGCGCAACGAAAGCCACTGGTGGAAGCGTCGCAACGGGCGGAGCCGTTGCAACAGGCGGAAGCGTCACAATCGGCGGAAGTAAGAACGCAACGGGCGGCACACCGCCTGGCGGTGCCATGGCAACCGGCGGCAAATCGTCCAACGGCGGCGCCGTGGCCACTGGCGGTTCTGTCGCGGCAACCGGCGGCAAATCGTCCAATGGTGGTGCCTTGGCCACTGGCGGTTCTGTGGCAGCAACTGGCGGCAAGTCGTCCAACGGTGGTGCCGTGGCCACTGGCGGTTCCGTGGCTGGTGGCGGTGCGGCAACGGGTGGCGGCACTTTCGTAGAGAACTCCGGTTCCAACTGTAACGCGACTTCCGGTCCCCTCTTATCGTCAGAGTTAAAGACGCTTCCCGATCCCTTTGCCATGCACAGCGGGACTCGCATCAGCGCCAAGTCGGATTGGGAATGCAGAAGAAACGAGATCCTTCAGGACCTATACAAATACGAAATTGGCCCCAAACCGGATCCGTCACAGACAACGGTTACCGCCACCCTTTCCGGCACCAACTTGAGCATCGCCGTACAATCGAGCTCAGGCTCCCTCACCATCAAGTCGGCTGTAACTGGCAGCGGCAGTTGCGTGCTCATCGGTACGGACATGAACCTTGGCTATGTGACAGGCTGTACTACCGTTGTTTTCTCGACCAATGACGTGATTGCTTACAACAATGACACCGGCTCACAAAACAAATCGGATCCGTTCTACACAGTATTCCCGTCGCTGTGGGGCAAGATCGGAAACTACGTCGCCTGGGCGTGGGGGGTCAGCCGTATGATCGACGGCCTTGATCAAGTCAAGGATCAGCTGAAGATCGACATGACCAAGATCGTCACGCACGGCTGTTCGTACGCGGGAAAGATGTCCCTGTTTGCGGGAGCGCTGGACGAACGCGTCGCGTTGGTCGTGGTGGAGGAGTCAGGAGGCGGCGGCATCGACGCCTGGAGAGCGTCTCAGGACTTCACAACCCGCACGGGCACCAGTGTCGAGAAGATCGACAACACCAACTATGCCTGGTTCATGTCCAGCATGAAGAGTCTGGATCCCTACAAGCTGCCCCACGACCATCATGAGCTCATCGCCGCCATCGCTCCCCGCGCCACCATTATCCTGGGCAACCCGGGGTATGATTGGTTAGGTGATGAGTCCGGATACAAATCGACCATGGCCGCCGTTGAGGTATTCAAAGCCTTGGGCATTGCAGACCACATTGGCTACGATTTCACCGGTGGCCACTCCCATTGCTCGGCGCCCACAACCCAACAAAGCAGTATCAGCGCTTTCGTCAACAAGTTCGCGAAGGGGCAGACCACGGCCAACACCAATATCGCGATCCAACCCAGCGGGACCAACTTCAATTTGTCCGCCGACTACACCTGGACGGCCCCAACCCTGCAATAGGACTGCCGTCATGCGTTCTTTCAACATCACGTTGGGTGCACTTTTAGTTTTCGCTGTCGCTTGCAGTGGAAATGGCAACACAACTGTAGGCAGCAACGGGGGAAATGCCGGAGTTGGCGGCAACCCAACGACGGGTGGCTCGTCTGCCGTCACAAGCACTGCGCCCTCCGGCGGCAGCGGTGCCGCGGGTGGGCTCGCCGCGACGGGTGGAGTCTCGGTAGCGTCAACGGGTGGCGCGCAGGGCCAAGGCGGCACGCAGGGTCAAGGCGGCGCGCCGGCTAGCGGCGGCGCATCCAGCGGCGGATCGAAAGCGACAACGGGTGGCGCGACCGATGCTGGCGGTGCGCAGAACACCGGAGGGTCCAGAGCGTCAACGGGTGGCGCGCAAGGCACTGGAGGCTCGAAAGCGGCCACGGGTGGCGCGCAAGACCAGGGTGGCGCCACGGCTGCGGGCGGCGCACAGAGCACTGGAGGCTCCATGGTCGCAACGGGTGGCACACAAGCACAAGGTGGCACAAAGGCTACGGGCGGCGCATCCAGCGGCGGCGGAGTAACAAGCGCGGGCGGCGCCAAGAGCACGGGCGGCGCGCCTGCGACCGGCGGCGCAAGCGGCACTGCTGGCAGCACCGGGGCGCAGCATTGGGTGGGTACCTGGACTGCTTCGCCGTATTATGATTCGGGCAACCAGCCTCCGGCGTCGCTATCGAACGCCGTGCTGCGTCAGGTTGCACACGTTTCGCTGGGCGGCAACCAGATTCGCGTGCAATTCTCCAACCTATCCAGTAATGGTTCGGTCACCATCAATTCGGCTCACATCGCGTTGTGCAAGGCCACTCCCGCAGTGGACAGTACCATCGATACCTCGACCGACAAGGCCCTTGCTTTCTCTGCAGCGGCATCCGTGACCATCGCGCAGGGTAAGGAGGTCTGGTCCGATCCGATTGACTTTACCGTGCCGAATCAGGGGAACATTACCATCACCGCCGCCTTCGGGAGCGTTCCAAGCCAAGTCTGCGGCCACTCGGGCTCCAGGACCACTTCCTACATACAAACCGGCAGTAGCAACGTCAGCGCGGCCAGCATGACATCCGCGACGACGACCGAGCACTGGTACTACATTTCGGGCATCGACGTCATGGCAGATGCTTCGGCTAGAGGGGTCGTCGCGATTGGCGATTCGATCACCGACGGCAGGGGCACGGATACGAACCATAACAATCGGTGGACGGACGTTCTGGCTGCACGCCTGCAAGGGAACGCTGCAACGGCGAATGTTTCGATGATGAATCAAGGGATCGGCGCAACCAACCTGGTTGGGACCAGCGGCACCGCGGCTCAAGCTCGTTTCAACCGCGACGTGCTCGGGCAAAGCGGCGTCAAGTACGCGATTGTCCTCGACGGGGTTAACGACATCGGCGGCGGCGCAGCGTATTCGTCGCTGAAGAGTGCCTACGACGACTTGGTCAGTCGGGCACACGCCAAGGGGCTGCTCATCTATGGTGGAACCATTTTGCCCTTCAACGGAAACAGTTACTACACAACGGAGCATGAGAGCGTGCGCCAGCAGGTCAACACGTATATCAAGAGCGGCGCATTCGACGGCTATATTGATTTCGATGCTGCGCTAAGGGACCCCTCCGATCCTACCAAGTTGCAGGCGACGTACGCCCAGTGGTCTCAGGAAGATTGGCTGCACCCAGGTCCAGCGGGGTATCAGAAGATGGGAGAAACGGCGGATCTTACCCTGTTTACGAATTAATGGGACTCGTTCCCAGCCGGCAAAGCGGTGCGAGTCTTGGTTGTGCCATGCCGACCCGAGAAGCCGACCACCCACGCGTCACGGCCTCATTCGCGACCAACACGTCATACGCTTCAGATCTGCACGAGAACCACAAGACTGTGTGGATGCACCCAATAAGGATCGGCGATGACCTCGGCCGCATCAATGGGCCAAAAGTTGTCGAAAGGCTCCGCCCAACCCGGCAGTATCCACCACCCGCCGCCAAGCAGCCACTTCTGTCCATCAGCGGCACGAAGAAGCAAACTGGGCTCGACCAACAGTTGATGAACAGGAGCATGGGCTTCGGGAGAGTTCGACGGGTGCTCCGACTTTGACCATCAGGGCGCGCAGCCCATCGCAGATTGGGCTCTATGCCGTCTTCCCTGCAAAACGAAAAGCTAGTTCCTGGCAACGACGTCGGAAGGTACGAGCGACGGGTCGCCATGTGTCACCGAACAGCTGCAGCCGCCGCAAATCGATCATGGCGCGAACGAAAGATCGGCAGGGGATTTCTGCAGCAGTCTCCCGAAAGCCGTGCCAAAATTGTCGTCGTACCGACCGCCTCCTTCCGTCGGCAACTGCGTCGGCGAAGCCGTCGCCACCATTCTATAGTTGGTCCAAGTGCCAACACTGTCGATAGCCCATGGGTTGTTGTTGCCGTTTTGCGTTCGCGCCAATTCGTCGCCCGCCACCGCCATCGGCACGCCGCGCGAAAGCAGCAGAATCGTCCAAAAGTTGCGCAGCTGTTGACGACGAACATTCAATCCCCATCGCAATCCCAGGACAAGTTTTCGGTGGCGCCGCCGTCGGAGGGTCCAAATGGCCATGGCTGTTGATTGCTGCTTGGCGTTATAGCTTGCGAGGTCGAGCAGCGTGAAAGCCGTCATGAGCCGTGATGAAGTCGATCGAGTGTTGCGGACCGCCGCGATCATTGAAATGAAGAAGTCGCCGTTGATCATGTCCGCAAATTCGCGAGTGTTGCCGTCTCCGCGTATGAAGCGACGTACCGCATCGCGATAACGACCGTTCCACTCACCCCAGTCGGACGGGAAATTGCCCACTTCATAACCCCATAGGTCCCAGGCTTCGGCAATCATCTCGACTTCATGCAACCGCCCCAGAGTCTCGAATGGCTGACAGTAGCGGATGGTCGCGGAAGAATCGCCGTTGGTCGTCCCATGCCGTCCGCTCGAAGGCGTTGGGAGTCCTTCCGAGCACGGGAGCCAAGTCGAATCGGAAGCCGTCGATGCCCATGTCGTTGATCCAATACCTCAATGAATCCAGCACAAGCTCTTGCGCGACCGGGCTCGAACAATTGAGTTGATTTCCGCAGCCTGTCGCGCCTTCGATAATCAGACCTTCTTGGGTTTCCATGTAGTACTCAGCGGCGTCGAAGCCTCCCAGGCTCACGAAACCCGTTGTGTCCCGGCGCTTTTCGAAATTGCCGGCTTCGCCCGTATGGTTGTAAACGACGTCCAGATAGACCTCAATCCCGTGGTCGTGGAACGCTCGAACCATGTTCTTGAATTCTCGTGTCGGTCCCCCTGGCGATCGATCAAAGGCGTAGCGACGGTCAGGCGCGAAATATCCCATTGTCATATAGCCCCAATAGTTGGCTAAGGGCGAGCCCATCGAGTTCAGCGCATTTCCAGTGTCTTGAACCGGCAACCATTCGACCGTGGTAAAACCGAGTGATTTCAGATACGGCGCTAGATACGCCGCCCCGGCAAATGTCCCTCGCAACAGTGCCGGGACGCCGACAACCTCGCTGAACCCAGGCGTATTGCGGAGCAACCGACCGAGGTCGACTGACGATGGGTGTTGTGTACAACCGCGCAATGCGCCTCGTAGATGATGGCCTTGTCTGGGCGCGTATACGCGGCCTGCTGACCCACAGAAGTCCGATCGAAATACGACAATGCCCTTGGGGGCCCATAGCGCCGTATCATGATCGCGAGCGGGCCGACCTTGATAGTCGGCGTCGCCCGTCGCATAGATCCACATATCGTGTCCGGCTGTCAACATCTCCTCCGTAACGCGGTCGTGACTTAGTTCCCGCGCGTACGGCTCATGCAGCACCTTGTTGGGGTTGAAGCGATTGCCGAATCGGTCGTAGTCGGCAACGAAACCCGCATTGCAGTTGCCCCGTGTCCAAGTGGGATCATAAACCCAATTCGGACCCCAACACCGAAACCCATACAACGTTCCGTGCGGCACGCCCCGGAGGCAGACGCTCCATGTATTGTCGTCCGGGTTCTTCTGCAAGAAGTAGTCTGCCTCGGCTTCGGCCAAAATCGGCCTTGCATAGATCTCCAATAGGACTCGAGTAGCCCGTCTCGAATAGACACTGAAAGTAACCATGTCACCGTCGGCGGTGGACGCCAAGCGGCGACCTGGGCGAACCCCAAGTTTGCGGTTCATCGGACTGAATGCGCCTGACGCGGGATGTCGCTCTCCAATGTCAATCATGCTGACTTGCCCATCTTACGCTAAGATCGCGCAGCGGCCATAGTCTTCGTAGCCGTACGACGCGCTGCGCCGAGACTATGGGCTGGCGCCACGGGCGCAATTCAGGCCCTTTCTGCGGGCCTATGTCGCCACGGCCCGGGAAGAGTGAAATCTTGGTCGTCCTTTGATATGAAAGCACATCATGAGCCTGCCCGTCGACCTTGATAGCGAAGAAGCGAGACGCAAAAGCGTCATACCGACGAGTGAGATTACGGAACTGATCGAGGGTTTCAGTCACGGGCCGACATTGCGGACTACCAGATGAGCGCCTGGTTAATGGCGGTCAGGCTCAACGGGCTGGACAACGTGAAACATGGTCTTGACGAATGCGATGTTGCATTCAGGAAAAGTTCTGAAACTCGGAAAATGTCCACCCTCCCCGCATCGACAAGCATTCGACGGGCGGCGTGGGCGATAAGATCAGCCTATGCTTGGCGCCACTGGTGGCCTGTTGCGGCGTTCGAGTGCCAATGATATCTGGACGCGGCCTCGGTCATACCGGCGGCACCTTGGACAAACTCGAAGCAATTCTGGGATATCGAACCAACCTTTCCGCCAAGAGCGTTCGAGAGCGTGCTGCGGCGTGTCGGCGCGTCAATCATCGGGCAAACCGCCGAAATTGCGCCGGCGGATCGGCGCATGTATGCGCTGCGCGACGTCACGGGCACCGTGGAATCCATCCCGTTGATTACTGCAAGTATCCTATCGAAGAAACTGGCGGAAGGCGTTGACGGCCTCGTCTTCGACGTCAAGGTTGGCTCGGGTGCATTCATGAACAATATACAAGACGCCAAGCGGCTCGCTAGGAGCCTCATTGATGTCTGCCATCGCAACGGCAAACATGCCATTGCCTTGCTCACCGATATGGGTGTGCCTCTGGGAAAGATGATCGGCAACGCGCTTGAAACAGGGGAAGCTATTGGCGTTCTCAGAGGGCAGGGCCCGGCAGATACGCGCGAATTGACCCTGCGTTTGGGGATCGAGATGCTGTGCCTCGGTAAGGCAGCTCGCTCGCCGGCAGAGGCTCGAAGCAGGCTCGAAAAAGCATTGCTGGACGGCTCCGCGTTCGAACGATTCGTTCAAATGGTGCGGGCCCACGGCGGCGATACCCGCTGCGTCGCCGATCCGCGAAGTTGCCCCACGCGCCGCACCGAGTCGCCGTCTATTCCAAGACACGGGGCTGGGTAGACTATTGTGACCCGAAGGAGTTGGCCCTTGTCGCGCTGGAAATGGGCGCTGGCCGGCAACGCGCCGATCAGAACGTCGATCCCGCGGTTGGCATCGAACTTGCGGTTCAAGTCGGCGAGTACGTCGAACACAAGCAACCCTTGGCCTTCTTGCACCTGCGCACCCAACGCGGAGCCGATCGGTTCAAAAGCACGGTGGCCAGCGCTTTTAGGCTGTCGGCATCGCGACCGAAACCGCGCAAGCTCGTGCTGGGGCGATTCGGCTGAGGGTTTTCCTAGCCTTTTTCGTATGTCGCCTGCGCCTCGTAGGTCAGCACGGAACCACACGGGCCGCCCGACGCGCCAACGCTGCCGCGGCAAGGTTCCTCACCCCTGAATTCAGTGAGGCCAGCGCGCAATGCCTTTAGCATGGCGCCCGTTATCTGATGGCCGCCGTCGCGACAGCTGGAATCCGAGCAAGGGATGTTGAAAAGTGCTGGAGCCGTGGGCACAACCACGACGCGCACGTAAGAGGCATCTCCAATCCTAACCTCGCCACGGTGAAACGACAGCGACAGCCGCAACGACCTTAGCAGCGGTACTTGTGCAGCTAGCCGTGGAGCAGCATCTTCCTCGCGTCTGCGCTCACGCATGCGGTCGGCAGCTTCGTTGTTTCGGCGATACATTGGAACCCTTGTGGTGACGACGTCAGGCTCTGAGAGCAATTCAGACTAGCACTAGTTGTGCCACTTTGTCCCGGGCAAAGGCGCTGATACTTCGGAACGACTAGCCGATAGGTGCGGCCGGTTGCCGTCCCCGGCACGGCGTGGAAGGCTGAAGCCTTGCGATCGTTACTGGCACTTGGCCGCGGTGCTCTCGTGAAATGTCCGGATGCAGCGCAGCACTTGATTCCCCGGCGATTTTTGCACAGCGTTCGGGGTTTACTCGCTGTTCGCGCTTGCCCGAGCATCGCACTCTGTCTGCCACTAGCACTGGGCTGCGGACACGGACATGACTCGGTTCGCGGCGTGCAGACCTGGCCGTCGGTAACGCGGGGCTGCGAGCGAGTTCTGCTCATTGCCGACGGCAAAACGGCACCGTTCGAGTATCGAACTGTCGAGGTTTTCCACGGGCACTGGGACGAACCAGACAAGAACCTGAGAAACTGGCTGGTGAATAAGGCTTGCGCAGCCGGGGCTGATGCTGTGGTCAACGTGGTGGAGGTCGTTGGCATCAATGAGGACGGCGGCAAGGAATGGAATATCCACGGCGAAGCCGTGCTTTTTGATCGGCACAGGCCTCGAAGCGCGGAGCCTTCTAGCAGCCGCTAGCTCCTACGCTTTTTCGAGCAAATTGGAACGTACCACGTCAACGCGCGTCTTGGCTTTCATCGAAAGTAGCCAGGCATCGTCAATGGGCACACTGTCGATGAGCGCGGCCGATATCGCAGCGATTGCCGCTGGCGAGTACAAGGGAGCAACAATTCTGTCAGGTCGATGGTGGTTGGCAACTGCTTCCACGAGACAGTAGGGCAGCCCCCAGATGCCGAGCAGGTACCCGCCGACTTCACTATGGCTGACACCAAAACGCTCTTGTTCCACTTCATGCAACGGTCGGTCATGGATCTTGGCGTCAATGCGGCACTCACGCCATTCTTCGCTTCGCACCATCAAGAAAACAACTTGCCCTATGTCGGCAAGCAAGCCCGCCACGAAAGCATCGCCGACGAGAGCCGTTCCACGCGCGAGACGCTCGGCCATCTGTGCCATTCTGTATGCACTCTGCTGAACTGACTCTAGCTCCCGGCCGATTGCCTTTGCGATCAGGTTGCCAGGTTCGAACAGCTCGAGCCCCAACATCAAGTTGCGAATTGTATTGAAGCCCAGTCGCACTACAGCAGACCGCAGTTCAATCGTCTTGGCACGGCGCGCAAAGAAAGCCGAATTGGCCAAGTGCAACAGCTTGGCGGCCATTGACGGGTCGCGGCCGACCAAATTGACTACGTCGTCAATCGCGCAATTGGGTTGTTGCAGCAAACCCGAGAGCTCTCTGTACATGCGAGGCGCCGGCGGCAAATTCGTCACACGGCCAAGTACCTTGCGCATGGTCTCGTCGCTGACCAAGGGTAACAGCGTTGCCGTCTGGCAGACCAGACTCCACAACAATTGGCCATCAAGAGGCTTCTTGACGACCTGATGCGCGACACGGAGCGCTCTGAACATGGTGGATTCGTCGCAATTTCCATCGACCAGAACGCGAATTGTCGCGGGGCTGGTCTTCTGCGCTTGCTCGAGCAAGGTAACGCCGTCCAATCCAGGCAGCGACAAGTCTGAAATCAGGAGGTCATAATAGTCCTGCCGTCAATTGCTCTAAAGCTTCCTTGCCGCCGGTGAAGAGCGAAATACTCAGCTGCGGATCGGTCTCTAGCAGCATCCGCTTGAGTGAATGCAGAGCCTGGTGCTCGTCATCGACCAACATTACCTTCACGAGGCGCCCTCCCAATTCGTCCCGCGGCCGACACCTTCCTCCTTGGCCGCCTCCTTACGCCGTCCCCGACATATAATCGCCATCGCTCCCATGGGAAGGTGCAATGCCTGACGGCGAACAAGACACCGCCCGCGATCTGCGCCTAGAGCGATTTGAGCGGCAACTCGATTCAGGTACACTGTATTTCGTCGCAAGCTGTGGCGATCCGGGCTCCATCGATATTCGACGGAACACAAGTGGGACCTACGCACCAATCCAACGCCCGATTAAGGTTCGGTACGACAATCGCCTCCTCGATGCGCCATCTGTTTCCAGTCTCACTGTAAGCATCTAATGGCTGTTTTGGGCGATGGCGGGCATCAGCAATGCACGAATTGCTTAGTGCTCCGCGCCTAATCGACGCCTACGGACTGAACACGACATGCCTCGCGACCGTTTGTTCGACGGTGGACGCCCCCAGGGGCGCATCCAAACGCTGCGGGCTCTTATGTGAGATGGGTAGTGCATGTCGGCTCGATGCGAATTCGATGTAATAGGCAAGCGCGTCGGTAACTACGTAATTGAACGCCAGCTTGCGCATGGTGCCATGGGTACCGTTTTCATTGCGCGACACCCGACTCTGGGGCGACAAGTGGCCGTCAAATTCCTGGGTCGCGATGAGGAGATCCCCGCCGATCATTCGAAGCGATTCATGGATGAGGCCTGCATAACGGCCAATCTTCATCACCCAAACATCGTCGATATCTTCGACTTTGGTGACCTCGACGGACGCTACTATTACATAATGGAGCTGCTTTCTGGCTGTGATCTAGCAGCCCTGATAAGGCGTGAAGGTCGATTTGATTGCCAACAAGTACAAGCTTACGTCCATCAGATATGCGCGGGCTTGGACGCCGCCCACGGCGTGGGAGTCGTGCATCGTGATCTGAAACCGAGCAACATATTCGTGGTGGACGAACACCCTACGCGCATCAAGCTGATGGATTTTGGCGTCGCCAAAGTACTGTCCGCTGGCGCTGATTATACTCGACAAGGGCAAATCATTGGCACTCCACGTTACATGTCACCCGAGCAAGCGTTGGGACAAATCGACCAGATTACGCCGCGCAGTGACATCTACTCTTTGGGAGTCATCGTCTATGAAATGCTTACCGGCGTTTCCGTATTCGAACATGACTCGCCGATGATGCTTCTTGTGATGCACATCCGCGATGAGATTCGGCCGATCCGTGACCGTTGCCCTCAAGTTCCCCCGCAAGTGGCACGGTTGATCGAGATGTGTCTATCCAAGCGTCCTGAGCAGCGGCCTGCGTCTGCGCGTGAGCTAGCTGAGCACTTCAATGAAGCCTTGCGGGAGGCTTCACGAAACAACCAACCGGCTTCAAGCCATCCAGTGCTTGGCGGGGTGGACCTGCCTCCGACTGTCGCGCAGCCTCCCTCAGACGCACGCCATACTGTAACTCTGGCATTGCCTGAAACCCCAAGTTCGAGAGAACCCAAAGCAACCAGTGAAGTTGCGATTGAACGTTCCAAGGAGCCAGCAACCGGTACCTTCGAGACCGCCCCGGTCCAAAATCAACCGTGGAAACCTGAGCAAGCCATCGCATCGATAGCAACCGCAGAAGCCAAACCAATAGAGTCACCTGCGCAGGCACCCTTGGCGGACCAGGCGGAGGTCGTGCAGCAGACTGCAACCGCGCCGGCCACATTGCGTCTCACAAAGGCAGATCGCTCGACGCTGAACAGGCTGTGGCTCAAGATGCAGCGTGGCGGTGATTTTCCTGCCTTCGTCAGAAATGTCGGAGAGGTTAGCAAACGGGCGGACTTCGAGGGCACCTATTCTGCGACGCAACTGGGGGATTCTATCCTCAAAGACTTTGCATTGACGGCGAAACTCCTGAAAGTGGTCAACTCGGCGTACGCCAGCCGCTTCGGCGGCAAAGTATACAGCGTTCAACATGCAATCGTCATTCTGGGCTTCGATCGAGTGCGATCGTTGGCTTTGAGCATCAGTCTATTCAAGAGCCGTGGTAGCGATGAACACGCAAAACGTATGTCGGAGTCCGCCATCAATTCGCTCGTCAGCGGCGAGCTATCTCAACAACTTGCCCCCTATGCGGGCGTGAATGACGAAGAACAAGCGATGATGTGCGGCATGTTCCGTAACCTTGGTAGGCACCTGGCGATTGTGTATCTGCCGGACATGTACGAGCAAATAGCAGAGCTGACGCGGTTGCAAGGGCTAAGCCTGCATGCGGCAGCCGAGCGGGTCTTGGGGCTAAGCCTGCAGAAGCTGGGGATTGGCGTAGCAGAGCGTTGGCGGCTGCCAAAGCCCATCCTAAGGACGATGTCCGCGATGCCAGGCATGACAGGCCATTACGCGCGCCAGGAAGACCGGGTCGTGGCGTTGGCGGATTTCGCGAATGAGCTCTGCGATATCGTCGTTGGCTCTACGGCAAATCAACGCGGGCAGGCAATCACGAACCTCCTAGTACGGCACAAGTATTTGATGTCGATTGATCAAGAGGCGCTCGCGGGATTGCTACAATCCGTCGAACAATCATTCGAGCAGCGCTATGCGAGTCTGTTGGGACTAGACGCCAAGTCGAGCGGCTTTTCGCGCAGCGTTTCTACGATGGCGTCACAACCGGAGGATGACGTCCGCGACCAGACGGGCAGCCGCGTCAGCGCGACGCACGCCGAGGCGCTCATCGAGGCGGATGCCGCCAGCATGAATCGAGGTCCGCAACCCGTATCTGTCCGCACGCGAGCGGCAAGGCCGCGACCGCAACCTCAACGGATCCAATTGGCAAGAGTCGTCGTGTCGAACGGGAGCACAGACCTAGATGGCTCACGCTCGCTCATCGACAGTGGCGGAAGTACTGCGGACAAGGATCTTGTGCGGATTAGGGAGCTTTCAGTAGCGCTTGACCGTGAAGGGCGCAGCGACAGATTGCTCAGCCAGATCATTAGGACTTTCGCCGAGTGTCTGGATATTGCAACATTGCTGGTACTAAGAGCCAACAGCAGCAGAAACGAACTTGTTGTCGCGGGGGGCTTGCGCGAGGACCTGGAGGCGCTGACAAAGGAGTTTAGAGTGCCGTTGCTGCCGAGCCGGGCATCAGGAGACGTGTTTTCCCAGGCATACCACCAATCAAAGGACATTGTCGTGGGTGATGCCTTCGAAGTCCGAGCCAACGCGACAGTACCGGTCCGCTACTATGAGACCATTGGCTCGCCCGCCTTTGCCCTGTACAGCTGCGTTGGCAAGGGGGCCGCGCCCGTGTTGGTTCTGGTCGACGGGGAATCTTTGCAACAGCTTCCTTCGCAGACACGCCTGCTGAATGTTGTGGAACTGCGCCCTCTGCTGGCACGCGCCATTGGTTAGGACGGCGTGATGGGCTGCGATCGTGCTATGGTCCACCTCGGTGCGCGCATCTGAGATAATCCCTGTCGTTAACACGCTGGACGAGTTGCTCTTCGTTGCGCTGCAATTGGGCGCCTTGCGTGCCGGCAGCGTCACCCGCAGCGAGCGCGGACTGGCCGAGCGAGCAGCCCGCGTGCCCTTGGCTCGCGTTGCCGAATTCGGCGATTCCATTCTCGCCGGCCACGATCCGCTCGGTGAAAATTTCTCGCACTTGAAAGACCGCGCCGCACGTCAACCGCTTGGCGCGACGTACACGCCCGCAAGCCTCGTTTCGATCATGACAGAATGGGTGGCCACAACGAACCCAACGCGTGTCGTCGATCCCGGCGCAGGCTCGGGGCGGTTTATCGTTGCCGCCGGGCGAGCCATTCCCGAAGCGCGTCTCATCGCAGTCGAATGCGATCCTATGGCCGCTTTGCTGCTGCGCGCCCACCTCCAAGTCGCTGGGCTGGCCAAACGCTGCCGCGTCGTCCTGGGCGACTATCGCGATTTGGATCTGCTCCATATCCACGGCAAGACAGCATTCTTGGGCAACCCACCGTATGTTCGACATCACCTGATTTCGCCTGAGCGCAAGCACTGGCTTGCGGACACGGTAGGTCGCCTCGGCTACAAAGCGAGCAAACTTGCTGGGCTACATGTGCATTTTTTTGTCGTGGCGGCACTGCAAAGTGCACCCGGCGACGTGGGCGCGTTCGTCACCGCTGCCGAGTGGTTGGATGTCAATTACGGCGCAATGTTACGACATTTGCTACTCGGGCGGCTCGGACTGTCGAGCCTGGACTTGCTTGAACCGAGCACCAAACCGTTTGCAGACGCTGATACGACAGCGGTCGTCACTTGTTTTCAAGTGGGTGAAAGGCCCAAAAGCCTGAACATCCGCCGGATCGCCACGCTGGACAAGCTTCGGGCGCTCGCTCAAGGGCGAGCCGTGGCACGCGAACGCTTCGAGAACTCATCGCGCTGGACGTCGCTCAGTCGCGTACCGCGCTCGAAACGTGAAGGGTTCGTCGAACTCGGCGAGCTTTGCCAGGTGCACAGGGGCCAAGTCACGGGGGCCAATCGAATCTGGATTGCGGGGCCTCACAGCGCATCGCTCCCGCCAAGGGTTCTGTTTGCTTCAATTACGCACGCACGCGAGCTGTTCGCAGCCGGATCCACTTTGAGGCACGCCGTCGGCCTACAATGCGTAATCGATATTCCTGCTGACTTGGAACAGGTACCGAAGCGGCTGCGACCAATCATAGAGAAGTTCCTCGAATGTGCGCGGGCAATGGGAGCCGACCGGGGTTACATTGCTAGACACCGCAAAGCGTGGTGGTCCGTCGGTTTGCACGAACCAGCCCCTGTTTTGGCCAGCTACATGGCCAGGCGTGCGCCCGTGTTTGTTCACAATGTGGCGCGCGTAAGGCACATAAACATCGCGCACGGCATCTACCCGCGAGAACGCATGCCACGGGCGACATTACTGGCTTTAATACAGTACTTGAGGTCGTCGGTGTCGGTCGCCGATGGCCGCGTGTACGCGGGCGGCTTGGCAAAGTTTGAACCGAAGGAAATGGAGCGACTGCTCGTTCCTGGGCCGTCGCTGCTTGCGCAGTCAGCGCTTGCCCGCAAACAGCCTGCACGATAGACCGCCAATTCACAGTGTAATGAGCTCTGTGCTTCTACTGCTTCGAGCGCGAAAGTCGGGGCACCGCCTTGAGCCGCGCCAGAGGCCAAAGGCCTAACAGGTTCCTAAGCCGTTGAACCGTATCATCGTCGAACGGGCCCTGGGTGATTAGCCGCGCACTGCCCCTCTCGATGCGACAGCGAATTACAAGCCGTTCCTTTAGTCCACGTGGGCACACGTCAAGAAATTCATGCAACAGCGATTGCGGCAGTCGACCGCGCGCGCGAACCACCTGCCCCCGTTCAACAACGATTTCGAACAGCGTCAAGGACCGCTGAGCGGCGACCCCCGCAGCCACGATAAGGCAAGCGACAAGTATCAGTGCAAGACTTTCAGCCATGGGGATTGAGGGTAACGCCAAAATCGACCGGCGCCTGCAACTTCTACGAAGACTCGTCGTCTAATAGCACGATGGGTCAAGTATTGTCGGCCATGCTAGGATTAGTCAACGCCTTAAGGAGACGACATTGCTAGAAGCCATCTCAGAAACCGTAGCGAGCCCCCCGAGGCTAGGGAGGATGACGCAGGAATACACTCGTATTTTGAGGAAGACGACCGACGCATCGGGGGGCGCAGTAGGTTTATGAGATGGCTTCCAGGCGATGCGAGCGCGCTCGGCCGCACAGGCACCCTGAAGATGACGCGAAGAGCGTGGATTGGCGCCTGCGGCGCCTTGGCGCTCGGCGCTTGGGTGGCACGGGCCAGGGCCGCCGAGTCGCCGTCACGGCCTTGGGTTCTGCAGCCGCTTGGGCCTGTAATTGCAGATGCCGATATTGGGTTCGTCAAAACCTCGCTGGAAGCATTCTACGATTTCGATCTGGTCGTGGCGGCGCACCGGCCTCTGCCTCGCGAGGCGTACTATCCACCTCGCCAGCGCTACCGGGCCGAGAAGCTTCTCGACTACCTGCAGACTCTGCTACCTGACGGAGCCGACCGAATTCTTGGGCTCACCTCAGTGGATATCTCGACGACCAAGGGAACTATCAAAGACTGGGGCATCATGGGGCTTGCCACAATTGATGGTCGCGTTTCGGTCCTTTCATCTTTTCGCTGCAGCCGCAGGGTTAGAAAGCCCAGTGACGCAAGGATTCGCCTCGGAAAGGTCGCAGTGCACGAGATTGGCCATACTCTTGGGCTCGATCACTGCAAGACCCAAGGCTGCCTGATGCACGATGCCGAAGGCTCCGCATTGACGGTCAACGACGAGTACGACCTATGTGCGCGTTGCCGTGCCAAGCTGTCAGCGGATCATCGGCTCAATAAGCTTGGCGCCGCTCCGCCGTGGCCAAAGGGTTAGCGGGTTGACTACCGACTTGGGCTCAAGCCATCAGACAGCGCTGCAGCCGAGAAGTTCCCAGGACTTCGCTTTCGATATCGCGACGCAGCGGCAGTCGCGGGCGGCAAAGCGCCCCGGGAACATTCGAAAGTACCGGCTGTCAGCTGAGTCAACAGCGGTCGACTCAAACAACACGCGACCGTGAGTTGAACACATAAGTATTAGGAACCGAGCATCAATCGGTCGCGAAGGAGAAACGTCATGTCCAATCCATTCCTGACATCAGCAGTCAATCGAGGGGAGATCCTCGCCCGGCAAGGGACTCACATCCCTTACAAGATCTGGGGCAGTAGTGTTAACGAGCCAATTGCACCGGATGCTTGCACGTACACGCTCGTCAAGACGGGCCCAGACGTCAACCCGAGGGAGGTCGAGTTGCTCAATGCGACAGCCATCGAAGTCATGGTGCTTTGGGGCAGCAACGTGCTTCACGTGTCGCATGTGATTCCGCCGCACGGCTTTGCAGTGGGCGAGACTCAGGGCAAACAGGCGGCATGCGACTTCTTCGTGCCGGAGGAAGTCTTGGGTGTGGCCCGACTTCCTTTGGTCGTCTCGAACGACCAAACAAGCGCCATCGTGGTACCACCTGGCGCCAATGGTTCCGTTGAGTTCCCGGGCGAGGCGCGTATGAGTTTGAGCGACGCCAGACTCCGCGCCCTTGCGTCGTCGGAGTTGCCGGGTGCCTTTGAATTGCAGCTTCCTTTGCAAGGCAAGGCGCGATTTCAACTCGGCGAGTTCACGTTCCAGTTTGCCTGCGTCAATGCAGGCAGACCCTGCCGGAAGGGATTTACGGCAGGTCTCGAAACCGAAGTGTTTTCGTTCTTTGGGTTGTCCCTGGCCGCCATCGGCAGCTTCGTGACGGCAATGGCGTTTCTCGTTCCGTCCGAAAATGGCATCGAAGACGAGAGCTTCAACGGCGACCAAGTCTACGTCATTCGGCAGTATCTCAAAGCCGCTGCCGAGCGCGAGGCGGAAGCACTGCCGACGGAGCAAGCGGCCAACGTTGATGCGGACAATCACGAAGGCGGCACGGGCATTCGCGCCAAGAACGAGGAAGGCCTCATGGGTGATCCCGCGCGAAGGAACAAGAATGGCCGATATGGAGTGGCCGGACCTGCCAACAACCCCGACCCCCACATCTCCCGCCAGGCCGCGCTTGAAGAAGCACGCCACTTCGGCCTGATCGGCATGCTAAACGCCGGTCTGGCTGGCGATCCAAACGCACCTACTGCGCCGTGGGGAAGAGAAGACACGCTTGGACGAGACGAGCTTAGCGCGCGCGGCAACATGTGGGGTGATGAGATCAACGGTTCATACGGCCTCAACGGTCTGGGCCTGAGCGGCATCGGCGAAGGCGGTGGCGGCCGCGGTGAAGGCATAGGCCTTGGCACAATTTGTGGGACAACTTGCCTCGGTAGCGGCGCAGGGCTCGGTCATGGACAGGGTTTTGGCTTGGGAAACGGTGGACTTGGCCATGGCACACACAAGGTGCGAGTGCCCTCGGTGAAGCCCGTTGGGCAGGCACTTGTCAGTGGTCGGCTGCCTCCTGAAGTGGTTCAGCGAATCGTGCGCCAGAACTACGGTCGCTTCCGCATGTGTTATGAACAGGGCTTGAGCCGCAACCCAAACCTTCAAGGCAGGGTCCAGGTGCGCTTCGTGATCGGGCGTGACGGAGCCGTGTCCAACGTTCAGCGCGGTGATTCTGATTTGCCCGATAGCGCCGTGGTCGGCTGCGTCATGGGCGCCTACTATGGCCTCAGTTTCCCCCAACCTGAGGGAGGCATCGTGACGGTGGCCTATCCAATCATGTTCCAACCCGGCTAGTGTGAATCGGCGCTGCACTCTGCCGAGGCGCGCCAGCACATTGAAACTGTAGTCGCCCGCGATTCATCGTACGCCAGGAGCCAGACCCGCTCGGCTCGGGGGTGCCATGAATCGCGGACGCGCTTTGTCAACCGGGACACTGTGAAACTCATTCACGCTGTGCGTTGCCAGCCGCACGGGTCCAGTGCCCCGAACGTCGAGGGAAGCGCTGGAATATCGCTGCTTCAGCGACGCGACGGTTCTGGCATGCGCGTTGCTGCTACCGCAATCGGTACCCTCAGCTTCTCGGCAGCAGCTCGCAAGTACCCTTGCAGCTGCGAAAGGACCTCACCATGAAACTCTCGAC
>CAWEUH010000029.1:0-8870 GCA_963811985.1 uncultured delta proteobacterium
GTAGGGGAGAACGAAAAATTCGGGCACCATTCGCCCGCCATGAGTGCCAAGACCAAGCCTAGCTTCACGAAGAAGTCCCCGCGCGAGATGCAGCCTTCGGTACTGCGTCAGTCGATGATCAGGAAATTGCCCAACCGCTTGACGGCAAAAGCCGAGATCTTGTTGCCGGCCGTGCCTGGGTTCGTCGATCACTACGTACAGGGCCTGACTGCCACTTGGGATTCCCTCGGGCGTCACTTTACGCCCCCCGAGGTCGATTACCTGCGTCAGGTTTTGGGTGACACGCTCAAACAAGCCTTCGATTCCTCGCCTTATTCTCGCGTGCTCGTAAAGTATGAAACCGACCCCCCTCCGAAGACGAGCCTTACATGGCACATCTCGATTTGGCATTCGACGATTGAATTGGAGTACGCGGAATGGGTGGCATCGCGCACACCCCCATTGTTCGGACATTACCCTGACGCCAAGGTCATGGATCTGGCGCGCTCTCTTGGAAAGCCCGCCGACGTAAGGGTACTCGACGTCGGCGCCGGCACGGGCAGAAACACGCTGCCGCTGGCGCGCGAGGGGTTCGGCGTCAACGCGGTCGAGCTGGCGCCAGCGTTGGCAAGCATCCTGCGCGATGACGTGACCAAGCAGAATCTGTCAGTTGAAGTCTACGAAGGCAATATCCTTGATGTCGGTCTGCCAATCCCACACGCCAAGTACAACTTGTTGGTCTTGGCGGAAGTCGTTGCTTCACACTTTCGAAGCGTGCAACAGATTCGTGAACTTTTTGAGGCAGCGGACCGCCTCTTGATGCCCGGAGGTCTGCTACTGTTCAGCGCCTTCATCGCCCTCGACGGGTACAAGCCTGACGAAATTGTGAGGGCAATGAGTCAGGTGATGTGGTGCTGCCTATTCGCGCGCCGCGAAATTCAAGAGGCCGCGTCCGGGCTTCCCTTCGAAAGTGTCTCTGACGAGTCCACGCTCGAATACGAGAAGTCCCGTCTGCCTGCAGAGCAGTGGCCGCCAACCGGTTGGTACGAAGCATGGACCGCGGGGCAAGACCTATTCGATTTGCCGGCTAGCAAGAGTCCGGTGGAAATGCGGTGGATCGCCTACCGTAAGACTGGCGGCTAGCCCGACTAGGCTGCGTCGTTGACCCAGCCGCTGACCACTTCATACTTCGCAAGTGAAGAAGTGTCGCAATCCGCTCCCCCCGCACGACGTGGTCTTCATCGAGCGCATCGCTCCGGGCGGCGACGGCATGGGCCGACTTGCGAACAACGAATGGGTGTTCGTCAGTGGAACCGCACCGGGTGACCATGTGGAGCTTGCCAGCCTAACTCGGCATAAGGGCACCGCCTACGGCAACGTCGAGCGCATTGTGAGCGCCGGGCCCGACCGGGTCGTGCCGATTTGCCCAATTGCGTCGCGTTGCGGCGGCTGCGACCTTATGCACCTGTCGCAACAGGGCCAGCGCGCAGCCAAACTCGGCATCATGGAAGATGCACTTTGCCGCATCGGAGGGGTAAATTTCGAAACCGGGAGCATCGGCTATGTCAGCGTCGGTGACGGACTAGGCTACCGCTCACGGCTGCGGCTTCATGTTGACTCCGATGGGGCCATTGGGTTTCTTTCAAGCCGATCCAATATGTTGGTGCCTGTGCCCAATTGCCCAATTGCCGAACCAATCCTCAATGACGCACTTCTCCGGCTGAGCGCGATTGACGGCAGCGGCAGACGGTTGCTGCGGCTTTGCGAGCAGCTCGAACTACGCGCTGCAGACCTCGAACCAAAACTCGTGGTTCGACTCTTTGCAAAGCCCAACGTTCGCTTGCATGTGCCAAGCTTCGCGCGCATCTTGCCGGACAATGCTTTGGTTGTTGTGGCCGGCACTTTGGACGACAATCGGGCGACCCAGCGTTACCCACTGACCGACGCGGTAACGGCCCTGGTTCCCGCGTCCGCGTTCGCTCAAGTACATCGCAAAGTCAATGCCATGCTTGTGCGCGACGTCGTTGACGCGGCAACCCTGCGAAACCTGCGCAGCTTCGTGGATGCTTACGCCGGAGCCGGCAATTTTACACTGCCTTTGCTCGCCGCGGGCCTGCACGGGGAAGCAATTGACAGCGCAGCCGCCGGCATCCTCGCGGCGCGCAGCGTCGCCCAGGAAGTGGGGCTTGCGTTCATTGGGTTCAACGTGGGTGACGCGCGCGAGCAACTGGAAGCTCTCGTTCGCAATCGTCGCCAATTCGATCTCGTAATGCTCGATCCGCCACGCGCCGGAGCCAAGGATGTCCTGTCGTTAGCGTTGCTCTTAGAGCCACAATGCATCGCAATCGTTGCATGTGACCCCGTTTCCTTGGCCCGCGATCTCAAGACGTTGCTCTTGGCGGGTGCCAAGCTCGAGTCATTGACCGTCTACGACATGTTTCCGCAGACGCACCACATGGAGACACTTGCGCTGCTCGGTGTATGAAAGGGGGTTCAAGGGTCCGGGACTTGCTTGGATGCGGAATCCGGATCGGCAACAGAATCCGAATCAGCAACAGAATCCGCTTCCGGATCGGAATCCGTTTCGGCATCTGCCACAGATTCGGTCGAAAGTGTGTGAGCCTACGGCTCTCCTACCTCCGTACGCTGAAAATTGCTGCGTCGCGTGTACGGAAAGTTTCCTCAAGACGGCAACTTCCGTGATTTTTCGGTCAGGTATTGGAATGCGGCTCCGGCGAGAACTGAGGCCAGTGCGACCCCGCGGCAACGTTTTTCCGTTGGGTTTCTGCGGGTTCGCGATGCGCCGGGGCAGGCTGTGCTTTCGGGCCTTGCGCGAGAATCCCCAATCGTTCACAATGTGTTCGCCCCAGGTATGTACGCCCCAACAACTCCCAACTTAGTTTGGGCGTTGAGTACTTGGGGTTCTTATTTTAACGCTGCGGCTGCCAAAGGGACCATTGCCCACTGTGCCTTACTGGCAAGAGCGGCAGAGCGGAAAGTTGATCTTTTACCGCAGGCACATTGTCTTGCACGAGCACGAAGTCATACGCACCGAGGATACTGGGATTGATGCTCAAGAGAGTCGGGCGCGCAGGCGCTGGCAACGATTCGATACACTCAATCGGATGGTAGCCGGCGTCGCAGAAAGACCACGGCTGGTAGCTCGATGTTTCGACGGCCAACCACTTTGCCGTGTGTCGAAAGACAAAACCAGTAAAGCCTCCGAAAGCGTAATGCTCGGGATCCCTGAGCCATTCCGAACCGCTGATGGGCAGTATTTTGCTGTGAATGGGTACGCTCGACCGCAAAGCAGACAGCGGGCGGGCAATGGCGTCGAACGCGCAAAAGGGGCCTGCCATTGCAGCCAGGTGCCAGGCTGCAAACGCCAGCCAGGGTGAAGTCTGCAAGAACCTCTGCCAACCGGTGGCGGAGGTGGTTGGCACCAGCAGCAGTATCAAAGCCAGCGTAATACCGATTCTAGTTCCGAAACCCCAAGCGGGTTCAGGCCAACTGATGTAGTTGGGCCCCAACAGGTAACCAAGAAACAGCAAGAGCGCCACGATGGCAGCCCGTGACGCGCGCAGCCCACGCTCGGCTACCGGGGTACGCCGCATCAATACGAGGCACGACACGAAGGCCAACAGCAACCATGGGAACGATAGCGCGGCAGCGCCGTCCACCGTCCACTGCAGAACGTCGCGGTCCAGTTGATCCCAGCGTTCCGAGTACGAGATCCACTGAAACACTTCCCGAAATGGCGGCACGGAGCGATGGGAAATAAACAGCAGCCCTGCCAGCAACGCTAACGCCGCGATGGCACCAAGAACCGATAGCCCGGACCGGCTCTTGAGTGACAAGAGGCTCCAGATTAGAACGAGCGGTACAAGAATGGCCGTCAAAAAGAAATGAAACCAAAGGGAACCGATCAAAATGGCAGATAGCAGCGCCCAGCGCCAAGGGCGGGCGCGTTCCGCGTTCAACTCGACAAGCGTCAAGGCCCAAGGGATTAGCGGGATCCCAATGACGAAGGGCAGGTAGCCCATGTTGAGGTTGGTGTTGAACGCCAGCGCTAACGCGGCAAGGCCTAGCCATGGGCTCTGCTTCATGCAGCGCAGCAGCGGTTGCATCGCCAGCGGCAACCCAAACACGCCCGCGCTCGACAGCAGTTTGATGCAAACAACAGGCGCAAACAGATACCTGAGGTAGTGATACAGCCGGTAAAAGACGGTATGACTGATGGCCCCGGGCCTGAGCGCGTACCACTTGCCGTACACGGCTCCCCCGCGCCACAGATCGTGCATCACCTCGCCCGAGTAAGCGACGTTGGCCGCGTCGATGAACGGCGGATAGGCACTATACCAAATCAAGTAAAGGACGAACAGGCTCGCGAACCACCAGGCAGCGGTGAGCGGCAAGTCATCGGGATCGCGCCAGCGCCGCGCGCTTGTGCGCATTGGGCGCATGCGAACAGCCATCGTCGCGCTCACGACACGATTGACACGATGACCTTGCGCTCGTGCCGTGGGCCGTCAAACTCGCAGAAGAAGAAGTCTTGCCAAGTACCCAGGCATAGCCGCCCGCCGATGACGGGCACCGTCTCAGACGGCCCGGTCAGCGCGCTTTTTATGTGAGCCGCCGCGTTGTTGTCGATGCGATCGTGCAGCCAAGCGTCATGCTCGGGAATCACTTTGTCCAGGGCCTGCAGAAAATCTGTCCCGATGTTGGGGTCGTCATTCTCATTGAGGGCAATAGCAGAGGTTGCGTGCGGCGTGAACACCATCAGCTGCCCCTCTTGAACGCCCGACTCGCGCAGCACCTCATGGACCTTGGCCGTTATGTCGATAATCTGATGCTTGTGCTGCGTGGTCAGCGTGAACGTCCGCGAGAAATGAGCCATGAGGGCCCTTATAGCGCCATTCAGCCGTTATACAAACGGGACTCCCTCCCAGCCTGCGAAGCCATGCTTGCCGTACCAACCTGGCGCGTCGATGACCGCCACTCTGCTCAACCGAGCGATTATTCGGATTCCTTGAATGCCTCGACTTGGTAGGTCATGACCCGGGGTCCAAGTTCACGCCACGCGTCGCGCGCAAGCCCGGCTTTGGCTGACAGGTGATCGAGGAAGTCCTGCGGATCCGGCAACTGGTCCCACACTTGCGGCAAAAACGTCGAACGCCGAAGACCGAAGTTCAGAACCACGCCGTCCACATGCGGCCGAAGTCTTCGCATCAGATCATCCGGCGACGAGAACTTCAACGGCTGCGGCACGCTAAGGACGCTGACTTCTACCTCAATCGCGCTCAGCTCGTCGGACGTGACGGGTGAGAAGCGCGTGTCCTCGAGCGCGGCGCTCTTGGCGTTGTGAATGACGGCCTGCGCGAGCGGCATATCGGGGAAGATATTGCCGATGCATCCCCTCAATTCGCCCTTGATGGTGAGCGTGACAAAAGAGCCTTTCTTTTCTGTCAAGGCACTAGGAAGGCCGACAGGCGTCGGATCGAGCGTACCGTTCTTCACCGCGTGGGTTAGCGACGAGCGCGCCAATTTCAGCAGAGTACGCCTTTCATCAACGGTCAATGCGCCTTGATGCTGGGCTTCACTTGCGGCGGCAGGGCCGCCCGACGCGACGGAAGGACTCGACGCGGCGGGGCTGCTTGCTACCTCCGCAGCGCGGCGTGCACTTGAGGCGGCTTGATCACTTGTCGCTTCGGGTTCCGGGCGTGACCGCGAAACGCAGGCCCAGGCAAGCCAGCCGAGCGCGCCCAAAGCAACCGACCGCCTCATGCTTGCGCGCTGAAGCCAAGTGAGCGAGCCCGTGGTTCTTGCCATGACTTTACCGTGCCGCCGAGTCAAAAAAAGCAATCGCTGCATAACCAACGACCCGCGATCGATCGCCGGCCGTATCCCCGCTGTTGCGGTAATCGAGCAGTTGGGCCTTCCAGCCCCGCAGGCGTGCCAGATGCACTAACGCTAAGACTGGGCTCTTGCCGCAGGCCTCGCCCGCTTGCAGGCCCTCGACATCCAGCTTGACGATCGCAGCGACCGTATCATGGTCGAGTTGCTTGGCCTTCTCGTACGGGTAGTAGTGGCTAAGATCGCTACTGGCTACAAAAAACGTGTCGGCATCGACCAGCGAGTTGAGCCGCTGCGCCACGACCGCCTCGTCAACCTCGCCAAACACGAGCGGCACCAGCTTGAACGAGCCGAGCACGCGCTGCAAGAACGGCAACTCGACCTCGAGCGCGTGTTCCCGGGCATGCGGCGCCGAATCAATCACGAACGGCTGCAGCTTTGCTAGTTGTTTCACCTCATCGTCAACAGGGATGTCGCCAAGAGGCGTGCGCAACACATCCGCGTCGGGAATGGCGACGCCGGCGAATAGGACGTGGTGACTCGGAGCCATGACGACGACGCGTTCGAACTTGAGCCCTGCCAACTGCTTAAAACCGCTTGCCGCTATGGGGCCCGAGTACTTGTAGCCGGCGTGCGGGCACACGAGCGCACGCAGCCCAGCGATGTGGCTCGGCTGCGCTTGAGCAAGCATCGAATCCACGTCATTGCGCAATACGTCCGGATGATCGGGATAGAAGCCGCCGGCAACAGCGGGTTGTCGCACGCGTTGTTCAGGCACTGCAGCGCGATTGGGCGCCACCGTGCGTTCAGGAGTCGATTCAGGCGCGGGCGCTGATTGGGGCGCAGGGGTTGGTTCGGGCGCCGGCCTGGGTTCGACCACAGGCAACAGACCCCACCCATGACAGGGTAGCTAACCACCACCAAGCGTGCCGGGAATGACTGCCGATACCTACCATCCGGGGACGGATTCTACACTGCCCGCCGCCGCCGTACCACCCAGCACCCCAAACGCAACAAAGTCGTCGCTACTAGGTCGAGTTTTTCGCTATATTTCACCGCATGCTGACATCGTCCCTGCCCGTCGTAGGCTCGGGATTGCTTTGCTTGAGCGACTCCACGTTCGAACCCTGCACCACGCCCAAACGGGTGTTGCTGCTGTGCCCTCCGTTCCAACCGCTGACCACTTCGTCATTGGCGGTCGCACAACTGGCAACCCTGCTGCGATCGCAAGGCATCGCGTGCACCGAGGCCTATCTTCATTTCGACTTTGCCCGCGTCATCGGCGAACAGAAGTATGGTCTCATTACAGACGCTGGCAGCGGGCTCACCGGCGAGTTGCTGTTTGCCGAGGGCCTTTACGGCACGCCGGACGATATCGAAACCCAGGAGAAACTGTCGCAGCGGTATGGCCCACCCGAAGAACGCTCGGTTGCGCTCGCCGAGCTGGCGCGGCGCTGCCTAACGCGAATCGCAGCCGACAAGCCCGATCTGGTGGGGATGTCCACGTCATTCAACCAGCTATTGCCTTCGCTGTGGATGGCACGAATCATCAAGCAGCAGCACCCTGAGCTGCAGATCGTGCTCGGTGGCGCAGCCTGCTCGGAACCCATGGGGCAACGTGTGTTGGAAGGCTACCCGGACATCGACTACGCCGTTAGCGGGTTTGGCGAACAAGCGCTGCTGACGCTAAGCCGCAGCAATCCTCCCAAGGGACGCCTCTTGCTGGGTCATGACGCTCCGGTGTTGGATGAGTTGCCCGTCCCTGAATACGAACAATTCCTATTGGACGCCGGAGAATTCGCTGAGGGGTCCAAGATTGCCCTGGCGTTCGAGAGTTCGCGCGGCTGTTGGTGGGGACAGAAGAACCCTTGCACGTTCTGCGGTCTGAACGGCGTCGAGATGCGATTTTTTGCCAAATCTAATGCAAGGGTGCTCAGCGAAATCAGAACGCTGTGGGAGCGCCACCAACGCAACCTGTTCGCCACCGACACCATAATGTCGCGCGAGCATTTACGCACCGTAATGGTTGACCTCGGCCGGTTCGAAGCGGGGCCGGCGCTGTTCTACGAGGTCAAGTCGAACATGGCCGAAGACGACGTCACCGCACTGAAACGCGCGAATGCCACGACGCTACAACCAGGCATCGAAAGCCTGAATACGCATTTGCTGGGCCTGCTCAAGAAAGGGGTAACCACGATCCGCAACCTGGCGCTGCTCAAGTGGTGCCGTGAACGCGGCATCAACGCGCTCTGGAACTTGCTTTGCGCCATTCCCGGAGAGAATTCGGAAGACTACGATCAACAGCTGCTGCTATTCGACAAGATCCCTCATTTCCAGCCGCCCTACGCCGTGAACCCGGTTCGCATCGACCGGTTCAGTCCCTATTTCAAGAACTACTCGGATTTCGGCTGGGAGCGCATCGAGCCGTTCCCGGAATACCGAAAGCTCCACCCCCACTTCACTTTGGAGGCACTCAATGACGTTGCCTATCATTTCAAGGGGGTCGGCGGCACCAAGCCCGGAAGCTATTTGAAACGCCTTAGGTCGGCAGCCAAGGAATGGAAGGAACGTTTCAATCAAAACGACGGACTCTTCATGGACCCGGAAAAGGGCCTGGTGCGCAATGAGTGCGGGCATGGGATGCGTTACGGGTTGCCACCGGCGCTACAGAAGATTGTGGACTTGACGCATAATGTTACGCCTATCGATCAGGTGATTCAGCAAGCAGGCTGTCCGCGGTCGGTTATCGATCAGCTAGCAAAAGCTGGTATTCTTTATGCCGAAGGTGACAAAGTCTTGAATCTAGCGATTCGCGTCAAACCGCCTGTGTAGTGAGTACTTCTTGGCTTTCGCATAGCCGTGCTGTTGCCTCCCTAATCCCTGCGCGGGACTTTGTTCTCCCCTCCCTAAATCCCTCCCCGCTGGGGAGGGACTTTGAACCCCCCAAATCCCCCCAGTTTTGCTCAGCACTGGTCTGATCTTTCCTGGTCTTCTAGGGCCTGGAGCAGCTGGGCAGCAGGTAGCAGCCTGTCTAGCCC
>CAWEUH010000030.1:0-150444 GCA_963811985.1 uncultured delta proteobacterium
GTTCGGGTCTGTCCCGAACGAGAGCGCGTCTGCTGCTTCAGGGTCGGGCAACGGTGTAGGCTTTGGCACCGGCGGGTATCTTACGATTCAGAGCAGCGGCCAGACCCGGGGTTTTGCCATGGAGGCTTCCCGATAACTACAACCCGAACACCCCGTACTGGTTGATTTTCAGAGTTTCACTGGAATGGCGGGTATTCTGCTCAAGTCGACAACGGCGGAACCTCTGGGTACGACTGGTCCTACTACGGCCTGCAGAAGGCCTCGAAGAACGGCGCAATCTTCGTCGCGCCCGATGGGCTCAACGCCGGCTGGTGATTCCGGTGGACATGACCCGACTTTCACCGACCACATGGTGAAGTTGATCGAGGACAACTACCGCGTTGACACGACGCACATCATCTCACGGGTTTCAGCTACGGCGGCGGCATGAGCTACGAAATCGCGTGTGCCCGCGCGAAGGTCTTCCGCGCGGTTGCGATCTTCGAAGGAGCGCAGCTCAGCGGGTGCGACGGCGGCAACGACCCCATCGCATTTTGGCAGATGGTCGGCACCGCAGACGCAACATGTACTGAGGCGATGGCAACACCGCTGCGTGATAGGTTCGTTACGAACAACGCTTGCACCGTCCACAGCCCGCCCAGCCAGCTGCAGGCAGCCTGACGCATATCTGTACCAATTACTCCGGGTGCTCCGCGGGGCATCCCCTGCGTCGGTGCGTGCACGGCTCAGGTCACACGCCCGCTCCAATCGATGGTAGCTCGTCCCTATACGGCCCCGGCGGATTCTCCTGGGTCCCGGGAGACCTGTGGCCGCGGTTTAACGTTGCTATAGACGACCGCCGCGAAGTTGCGCGCGCAGGGTGAGCCTTGTTTTTCTAGGCCTAAGGTCTTCTCGGTAGAAAGTGAAGGAATCCAATGAGAACTGCACCGCTCTTATTCGTCTGGCGAGTAAATGCCCTCTTTGCCTGCAGCGGGAGCAACCAGCAATCCAACGATGCCTCGGGAGGTTCTGACTCGGTCGCTGGGAGCACCGGCAACGGAGGCTCGGCGAACTCCGGTGGTGCAACTGGTGCAGTGAGCGCAACGGGTGGCAGTAGCGTGACCAGCGCCACGGGCGGCGCTGCAATGACAACTGGCGGCCGAACGGGCACCGGTGGAGCAACGAGCACCGGCGGCAGCGTTGGGTTCGGCGGAAGTGCCGTTGTTGGAGGCGCTCTCAGTTCGGGCGGAACGAAGGCCACGGGTGGTACGACCAGCGTGAACAATGCAACGGGCGGTACCCTTACAAGCACGGGCGGTGCGACAAGCTCCGGTGGCAACACTTCCAAGGGTGGGACGAACACGGGTGGTACATCATCAAAAGGTGGCACGAGTGCTCTTGGCGGTTCGCCAGGCACGGGTGGCACAACGAGCGCCGCTGGCTCACCAGGCACGGGCGGCTCGACAGGCAACGGCGGGGCCAACACGAGCGGTGCGCTTTACGTCTCGCCCACTGGCGATGATTCGAACCCGGGCACACTCGCGCAGCCCCTGAAAACAATCGGCAAAGCACGCGACATCGTTCGCACGATGAACAGCGCCATGAAGTCGGACATCACCGTGTACCTGCGCGGTGGGACGTACCCTCAAACGAGCACCTTGACGTTTGCCAATGCCGACTCGGGCAGCGGCGGTTTCTACGTCAAGTACACGGCATACAACAATGAGCGGCCTCTGATCACGGGGGGGCAACCAATCCAGGGTTGGAAGGTTTCCGATGCAACCAACAACATCTATTCCGCGAGCGCGGGCACGACGGCATTCCGGCAACTCTACGTCAACGGCGTGAAAGCCATCCGCGCGCGCAGCCCGAATCTCTTGGCGAACAATGTCGCCAACTTCAACCGACTTTCAGGCTGGGATAAGACCGCGAACAACCTTCAGGTCCCGAGCTCGGCCGTCGCGACTTGGAACAATCCCACCAAGGTCGAAATGCACGTCAACATCGCCTGGGGAGATAGCACGCTGCGCATCGCGTCTATCACGAACTCGGGGACCACCGCGCTCGTGAAGTTCCAAAGCCCCGAATCTCCCCTTGTCTTCGTGCGGCCTAACCCCAACATGGCGCAGGTAGGATGGGGGTCGGGGCGGGCCTACTACTTCGAGAACGCCAAGGAATTCCTCGATCAGGCCGGTGAGTGGTACCTCGACGAGACGACGAGCACCGTCTACTATAAGCCGCGAACCGGCGAGGACATGGCGACGGCCACGGTTATCGCGCCGATGGTTGAAACCATCATGAGCGTGAACGGCACGAGCACCTCCAACCAAGCCAGCTACCTGTGGTTCCAGGGCCTGACCTTCGCGCATTCGACGTTTATGCGTCCGAGTCAGTACGGCTTCCTGGATGCGCAAGCGGGCCAGTACAACCTGACGGCGGATGCCAACAACAACCAAACCGTTGGCAGACCTCCGGCCGGCGTCAGCGTCACCAACGCCAATAACATCCACATGGAAAGAAACCTGTTTACGCAGATGGGAGCCACGGGCCTCGATTTCGTCTCCGGAACCCATGACGACATCATCATCGGCAACGCCATCACGGACATCGCTGGAAATGGTTTCTCGATCGGCAAGTTCACCGCCAGCGATACGACCGAGTATCACGTTGCCTACAACCCAACTGACAAGAACGAAGTCTGCACGCGTGACACGTTCAAGGACAACTACATCGACAACGTGACCACCGAGTTCCAGGGTGGCGTGGGCATCGCTGGGGGCTACCCCGCGTACGTCGATATCGAGCACAACGAGGTCTCGCACACGAACTACACTGGCATCTCCGTCGGCTATGGCTGGACCAGCTCGACGACCGCAATGACCAACAACACGATCAACTACAACAACATCCACCACGTGAATCAAATTCTGACCGACGGAGGTGCCATCTACGTGCTTTCGAACCAAGGCACCGGCGACCAGATGGAGTACAACTACATCCACGACTACGCGTGCAGCACGTGGGCCGACTACGGCTGCAACGGGCTATACTTGGACGAGCAGACCTCCGGATACACCGTCGCTCATAACGTCATGGTCAACTGCCCGACCAACATCGCCCAGAACCAAACCGGGACCAACACGATCACGGACAACGGCGCCAATCCCAGCGGGGCGCAGAACACGATTGCCACGGCCGGCATCGAGTCGGCCTACGCAGACATCAAAACTCTCACCGTTCCCGCCGCAACCTTCTGACAGCGGGATACTTGACTGCAGGCGTGGCGACCGTCGCCATCATGTGCCGAATATACCAAGTGATCCCGATGTCTAGTTTGCGGTGGGCAACAGCGAAACTAGGAAACACATTCATGCCTGAATCAAGAGACGCGTTTCGAACTCTCCCGCGACCCCCTGCACAATTTACAGGGTCAATGACGGTTCCACCCGCGGCGCTCCGGCGTTTCGGGATATCGGCGGCCCTGTTTCTCGCGCACTGGGTTTCAGGCGGAGTCGCCAGCGCTCAGACGACGAAAACCTTTATCGACTATTTTCAGCCGACACCCATCACTTGCTCACCGCTCAGTTCGGCTACGTGGGGAGTCGCGGGTGTCCTTCCGCGCGATACGTGTAACGGTATCGAGAGTGCCAACGGCGCGGGGGTTCCGCCAGCTTACTACTACTGGGACGGCAGCATCATCCGGGCTTCCGACGGCACGTATCATTTGTTCGCTGACCGCTGGCCTAACTCTGCGGGATTCGGCGGCTGGACGGGTTCCGATCCCATCCACGCTGTGGGCAGCGGGGGGCCGCTCGGCCCGTTCACGGACAGCGGTTATGTCTACAGCATGGCAAGCTTCGGCAGTGACGCACACCACGGCCACAACAGCATGGCGTGCACACTCCTGGATGGTACGTATTGCTTTGTCGTCAGCGAAGTCGTTCCGTTCACGATATTCACCTCAAAATCCCTCGACGGACCTTGGACTCCGTGCTCCGGCAACCCAGGCACCGGGCTAAGCGTTCCTGCAGGATTCGGCGGCAATACTAGCTATGGCTCGAACGTTAGCCTCGTTGTGCGTCCGGACGGCAATTTCGAAATCATTCAGCGCCACGGGCTCATTGCGCTCAGCACCACGGGAATATGTGGCCCCTACAAAGCGCAGCAGCCCACGAATACCTATCCCTCCTCCGAAGCCATTCCCGCCGCAAACAGCGCGAGCATTTATCCCAACAGAACGAAGCATACGACCGCTGATTCCTACGCACCATCAACGGTCGAGTCCACCTACACCCTCGCTGAAGATCCAGTAATTTGGTACAGTGGGGGGAAATATCATGTCCTCTACGACTACCCAGACGATCGCGTTGGCTATCACCTTACGTCCGTCAACGGCATCCACAATTGGACGGACGAGGGCCTGGCCTACGATCCACGGATGGCAAGTAAGCTTTTCAGCTACGTGGGTAGCACGACGGTCAATCAGTGGAACAAGATGGAACGGCCCAGCGTGCTTATCGAGAACGGCCACGTCACCCATTTGACCTTTGCCGTGAGCGACGTGGACAAGAACAATCAGATTCCGGCTGGCTCCAACCACGGTAGTAAGGTCATCGTGATACCGTTCGACGGCGTCACGTTCGACGCCGACACAGGCGTTGGCGGCAGCGGTGGTGCAGGGACCGGTGGTGCGTCAAGCACGGGAGGCGCTTCGTCCGCGGGTGGCACCAAAGCAACTGGCGGCGGTTCGAATGCTGGCGGGTCCCAGTCCACTGGCGGCAGCGTTGCAACGGGTGGCTCGCGTGCCACCGGTGGTGCTGCCAATTCCGCGGGCGGCTCCAAAGCGACCGGTGGTTTGGCGTCCTCAGGCGGGGCCAATGCGACGGGCGGTTCGACTAGTGCTTCGAACACGGGCGGCATGACGACGATCCCTACGGCAACTGGAGGTCGAGCCCCGACGGGTGGCGCAGCGAACATCACCGGCGGCGTGGCCTCGATTTCGGGGGGCACACCGAGCAACGGCGGCGCATATGGCATAGGAGGCTCGTTGAACACAGGCGGTGTCGTTGCGACTGGAGGAGCCGATCCGTCAGGCGGTTCAGCGGGCACAAGCGGAGCGCAAACGACAACCATTGACGCCGGCACGACCACCAACTCCAATGACACGGGCAATTCCGGCAGCTGTGGTTGCCGTGTTACGGGTGGCCATTCTCGTTCGACCTCACTCGCGTTCTTGGGAATACTCGGTTTCATAATTCTCCGAACATTCCGGCGGCGAGCAACGCGATACAACCAACACGGCTGCCCTGACTGTCGTGCCCCAGGGTACTAGCATCTGCAGGCGGCACTTACTATTGGTTGGGCGAGGACACAACTACGAGCGATTGCAGGCCGCTGACTTGAGGTAGCCAGTTGCGCTCACTAGCAACCCAGACGCAATGATCGGACCGATGCTCCGATGTTCCGCCCGCTCTCGCGGCTCCACCAGTGCCGAGCGCAGCACCCGCGTCGGTCGCGACTTGATAAGCGCGGATGTAATCAATCTGAAAAAGAGTCGGAAACACTGTGGTACTGTCCGGAGCTCCTCCCCAACTCGTGGTGCTGCCGACGGCAAGATTTGCAATGATGTACATCGGGGTTTGCGGCACGCCCACGCCTGTATACGTGTGGATCACTGCGCCGTCGAAGTACCAGGTGACCGTCGCGTCCGCCGAAAACTCCGTCACGCATGAAACATCGCGACGCTCGAATGGCTTCTGGCGATCGCGGAAATATCCGGACCTGCTGGATATCGCGGACATCGGCCAGTACGATTCGGACGATGCGAAGCGGTTCGACAATTCCGTGCGGCGTGAATTGTACGGTGCCCCCGTCTGTTTGCTGGCTCGCACGCGGCTCCAGAATGGATCGTCCGCGGAAGCACATGTGCTTTTGGAGCAGGTGCCTTCAGAACACCCCTACGCCGCACATGCCGCCAAGTGTCTCGAATTGACGAGGAGTCAGCCATAGTCGCGTTGCTAGTCCCCTCACGAGTCCGTACGGTTTGGAATGAGTACGCCCAATACGCACCTGTCGATGGCGACCTAATTATTGGGCTGTAACGGTTGCCGCCGTGAAATTAATGCTTCCAGTTCCGCCCCCGACCTCCACGAGGAGCTTGGCCTCGACCATGTTGCCAAGCGTGAGGCCCAGACTGGCCCACTTGGCATAATGCTGGGAAATGGATATGTGCCCGCACTGGCGAGGCGTCTGTCTGATACTGAAGAACTGCACGAAAGTCGAGCTGCTCCCGGTAACGTCGGGTTGGTTCACTTGTGTGTGCTGATAGACATCATAGGTTCCCCCATCAACGACGAGCGAGCCCACTAAAGTGCCACCCCCGGTAGGAGGGCCCGATCCGAACCAATCATCGACGATGTAGTATTCATGCATTGGGTTCACCGACCACCCGTAGATTCCTATGAACGAAAAGGTGCCGGCGTTTCCCGTTTTCGTGTAAGCGTAGTCCGCTGAAACGGTTCCAAGTTGGGTATATGTCTGGGTCGAGTTCCATGCGAGTCCGACACGAGCAAGGAAATCACCAACGTTGTTCCAACTTGCGCTGAACGCTGCCCCTACGCCGAAAACGGTCATGGTTGCTGACCCAATTCCGCTCGACCAGTACTGATAGACGTAGCCATTGCCAACATTGCCGTAGGAATTGGAGGTGTACGTCGTTCCACCAGTCAAGGGAGCCCCCGAGCAATTGGCGCTCGATGTACTACCTCCCGTCGCTCCGGTTCCCCCGGTAGCCTTCGTGCCGCCTGTTGCGGCACCTCCCGTCGCTTCGGTTCCGCCGGCAGCGCTCATACCGCCCGGCGCAGTACCTCCCGACGCTGTGGTTCCTCCGGTGGCACTCGTGCCGCCCGGCGCGGTGCCTCCCGTCGCTTTGACTCCTCCGGTAGCGTTCGTGCCACCGGTCGCCGCACCGCCCGTCCCTTTGGATCCCGCAGTAGCATTCGTGCCGCCTGTCGTGGTACCCCCGGTTACAGCGCCGCCGGCGGCCTTGGTACCACCGATCGCCGAATTGCCTCCCAACGCGGCGGCACCCCCTGTGGACGCCGCGCCGGCAATTGTGTCGTAGCCGCCCGCCGCAAGCGAACCACCACTGCTTGCACCATTTGCTCCTGAAGCGTTCAAACGACCACCACTCGACACACTCGTTGCCGTGCTTCCTCGGTTCTGACTTCCCCCATTGGCCGCCGCGCCACCCGATCCACTGCTTACCGGACTTTCTCCACCACATCCAGACAACCACACGGTTGCGACACAAGGCACTATGCTCAATAAAAACGGTCGGATAGGTACCATGTCATTGGCCTCGCCTATCAGCGGCGCCAGCCTCGGTTGTCGCCGACGGTTGTCAGCACAGTGACACCTGAGTTGGTAAAAACATCGCATTTCGTGTGCAAAGTTCCGGCACAAACGCTTGCCAGAAAGGCCTTTGCCACGCGTGTGCGGGGGCCTTCTCAACTCGGTGATCATCGTATCCAGGCGATAGTGGCCGTTGGGTGATTCCGAATCAGTTTTCGAAGCAGTGACGAGCCACTTTTCTGCTAGTCTGGAGCTGTGCGAAGCATCGTCCATCAGCCCTTTCCAACGATTGGCAATGCGCGCGGCCAGATTTGGCGACACGAGCCCTCGACCCGCAGGCCCCGACATTTTCATGCTGACCCAGAACTGAATTTGATAACGGCTGGCAGTGCGAGCTTTGGAGTCGGCGAGCGGGTGCTTAGGGTTGGCGCCAACGCTCTGCTCTGGTGGGCGCCTGGACAGGACCATGAACTGTTGGACGCATCCTATGATTTCGAACTGTATGTCATCGGGCTGTCGCCGGCGTTTTCGGAGCGTGTTTTGGGGCCCGCGGGTGCGAATATTTACCGTGGTCCGCAAGTTGTACGTTTCAACGCGGAGCAGTTGGCAACACTCTCGCCGTACTGCCAGCCTCACTCGTTTCATCAAGACACCGTCGTGGCCGAACAGCGAGTGGGTGATTTCTGGCAACGTGCACACGCCATGCGGCAAAGCGCCCTGTCCCATTCGCATCCGCTCACTCAGCGCGCCATACGATGTGCACTGCAGCGCACCGATATGAATCGAAGACAAATTGCAGATGCAGCTTGCTCTTCATCGTGCGAAGTCAGCCGGCACTTCCGGCGCGACATGGGCATCACCCTGACTACCTATCGAACACACCTTCGCCTGCTGCGATTCATGCAGCTGGTCGGCTCGCACAAGCTAAGTTTGTGTGCCGCATCACGGGAAGCTGGTTTTGGCTGCTACTCGCAGTGCCATCGCGCGTTCCATCAAACCCTGGGATACTCTCCGAGGACCTACTTCACTATGCCGCTGCGGCAGGCAATCGAATCAGCATTCGAGCCAATCTTGCCGACCGACCCCGAATAGTGCAATAACTCGATCGCGTGCGGTGCCAAAACTTAACTTGGCTAATTCGCCCTTGATTCTTGCCATTTGGCAGGCGTTTGCAATCCCAAATTTCGACCCGATTTGCCAGTATACTCGGCCCGATGAACGGTATGTTACTTCAGTTTGTCGTTACCGTCCTCCGTGAACAACTTGGGAAGAAGTGCTTACGCCTGCCCGAAACTTGCCTGATGCAGTTGAAGGTAGGGCTCGGCAACCGATTGCCGTTGTGACCCCCCCGCGTAACGGTGCGCTCGCCTTTTTTGGGCCGTCGCGACCCAAGAAGACCTATTTCGTTACGGATACGTCAACCCATACCCATAAGGGTACAACGGATCGTAGTTCGCATCGCCGACGTTGATCGGGATCTGATCCATAGACTTGGGCCAGGTGTGGGAGAGTTTGCCCGTGGGTTTGACGACACCATAAAGCACGTCAGCTACGCCCGCGCCTTCGGTGCCGGGCAACCATGCCGCCACAATGGCGTCCGCAAGTGTCGCAACGTCGCCCAAAATCATGGGGCGGCCCGCAACCAACACCACGACGACTTTGGCTCCTGCTTCTTTGGCCTTACGCACCACTCTAACGTCCTCTTGCTCCAATTCGAGGCTCCGTCGATCACCGGCGCTTTCGGCGTAAGGTCGCTCTCCAATGACGGCCACGACAACATTGGCCCCCTTGGCGCCGGAGGCATCCCGCGAAAAGGTAATACGAGCCCCGCGGGCTGCACCGATCTCGAGCCCGCGACGAATGGTTGTTCCGGCAGTCATTGGACCCGTGCCGCCTTGCCAAGCCACCGTCCAGCCGCCGCATTGGTTGCCGACATCATCGGCGTTCTTGCCCGCGATGTGAATGTTCGGCGTGTTCGGATCGATCGGTAGCACCGAACCCTCGTTCTTGAGCACGACGACTGATTGGGCCACGGCTTGCCGCGCGAGCACTCGATGTTCGGTTGAACCGAGTACCGAAAGCGGCGGGCGCTTGCGCGTCGGGGAAAACAGGCCAAGCTCACACTTGACCGTGAGGATGCGCCTCACGGCATCGTCGATGCGTTCCACCGGCACACGAGCGGGAACGAGCGACGACAACGTTTCGACGAAACTCTGAAATCGCTTTGGCCCCATCACCATGTCGACGCCCGCGTTGATGGCAGTTTCCACCTGAGCGGCGTAGTTGCCCGGAAGCTGTTCGACCGCGGAATAGTCCGAAACCAAGAACCCGGAGAAACCGAGGCCTTTCTTGAGAACGTCGGTCAGCAAGTCACGCCGCGCGTGCATCTTCACGCCGTTCACGCTGCTGTACGAAACCATGATACTGCCGACGCCGGCCTTGATCGCCGCTTGGTACTGACGAAGGTGATGGTCGAAAAGCGCCTGCGCGTCCAAGAGACTATCGCCTGCATTATGACCCAACCAAGTGCCCCCGTCGGCGACGAAGTGCTTCGCGCAGGCGAGCACGGAAGGGTCAGCGTGCCCCAGAACTTGCCCCTGGGTGCCTCGAATGGCTGCAACTCCGAGTGATTCCGCAAGCTCGGCAGTCTCCCCGAACGCTTCGTACGTGCGGCCCCAGCGCTCGTCGCGAGCGGCTGCGAGCACGGGTGCAAACGTCCAGTCGATACCCGTCGCAGCCACTTCCTCGGCGGTTGCCCGGGCAATACGCTCGACGAGGTTCGGGTCGCGGGTGCACCCAAGGCCAATGTTGTGCGGGAATATGACAGTGTCGCGCACGTTGTTGTGCCCATGCACCGCGTCGATCGCGTAAAGGAGGGGGATCCGCAGGCGCGTGCTCGCGGCGCCTGCCTGATACTCGTTCACCATGGCGAGCCACGCCGCCGGCTCGTTGCGCGGCGGAGCCGAGCCTCCGCCGCTGAGGATCGAGCCCAAGTTGAACTGAGCCACGTCACTCGGCTTCTTGACGTACCCGCGTTCCGGCTGCGTCATTTGCCCAATCTTCTCCTGCAGGGTCATCTTCGAAAGCAGCCCGCTCACTTGAGACTCGCAAGACGCAGTGGGCCAGCCGACATCCGGCTTGGCGTTGGCCGTAAAAACCCACTGATCGACATTGGGTGGCGGAGGTTTGCTCGGATCATTGCTCGCGACAGGCGATGACGACACGGAAGGTGCAGCATGCGATCTCAGCCGAGCTCTCATGCAACCGAACAAAGCGAGAGCGCAAAGCGTCGGCACCCACGCGTTTCCGAATCGTCTCGTCATATTGCGCGCTATCCTATACCGTTCCGGTTCTAGGATTGCAATGAACCCCTTCAATCCTGGGCTCGGACGGCGGCGGGAGAGCAAAGAATTGGTGCGCCGCAGTCAATTTTGCATCAATGGGGGCTGCTCGGTGGCTTCGACTGGAGGCAATTTGGAAATCCCGCCGCTTATGTTGAGCTCAACATAAGCTGCGCAAAGCGTTGATCGCTTCCAGAGGACTGGGTTGGCTTGTCCAATTAAGAAATCATCAAGATTGCTTGGGTCGTGTTGCAAAGTAGTGACCAGTCGGTGGTGACACCACCCCATGGAAACCACGAGTCCGTGAAACAATCTGGTTCCCGCACAACTGACTCAAACGCGGAGACCCCTATGGCTTTGCATGTGTCCCAAGCAGCCATGAGTAATTGATGAGCCGACAGTAATTGGATACGAGTACGTCACTGGAATGGGCAGTCACCGGTGGACTACCCTTCGGAAACTATTGAGGTTGTAGTTCGAACGGCCATGATCACGAAATTGCAATTAGAGTCGGCTCATGCTGACTGCGTTCGTTCAGCCATGGCTATCGATCTGCTCGCATTCGTTGGCTGCATGGATCATGGCGCAGGCGTCATCCTCACTCAGGACACCAGCAACGGTCCGAAATCGACCGCCTCTTGGTCGAGGCTCATCGGATGCGAGCGTGTCTACTAGCGCCTTCACCCGCGCGAGTTCGCCTGGGGACCGGCTTTGGCCTTCCCCTCTTGGGTCCTGGGCTAGACGGCCAACGACACGAACCGCGCCTACGCCACTAACCGTTTCTCAAGGTCCAACGATATCGCGGTACACAGCGAGCATTGCGCCCCCGCGCAACCAAACAATTGCGCGGAGTTAGCCCGAAGAAGGCACTCCGCGTTTTTCGTTCTTGGGCCATTCTTGGGCCACGCGGCACTCGACCAGCGATTTCACCGCGTCCTGCAGTGGAACGCAAAAGGGCTGCAGGATACGACCGACCCCGTCGCTGTCCACAAACTCATCACGATCGGGTTGTCGCGCGACAACGGTCGCGAACATGCTGGCCGAGGCTGGAATCGACCTGCGCCAGAACTTAATCGCAAGCCGTACGTGGCCGACAAGGTTCCCAAGTGAGTCAGGGGCAACCTTGGCTCTCGCCCCAACCGCTTCTGAAGTTGAACACGTGGGCCAAGACCGTCTGGGTTTCGCGCGCCAGCGCCATCGCGCGCGTCGGCAATCAAGGCAAACGTTCCCACGTGCCGGGCGTGAAAGCTAGCGTAACGCGACTATTTTGTGAGCGCAGTGTGCGTACGAACATTCTAGGGTGGTTCTTTGCAGTGCAAGGTCGTACTAGTTTGGTTCAAGGTCAACAAACCAAAAGCGTGAAAGAATCAGCCCTGCGCTAGGTCTTGTGCTACTGTGAAATGCACGAGATTTATGAAAAAGATTCAAGCAGGATTGCTGTTGTCGGTCTGTAGCGTCATTGCCTCGTGCGGCGGTTCGAATTCCGGTAATCGGGGTGAATCGAACATCGGAGGCAATGCGGGTGCGGCACCGGGCAGTGGTGGGGCATTCTCTTCTGGGGGCATTACGGCGAGTGCAGGTTCGAGCACAGGCGGGGCGATGGCTTCGAGCGCGACTGGAGGAAACTCAAGTCCAAGTGGGACAAAAGACACAGGAGG
This sequence comes from uncultured delta proteobacterium, assembly GCA_963811985.1. Taxonomy (GTDB): domain Bacteria; phylum Myxococcota_A; class Polyangia; order Polyangiales; family Polyangiaceae; genus FEN-1139. The sequence continues at coordinate 12,332 of CAWEUH010000030.1, forward strand.
CTCTGCAAGCACAGGCGGCACCAACGCAACGGGGGGCGCAATCGCTACCGGCGGTCTGCAAGCGACGGGGGGCTCACCGTCGAAAGGTGGCACCACGAGCGTAGGCGGTTCGAAAGCGACTGGGGGCACCAATTCACTTGGCGGCGCAGTGAGCACGGGTGGTTCTGGGGCAACAGGTGGGACGCCGGCGACCGGTGGCAATTCGGGCTCAGGCGCGGCGCCCGCGTGTCAAGCCAACTGTACCGGCAAGACCTGCGGCCCCGATGGCTGTAATGGCACCTGCGGCGGGTGCAAGCCCTCACAGCTTTGCAGCGCATCGCAAACCTGTGCAACACCGACGAGCACAACGAGCATCGTCGTGGACGCGAAGTCCCAAGCAACGCCAATCTCTGCAGCGATCTATGGCGTCGCGTTCGGCAATGATGATTCCATGCAGATCGCAGGCGTCAATCGCTGGGGCGGCGATGCAACCAGCTCGTACAACTGGCAGATTGACGTTTCCAACGCGGGCAGTGATTGGAACTGTGCTAACTACAAGGGCCGGTTCACACCGCCGACGACGGATACGACGTACACCAACAGTTCAGACCAGTTCGTTCATTACAACATTCAGCAGAAGGTCGACTCGCTGATGACCATTCCCATCACCGGGTGGGTGGCTAGCGCGGCAACTCCGAATCCGGGTACGCCTGACTGCGCCGGATCCTCGGCGATCTCGACTTGTTGTACTACCCTCGGAACCTCCGAGGAGAAGCTTGTTGACAAGGGCTCGAGCGTACTTGACACCTCCTTCATGCAGTCGTGGGTGCAGCACCTGGTCTCGACCTTCGGGAACGCAGCAAGCGGAGGGGTCAAGTACTATCAACTCGACAACGAACCCGACAACTGGCAGAACCTGCGGACGGACATCTACTCGGCGTTGTATCCGCCGGGTACGGTATGTGAGGCATTTTACACGACCAATTCGAGCATCGGAGTGAGTCTCAATCAGGACTTCATCAATCGCACGATGGCCTATGCGAAAGCCATCAAAGCCGCGGATGCGACCGCCAGCGTGCTGTTCATGTGCACGGAAAATGCGACTGACTTGGTGGCCATTCCCAACGTCGAGTGCGGCAATCCAAGCGGGCCGTACACCGTCGATAATTCGCTGACCAAAGCTATTTTGAGTCAGGCCGCCACGGCCGACGCGAGCGCCAAGCAACGAACGCTCGACTGCGTGGATATGCACTATCCTTTCCCCGGCAAGGGGCTCGGTGACACCAAGGCCCTTTGGGACTCGACTGGCACCACGGTACCGCCTCACATTCAGGGATGGATCAACGCCGCGTACCCCGGCACGGGGATCTGTGTCAGCGAGTACAGTGTGCCCTCGGACGGGCAAAACGGCAATACGCCCGATCAAACCTCCGGGACACAGGAGGCTGACAACCTTGGCACGTTTGGACGGCTCGGATACCGTCTCGCCGCGTACTGGACGACGCTCGTCAACGGCAAGACTCACCTGCCCGTCTACAACGCCATGGCAATGTACCGAAACTACGACGGGAAGGGCGGCAAGTTCGGCTCCTATTCCATTGGTGCCGCGAGCCCCAACAGCGGGGTCAACGTCTATGCCTCCTCGGACTCCCCCACGAGCCCAACCAAAGTTTGGGTCATGCTCGTCAACGTGAGTGGAGCGGCGCAGACAGGATTGACAATCACAATCAACAACTTCACACCCACGGGCTCCGCCCAAGTATACCGAATGGTTGCTGGCGCAGCGCCTGCAGCAGATACTGCAGCGACCATTGCCAACGGGTCCATCTCCGGTTTCTCCCTCCCGAGCAACTCGGTGGCGTTGTTGACGATGTCCCAGTAGGCGCGTCAGTGTCCACCCGCCACATCGCTCGGTGGAACCCGGGCCGACGGAGGGAACAGCTCGGGCAACACTGCTAGTAACTCGACGGGTGGCGGTGCAACTGGCGGCCAATCAGCAACGGGTGGAGCAGCAACGGGCGGAGCGAGAGCGGCCATTGGCGGCGAATCAACGACTGGATGACCATGACCTTCGATAGGGACGCCATCCAGGCGCAGGATCCGACCTTCAACCCCGCCATCGTCGCTCAGATGGGCGTACTCATTCAGAACACCGACGCGAGCCCAACGCCCACGACGCTTTGGCTCGATTCGGTGCAGTACCCGCTCTAATCGAATTGCCGTGAGATGCGAGGCGGTCGAAAGACTGCCTCGCCCCAGTCGCCCTCGGGCGGCGCGTCTCCCCATCCTGATTATTGGTGAAACGGTCGAGCATTTAGAAACCTACAATTCGAATTTGTTTGGGTGGGGAACCATTCCTGCTGACCGGCTTTGCCGGGCTGCCGTTCCGGATGATAGGGCTTGACGGTCGCACCAGTGCCTGTCTATCGTCGTAGTGTTTTCCAGCGAACCTGCTTTTTACGTTCGGGGAAGAAGTGGACGCCACATGCGTACTATGTGTGGCGACTCACCTGATATATGAAGACGGAGTCAAGAAAAGGAGATTGTATGAACTATTGGAAACTCTCGACGATTTCATTGGTCGTTATTCTCGGATGTATTGTTGGCCGTGGTGTCATCAATTCCGCCTCAGCAGAACCCCAGCCGAACATGACGGCTGCCCTGACGCTTCTGCAAGACGCGAAAGGAACATTGGAGAAAGCGACGCCTGATAAGGGCGGTCATCGAGAGCGTGCTATCGATTTGACCAAGCAAGCGATTTCAGAGGTGAAAGCGGGCATCGAATACGCGAACAAGCAATCCAAGGGTGGTAACAAGACGGGCAACGCTAAGAACTCGGACTAGGACAGGTTCGGCTCTTCGCGTGAATTTGTGGGCGTGAAATCCGGTAAATGAGTAGCGTACTCGCGGATTCGCGCCCCGGGGGTATTGTGAAACGAGGGGTCGGCGGGCGCTACGCTCGCAAGCAAGGCGGGGACTGGCATCCCCGCCTTGTTTGTGATCCATTGAAGACGGCTGTGTTCAGCGGTGCGCGAGTGCCGGCTCACGCTCACAGAAGTCATCCTCGAGCAGCATCAGCTCATGGCGGTTCTCGATGATGTTGTGTCGTGGCGGCACTGAACCGTCCAAAACCAAGGCCCAACCATGGGATCGGCGCAGCCGGCGCATGCGGCGGGCGACACAAATGGTAAGCCAGGAACCGAGAGCAACCATGGCATCACCCGACGACGAGCGCGCCGATGAACTGTGGCCAGATGTACCGCGAATCAGCTTTGGTCCCGGTGAACCCGCGTATCTAAACGCAAACTTGACCCCCGTGCTTGGACCCTCAGAAGCGGGCGAGCAAGCTCACATTCTTGGATATTCTCGGGCGGCCCAAGCCCTGTTCGAACATTCGACGAGCTGCGCGCGAATTAGCCCCGACTACTTGGTATTCCCTTTGACATTTCTGTGGCGGCACTATGTAAAGCTCGCGCTAAGGCAGATCATCGCAACGGGACAGCGGCTCAATCAAGAATCTGCCAACCACGAGGTTGCTCACGATCGCCTAATGGATCTCTGGGAGGTGGCCAAGCCGTACATTGTCGAACATTGCTCTGCGGAAGTGCCCGAGATGTCGAATGTACAGGCCAATATCGAAGAGGTCGAACGCATCGGCAGTTACGCTAGCGGCTTGTGCTATCTGTCAGACGACCGGAAAACTCTGGGGCTCACGGATGCTCCGAAGCCGATCAATCTGAAGGTTCTGCACGAGGCCATGCTAGCGCTCAGCAACTTCTTCGACGCAGTTCACACGTGTCAAGCCATTGCTCTGGACGATCCAACTTAGGGTCAATTCTCGTTTTGCAGCCACGTTGCAGCGTGTGTTTCCAACCAGGCCCGCCGTCGTGGCAGGCCGATAGGACACTTCTGACGTTTCCGTGCCGCAACGATATAGAAATCGACCCAGAACGTAATTGTCGCACAGTAAGGTGGCCCCGTCGTCTTGGAGCCTCGCGAGTTCGTTGCGGCGAGCTTGACGGGACATGGCTTAGGGTGGAAGATCCTCGCGTTGGGAGACCGTGGGCGGTCCGCGTCGAGCAACAAGTTGATGGGTCGGCACGGGTTTGAGCCGACCCGCCTAGCCAACGGGGTAAGCTTATGAAAACGAGAGTTCGGTACGCATCGGCGATTGCACTGGCAGCCCTATTTGTGAGTTGCGCGAGCCGCAATGACTCTGCGACGGGCGAGTCCGACGATCGAGGCGTCGCAAAGCTTGCCGCAGATCTAGCGGACGCCGGCGACACGAATACGGACACGGGCTCAGGAACCAGCACCGACACGGGCACGGGCACCGGCACTCAATCGGCAACGAACACGAGAAACATCACAGTCACGGCCACGGCGTCGAACACGGATGGCACCACCGGCACGCACACGATTACGGTCTACTCGACGCAGACGCTTACCAACACTTACACGATCTCGAACACGTATACGTATTACATTACATCCACATACACTATCGCCGGCACGAGCACGAGCACGAACACGAGCACGAGCACGAGCACAGACACGATCTACAACACCGCCCCAAACACGGGTACGTATACTGGCACCCACACTTCGACAACTGCAACCACGGTGACTTCGACCTCGGTGCCGACGCAGACGGATACGGTCGTGTACACGGGGACACGCACGAGCAGCAATTCCGCCACGGGCAGTAACACCGCCGTGACCACGGGGACACACACGAGCAGCAATTCCGCCACGGGCAGCAACACCGCCGTGACCACGGGGACACGCACGAGCAGCAATTCCGCCACGGGCAGCAACACAGCGGTGACAACGGGGACGCGCACGAACAGCAATTCCGCCACGGGCAGCAACACAGCGGTGACAACGGGGACGCGCACGAACAGCAACTCCACTACGGGTACCGGGGTGACGACGTTGACGAACACCGCATCGACGACGAGAACAGCCACCAACTCATCCACCGGGACTGGCGGTGCGCCGAGCACTGGCGGCACATCAAGCATTCCCGCCGGGACTGGTGGTGCGTCGAGCGTTCCCGCCGGGACTGGCGGCATGTCGAGCGTTCCCGCCGCGACTGGCGGCACGTCACACATTTCCACCGGGATCGGTGGCACGTCGGGCGGGACTCAGACTGGGACCTCCAGCGAACCTAGCGCTGACAATGCCGGGACCGGAGACAACGGTGGTTGCGGGTGTTCAGTTCCGACTGGGCATGGCGCCGGGCGCACAGCATGGTTCGGGTTGTTGCTCATTGGGGCGATGGTGCGTCGCGCAAAGTCAAGAAAGCTTGAGGTTTGCAGCAGCCTTTCTTGCCATCATCGGCGTGTTGCGCCGTGAGCGTCGCGCGGTTGCCTTGACGGCGCTTGGTGTGGCCGCGTTGGTGGTTGTTTGGCAATATATTGCGATTGGAATTGTCGCAATCTTCGTGTTGCTATTGCTACTCAACCTAGCCGTTTGAAGCAATCGCTCATTGTGCCTGTCAAGGTGAGCGTTGCGCGCTTGCCTGCCTGTCCGCGTCACGCGGTCGCGGCCATCGGCAGCGTGGGCTGGGCGCGAGCCGCGACAGCAAACTGCGCCAACTGCTCGGCAATACCGATTAGCTCAAGCGCCTGTTCCGGTACGCTGGGCAAAGTGTCTAGCGCCACGGTGGACGCGCTCGCGTGCAGACCGCCGCCATAGCTCTTGAGCGTATAACCCGCCGTGCCCAGCCGGTTGCGCAGGCCTTCGAGCTGTGGCCCGTTCGGCAATTCGCCGTCGTCAACGTAGCCCGAGAACCGCGCGGCCAGCAGGACTTCGGCTTCGGGTTTGCCCGCCTGCATGCTGCCGGGACGCATTGGGTTGAGCAGTAACAACACGGGGAAGCTCTGGCACATGCCCAATGTCGCGCTGCCGAGATCGCAAAGCATCAGATCTTGGGCTGGAAACGGACATGCCCAGAACACGTCCATCCAGTTCATCGCGGAAGCGGACCCTTTGACCGTGACGCCATTGAGTTTTGCGGCTAGTTGGTCTTGCACATGACGCCACTTGTCGCGCCGCTTGGCTCGTATTGTCAGGTAAAGAATGCCGGCGATTACCATGCCTAGAGCCATTACCCACAAGGCGATAAGCACGCCAATAGGTGCCGGGTCCGAGTCGGTCAGCGTGCTGTAGGTCGCCCAGATGGCGCCGCCAATAACGGGCAGCCCCAAGGAAATCCCGATAACCCAAGGGTAGATGGTTGCCGTTGAGTTGGCGATATTCGTATAGCCCGAAACTACGCGCCGCTCGGCGCGATAGCGCTCCAGGCGTGCCAGGCGCGCTGCTTGCTCGGAAGCGTCGAGCACTGCCCGCTGTAGTGCCGTGCCGGGCACGGCCGTGGCGCTGCAGAATTGGCAGCGCTCGATGACTTGGCCAGGGACGAAGGCGGTGGGTGCACCACAATTGGGGCAAATGGCCGCCTGCGTCGCACGCGGGAGTGTAACCGTCTTTTTCGTGCCGCCATAATACCAAATAAAATAACCGCCCAGGCCAACGAAGAGCCCACCCATCACGATCATCTCGGCAACGCCCTTGAGCACGTCGTTCGAGATCCCGCTTGCCATGCCCACGGCCACGAACGCAACGGCGAGAATGACGGGCGCGCTCGTGCACGCCATGAGAACCCAAATCACGTTGCGCGATTGCGGACCGCGAACGCCATGCAAGGCCTGCATCTGCGAGATAGTACTGAGTTCTTGCTGCGCGCTGGCACTCAGGCGCACGGCGGCGCTCTGATACTGGCTTAGCTGCGCGAGTTGCGCCGGGTTCAACATCTGCTGGTGCCCGCAGAAATCGCAGCGCACGGTCGCTGCCACGGCTGACAAGGTGCTGCCGCAACCTTCACAACGCACGGCGACGGCAGTGAGGGGTTCAGGTGGGTTCATAGGCGTACGATAGTTTATCTACCAGCAAGCACACGTTTGCAATAGTCGGTCCCCGGCCCAACGAAGCCGGGTAATCCTTTGCCATTGAAAACAGTTCACAAGTTGCCTGTCATAGGTCATGCTCGGTAAGAGGTGGGTACCCATGGCTTCCGTAAGCTACGTCAGCTACGACAAACCCTTCGACAGTGTGATCGCCGACATGAAGCACCTCGAGCAGCGCGCCTGCAACGGGAGGTTCGTGGGGCCCGTGCTCGGGGCATTGTTCTTCGCTTTCCCCATAGGTCTTTTGGTGCTCGTGCTTCAGGACCCGCATGTCCCTCTGTTTGTGTTCGGCATTGTGCTCGCGCTATTTGCCTTGGCAGTTGGTCTTGAATGGTACTTCATAAACTTCGTGCGGCGCTACCGGCTCGCGCGCGCGGCGCTGCGCGCCTGGTCGCAGGCGCACAGTTTTGCCGAGCAGGGTCACGCCTTCGTTGGGTCGGTCGAAAACCGGCGTTGCGCCGTGACGTTGGTTTTCCGCTGTCGAGCGCGAAACGACTTCGTCCTTGAAGGATGCGCCTGGATATTGCAGCCCAATGCGTACAGCACCTGTGGCGTGCACGTCGTGCAGAAGTTCAATTCGCTACCACAGGTTCAGCAGGATTTGGAATCGGGCTTTCAAGCGATGTTGGGCAGGTACTGCCGTTGACACAGGCCCGGCCAGGATCTGCGGGGGCTCAAACCAACATGCTGCGGCGCAGCTCGCCGCATCGTGAACGTTCCTTGTGCCAAAGGCCCTGCAGATGCGTGATCGTCACAGAACCGTGAGCCGCGTCCTGTGCCAGCTTCTCGCGGTCGTCGAAATCATCTTCGAAGGTTCTGAGATATACGCCGGTCAGGATGCTCAATGCGGTCAGATCCTCATCCGTGGGATTTGCTGGCCACCAACCTCCGCTATTCTCCGGTTGCTCGAGCGCCCAGCGAATCAACCTGCCGCGATCCTTGCGCGGACCGGTCTTCGATGTCCGAAGGCGATCGACCGCTTGATCGATGGCGCCATACAACAATTCGAGGCACTGACGTGTCGTTTCGCCCAACAAGCCTCCTTGAATACGATCCGCCTGCGCGTGGCGTTGTGCCAGCCAGTTTTCGACGTTTAGCGCTGCGAGTGCGCGAGTGTGAGAATCATTGCGAAGCAATTCGAGCAGCGGCAGCATCGTCTTCATTAACTCGGTCAGTTTCCGCTTGCTCTCTTCAATTCGTTGTGCGGCACCTTCCGTCGCTTGACGATGAACCCCCGCGTTGTAGACAAAGAACCAAAACTCGGACCGCAACACGTCGCTGAGTTCGTTGGGGGGAGGCCATTGGATAATGGCGCCGCAGCCTTTGGCGTATTGAAGTGCCCGACACACGAGGTCATTTTGGGCCCTTTCACGTTCGTGTTGCTCGTAGTTTTCGTTCCCTGAAAAGACAGGTTCAACCCCTACGTCGCTGCCCTTGACTGCCCCACCTTTCACGTCTGCCATGAAGTCACCCACCACCTGCTTCACTCGCGCCCCAGAGTCCCAAGCTTCGGAACGCTAAACCTATCTTACGACATAAGCCTGCCGCAGGCGAGGAATCCGGGCATGCGTGTCGGGTTCACGGGCCGCCCATTTGGGGGTTGACGTCGGGCAACAATTCGCGAGACATATTCGTGCCATGCGCCTCACTGAAACATCAATTGCATGCCTCGCAATCGCCGCAGCGTTTGGTTGCTCTCGACCCAAGGCGGACGACAAACAAGCGACGCCCCAAGTGACTCCCGCAGTCCCGTCGGCCGCGCCCTCCGTCTCGCCGAGCGCCCCGGCTGCGCCCTCGGTCGCCCCTGCCAATCTGGAACCCCCTGTGTGCGAGATTCAAAGCAAGAAGGTCTGGGCGTCGGGAGCCAACAAGCTGACGGGGCTCACCGAAGCCGTGCTCGCAGATGGGCGAGTTGCCGTCGGGTTCGCCATCGGCAACAAGCCTTCGGTGCTCGCCATTGGTGCCAAAGCAGAGGGCGCGCTGCTCAAGGTGTCACTCGGGCAAAGCAAGCGGCTAGCGACCGTACCGAAAGACGCCACGCGATACATGTACCGCGTGACCCCTGTGAAGGTCGAAGGCGACACGGCGTTCGCTTTCGTTGATTACGAAGACAAGTACAAGGACAAGCACCGAACGGTGGTGTGCGGGCCTGCGGATTCAGACTCGCCTTGGGTGCAATTCGACGGCGTCCACTACGCCGAGCAGAAGTTGACGCCAGCGCAGCAAGCGCAGCCATTCGGCGCAGCGCAAACCTATTCGGAAACGCACACATGCCGGTCATTTGCCCACCTTGAAACCGGCGAAACTTGGATTTTGGGCTCGGGGCTTCAGGGTGAGAAGCAAGCCGATGGGTCCATCAAGTGGAAATCGACGTTCTTCGTGAATACCGGTTCGGCAAAGGACGAAAAACACATCCACACGACTGAACTCAAACAAGTAACGAGCAACAGTCCCGACTACGAAGTTCCCGTTTCCTACCGGTTCGAGGACGGGACGATTCTTGTCGCTGCGCGCCATGCGAACCACCTGATGGCGGGGTTACTCGACGCCAATAAATCCCCGCGCGGGGAGTTTGTGAGTTACGCCGGGTTCCCAACCTTACCCGACATAGCGGCCGATGGCGACTCCGCCGTCGTGTCCACGTCATTCGCCAAGGGGCACGGCGAATTTGGTCTTCGCGCATTCAGGGTGTCTGGCAAAGATCTCAAGCTCCCGAAAGCCCTGCACGTCGTCGTGACCGATCAGGACCAAGAAAAGTCGGAGACCGACCCTGCTTTCGTGCGTGACGCAAAGGGACAGCATTGGATGGCCCATATCGAAGGCGAGCGGGGCAAAGGCCAACTCTCGCTGGCACCGCTAAATGCTGAGTTCCAAGCCATTGGTCGCTCCTACACGGTTACCGGGGACGACGAGCAGGCGGCGGTCGCCCGTGCGATACCCATGAAAGACAAGGGCATCATGATCGTGTTCATCCGCAATGGCGACAAGACGACCGAGTTGGTTACCGAGGAAGTGCACTGCGAAGTTAAGAAGTAGATTGCGGTGTGCTTGGTACCACTGAGCTAGTTTCATTCGCGCTCGCGCGTTTTGAGAATAGCCGCAACAATAGCCCCGGGAGTGTCGTGTCGAGCACTGCGTACACGATGAGCCCGCCGTACATGGGCTGTGATAGGCCGTACCGTTCCCTGAGAATGTCCGCGAGAACGATGGTAAATACGAGCGTTGGCACCATGGATATGCCGACTTTGATGCCATCCCTCATCGGTTCATGCAGCGACAGCTTCCGATGGAGCGTCGTGATGGCAATCCGCACCGGCACGACGGAAACGAGAAATGCCAACCCAATACCCAGCGATGTCCAAGAGAAGTCATCGGCAGATAGATGCAGCCCCGTCTTGAAGAAGTAGAAGGGCACGAAAAAGGATGCAAAGAGCTCAACAGCCGATTGAAGGCGCTCGGAAGCCAACGCAGGGATCCGTTGACGCAGCCGCACCACGGTAATGCCAACGACGAAGGCACCGACTGAAATAGTACACGCCAAGCCGGCGCGTCAGCAGCGCGCACAGTACGGCGACTAGGACCAAGAATGTAAATTCGGATTTCGGTGCATAGGGCAAAATACGTTGTTCAAAGGCAATGAACAAGAAGGGCAGCAACACGATCATGGCGACGAGTATCAGGGAGGACATGCCGAGTCCAACCGCACTGGCTGATTGTACGGTAAAGAAGAGTGCCACCAGGGCAATCAGCTCCATGGCTATCGCCTTCGACTTGATCCAGAAATTATGTTGTGCGCCCAACCCCGCCGAATAGAGAGAATCGAATATGATGCCGGTCGATGGCGTAAACAGTGCCAGCGCGATTAGAACGACGCCCCTCAGCTCCACAGTGGTAATTCGAAGCAGTATTGAGACCGCTAGACCAAGCACCAGCACGTTGATGATGACGTGTTCCGCCAGCACGCGCAGCCCGCGTTTGAGCTCACGCAGGTCAACCTCCAAACCTGCGAACAGGAACAGAGACACAATACCGAGTGTGCCCAGAAGGCGAAGCGTGTGGTCGTCCTGGAATAGATTCAGGCCCAGCCCGAATAGAATGCCCAGACCAAGGCAAGTGACGGCGCTCGGAATCTTGAAGCGCTGCAACACTCGCGGCACGAGGAACAAACCAACCAGTACCAGCGAGTACTTTACCTCGGGAGACAGTGGTTCGCTCAAGCAGGACCCCGACGAAGTCAAGTCTATGCACGTCTAGCTCGAGGTTGCACCCGTTTTCGCCCGGCAGTGCGGCGACACGCTGCTATTGCGGCGAGGGCTCTCAATGCGAGGGCAGGGCCGGGATAGCCGGAGCCCTCTATGAGTCAATGACCAGACGGTAGAGGCTTCCATCCCGCTGTCCGCCTGCGTAGAGTTCATTGTTGAAGACCGCAAGCGGCGCCGCGCACAGCGAATCACGCAGTTCGAAGGGGGATTTCTTGTCATTGACCGCGGCGACCCATTTGACTTCGTCGTTGTCGATACGGTAGAGCCCGTTTTCTGTGAGCACGACGAGCTGCCCGCGAAAGCGCCGAACATCCGTCGGGGCTCCAGCTTCCTGCGGTAACTCGAGGGTGCGCCAATGCACGCCGTCGTCCGTGACTTTCAAACGCACGCCGTCATGGCCCCAGGCGATCCAGTACAGCCGATACCGATCGGCGTACCAACGTAGGGTCTGCGCGGCACCGTGGGCCGTCACCCGCACGGGATGCAAATGCTCCTGCCGCAGTTCAGTCTCGCCGGGCCCGGGTGCCACCACGACGTAGTCATCCGGCGCGCGGCCGTCGTAGTCTTGAATGCCCACGTACAGGCGGTCGCGAAAGCGCACCATGAACGTCAAGCGCCACACGCCGGGCACATAGGGTTCCGGGTAAGAAAGGGCGTATTCGAAGTGCGACAGATCACTGGATGCAATGTGCAACGCGCCCGGAGACGGCCCGTACCAGGCGCGTTCTTTCGGCGGCACCGCTCCCGTCGAAGCCAGCAGGTGCCCGCGAAAACGAATCACATCGAAATCGTGGTAAGCGCGTGGAATCACCATGGCACCAGCGCCGCCGTCGGTCGTGGGGCGCGCAGGAGGCCGAAAATGAGGCCGCGTCGGGTACGCAAACGTGCCGTCCGTGCGAGACACGAAAACGTATCCTTCGGTGCCCCAATCCATCAGCCCAAAACCATTGTAAGGCGGATCGGAGTCCGGCACGTAGAGCCGCCCGCCAATCGCGCGCACGCGCAAAAAGCCCTGACCCGCGCCGCCGCCCTTGGCAGGCTCACCCGGTCGATTCCAATCGAAAGCGGTCGCAAACGGCTTCGCTGTGTTCGAAGGCCGATACCGCGAAATTGCCGCGCCGTCGGCGCCGAGTGGCACCCACGAGTGCGCGGCGTACAGCGCATCGCCAAGTGGCCTCAGATCGCAAACCTGCCGCAGCGAAATCGGCGCGCGCCCGACCTTCTCGAAATGCGCGGAATTCGGGAAGGGTCCTTCGCCTTCGGGTTCCGCGTCGTCGTTGCCGTCGGGATCGATGCGCGCGCTGCCAAGCGGATCCACGGGCGCAGCCGGTTTACGTTCAGCCGACGGCGACTGCTGCGGCGCTTGCGCGTCGAGCTGGGATTTTTCTTGTTGGTTCGGCACGCTGGAGCCAGGCGGCGTCGTGGCGACCACCGCGTCGGGTGCCGGCCGGGTTTGCGCCGTGCAACCGAGCGCGGTTGCTGCAACCAGGAGCCATCGTTCGTGTCTTTGCATGGGTGTCGTCGCCTGTGAGGGCAAGTCCAGTTTCCGTAATCCCTGGCCTGCGTTCAGGAAGGCCGCTGCGGGGCCGGTCGTCGATAACCCATTGTAATCCAAAGAAAGTCAGAGGGCTCTTGGGGCCGCTCTTGTAGCCTTTTGCCACGTGGCTCTGGACTCCAAAACCACATTGGACTACTGGGCCAAGTTGCACCTGTCCGGACGCCGGCTGTGTCCGAACAGTGGCGACTCATCGAAGCGGAGCGGTAACCGGAGCACGCCGATCCGGTCACGAATCAACCCAAATGTCGCGACCGGCACCAGCGCAATCCCCAGTTTTGACTTGGCACGTCAAATGCTTAGCGTAGCAAGTTCGAATTTCAGATCCCGATCCACGCGTGGAGGACATTGGTCATGAAGTCGCATCACCCAACGACAATCACGGCGGCGCCTGTGCCGCGCAGCCACATTGCCTCCCGCGGCCCCGCGTGGCTGTTCTTATGTCTTGCAAGCACTTGGACCATGGCATGTTCGAGTGGACTGCCAAGCGACAAGCAGACTTCCGATGCTGGCAGTACGGTTGGCGGTTCGAAATCGAGTGGTGGCACCAGCAGTGCCACAGGCGGCAAATCAAGTGTTGCGAACAGTACGGGTGGCGCGTCGAGCAGCGGCGGTACTGCGAGTACTGGGGGCAACTCGGCTAGCAGTGCCGCAACGACATCAGCAGGCAACTCCAGCGTCGGCGGCGCGAGCAGCAGCCAAACTACGTCGACGGCAGCAGGCGCGCCGAGCACCGGTGGTGTTGCGAATACCGGCGGTGCGTCGGCATCGAGTGCCGCAACGGCCACTGGGGGACGAGCACCGGCAGGTGGAACGTCGAGCACCGGTGGCGCATCAACGAGCGGGCCGATTGGCGGTGCGCCGGCTTCGGGCGGCAAGTCGAGCACCGGTGGCGCATCAACGAGCACGCCCACGGGCGGCGCTGCCCATTCGGGCGGAACGTCGAGCACGGGTGGTGCGGTAGCAACGGGTGGCGCTGTACCCACCGGTGGAGTTGCACCCACCGGTGGCGCGCCGGCAACAGGTGGCGCCACGGATACTGGGGGAACGTTGAGCACGGGCGGGGCGCCGGCAACGGGTGGTACGGCTCAGAGCACGGGTGGAGCGCCGGCAACCGGTGGCACCACGCCGGACACGGGCGGTTCACCGGCAACGGGTGGCACCACGCAGAGCACAGGCGGGAACAGTGGCCAGGCGTGCATCGAAGGCGACCTGTGCACCCCCGCGAACTCGTGCCATGTGTGGACCACCACATGCACCAACGGCGTGCAATCATGTCAGGACTCGGACCTTTCTGTGCAAAATGGCACGCCCTGCGGCACGAACCAGGTCTGCAATTTGGGCAGCTGCGTTACCTGCGCCAGTGGCGTTGGGTGCACGCCGTCCGATCCGGATCCCTGCGGCGTGGGAACTACCAGCTGCACGCTTGGCGTCTCGACCTGCCAGATCAGCGGCCCAGCCGCAGGCCAGCCAGGCAAAGCCTGCGGCATGAGCGATTCGGGAACCTGCAGCGCAGAGGGGCATTGCGTGTGCCCAAGTGGGCAAGCCTATGCTCAGGGCGATTGCCAAGTCTGCCCAGCCTTCACTCAGGCTGTCGCGTACGTCAATGCGGACCCCACAATCGGCACCGACAACGCTTGCTGCGGTCGCGTGCAGCAAAAAGGCTTTGGCGGGCCGTGCCTGACCGTGGGGCAAGCTATCGAAGTCGCGGCGCAGAACAGTACAATCAGTGTTACGGGCGATGCCCTCGGCAACGCGAGTGCGCTCGAGCAATATCCGATTAGGTTGCGCAAGGGTGCGAATGTCACGTCAAACTCGAGCGCTGGTGTGTGCTTCCGCGGTGCATCCAGCGTCCCGGTCTTTGCTGCTCAGGATGATACGGTGGCTGCCTCCCTCCAACAAGTCGTCATAGGCACCACCTGTCAGGGCGATCCCGGTGGGGCGAGTGACGCAGTCTATGTTGGGAAAACGGCGTCCGGCGTAGGAGCGAACTTAGTCCTGACCGGTACCGTTGTAATTCAGCGAGTTGATAACGGAATGCACGTCGTGGTCGGAACTCTTTCCGTGAATAGTTGTAGCGCGAACATCACTAACGTAACGAATGGAATACTTCTGGACGGCGGAAGCATTGGCGTCTTGGCTTCGAATGTTAGTGTAGCGAAAGCCTCCAACGCTGGGTTCCTCTGTCAGTCGCAAACGGATTTGCAGGCGCTGTCCGAATTCTCGATTAGCAGCGCGGGTTGGAACGAGTCAGGACTGGCACTCACCGATACGGTAAACTTTGGGATTTTCGCTGGGACTGGGTGCCGAATCACCAGCGCGGGCTGGGCCCCAGTCGGCGTGGGTACGATGTCAGGCGCTTGTCCGTCGCCCAAGATTGGACGCTTCGGCATCTACGCCGAGGGTGATGCCCAGGTCAGCGTTTCCGGCAGCACGATTCGCTGTATGTCCGAGGACGGCATATCACTCAGAGCGAACTCGGGACTCTCCGTGAACGCGCCGCAGGTGTCGTTCTCCGGCGGTCTCGAACACAACGGCTGCACGGGTGCCTACGCCGAGGTGGGCAGACTCACGGTCTTTGGCTCCAGCGTGATGTACAATCACACGGGCGTGGTTCAGCGCAGCCCTCAGTCCTCGACCGATGCGAGCAGCGCCGTCGTGAATTTGGCTGGCACGAACAACGGCAGCTCGGCCATGAACACGTTCAAGTGCAATGGCAAGGCCGAACCTGGTCTTTGCTGCAACGGCACTAATTGCCCGAACGGCTTCGATGTCTGGAACAACTCCGGGTTGCCGCTTGACGCCAGCTCGAACTACTGGCGCGCCGCTCCCGTGGCTCAGTGCATCTGCAACGAGCAGCTGCAAAGCTGCACCTGCAGTGGCTCGGCCTATGGCCAGACCACGCCTCCAGACGGCCTGAGCGTACTTCGTTCTCCTTTCCAGGGGAGCAACACGGGAACGGTGAACATTGCCGGCTATGCCCTGGTGCCGGATCCAACCTGTCCGGATCAGTGACTCGTCCGGGGCAGAGCAACCAATCCAACCACGTTGTGGTTCTCTCAATATATTATGGGGGAGGGGATCGGATAGCAGAACTTGGGTTGACCAGGCTCGGGATCGCCGCCGAAAGTCGCGTTACTACAGTAGTGGGAACTATGAGCCCCAAGCATTCTTCCAGGCACCCCTGCGAGGAACGTCTTATCGGCAAGCGTTTCACAGCTTTGACGGAGTATCGTCCTTGTCGCGATGCACACTTGCCTGCGTGTCGTTGTCTGGACTCGCGGGCAAAACCCAACACGGCATCTTCCCCTGCTTTCTCAGCGGGATAAGCCCGTAGACAAATTCCTCTGTACGACCTTGTATTGGCAGCCAAATTCGTTCGTTCGACGCACCTGCACAGCGGCTGGGGTCGCCGACAACTCGCAGCCTTACCGCGGAACTCCGCACGCCTTGGCAGGGCCCAAAAAATGGCTGAGTTGTTCGAATGACGTCTGCCAGAAGGAAGTAAACCGCAAAATAGCCACTTTGCACAAATGCCGTCAATGCTCCTTGCAAGTTTTGCAATGACATTGGCCCAGTGATAAAGACGATGACGATTCCAGGAAAGTCTTGCTGCGGGTGTACCTGTCTCCATAAGTTGGCCTTGTTGCCCAGAATATCGTTGAGCGACTGAACACTGCCCGCGCCAGTCCCATCCACAGAGTAGTCGTAACGATAGGCCACCATGGGCGCTTCGACGACCGAGTCCGGCCCTACGCCAAGCAAGGCATGCGGTGGCTGATGTTCGGGCTCAACGCAAAGGAAGTTGTGATCGGTGGGAAATGGATGCAAGAGCTCCGCGGATAGCGGCTTGGTCATCCAGAAAAAGAAGAGACTGAGCCCGAGACAGGCGCCAGTCCCAAGCCATGCTCCCCCGGAGCGAGAATTTCTTGATGTCGGTTCGGCACGGAAACGCGCACGGCGCCAATACGCGACCGTCAAAACGACGGCAGCCACCAACACCGTGACATAGAATGCGCGAAGCGCCTGCGGCAACATGGCCTTTTCGCGAAGGAAATGTACCAACGAGTCCGATGTCCGCGCGTCAATGACGGCCAGCCCCGCCTGAGCATAGCGACGAATCGCCCACGCCAAAGGCACAATACCAGCCACAATCAGAGCCAACCCGATTCCCCAGAGTTGCGGTAGCCGGGGCTCCGCAACACCAGGTGCCGCTTGTCGGAGTCGCGCCGCGTGCGCCCCCATCAAGCTTAGACATGTTGCACTCACCAACCACGGGAGCCAAGCGTTTGCCAATAGAATGAGCTCAAGCTGCCCCAGAGTCCCGATCACGACCTTGTTGAAATCGGACTCCCTTACCTCCAACTGTATCAAGTGGATAGGACGCATGACAAAAAAGAAAGCAAGCCCCAAAAGGAGAAGAACAACGATCTCGGCGTACGGGCTAAACGGCTTAGCCGAGCCAAGCCGCAATGCTTGCCAGCGCCTCTTCACCAGCGCCAAGCTAAGCAGAAACGCTGAGCAAGCGATCAACGGCGTCACCCATCGGCAATGCAAGGGATGTCCCGAACTATTCCAAAATCGCCCAGAAACTCCAGCAGCCACGGTTCTCTTGGTAGACGTGTAAGCCAGGTCACCATCTTCCGCAACCTCCAACAATGAGGCGCAGGTATTGCTCAACGAGCTGAACCTCGGCCGTGGCGTAGCGAACCACCACGACGAGCAACAGCAGTAAGCTATAGATCAGCAATAGCCGAGGAAGGTGGACGCATACCTGCTTGGCGAGCATGTTTCGATTGACTATAGTCGATTGCCGCGCAATCGGCGCACATTTGAGTCTAATCGGCACGGGCAGGGCGGTTATCGACCGAACAGATCGTCAATTACCGGGTCCACGTCACAACGCCGTAATTGGAATCGCCCAAGCGTTTTCAGTGATCGGCAAGTGATGCGGCGAAAGGCAGATTACGCTGCCGATACCGGGTTGTTGACCCGAGCGCGTGAGAGCCCGAAATGATCGGATTGCATCGAGCGAACCCAGCCAGATTCGTTGGTAGATCTCCTTCAGATCCGGGGGTGGCAGTCCGGCGAGCCGTTGCTGTACGGCTGCAGGAGAAGGAGCGAAAATTCCATCGCTAACACGCAAGAGTCGCTCGCGCTCGGAAAACCCCTGAAGCGCACGACCGCTGCGCGCCCGGCAAGCGATTCCGAAACGCCCCGCATCAAGTGAAACGGTTGGGAAAAGTGGATTTTCAAACCTGCCGAGCGCCGGTGGCCAGGCGCGGGTTTGCCCGCACAAGGCACGCCCAGCAGGCTACCCGCTGCAATTCGAGAGCTGCCGTTTGGCGTGACTTCTAGATTTGCGCATTTTCGTGGCTTCGTTACGGAGTTCCCGCGGTGTTGACGTCTTTGATCCGGTATGTCGCGAGCGCGCTCTTCGACTGGACCGGTCCGCTTCCCTCACGGTTGGGGCCCAGTTGGCGGCGTGAAGTCAGTCGTCCAAAGTGCCACACCATTCACGACGCGCAATTCATCAATATAACCGTTCAAGTCGCCATTGTCGCTTGCGGCATCACAAACGGCACCGGACACAAGCAGATAGCGACCGCCGAGCGCGGCTGAATACGTCGAGGTCGAAGCCAGGTGTCCGTCAACGAACGTGAGAACTGTGGTGCCCGAACGTGTAATCGCGATGTGATGCCAGGTAGACACTGAAGGCGCACTGGAACCACTTGACGACCAACCGTACCCGATCGTTTCGGCGCCGGAATTACCGGAAGTGCAGCTTCCGCTATAATCGATTGCCGTAGGGCTGCTGTTGCTAGCAGCGACGGTCATCCCGTATTTATCCGTATAGCTCACCACCCATTGCCACCAGTCCATCGTGAAGTCGGCATTAAAGACGAAGTCACTCGAGATGGCGTTGAATAGAACGTAGTTGATGTGTTCGTTGCTAGTGCCCTTCACGTAGAGGCTGCTTCCGCCGAATTCCGATTGACTCGCCGAAATCACGGGGTTGCCGCCAATGGTAGCCACGTGGTTGAAGCTCGAACTGTCGGTCAGAATGGTGCTTCCGTCTGCCCCGTCGAAGTGGAAAAGGGCCACCGTGTACGCGCTCGTATCCACGCACTGATCATCTTTGCAGAAACCACTTGCACAGTCACTACCTCGGGCACAGCTCCCACCGAGCGGGCACGGCCCACAATTCTTGCCGCCGCAGTCGATGTCGGTTTCGCCTTGATTGCGAACAGTGTCCGAGCAGGTTGGCGTCACGCCGGTGGAGTCGGCACAAGCGCTGATGCGCGCTTCGACCTTGGTAGCAGTGCCGCGCACAGAAGTATTGTAGTTCGGACCTACCGCGAAGCTGACTGTGTTGCCCTGAGCGAGCGAGTAAGCGTGAAAGAAGTCACTATATTGGCTACTGGCAGTCAACGCTGCGGCTCCGACTGACCATTCGTCAACTCGTGTGCTCACGTCAACGTTGATGCTGCTTTGCTGAGGATAATAGCCACCCGCAAAGTAATACAGGCCGTCATACGGCGCCGTGAAGACAATTTGCGAATAGGCGGTGAAGTTAGTTCCGCCGGGACTCAAGATCAGCGCCCCGGCATCCAGCGTGACGCCGCTGCTGGTATAATCTGAGCCAGTATTGCGATACACGACGGGTGTATTGGATTTCCAATTCTGCGCGTCATACCAGGCGTTGACGTTCACCGACGTACTTACGGCGTTGTTTGTCCGGTCGCCGTAGACATGCAGCGATCCCGTTGCTCCCGTGCTCCAACCATAGCTCCAGACGCCATTCGGGTTTTGTACGTTTTGCCAACCCGTGTCGAAGTCGGCATTGGCGTCGTAGCTGACCAGATTTGAACAAGGGGGCGTCGGTGGTGTGCCGCAACTGCCGAACAGGGCCGTGACTTCCGCGTCGGAAATAGCCCGATTGTACAAGTACACTTCGTCAATGAGGCCCTTGAACCGAGTGTTGCTCTGGTCGGTTCCTATGAGTAGCGACCGGGTGCTATCGATACTTCCAATTCCGCTGTCTGACGTCGGAGTCGCCGCTTGAGCGCCATCGACGTAGATTTTCAACAAGTGGTTGTCGGCATCGCGGGTGGCAACCACATGATGCCAGGCGGCATC
Organism: uncultured delta proteobacterium; assembly: GCA_963811985.1. GTDB lineage: Bacteria > Myxococcota_A > Polyangia > Polyangiales > Polyangiaceae > FEN-1139. The sequence continues at coordinate 32,236 of CAWEUH010000030.1, forward strand.
ATTGATGCTGCCGGTGCTCCGAACGTCCTTGTAATCGCCGCTGGATGCCGCACTCTGAATGGAAAGCCTAGCTGCACCCGTCGATACCAAGGTGTGAAACGCACCTTCGGCGGTCAGCGTGGGGGCACCCTTGTCCACGAGCGGTGCCGTGCTGACACCGTTGGTCTTGACCCAAGCCGCCACCGTAAAACTCCCTGATCCAAAGTGTAGCCAGCTTGCGTCATGCGCCTCGACGTAGGCATCAGTGCCATTGAAGCTTGCGGCTTGACCGGCCAAACCAGCGGCGTAAGAAAGGGTGCCACGCTCGCGGGCATGATTCTGATAGAGGCTCGCGTCGTGGGCATTGCCGTCAAACGGGTAGTACGCGACCAGGCCGTTGGGAGGGGGCACGGTCGGAACACCTGAGAGCGCGCAGACATTTCCAGTCGATCCACCCGTAGCCGCGGCTCCGCCGGTGCTGCTGGTTCCGCCTGTTGCAGCAATTCCCCCGGTTGCGACAGTTCCGCCGGTGCTCGTCGCGCCCCCCGTAGCTTTGGTTCCACCAGTGCTCGTCGTGCCGCCGACAACAACAGTCCCACCCCCGGATGAGGTTCCTCCAATGGCGCTGGTCCCGCCCACAATCATTACGCCACCAGTTGGCACCGTGGTGTTCACGGTTGATGCAGTGCCACCGGTGCTCGAAACACCACCGGTCGGTGACGTAGCGCTCACCAACGACGAACCGCCTGCAGCTGAAGTACCGCCAATGTTCGTGCTGCCTCCAGTGATGCTGGTTCCTGCGTTGCTGGTTGCGTTCGTTGCAGAAATTCCGCCCGAATTGCTGGTGCCGCCAACTGAAGTGGATGCACCGGCGCTCGTTTCCGTGCTCGATGTGCTCGTGCTCTTGGAGCCACCCGTGCTTGGGTTGCCGCCTGCACCGATCACGCCACTGCCACACACCCTGTGTCACGAGCAAAGATTGTCCAACTGGGCAGAGTTGCGTCAAGAACAGCGACGGCAGCACTGTCTGTCAGTTACCCGTGGAATTGCAGTGCAAGAAAGACTCGGATTGCGCAACGCCACTGGCCTGCGGCGCAGACGGGCAGTGCCGCGGGCAATGCACGAAGGATTCCGATTGCACCTCAGGTCAGAAGTGCAGCACCAACCAGACCTGCGCCGAACCAAACCAAGTCAACTCGAACAACAATCTCATTGCGGCGGACGCACAGAGTCCCCTAGGTGAGCCCGTCTCGTTTGCAAATGCAATTTCCCAATTAGATCGCATCGCGTCGAACGCTCGTGAGTTCACTGATGTCGGTCCGTCTGTATCGTGCGCTCTTGCCACTGTATGAACTGAGACTGGCCCGATAATTGCTCAGCGCAGAACGACGCGGTTCAAGTTCCGCGAACTAGCTAGTGTCCGTCCGGAAAGTAGAATCCGGCATTAGAAATCGAGAAAATCATTGATCGCTGATGGAAATAAATAGGCCGCAGTGAGCGTTCTTTGGGGCGTTTTCCAAGACAACCCTTCAAGAACGACCACTGCGATGCGCCAAGCCTACCATAAACAACTACCCCTGGCCGCCAACCCCATTGCCCACGTGCACGCTCAAGAACTGGCAGCCATGAGCTCGGTTCTCGACCAGCTGCCGGAGGCCGTCGGGTTGGTGCACAAGGACTTGGTCCCTCGCGGAATCAGCCGCAAGAAAGGACGCGACGGCATGACGGCGGAGCAAGTGTTACGTGCCATGTTGGTCAAGCAGATGAACGCGTTCAGTTACTTGGAGTTGGCGTTTCATCTGGCAGACTCGCAGAGCTATTCGACCTTCTGCCGTCTGCTACCCGGCGTATCGCCGAAGAAGTCGGCGCTGCAAAGCAACATCAAGCGTGTGCGGCCCCAAACATGGCAAGCCGTCAATCGGCTGATCGTGCAACGAGCCATCGAGCTCAAGGTCGAGACAGGTACCAAAATCCGCACCGATTGTACCGTCGTGGAGTCGAACATTCATGAGCCCAGCGACTCGTCATTGCTATGGGACTGTGTTCGCGTACTAACACGATTGATGCGGACAGCCCGGGACGACTTCGGCATGACTTTCAATGACCATAGTCGGCGTGCCCATCGCCGCAGTTTGGGGGTCCTGAATGCAAAGACCCAGGGCGAGCGGGTGGTGCTCTATCGCGATCTGCTCAAGGTAACGGAAAAGACCGTCACTGCAGCCGAACGCGTTGCCCAGCAGTTATCCGAAGCCTCGTACGGTGACATCATGACTGCCGTCAAAGCCGACGGGATTGCGACCCAGATTCGACACTTTCTCGGTCTTACCGCTCAAGTCCTCAACCAGACCCAACGCCGCGTTCTGTGCAACGAAAGTGTGCCTGCCGGTGAGAAAATCGTGAGCATCTTCGAGCCGCACAGCGACATCATCGTCAAGGACCGTCGCGACACCCAATACGGCCACAAGGTATGTCTGAGTGCGGGAGCTTCGGGCTTGGTGCTCGACTTGGTGGTGGAACACGGAAATCCTGCAGACTCGACTCTTGCGACCAAGATGGCAGAGCGAGTTCGAACACTGCTGGGTCGCGCTCCTGACCAGATGTGCTTCGACGGAGGCTTCTCGTCCCGCGCCAACGTCCAGGACATCAAGCAGCTGGGTGTACAGGACGTTGCCTTCAGCAAGCACGTCGGACTTGATGTGACCGAAATGGTCAAGAGCACCTGGGTCTTCAAACGACTACGGCGCTTTCGCGCTGGCGTTGAAGGGATCATCTCCTTTCTCAAGAGGACATTCGGTCTCGACCGCTGTCTATGGAGTGGATTCAAGTCATTCGAGGCGTACGCGTGGAGCTCAGTGATCGCAGCGAACCTCTTGGTCTTCGCTCGTCACTTGCTGAAGCGCTAAGCCCTCAGCGGCACCCACAACCTGAAAATCCTTCGGTCGGGATAGCTCCATCTTGCAGATGAAAATGAGCCGTTGCGAGCTACCCCATTCCATTGTCCGGGCATCGCTGGAGCTCTGCCTTGGCCTCGCCGTCGTCATTTCATCCAGCCCGCACGGCTCCAATTGCCTTTTCTGGACGGACACTAGCTAGGAGAACAAAGGTGTGGACATCAATAGTCGAGTCATCGGTCCGGATGCGTGTTTGGCTGCGGCTCTGCGCGGCGGTAGCGCTGGTCGCCTTCGCCAGTGGCTGTGGAGGGACCAAGATGCAGGCACAACAGCCAATCGGAATCAAATTGCAGCAGAACTATGCCGATTTTGTATTGTGTATTAGAAGCGTGGCGCACGAGGAAGCAGGCGAAGAGATCGTAGACCTATACAAGGATATCCAAGAGCGGCTGAAGAAGCGCACGCAGTTTCAGCACTACGACACGGTCAATGCCATCGACTTCGACGGCGGCCAACGCACGGCATCGCGCACGCTAGTGGCTCAGGTCGTCATTACGGACATCGCGAAAGTGAGCACGGCGGCCAACGTCATGTTCGGCATGATGGCGGGCACGGCTCACCTATCCGCGAATTTCACGCTAACCGACGGAGCTACTGGACAGAACTTAGGCGGTTACACGATTACCAGCAATGCAGGCACGACGAGCGCCGTGGTTGGTCAGACCGCCAAGAAAATCGCGGTGACGATCATCGACGCCTACAAGTGACGCACTCAAGTCGTTTTGGTCCAGAGAGATCTTGCATTCAACGAGAGTAACTATGAAAAGTACTTCCAGAAACTTCGTCATAACATCAACAACGTTTCTGCGCGCGGCTATGCTGGCGGGCCTTGAATTGCTGAGTCAGCTCGTGTGTTCGCCAGCGCTTGCACCGCCGCGCGATGCCGCTGCCGACCGAAAGATCACTGAAGCAATGACCGTCAAGTACGCCTCGGGTGATCGCGTGGGCGCTGAGGCACTCCTGCTCGGTATTGACAAGGCCTGTACCGACCAGTGCAGCGCCCAGGTACGCGCCAAGATATGGCTTTACATCGGCTTGGTTCGGGCCGCGAATAAGACTGATGACGCCGGGGCCAATGCAGCCTTTGAACAGGCGCTGCGCTTTGTTGCGCCAGGCAAAGCCTGGGTGAGGAGGAAGTCATGTAGATGTAACGACTGAAACTTCACAGAGTAGTCCTGCGGGTAACCAATCCCGTCCGGTAAAGGTTGGCCACCAGCCGGAAGTCAGTCTTGCGTGGCCGTACTGCTGAACGAAGGGACAACCGAAGTGACGTGGGAAGGGCGACGTGGAGTCATAGTGGCTCATACAACCCGTGAAGCAGGGGAAGCCGCCCAAGCGACCCTGTGGAGGACGAAGGGGCCACCGAGTCGCGGAACTATTTGGAGGAACGATGGCAGAGACACAAGGCTCTAAAACCATCTCAACGAAACTCGAACGGATAGCGGAAATTGCGAAGCGGATGCCCGGGGTGGCATTGACCTCCCTGTCGCATCACATTGACATGGACTGGATGCGGGAAGCGTATCGACGCACGCGCAAGGACGGTGCGGTGGGTGTGGACGAACAGACAGCGGCAGAGTACGCAGTGAACCTCGAGGAAAATCTCGCGTCACTGCTGGACCGAGCTAAATCTGGCGACCACTACCGAGCACCGCCGGTGCGGCGTGTACACATACCGAAAGGACACGATGGAAAGCAAACGCGCCCAATCGGTATTCCATCCTTTGAAGACAAGGTGCTTCAGCGGGCGGTAACGATGGTGCTGGAGGCTGTTTACGAACAGGACTTTTTGGACTGTTCATATGGCTTTCGGCCCCAAAGAAGTGCGCACGGTGCGCTGGCCGCGTTCTGGCAACAAGCCATGTTGATGCACGGTGGCTGGGTTTTGGAAATGGACATCGAAGCATTTTACGATTCCATCGACAAGGCCAAGCTCCGTGAAGTGCTTCACAAGAGGGTGCGCGATGGAGTGTTGCTTCGATTGATAGGCAAGTGGTTGAATGCGGGCGTGATGGAACAAGGGTGTGTCTACCACCCGGAAACCGGAGTGCCCCAAGGCGGTGTGGTTTCGCCGATTTTGTCGAACGTCTTTTTGCACGAAGTGTTAGACGCGTGGTTCGAACACGAGATAAAGCCAAGGCTGAAAGGCAAGGCTTTCCTGGTGCGCTATGCTGATGACGCAGTGCTGGTCTTTGAGACGGAACGAGACGCTCGCGGGGTGCTGACTGTACTGCCGAAGCGATTCGGCAAATATGGTCTGCGCCTGCACCCGGAGAAGACCCGATTGGTACGGTTTCAACGGCCACACAATGAGACACGTCGAAATAACGACGACTCAACGGGGACGGGAAGCTTTGCCTTTCTGGGCTTCACCCACTACTGGGGTCGGTCCCTTAAGGGCAACTGGGTGGTCAAACGCAAGACGGAACAATCTCGCTTCAGCCGTGCACGGCATCGTATCGCTATGTGGTGCCGTGCATACCGACACCTGCCCATCAAGGAACAGCACGCCATGCTGACACTGAAGCTTCGAGGGCACTATGCCTATTACGGCATTACGGGTAACGCCCGGGCGCTCTCAACGTTTCGGTACTGGGTGATGCGCGACTGGTTCAAATGGTTGCGCCGTCGCTCACGCGAAGCATGGCGGAATTGGGAGTGGATGCTCCGGTTGCTAACGGTGTTCCCGTTACCCCCACCGCGAGTCGTACACTCAATTTTACCTCACGCAGCGAAACCGTGACTTGACGAACCGGATGCCAGAAACTGGCACGTCCGGGTCCGTGGGAGCCCTGGGTCGGCAACGGCCCAGGGCCACCTGGTACCAGAACTTAGCGCCCGATCAACGCTTTTCAAACGACGCAAGCGATGCTGCCTTCCAGTCCGCGCGCACACATCTGCACATTACAGCGGAGGCGCCGCAGAAGGTTCAACTGACTTCGATCAATGCGCCCAGTGGTGCGACGACGAATTCTGCGCCAAAGCCGCTCGACCCCGCAGGGACTTTGCCCGCTAGCCCACCTCCGGCCAACGTCGAAACTGCGCCGAAACCCGTGGTCATCAATTATACCGGCGTGCCGGCAGCCAGCGCCGTTACCGGTAGTTCGGTGCCGGTGACCTTGCTGTACGAAGAAGGTCAACCGATTCCCGCTGGGTACCATGTCGTCAGCCGGTCGCGCCGCGGTCTCGTAATCGCCGGCGCCATCGTCTGGAGTGTTTCTTATGCCGTCGGTGTCGGGGCAGCGCAGGGAAATGACTACAAATACAACACGTCTTGGATGGTCTTGCCCGTGCTCGGGCCATGGCTCGGCATGGCCACCTATAGCTGCAGCGCAGGTGATCAAGACTGCCGGGATGTCCAAAGTGGCGCAAGAACGGCGTTTGCAATCGTTGGTGTGGGACAAGCCGTTGGAGCCGGGCTGTTTGCGCTTGGTGTTGCCAAGACCAACAAGAGCTTGGTCCGCAGTGATCTCGTCGGCAACGTGGTACTTGCGCCAATGCGACTAGGACGCGCGGGGCAAGGTCTGGGCATTCAGGGAACATTTTGAACATTGGCCGTAGGCAATGACTGGTTGACGAATGCGGAGTCTGATTTGACGCATAAATCGGTTCTGTACGCGGCGCCGCTTCGACCTAACCGTGCTTAGCGACCCGGCTGCACACCGACTGCTAAAACGCCGTGCGCGCGAGTTGGCTTCAGTTCGTGAGAAGTGGGATCCACCGCCAGACCGAGAGCTTCGAGAGCCTCGACACCGAGCAGAGCTTCAGCACCTTCCGGCGCAATAAGGACGGTAACGCCGGCCTCGCGCTCGGCAACCTTCACCAGGACGGTTGCAAAATTCATTTGACGCGATGAACCGTCCGCTAACGTGACATTGATTGGCTTAGGCGAGAGCGCAAGCCCGAGTCGCTCGGCAAGATCGCTTGGGATTACTGTGTACGTGGCACCAGTATCCGCGAGGAAACGGACCGCTTGCACGCCGGTCCACGAAAGCTCTGCCTGCACGAATACGTGACCCATGAGTCCATCTTAGCATTGGGCAGCCGCCGCGACTCGGAGGGCAGTATCCGCTCCAGATTATCGCGTCTGACCGCTTGGCCGCCGGCCCGCTGACGTGACCTCTTGACACCAAAAAAGCACACAATCGGAGGGATCTGGTGAGCTCAATAACTCAGGGAAATTTGGCTGTCTTGGCGGCACTGGTCGCGACCAGTGTCGGCTGCTCAGTCTCGGACGCCAATCTGCAATGGCGCAAACCGTGGGTGGAACCACGAACACCGCAGGCGCAACCGCGCACACCGGCGGCAAAGCGAACGCCGGTGGCGCGACTTCGGCGGGTGGAAGCGCGCTCGTGGGTGGAAACACGTCTGCGACCAGCTCGACCACTGACGGCAACGCAGCAACCGGCGGCGCTAGCACGACCGGTGGGAGCGTCAACGCGGGCGGAACCAGCGCCACGGGCGGCTCGCCAAGCACAGCCGGTGCGAACGCAACCGGCGGTGTGACAACCTCCGGTACCGGCACAGGCACCGGGGGTACGAAAGCAACCGGAGGTGCGACGGGCACGGGTGGCTTGGCGATGGTCACAAACAGTACACAGCGCCTCTCACTATAGCGGCGAGCGTTACGGGGGTTTCACGCTCGGGGCGCCTTGCCTAATGTTCGAACAACTCTTTGACGTCAGTCAACGTTGCGGCCTTCTTCACCCAGGTGTTGAGGCGGTCAAGGTCCGTGCATTCTAGGATTTGTTGACGTTGCTCTTCGTTGGGTGAGACACCTCGGGCTTCCAAGAAAGCCAAAACCGCCTTAGCCTCGCCCTCGGCCTTGCCCTCGGCACGACTTCAGCGCCCGCCAAAATGTACCCGGCTGGGCTCTTGAGAATCTGACCATCGGCAGGAGCGCGATTGTGCGCACGAATCTGCCTGATGGCGTTGCATCGAACGAGGGCTTGGAGAGCCCCTGTTGATTGTGGGTGGTATTTAGCCTTGTGGTTCGCGGAGGGATTCTCCTTTGATGCGAATCGTGTGGCAGCGATGGCGCAGCCTATCGAGCAGGGCTTTGACCATCTTCTTGTTGCCGAGGAAGTCGTACCACTGGGGGTAGTCGAGGTTGGTGGTAATGATCGTGGAGCGCTTCGCGTAGCGCTCGTGCATGAGTTTGAAAAAGGCATTGGATTGCTCTGGCTTGAGATTCAGGTAGCCCATTTCGTCGATGACCAAGACATCGACTCGCATCAGCCGATTTAGGAGGCGACGGGTGGAGCGGTCCGCCAGGCTGGTGTAGATTTCGTCGAAGAGATCTTGAGCCGAGATAAAGAAGCCGCGATAGCCGTTGGCCATGGCCTTCAGAAGCAATCCAGTGGCAAGGCCAGACTTGCCGACACCGGCTTCGCCGATGAAAGTGATATTGGAGGCGCGTTGCACGAAGTCGAGTTTGGCTAGCTCGCGAATGTTGGCCGCGTTGATCGACGGTTGCTTTTTGAAAGGAAAAGTCTCAAGCGCCCAGCGCTCGGGAAGCCTCGATTGGCGGATGCGATACTCGATGCTTTGCTGCTGGCGGTAAAGGAATTCCTCGCGCAGCAGCCGGACCAGAAAGTCTGAATAGGCCGGCTGGGACTTGGTGGCGGCTTGAAGTTGTTGATCGACGATCTGACGAATGCGACTGAGCTTGATGCTGGCAAGCAATTGGTCAAGCTCGTCGTTGTTCGATGTTGTTGGAAGATCAGGTGTCGTCTTCTTCGTCATGGCCGGGAGCCTGTACGCTAGGGGTTGATGGGGTTTGCGTGTCGTCTTCGGAATCGAGTGACGAGGAATCGTCCGCCCACAGATCTTCTGATTCACGGAAGAAGGAGCCGGAGAGCGAGCTCAGGACCATGGCTTCGATGCGGCCGAGATCGTAAAGGCCGTGGTCCAGGGCGCGACGAATCGCGAGACATAGTTGCTCGGTTGGGTAATCGATATAGAGCTGATGCAGACGCCGCATTGCGCGAACAGCCCGACCCGGATGACGAGACTTGAGGTGCTGAGCCAACTCCGCAAATTCTGGGGCGAGAGTGAGCAATTCCTCTTCTTGGCGGCAGGGCGCATCTCGGAGGGGACGTTGATTTTGCCGCTCTCGCTTGTGCTCGGGCAGGGTTTTGCGCTGGCGAGTGCCCTCTTCTTCGCGCGCATGCTCGCAGATGAGACGATGGCCTTCGAAGATTCGGACGCGGTCGTGCGTGGCAATGACGTCAACATCGTGATCCAGCAGTTTGAGAGGGGCCGAATAGCTGTTGGTGTGCACGGTTACGAAACCCATGGCATCGACGGTGCGATGGGCGACTTCGGTTGGCTCGTGGATATGCATCGGCAATCGCCGAAGCGCGGGCTTTTCGACGGCGAAGAGGTCCCTGGGAGCCGAGTGAAGCGACCGCTTGTAGTTTTGGTTGACCTGGTCGCACCAGCGGCGCATTTGGTGATTGCAGTCGGCGACATCTGAGAAGCTTCGCCCGGCGTAGAAGTTTCGCTCGATGTAGTCGAAGTTTCTCTCGACCCGGGCAGAGCGATTGGCATCGCCCAGGGCGTGGGCGACGAATTGAAAACCGAAGTCTTCGGCAAGGGCTGCCATCTCAGGGGCTGGCACGGCGCTCGGCCCGGTGCCGTGGGCGATGATGATGCTGGAGTTATCGAGCATGCATCGGTTAGCGGCACCCTCGAAGTACCGAAGGGCTTCGACCAGAAAGACCTTGCACCAGAAGCGATTGAACTTCGGATAGGTCTGCGCGAACAGCATGCGTGAGTAACACAGCACCAGGCTGGCGCATTGGACCAATCGAGGGGCTCCCGCAATGATGGGGCGATGCGGGGAGGTATCATGCTGCATCTCTTGTCCAGGAAGAAACTCGTAACGACCGACGACTTGTTTGGGGACGGTGCCGATCTCGTGGCGCCGACAGAACGCGGTCAGTGTCGTGTAAGCCGTCTTGATTCCAGCGACAGCCAGCTCCTCATGCACACGCACCAGGTTTCCCTGGCAACTCACGTACAGCTCTCGGATGCGACCAAGCTCGGTGCTGAGTTGTTCGACGCGCTCGAGCGGTGGCACTTCGGCTGTGCCCTGTTGCAGGACTCGCAGAACTGCTCCGCGCGAGACTTTGAGGGTGCGGGCAATGGCCCGTATGCCAAGTTTCTTACTGTGCAGCGTGAGAATCGCGGCCCTTGTGTCGTAGCTCAACATGGGATTGCTCCTCGACGATTTGTGTCAATTCACGAAACGCTCGGCAGACGCGGGGCCAACCCACCAGTAGCGCCTCGATAGAGCCGGCCTGCACACGGCGCGCGGGTTGACGCAACAGATGGCTGCATCGCCTAGCGATGGCCGTGAGGGTTTCGAAGTCACGCACCAGCGTTGGCAACTCCGACTCGGCCGTTTGCTTTTCGGCAAGATGCTCATCGAGCCGCAGATACACGCGCGGCTGCGCCAGCAGCTTCTGGCGTTGTGCGGGATCGCCGGCACGCCAACCCGCGCAAAGACGCCCGATCTGACGACTGGAGAGCTGCTCGGTTTTGGCGATTTGCGCGATATCGTGTGCGACCTCCGCGTTGGCGCGCGCCAACGGAAGCAGGGTGCGCATGGCTGCATGCGGGCTAATGGCTCCCTGTCTGACCAGTTGTTGAATGGCTTCGGGCAGTGTCCTGACAAGCCCCAGACGACGCGATACCCAACTCGTGCTGCGGCACAGGCCTGCCGCAATCTGAGGCAACGGCTGTCGTTGGCTGAGATGCAACTCGTGTACGAGCCAGGCTTCTTCGATGGCGGTTGGCCGCCGACCTTGTTGCTGCCGATAACACCAGAGCAGTGCCTCGGCTTCGCTGTGCGCCAGAACCAGCGCCCACACCGTGTCTTTGCCCAGCCGCAGAAGGACACGTGCCCGAGCGAATCCGTCGATCAGGATGTTGCGATTGCCCTGCCGAACCGCGACCACCGGAAGCAACTGGCCCTGCGCCTCTATCGATGACACCAGGCGCGATTGCGACAGCGAGTCCACGATTCGAAGATCGGCGTGACTCAAATCCAACTGCCGCAATTCCAATTCAACGATGGGGTTGTCGGCAGGCGATGGGCTCACGCCGCAGAGGCTACGAAGGGGCTGCCCGGGGACCTATCGCGTCCTGCGCGGGCGCCTTCGCGTAGTTGACGAATTGCTGAGCGATTTTAGCTACTTCAGTCGATATCGCGTTTCGCCCAGACCGAAAAACTAACCTGACGAAAAACGAAGCAATTACCAACTGTTGAGGTGATATCTCGTTTCGCAACTCCTCCCACGGAATTCCCACGGGTGGCGGCCGTGGCAACTCCAATTTCACCTCCGGTTGCTTCGCCTGGGCGAGCGCCGCCCGTAGCCGCCGTGCCACCGCGTCTTCTGGGTGTCGTCAACGCCACCGACGCAGCGCTTGTTTGCGTCGCCACGACAAGCACTCAGGCTCACCGCAAACCAACTGACGCTGACCCACTCGTGGATCTGGCCAGAACGGCTCGCCACAACAAGCACAACGCTTTCGTCTCCGTCGAGGCATACGACGGCACTGCCACGCAAGGCGGGTGACTGACCAAATCAGCCTCATCTACCCCGCAATTCTCCCCTGGACTACTTCTGCCAACCCATGATCACGCCCGGACACATTTTGACGAGCACACACGGCAACATTCTCGCGAGCGCTTAAGGGCACGACCACGCAAGTAACTGGGCCCTTGGAATTGGTAGGTTTCAGGAAGCATCTCGAATGCCTTTCTTGCTGCTTCGCTGAGCGCAGCTTCGATGAGATCTGAAATATAACGCTAGATCGTCGCTAGCCAAGTCGGCCGCGGCAGCGGCTGCCACTTGGGCTGTATTCACCGCTAACTGCACGTCACCCTGGCCGTGGGCCATCACAGACAGAACGGCGAGTTCAGGGAAGCGACGGGCTTTTTCACTGTCAGTTACCACCGGGACACCTTCGGGACCGAGCACGAGCGGAGTCAATTGCCCACCAGGCCCAAGGCCAATGGGTGTCGAGGCCCATTGCGCAGTCTGGGAAAAGGGAGATACGACGAGCAGTCAACAATCGCACTCAAGCTGCGCGCGCAACCCCGTTACGTACACGGGCCAACTGAAGCGCTTGCGGCTATCGGGCTGCAGCTGGAACCGCAATCAGCATGTAGACCAGAGCGTATGGAAATCTGCCAAGCAGACGCCGTCGAACACCCATTTCCAGCGCCACTTGTGGGGCAATGGTCCAGGCCTCCGGATTCTCTAGGACCGCCTCAACGGCTTCTTGCACGGCGTCAATGAAGCGCGGTGCGACATACTTGTTGCGAGCCGTGTACCAGTCAACGGCTGCATCAAATTCATCTTGAGCCTCGGGTTCAAAGCGGACAAATCTCACTATCGACCAATTCTCTCGAGGGCGCGGGCCCGCAATGTTTCCCAGGGCAGGACATCCGTTTCGCCAGCTAGTGCTCGTCGAGCGCGACGTTCAATCTCTGCCCCCCAGGCTGCCTCGATCTGTGATTCACTTGTCCCCATCAATGCTGGCCAAGAGCTCTTCGGCCAGTTCGGCACGCTCGTCAACGGAGAGCGCCATGGCGTCGCGCAATAGGTCTTTGGCGTGAGCGTCCATACCAAAAACTCTAGCACGTTTATCGCTTCTTGCATGCCCCCCCCCAGCACAGCAACCAGAGCAACCCAGCAACCCAACCCAGCAACCCAGCACAGCAACCCAACCCAGGGTGGCGAGCAACCCCGAGCAACCCAACCCAGCAACCAGCAACCCAACCCAGGGTGGCGAGCCAGCCGTTATTGGTCGTCGTTGGCCAGGGGTACTCGACCGGAAACGCGGTATCCTCGGGCGATAGCGACTGGGCATAGGCGTTGCGACGCGGTCCCCGCATGACGTTGCCCCGTCGCGTTGTCCCCGGCATGATTCAGATGATTACCCGCCGCGCGTTGCGCCGCACGCACCTGCTTCGACCCGACCGTAAGTTCAACCAACTTTGCCTGTATCTGCTAGCTGTCTATAGCGAGCGTTATAACATAGAGGTTCACGCAGTTGTATTCATGTCGACTCACGAGCACCTTATCATTACCGATAGGGATGGCCACATTCCCGACTTTCTGCGCGACTATCATCGAGAATTGGCACTTGGCACCAAGGTGTTGCGTCGTTGGGAGGGCTCGATGTGGGACAGTGAACCCACGTCTCGTGTACAACTGTGCACCTCGCAGGCAGTCATTGAAAAGCTCGCCTACGTCATGGCCAATCCCGTAGACGCAGCGCTCGTAAATCGGGCTGAGGATTGGCCGGGTATCGCCACCTTGCCTCACGAACTTGGCTCAAAGACTTGGACCGTTGAGCGCCCTGACTTCTATTTTGACCCGGACAACCCTCAATGGCCTAAGACTGCTACGTTGCGGCTAACAATGCCCTGTACGCCCTGGGCTCAGCAAGAAGTTCGACACCGCGTTGAACAAGAGCTAGTGCGCCTAGAATCCGAAGCGCGCACGCGGGTGCGCGCCAAAGGCTGGCGCGTGCTCGGCCGAAGCGCTGTGCTTCGAAGCTCTCCATACGAGCGAGCGACGAGCTGGGAACCACTGCGGGGTCTGAATCCACACATTGCTGTAGGCCGTGGACAGCGACAAGTCTTCTTTCAAGCCGTGAAAGTCCTACACACCTTCAGACGAGCTTACCGCAGTGCCCTGGAGAAGTGGCGAGCAGGGTGTCGCAATGCGGTATTTCCGGCAGCCACTTGGCAGATGTGTTGGCTGCATGGCGTGCAAGTGGCGCCCGGTTAGTCAAAATTGAGCGCAAATGCTCGCTATTGGCTACGTTGCCCGCCAAACTCACCCGCTGAGCGTCCTCGTCCGAAGGCCACGGTCGGGTGTGTCTAGTTTGTGCCATCCACACGCATCGGCAGGTTCGGCAGATGATTCGTACGCTGAATGGGGCCAGCACTGTGCGGACTTTCGACATTCAAGCGAGTGCACTCCGTACTGCGCTACCGTGAGGCTAGCAAAGTAACATTCTGGCGGAAGTCACCCAAGGTCGGGTTGTTTGTTGGGTTGTTGGGTTGTTGGTTGTTGGGTTGTTCAACAGTTACTCAACCCAAACACCCGCCCACCTTACGATTCGTTGGATTGCAGCGCGACATCCGCCGCATCCGCCGCGTCGGCACGCAGCGGATGCCGATTCCGCCAGCAGGTGCCGAAGCAGACCGCAGTTCCGGCAGTGATCCTAACGTTTTCTGAACTGGGTGACCGCGTATGTGCCGTCGCCCAGTGCATCGCGCTCTGTCATGGTGGAACCTTGAACGCAAAAGTCGGTGGTCGATCCGTCACTGCCAACGAGCGTTGTGCCGTTGGTGGTGTAGGTGTCAGCCGTGGCAGAAGTATTGGCCGTATACACGCATTCGCAACCCGAGTTACTGGCAACACAGGTGGCCGTTGTGCCGCTCTGTTCTTCGAGCGCTTGCGCGATTGACGTACATACCGCACTGGACCATGCACTGCCAAATAGGGCCACATAGCAGCTTGGCGTCACCTCGAGATTCTCAGAAATGGTCAAAACGACGTTGGGCTCATAGATGCCAGCGCCATAAGTAACCGAGCCGTGTGCTTCAAGGCTGGCTGAAGTGCACAGACTTGAACATGCCTCGGAATCGCTAGCGTACGCAGCATTGGCTGCGGCGACAAGATCACCTTGCACGCAAACGCCTACGATGTCCCAAGTGCCGGTTGGATCTCCACCGCAAGGTTCGAATGACTTGGTGCAAGACGTTGGCGCACCAGCGCTTCCGTCCACATTGGATGTTTGGACGCCGCCAGTTCCGGCGGCGCTCATCGCGGTAGTTGTCCCGCCTGTGCCGAGTACCGTTTCCACGGTGGGCCCACCACCGACACCGCCATCAAGATCAGTAACGGGCAGTGCCACGCACCCACCCGTGGCGAAAAGCAGCCCAAGATGGATCGATCGAGTCCTTTGCATACGAAACCTCGTTTCCCGTCAGTACGGCCACGCGGCGTCGCAGTTTACGGTTGCCAACGTTTAAGCCCGCATCGGCTAGGTTTTGGCCTATGTGAAGAATAAGTAACACGGGGCGCCCGTCGCAGAGCATAGTGCGTCAGGGGGACTGCTCCTTGGCCCTGACGGTCTCAGAAGTGTAGGATGCGCGCGCAAAAAGGACCGGCGCATGCTCATTGTCAAGAAACTCAGTCAGCGGAAGGCGGACCTGCTCTTCGTCGTGATTCTCGTGGTGGCTGCCGGCGTCTATCTCTATAACCTGCGATTCGGCGACCTTTGGGTGGACGAGACGTTCAGCAAGGCGCTTGCGCAAAAGCCACTTAGACAGATGCGGCCGCTGCTGGCGGGCGACTTTCACCCGCCGCTCTACTTTCTTGGCCTGAAGCTGTGGATGATGCTCCTGGGTCCCAGCGCCACGACCCTGCGCTTGTTCTCGGTCATGGGCGCTCTCTCAATCCTGATCGTCGGCTACGTCCTGGGAAGGCGGGTCTTCGGTGACGCGGTGGCGTTGTGCTATTGCGGGCTGCTCCTTTGTCTCCCGATGATCGCCACTTACTCCCACGTGGGCCGCATGTACACTTGGGCCGCCTGCATCGTGACGGGCGTCTTTCTGTCTGCGTGTCGCGTCGTGCAGTCGAGCAGACTCCGCGCCTGCATTCTGCTGGGACTCTTTTCCGCCATGGCAGCCTACACGCACTACTACGCGCTGATGGCTGCCTTCTGGGCGAACTTGTTCGTCCTTGTCTACCTGCTGTTCAAACGGGACAAGGCGTGGCGCCGGTATGCATTGGTGGCACTGACTGCGGCGGCATCCTTTCTCCCATGGCTGCTCGTGCTCGTTGGCCAGGCCAGGTCCGTGCAGCGCGTGTTCTATATAGCGCCGCCCACCGCAGCGACCGTTCTCGGCTGCCTCACTGACCCCTTTGCTCAGGACATGTGGGGCTTGCGACCGTCGATTCCAATGATCGTAGTCGTCTACAGCCTTGGCGCGTGGGTGGGAGTCGGCGCACTGAGAAAGCGGTCAGGTCGGGAGGGAGCGATCCTGGGCCTCGCCGCAACGGTCTTTGTCGGAACGCTCTTAGCCGCGATCGTTCTCTCGCTCACGGTGCGTCCCATTCTGATGTCGCGGTACATGATGTCTATCGTGACGCTGCTGATGGTGGGCCCCGCCTTCTACTTTGCAGGCAGCGGCAACCGCTGGGTGAAGTACGTTCTGGGCAGCGTGCTGCTCTGCTGCGGGATCTACACGGCGCTGGCAGCTTCTTACGCCTCGGTTGGACCGTACGGGCAGGCCGTTGCGCAGCTGCAAAAGGACTACCCCGAGATTAAGAAGGTCTTTCACACGAACGAGCTAACACCCGGTCCCCTGCTCGAGTTCACGCCCCGCGGTGCGCTGCAGCACTACTTGCTCGCGAACGAGCGCACGATTACCTTCACGAACATGGACGTGTTCGACGAGTTGTCCCAGGTGAAGTCCCTGAAGCAAGCGCTGGCCGCGGGCGAGAGGTTCTGCCTGGTTGTCTTCGAGAACGTGCCTCTCAACCAGAGCAACGTGGATCTGATACTTTCCAGCAGCCGGTCGCTGGCGACCGAGCGCGTCATCGACCGCAAGGGTGGAGCCGTGACGCTGGCCCTGCACATCCTCGAGTACCAAGAGTAGGGTACCCTTTACCTCTAAGTTGCGCGGTCTCGTGGCAGGGTCGCCCACGGACTGGCTGCTGATACGATTCTACCGTGGTCGTCGCCCTTGAACCCGGAAGGTAGCCAGATTAAGGGACAGTGATTTTCGATTTGCTCGGTTTTGCGCTCTACTGGGGTCGGCCCAGGAAGGGGAGGCCCTCAACAAGATGCTTAAACGCCACTACTCCTGCTATGGAGTGAAGGGGATAATCCGGGCACTAGAGCTTCTGTGTGATGGGGTCAAGCGCTGGCGTGCATGGTCAAGACTATCTAAGGGCGATATTTCAAGTAACGCAGTCGTACGCGATCTAAAGAGCATGGCACAGACGCAATGATTGGAAGGATGCATTCGAAACATCATCGAAATGGCCATGACGTCGTCGAGACATAGTTCGGTTCTGTCCATTTTCCGCATGGCGCGTTGCCTTTACATGATGTAAGTTAAACACGTCACGCTCGTCGAGAGATACGGTCGCCGGTGGGCGTCGTGCTTCTCGGTGATGTGCTACTAACCATCCAACAAAGTCGAGGAATCCGGATATGCCTGACGCCGGATCGAACCGCGTGCGCCAGCTGCGCGAAACGCGTGGCCTTTCACAAATAGCGCTAGCTGCAACCATCGGACTGACCCGGCAAAGCGTACATGCCATTGAAGCGGGTCGGGCCATTCCGGCTGTCGATGTCGCTTTGCGTATCGCAAGAGCGCTGGATTGTCCGGTCGAATCTCTGTTTGGAGCAACGGCGACCGACACGCGGCTCGCGACGGAACTTGCGACGAAAGCCAACGCAGGTCGTGTCGCACTCGCGCACATATCGGGACGGTGGCTATCCTATTCGCTCGACCGGGAGGGCCTTGGTCGTTGCGCTGATGCACTGGTTGCTAAGTCGAAGGGCGGACTAGTGGAGGTCGATATTCTTCGACCAACATCCGAATCTCGCGAGAACCTAGTAATCATGGGTTGCGCGCCAGCCCTCGGACTGCTTGCTGATCGGCTCAATGCTCACTCCGGGCCGGGTCGCTTCCTTTGGTTTGGACGTTCCAGCACGAAGGCACTCGAAGCGCTAAGCCGGCGCCAGACGCATGTTGCAGGCGTTCATCTCGTTGATCTGAAGACCGGTGAAGCCAACGTGCCTGACGTGCGTCGCCATGGCCTAGACCGCGCTGTTACTCTAATTACATTGGCTCGCTGGGAAGTGGGCCTCGTCGTCGCCCGCGGCAATCCTAAGGGAGTTTCTCAGGTATCGCACCTTGAAAATAAGGGGCTGCGCGTGGTGTCCAGGGAGCCCGGCTCGGGTGCAAGGCGACTGCTTGAGCGGGAGCTCAAGCGTGCAGGGCTCGCAGTCGATATTGCCCGCGATGCGGCGCTACACGCATCGGGGCACCTGGACGTTGCTCATGCAGTCTGCATAGGAGCCGGCGACGCAGGCATTGCGACTCGCGATGCGGCTCTCGCGTTTGGACTCACCTTTGTGCCGATAGCGGACGAACGCTACGACCTCGTGGTTCCGCGCGACGAGCTCAATGACCCTCGCATGGCTCGCCTTCTTGACGTCATGACGGCCGCGCCGTTGCGTCGGGAACTGAGTTCTCTCGGCTACGACGTTGGGCAATGCGGTAACCGTGTTGCTGACATTCTTGCAGCCTGAAGCTTTGGAAAGGAACGATCGATTCATGAAACGCCTCCGTGAAACTCCAACGCCACTCGTATTGGCACTCCTCGTCGTGAGCTGCAGTAGCAGCAAGTCGAACCAGAACGGTGTTGCCGGTCCAACAGGTGGCGCGTCTAGCGTGGATGGTTCAGGGGGAAGCAATGCAGGCTCATCCAGCACAACGGACTCAGGGGCTGAGGACGCAACCACACCCGAGGATGCCGGCGGCGCAACATTTGATGGGTCATGCGCCACCTTACCGGGACAGATTGTCTATATCGAGTCCGGTGACACCCAGGAGAATTTGCTCAAGAATCTCGGACGCCACCTGAGGGACACCGCGAACATTACGATAGTATTCAATCTGACGGGCTCCTGCACGTTGACAAACGACATCTACACGGGCGCAAAGGTCGCTCCCAACGGTACGCTCAAGTACATTCCATCGACAGCAGAGAGCCCCTCCTGGACGCCATCCATGGCGGAACCGACCTGTACCACGGGGGCCACGGGTGTTTCGATTGACGTCGCGATATCCGCACTATTCGTCCAAAGCTGTGGGCTTGGAGGTCCTCCGGCAGGTTCCAATCTGGGTCTGATCCAGGGCCCGATTCAGGCCTATACATTCATTGTTCCGACAGCCAGCGATCAAACAGCCATTTGGGCCGAAGAGGCTTACTACGCGTTCGGTTTCGGCGCGGCTAACCCGCTCGCGCCAACGTACAACCCCTGGAACAACGAAAGTTTCATGTTCATTCGGCCAGCCACCAAGAGCACATTGGTCGCTACAGCAAAGAATATCAGTGTACCGCCCAACAAATGGAAAGGTGTGCAGGAGGCCGCCTCGAGTGATGTGGTCACGGCAGTTTCGACGTCCGCGCAGCCCGAGTCAACGATCGGCATTTTGGGCGCCGAAGTCTACGACAGCAATCGCAGTAAGGGTATCAAAACTCTCGCGTTTCAGGCGTTCAATCAGAATGCTGCCTATTATCCGGATTCAACGTCGACCAGCTTCGACAAGCAGAATCTTCGTGACGGTCACTACACGCTCTGGTCGCCCACCGTGTACATTACCAGCGTCGATAGCTCGAATGTGCCCACGAAGCCGGCAGTCAAGTACATCACCGATTTGGTTCTCGGCAACGCAGTCGCCGAACCCCCGAATGGCGGCACAGTGTTCGACGGTCTGGCGGATGTAGTAAAGGTTGGACTCATTCCCGATTGCGCCATGCACGTGACACGCAGCGCCGACGGAGGGGATCTGAGCCCCTACAGTCGAGCCGAGTCCTGCACCTGTTACTACTTGAGCAAAATCCCGGGCGCTAGCGGAGCACCGAGCGGCTGCAAGGCTTGCGCAACAATCGCGGATTGCAGCGCCGGCACTTGCAACCATGGTTTCTGCGAGCCTGACAGCATATCGACCGCTGGCACGCCAAACTCGACCTGCTTTAGTGGTACGCCCACAACGCACGCCGAACTCATCAATGCCTGTACGAACCCGCCAGGCGTGACGAAGACCGTTGTGGTTCCGGCGGGCGGGCTTACCCCACTGCCCTAAAGGGTTGAAGTTTGAGAAAGTGTCTCAATTGTTGGGCTAATCACCACCAAACTTCGTCAGCTGGCAAGCGATGTTTCTATAGGCGTACCAGCTTCGGAGTGCTCCTCAGCCTGACATATCCAAGTCCCGCCGGTGCGCAGCCAAGCGCGCCTGCGCGGCCGCCCGAATCTCAGCAATTCGCCTCGACCGATGACGTGGCTGACATCCGAGGGCAGCTCGCGGAGCAGTCCGCTGCGATTGCCAGACTCCGGGCGCTCGAAGAGCAGCGCGCTCGTGAGAAGCCCGCCGTACGTGTATCAGGTTACGTGCAAATTGACTGGATTTTGCACAATGAAGCCTCGCAAGATGAAATCAATTATTCGACCGGGACGCCTCTGAATCAGGATCGGTTCACGCTACGGCGTGGGCACCTCCGTGCGGATGCCGAGCGTGGACTACTGAGCGGAGCGCTTGAGATTGACGCGAATACTACAGGTGGCCCGCAAGTTCGCCCAATTGACGCAGAAGTATCGCTTCACTCGACAGGATCGGACGATCCGAAACGACCTCGAGTCACCGCTACGGCGGGTTTGATGAAGATACCATTTGGGTTCGAAGTACCAGAGCTCGACGTAGACCGACCATTTCTCGAGCGCTCCACAGTGATGCGTGCACTATTTCCAGGAGAATTCGACCTCGGCGCGCGCGTCGCCGGCTGCTACCGCTTCGCCGAATTGGCCGTAGCGATAATGAATGGGCACCCCATTGGCGATAAGGTTTTTCCCGCATTGGCCCCCGATCGAACCAAAGAATTCGTTGGAAGGCTTGGCACACATGCAGAGATCACCTCAGCGATCGTGCTTGATCTGGGTGTGTCCGCGGATACGGGTAATGGCTTTCACGAGGGCACGCCGACCACCAAAGATCAACTTGTATGGCGCGACGACAATGGCGACGGCATTGTGCAAGCAACGGAAATACAGGTCATTCCCGGTTCGTCGGCGACGCCCTCGCAGCAATTCCACCGTTTCGCGCTGGGCGGTGACGCAAGGCTCGCGATCCGATTCGCGCCTCACGCCGAGCTCAACATTCGTGCAGAGATAGTACGCGCGAGTAACCTGGATCGTGGCATTGAGCCAGCCGATCCTGTAGGTGCCGGTCGCAACCTGCGTGAGTTCGGGTGGTATCTGGGCGCGACGCAGGAGGTCACGGCTTTCGGTCTGGTTGGGATTCGCTACGACCGCTACAATCCGGACCAGGATGCCAGCGAACAACGGGCGGTCCAAGTCGTGCCGCGCGACCGCAGTTACAGCACATGCGCCCTGCTCGCAATGCTTCGCTACGACGATGCTCGCCTAGCGATCGAATACGACATCAATCGCAACTCGCTCGGTCGCGATGCGAACGGTGCCCCAACAAACCTCAGGAGTGACGCGCTCACTGTTCGCGCCCAGGTGAGGTTCTGATGCACGCTGTGCTCTTGCAATGGCGTACCTGGGCTTTCAGTGCCGCAGCGACATTAATCGGCTGCTCCAGTGGAGCTTCGGACGATCCAGCGCTGAATGCACGCATGCGGATTGCAGGGGGCCAGTTCGTGGCAGGCCCGATGCCAACTCCTCAAAATGGACCCGAAATTGCCAGTGTTGACTTGCTCACGAATACGATTTGGCCAGGCTACTCAGACAAGCCTATCAAGGGTGCGTTGGGGACATCGGCGACAGCCGCAACCCTCGCGCTAAGTGGCGACGAAGGCTACTGGATCGTCCCTGCCGGTGTTCCGGACGTGTCTGCCCCAACGCTGCCCACGTTCCGTGCCACAGCTGCGTTTTCCACCACACTCGCTGCTGGCGCCTATTCGCTCGAAGTCCATGCCGTTGACAATGCCGGTCATTTCGGGCCAAGAGCTGTGCAAACATTGACGGCGCTTTCTGGACCGCCCTCGCGATCCGTTCAGGGTGATCTCGTTGTCACGCTGACTTGGGACACGGAGGCAGACGTTGATTTGCATGTAGTTGACCCGCTCGGCAATGAAATCTACCACGGAGCGCCCAGCTCACAGGATGCCTTTGCACCCAGCTCGTCAGCGTCGGCGGTGAGCTATGGAATTCTCGATTTCGACTCCAATGCCAATTGCATCATCGACGGCCTGCGACTAGAAGACGTCACGTGGGCCAATGCTCCTCCACCCGGACATTACCTCGTGCGCGTGGATACTGCATCGCTCTGCGGACAAGTAAGCGCACACTGGACGGTTCGCGTCATTCTCCATGGCACGACTCTAGCCGAAGCCACCGGCACGTCGTTCGACTCAGACACCCGGGGACCGCATGACCGGGGCGCAGGTGTGCTCGCCATCGGGTTTGATGTGCCGTGAGCATAACCTTGTCCTCCGGCCGTCTGCATGTGATGGCACCGCTGGCAGCGTCGATGTTCGTATCGGGCGCAGTGCGTGCTCAGTCGGAGCCCGACGGTTCCGTGTCGCAAAAGCCAGAAACTTCGAACTCGGTAGTGCGGCTGTCGGCATCTGCACGAATGTCTGCCGCAACGGAAGCGAACGCGGCAACCTCGTCCGAGATCGTGGTGCGAGGTTTGCGTCTGCGCCATGACGCCTTCGAAGAGAAGCTGAGCACCGAGCAGGCTCGTGAGGTGTCTGGAACCCAGGGCGACCCTGTGAAGATCGTTGAGAGTCTACCGGGTCTCGCTCGCGCACCGTTTGGCTCGGACCAGCTCGTCCTCTGGGGTGCAGCGCCCGAGGATACGCGCTTTTACGTTGACGGCGTGGAAATCCCGCAGCTCTTTCATGGCAGTGGGCTTCGATCGACGGTCAATGGTGACCTGCTCCAAAGTGTGGCGCTTACGCCCGGAGCCTACGGCGTAGACTTCGGACGGGGCATTGGTGGCATGGTACGACTCGAGACCCGTGAGCTTGCCGAAGACGGCATGCATGCCAATATCGATGCGAGCACACTCGACGGTTCTGCGCTGGTGAGCGCGCCCGCGGGTGAGCGGATGCGCGTCGTGCTCGCCGCGCGCTACGGATGGCTAGACCGAACATTGACCGCTGTGAATGCACCGAATGTCACTGACTATTTTGCAATTCCACGTTACCAGGATTACGAAGCCAAGATCCAGTTCAGGCTGCGAAAAAGGGAATCACTGGACCTTGTAGTGCTGGCATCGACAGACGCTCTCTCGCAGAACGTTCTAAATGTTGTTCCGGCACGGAATCGTAACCTTGCGACGAGCAACGAGTTCGAGCGCGTCTACCTGCGCTACCGACGAACGCTCGATGACGGTTCGAGTGTCGATGTCGTGCCTTGGGTTGGTCGTGATACGAGCCAGTACAACGCTCACTTTGGATCTAACCCGGCGGGTCTCGACCAAAACTCGCTGCGCTGGGGCCTGCGCGCCGAACATCGGTCACACGTTGAAACAGTGGCGACACTCGCAATGGGTATCGACGTTGCCGGAACTCGGGCGCAGCTTTCGCGTGACGGTTCACTCACGATCCCGGCGCGCGAAGGCGATATTACGGTTTTCGGTCAACCCCCTGGGGATGACACCAACTCAGACACATGGACCGCGCTCATCCTCAACATCGCACCTTACGCGAGTCTCAACTTTGATTGGGGGCCATTCACCCTAACTCCAGGTCTGCGCTTCGACGGCTATTTGCTCGAAGCCAGCCGAAGCACACCCAGGGTTGGACAAACCCCGTCTATTGGCCAATCAACGCTGCAGGCGGAGTTCGAACCTCGCCTAAGTGCGGGACTGAGACTGTCACAGCGTGTCACACTGCTGGCAGCCGCAGGCCTCTACTCGCAGCCGCCCGCCCCACAAGACTTGAGTGCCATCTTCGGCACGCCTATACTCGGTCCCGAAACCGCAACGCACGTGAGCCTCGGAGAGTCGATTAACGTGACGGATTCTCTGTCAGCTGTTGTGACAGGCTTTTATCGGTCCATGAATAATTTGACGGAACGGGACCCCGCGGCGACGCCCAAACTTGCCAACGCCCTGCTGCAGAGCGGTGTTGGTCGCAGCTATGGTGTGCAGATTATGCTTCGCCAAAGGCCATGGAGTGGATTTTACGGCTGGGTCGCTTACACGATCTCACGCAGCGAGCGGCGCGATACGCCCGACTCGAGCGTGCGACTCTTCGACTACGACGAGCCTCATATACTCACTGCCGTAGGAAGCAAAGAGCTCGGAAGGTGGAAATTCGGGCTACGCTTCCGCTATACAAGTGGTGCCCCGCGCACGCCCGTGGTCGGCGCATTCTACGACGAAAAGGACGATGTCTTCCAACCCATTTTCGGCGCCCACAATTCCATTCGCTTACCCGCTTTCTGGCAGATTGACGCGCGGGTTGATCGAAGCTTCACACTCAGTGAAGCTACTCGACTCGTCGTATACCTCGAGGCACTCAATGTGACGAACCACTCGAACGGTGAAGAATACAGCTACAGCCCTGACTACACGCGGCGCGGCGTTATCACGGGCCTGCCCATCGTGGGTGTCGCTGGAGCGAGGCTCGAACTATGACTCGTTGCGTAGCTTTGCTTGCAGCCTTGGCACTCATTGATTGCAAGCCCGATCTCTCCCAAAACGATTGGCTCATAACCTCCACGCGAGTGCTCGCCGTAAAGAGCGAACCTGCCGAAGCCAAGCCTGGAACTCCGCTGACATTTACGGCCCTGATAGCAAATTCCACGGAAGGGTGCGATGCGTCAACGATTGCCTGGCAATTCTGTACGGCTCCGAAGCCACCCACTGAGAACAATGTGGTTTCGGCGGAATGTCTCGATACTTCGTCACTCGTAGATGCGGGTTCAGGTATTTCCATCGTTGCCGCGACACCTTCAAATGCCTGTTCGCTCTTCGGGCCCAGCACTCCACCCGGAGGTTTTCGCCCCCGTGATCCTGACGAAACTGGAGGCTATTACCAACCGCTGCGTATTGATGTACTGGGCGCCGTGCCCGCATTTCACCTTGAGCGAATCCTTTGTGATCTCGCCGACGCATCATTCGATATGGCTTCGGAATTTGGCAAAAATTACGTCCCGAACTCGAACCCCCACCTCACGCCTGTCATCGCCAATGTGGAAGGGCAGTCCCTGTCACTCGACCGAGTACCAACGGGTGCGCGCGTCGATCTCGAAGTGAGTTGGCCGGTTGCCGACGCTGAATGGTATGCCTACTACGATCGAACTTCACAGACGATTACGACCAAACGCGAATCCATGCGTGTGGCCTGGTACGTCAGCGCGGGACGACTCGATGCAGAATCGACCGAGCGTGACGAAAGCGACCCTTTGGCGGTCACGAGCAACCTTTGGACGGCCCCGTCTACACCCGGCATTACCAAACTATGGGTTGTCTTGCGTGATTCTCGTGGGGGAATTGACTATGCCACCTACGCCCTCACCGTCACACCATGACAGACTAGAAGCCGAACCATGCTGGACGCATGAGCGCAGGCGAGCTGTCACGCAATTCGTTTCTCGGCCCTGGCAACGTGTTCGGCTGCTCAAGCTTCATTCTAGCACTGGCGAAGACTCGGCCGCTGACGCCGAAGGCGTCTTAGCCCAGCCTCGACGCACACCCCACGCGATGATTGTCCCGGCGACAAGTCCAACGACATAGCCGTACGGGAGTCCGACAACTGCGGCCGCCACTGCTAGCGCTACCCATGTCGCACTGCGGTCGTTGGCCACATCGCGAACCAACGTCATAAGCGCGATCGCCTCGAATAATAGCACCACACCCAGCACTGGTATCGGGAATACATGTACGACCTGACCAAACCCCGGCGCAAAGAAGAGCCCAAGAAGTAGGTACATCGCGCCATAGAAGACTGGCGCACCACCAGTGCGCGCACCGAACCCGTGGAACCCCACGAGGCCACCGCACCCGTGGCATATCGGCACGCCACCGAACCACGGAGCTAAAAGATTCATCAATCCGTACGTGAAGCCGATCCTTCGCACCGTTACTGCGCGCTTCGGGAAGAGGTCGCGCGTCGTTTGGCTCGTGGCTATGACGGAGTTGCCGAGCGAAAGTGGAATCTGCGGGATCGCAAGGAGTAGGGCGCCGTGGAGCAACTCATTGCGCGTTGGAATGCAAAAGACTGGGAGGCGAAATCCAACTGCCTTCGTGAACGACGTACCGTCGAGTTTTGTTACCGCGGCGTAGAGTAGACCGAGACCCATCACGACGAGTGGAGCCGGCACACGACGCTGACCGCGCAACAGGAGCAATAATGCCACCGAGACCGCGGCCAAGATGTACCCCGCGGTACCGTCGGTGCTCACGTACGATTTCAGCGCGAGCGTCGCCAGTGTAATACCCAGCCCAAGCTGGATGCCCCGTACAACCACCTTTGGAACGATGCGTGCAAGCCAGTCGAGCATACCGGATGCGGCAAGAAAGAGCATTGCAACGCCGATGACGAGTCCACCACCTGCAAGGGTTTCGGGAGACAACCGCTGCGCCAACATGATGGCGGCCATTGCCTTGAGCGGTTGGACTGGCATCGGAATACCATAGAATATCCCTGTCGCGATCTGGAATAGTCCGAACATGACGCAGACGCTTGCCGCGTCCAGCTTGCAGGTTCCGATCAAGGCGATGAGAAGGGGTAGGTCAGTACCGATGTCGCCGAACGCGCCCGCCAGCTCGTGGCGGTCAAAGCGGAAGCGGGGCAAAGCGTCTCGAGCAAAAGGCATCCTCAATAGACGCTGCCACACGGCCAGTTTCTGGAATGTTGCCAACGCGATCAAATCCCGTACCAGCAGCCCTACGGTAGTAAGTGCCGAAGGGACAGGTTTTATTTCAAGAGCATTTCGTAGGATCTAAACTTGCACGCGCTTAGCGCCGGATACGTTCGCGTTACCGCAATGACATACAAGGACCGTAGGGTTGAAGCTACGAGCGCTTCCCGAATGATCCACCAATCGCTTGCAGATCTGCTGCCGGATCAACCACTCCGTCAAGATCTCAGTGCTTTTCCTTGCGTCCAAGGCGAACGTGGAGCGATGGGAGCGCTGCACCTTCCAGTAGCGCCCCTTTGCAACATTCAATGCGCGTATTGCGACCGAAGCGGTGACTGCGTTCACCAAAGCCCTCGTGGCAGCGCTTCCTTATTGCTGACTCCCAACCAGGCCGTATCCTATGCATTGGAGTCTATACGCTGCGAGCCCCGTATCAAATGCGTCGGTGTGTCGGGGCCCGGCGATCCATTGGCTAACTCGGATGCAACGTTCGACACTCTGGGCCAAATTCGTACGGAACTGCCCGAGATTCCATTTTTTGTCGTAACCAACGGGCTGAATCTCGCCAGCCACGTGGACCGATTGGTTGAGCTTGGCGTGACGCTCGGCATAGTAACCGTAAATGCTGTCCATCCGCAGACGCTGGCCCGAATAATTGACTGGGTTCAGGGGCCCAAGGGAATGCTGGTCGGTGACGAAGCCGTGCACTTCCTCTTGGAGCAGCAGATGTTGGGCATTCGAACTGCCGTGGCCAATGGAATTGCCATTCGCGTCAATTTTCAGCTAATACCCACGATTAATGACCGTGAGATCGAGGACGTGGCGAAGGCGGTTTCGGGAGCTGGTGCGACGTTACTTCACGTCCAGCCGTTTGAGCCAGCCAATCCGCAGCGGCCCAATCTTGCAACCGTGTCAGCTCCCGATCTGCAACAAATGGGTCGGGCACGCGAATTGGCAAGCCGACACATTACACTCAGCAAACATTGCTCACTTTGCGCCGCCGATTCGATAGGTTGTCTGGCCCAGGGGCAAATGGGTGCCGTACGGGCATTGCTGGAAACCTCAGCTCAGAAGAAGGACGAACCTTTGCAAATTCCAGCGTCGGGAATTGCCGAGCCGGCCCCGAAGTTCGATGAGCGACGAGTGGCACTGAGGCAACTGCAACTGATTGTGAAGGTGGCACGCTGGCTGTCCACTTCTGAAGACGATACCCTCGGAACCATCCGTCAAGTTCTCGCTTGGTTCGACGAGTCACTCGGGCTGAAGCGTGGCGTCGTTTCATTGGTCGATGCCGCCGGCGAAACGTTACAGGCTCAGATCACCCATGGTGTAGCTGAGCAACAGGCTGATCGCATGCGCTATCGCCTAGACGAGGGTGTTACGGGTCAGGTCTTTTCTACGGGCCGCGCACAGATGCTTCCGTCACTTCAAGCGAGCCCACATTTTCTTGATCGTTCGGGGACGCGCAGCGAGCTCGATCGATCCAAGCTGGCATTTTTTTGCGTTCCCATTCGAGACCGCGGAACCGTGATTGGAACGTTGTCCGTAGACAAAGACAATAGTCTGCTCAAGGATGCCGATTCCGACCTAGAACTCTTGGGTGAAATTGCCCAGCTGTTCGCGCCTTTCGTGCAACGGCGGCGCCTCGAAGAAAGCCTCTCACTCTTTCAGCGCCTGCGCTCCAGCGAAGGCCCCTTCGCGCGGCTCATCGGGCGCTCGTCCGCCATGGAAGATGTTCGGCGTCTCATCGCAAAAGTCGCACCAGCAACCACGTCAGTCCTTTTCACAGGAGAAACGGGTACGGGAAAGAGCGTGGCAGCCGTTCTCGTTCACGAATCAAGCCCGCGCGCATCCGGCCCGTTCATTGAGGTCAATTGTGGAGCCATTCCTGAGAATCTCATCGAAAGTGAGCTATTTGGGCACGAACGGGGTGCGTTCACCGGAGCAATTCAACGACGACTGGGTGTCTTTGAGCGCGCCCGTGGTGGGACGGTGTTTCTCGACGAAGTCGCGGAACTCGGGCCTTCAGCGCAAACGCGGCTGTTGCGTGTACTTCAAACCCATCGCTTTGAACGCGTTGGCGGTAGCGAAACCCTGACGACCGACGTGCGAATCATCGCGGCCACGAACAAGGATCTGGTCGCCGCCGTTGCGGAAGGATCATTTCGCAATGATTTGTACTATCGGCTGTGCGTATTTCCGATCGTCATGCCTCCGCTGCGCGAGCGCGGAAAGGCTGATCTCATGCTTTTGGCCGATAGTTTCGTCGATCGCCATGGGCGCGCCATGGGGAAAAACATCTTCCGCATCGATACTCCGGCCATTGATATGATTACGGCTTACCACTGGCCCGGGAACGTGCGAGAGCTCGAAAATGTCCTCGAACGTGCGGTGGTACTCGCCGAGGGTGATGTGATTCACGGCCATCACTTGCCGCCCTCCCTGCAAATGAATCGCTATGCGAGCAAGCCCGAGAATCTGGACTTCGGAACTCGGGTAGCCGAATTCGAAATGGAGCTCATTACCGAGGCTTTGAAGGACGCCAATGGAAATCAAACAAAAGCGGCTGAGCGCCTCGGACTTACCAAGCGAATCATTCAATACAAGATTCGAAACTACAACATTCCCTGGGAGCGTTTTGTCCCGAAGGGCTGAGCCCTCAAGAACGCTCTTCACAGTAGCACAAAAACGAATCAACGATGAATGCATCGATACGAAAAGGTTCCACGGCTCGTTTCAGCTCGATTTCTGAGTCTTTGCGTAGAGGAAACGTTCCATCGTTTCTGCGAAGTTTGAGCAGTTGGCCCGAGGCGTGCACGGGGACCTTCAGATCGTTCCGCTCAAGGAACGCACTTGAGGTAGTCCCATGGACCTTTCTGCTCACCCTTGTTTCGACAACGCAGCAAGGCTGAAGTACGCGCGCGTCCACCTGCCAGTCGCTCCTAAGTGCAACGTACAGTGCAACTTCTGCGATCGACGCTTCGATTGTGCGAATGAAAGCCGGCCCGGTATCACCAGCGTATTGCTCGAACCCGAGCAGGCCGCTCGATATGTGGACGACGTTGTCATTAAGGACCCGTCCATTCGCGTTGTAGGCATTGCCGGGCCGGGAGATCCGCTCGCGCAGGCTCCAAAAACGTTCGAGACGCTGCGGCTGGTCCGCGCGCGATATCCGGAAATGCTGCTTTGTGTGGCTACCAATGGCTTGGCTTTGCCGGAAAACGCCGAAGCCCTTGCGCAACTTCGCGTTAGTCACGTAACTGTGACGGTGTGT
The DNA here is from genome assembly GCA_963811985.1 of uncultured delta proteobacterium. GTDB lineage: Bacteria > Myxococcota_A > Polyangia > Polyangiales > Polyangiaceae > FEN-1139. Next base: position 62,116 of record CAWEUH010000030.1, read on the forward strand.
GCCGTGGACCCAGACATAGGCGGCAAGATTTACAGGTGGGTGAAGGGCGGCAAGGATATTCTCAGGGGACGGGATGCGGGGGAGCGTATGTTGCAAGCGCAACGAACTGGTATTCGTGCATTGGTAAAATCGGGCGTGGTGGTCAAAATCAATTCGATATTGGTTCCCGGTATCAACGACCATCATGTCGAAGCAGTCGCACGTGAAGTGGCCTCACTCGGCGCAACCCGCTTCAATTGCTTGCCCATGCGACCTGTGCCCAATACACAGTTTGGCAACCTCGAGGAACCTTCCCAAGAGGTGGTTCATAGACTTCGCGCGTTGTGCGGTCAATATTTGCCGCAAATGGAGCATTGCTCACGCTGCCGCGCCGATGCCGTCGGGCGTATTGGTCACGTGCCTTCGGAAGAGCAACTCGTACTCTTGCGCAGACATTCGACCAATGCTGTCAACGAGCGTCCGTATGTCGCAGTGGCCTCGGAGGAAGGAATGCTGATCAATCAACACCTTGGGGAGGCGCGGTGTTTTTGGATATTTGGTCGCCGGGGAGATGGTTTCGTTCTCGTGGGCAAACGGCATGCTCCGCTGGAGGGCTCTGGCTTAACGCGCTGGAATGAAGTGGCTCAAGTGCTCTCCGACTGCCGATCGTTGCTGGTGAGCGCAGCAGGTGGAAGTCCGAGGCGCCTTCTCGACGCGGCGGGCATCCAAATCCATCAAACGGATGGACTTATCGAAGAGGCACTCGATGCCGTGTACCAAAATCGCCCGTTGCCCAAAACGAGAACGGACCGCTTCCGCTGCGGGAAAGGTGCAACTTGTGGTGGAAATGGTCTCGGCTGTGGCTGATTTTAGGTTGTGCGCCCACGTGCGCGTCTAGCAACGGAGTAACTCTCATGAACAATGCATGGCTGGTCAACACCACACTGCGCGATGGAGAGCAAGCTGCTGGCGTCGCGTTTTCCACAGACCAAGCATTTCGCATAGCGGAAAAGCTAGCTTCCTTTGGCATTCCCGAGCTGGAAATTGGCACGCCCGCTATGGGCGAGGCCGAAATCGAAAAGATGCGACGAATCGTCAGGGCGGGCCTCGGATGCTTCAGCGCCAGCCAAAATGTACCCGGTTGGGCTCTTGAGAATCTTACCATCGGCAGGAGCACGATTGTGCGCACGGAGCTGCGCGATGGCGTTGTAACGACCTGGCATTCGGTGGCCCACACTGGATCGTAGGTACTAGCTCGACAGTCTCTTTCGCCTGATCCGTAAGTGGTTCTCTTTGAGATCGGTTTTGTTTCGAAGGATGACCCATTGCAGAGTCATGTTCGACCATCTCGCCGAAGACGCATAGACAATTCGCGCTCTGCTGCGAAAGTGTCGAAAGCCATTGCTGTATCAATGCCGCAGCAGGACGCACTCGTGATCAATCCTTTCGAAGTTCCGCTTGATAGAGTCGTGAGTCATATTGAGCACGCTTAGCCGTTCGAACTCAGGTTAGTTGGATCGCCCCTCGCGTGACAACGCTAAGCACGAACACCAAGCACGTTTCTGCATCACTTCAGTCAGTCGCGATGACAACGACTCTTCGAACGCTCACGCAAACGCGAGGACTTCACGGAGCCTGCGCACAGAAGCTCTATCGCCCCATGCCGCGACATGCAGCAGCGGTACGGCGTGGCCTCGAAATGAGTGGACTAGATCTTGTTCAGAACACCTCCTGCAATGGCCTGAAGTTGCACACAACCGCCGTGTCCCGAGTGACACTCCACCAGCACGACTTCAAGGCACCCTGCGCGGCGCAGGCGCGACTCGCCTCACGAAGGCCAGACATCGGCTTGAGGCGCGTTCTAGGGTGCAGAGAAACGGGCTGAACCATAGCCAGACTACTGCCGGAGTCGCCGACAAGTTACATGTTCGCAATCTGGTGCGACATGCAACGACGATCTTCTTCAATCCCTTTCTAACGAATCCTGATGGCGAGTTTCGTCTGCTCTCAATTGACACCGTTGGCGCGCGCCAACACGCTCAACGTTTTACCGTGTCGGGCATCCGACAAACCGTTCTTCGCTCCATCCGTGTACCTTGTCAAGCACGTCTGATCGATCCATTTTCAATTCGATCTTCAGGGTGGGCAAGTCTTCGCGAGCGTACTTTTCGCGTGGTCACATTTTCACGAGCACACCCGGTAACATTCTCGCGAGCGCTTAAGTCGGATGTCGCACGACCGCATGGTGTCGCGCGCGTGAATGCGATATTAAAGCCGCGGTGAGCGCGGAAGTAAGCGCGGTGCACATTTCCTTTCCCGTATCGGGCATTCATCTCAAGGCCCTACAAAAAAACCGAAGCTGGGTCATGGACCAGGTGCACAATCTGCTGGATCTTGCCAAACAACGTTTCATCTACGTATCCGTCGGAGCGCAGGATGCAGCGCGCACGGACATTGGTTGGCTTAAGCAATTTGGAACTCATGTGGCAGAATGCGGCGCCAATCGTCTAAGAGTTGCCGATACCGTCGGAGTTTGGGATCCGATCCGATGTTTTGAGGTGGTCCGTGCATTATATTCCACGTTGCCCAACATCGAACTGGGGGTGCATACGCACAACGACTTGGGTATGGCGAGTGCCAATGCCATTGCGGCGCTGCGTGCGGGCGCCGACTCAGTTGACGTAACGGTCAACGGCCTTGGGGAGCGCGCTGGTAACGCCGCCTTGGAAGAAGTCGTGATGGCATTAGAGCTGTCGCGCGGGATGCAGTCCAAGCTAGTACTCAAAGAACTTATGGCCCTTAGCCAGATGGTGGCGCAATACTCTCGGCGCGAGGTTCACTGTCAAAAACCAGTGGTGGGCGCGGCCGCGTTCGCCCACGAGTCGGGAATTCACGTACACGCCATGCTACGGGATCAGCGAACCTACGAGCCGTTCGAGCCTGAATTGTTGGGTCGAACGCGGCCGGGCTTCGTGCTCGGAAAACACAGCGGCTTGGCAGCCTTGGACAGCATTTTGAAGGGTCATGGGTTCGCCGTAGAATCGGCCCGTCTTAGTGACATACTGTCCCGCGTCCGACGTCGCGCCGAAGAGCTTTCAGGTGGATTGACGGCGCAAGATCTGGTCACTCTCGCCACGTCGCGATAGACTTCCTTCACGTTGACCAGCGTACTGAGCCTCTGTGAGCTGCCACCATGGAAACTTGCTTCGCGCGAATTCAATGATGATCCGCAGCCGCTCATCATTCAAGGGTCGCAGCGGATGGATCGTTTCTTGTTTGAACGACTCGATGCCATAGATGATCAGCGAATGCGAGCGGAGTTCTTTGACGACTACCTGTCCGTCAAATTCGATCTGCATCAATGGGCGGACGCGTCCCATGGCGCACGTCGGGCACTCAAGAACAGCTATGTGCGCTTTCTGCGCGGCTGGGGTGTGGATTCGAACATGCTCGAGGGAGCCGTCCTCAAAGGCTGGGTTGAAAGTCGCTTCGGAATCACGCCCAACTTTCACAAGCAACCCATTCGTAGGACGAACGAAGACGACTATACTCCGTACGATATCGATAAAATGCGCGGTCACAGCCGTACGAACAGCATAAATGAGCAGTTCGACCTACTGTACCGGTACACTCAATACGAGCTTGCCCGTTGCGACTCGACACGCCGCTGGCTGACGCTTTATCGAGGCACCTACGATACCCTGGAGCACACGGTGACCGAGCATGTAACCAAGCATGTGTACTACGTGAAACTCAATAACCTGTGCTCGTTTACGTCAGACCCTGAGCGAGCCTGGGAATTTGGCACTACTGTATGGTCAGTTCAAGTTCCCATCTGTAAGATATTCTTCTACTGCAATCTCTTGCCGCGCAGCATTTTGAAGGGTGAAGATGAGCACCTCGTCATTGGCGGGGAATTTCGGGTGTCCGAGGTGCGTGGCTGAATGTGGCGCTTCGTACGCGTCGCGCGTTTCGTCCATATGCACGCACCCTGATTGGTTGGCGCATTGTTACATGCCGGAAATCTTACCTTGCCCTGTTGAGGGCAAATCGCATCGTTAGTTAGAACAATTCCGTATCGCCGCTCCGAGCAAAGTACAGGTTTGTATCGGAATGAATCGAGTTAAGGATTGCAGGAACATTTCATGGCCACAAACTCAGCGAGTTTTGGATAAGCTCCTACTCTGGCATCGTTGTTGCTCGTGGTCGGTATTGAACAGAATTGATTTCAGAATCGGTCGGAAACTCCACTGGGAATTGCCGGCAGTATCAACCTGAGGAATCGTACCATGAGACAGATTGCAATTTACGGTAAGGGCGGCATTGGGAAATCAACGACCTGTCAAAACACGGTGGCCGGCCTCGCCCAACTGGGCAAGAAGATAATGATTGTCGGCTGCGATCCCAAGGCAGATGCCACTCGCCTGATGCTGCACGCTAAGGCCCAGACCACTGTCATGGACCTGATTCGAGAGCGGGGAACCGTGGATGACCTTGAACTCAATGAAGTCCTCAAGATTGGATACGGCGGAGTCAAGTGTGTCGAATCCGGTGGTCCCGAGCCAGGTGTGGGTTGCGCCGGTCGCGGCGTCATTACGGCGATCAACTTTCTGGAGGCCGAAGGTGCCTACACGCCGGACCTGGATTTCGTGTTCTACGACGTTCTAGGCGACGTTGTATGCGGTGGTTTTGCCATGCCCATCCGCGAAAATAAGGCTCAAGAAATCTACATTGTCTGTTCGGGCGAAATGATGGCTATGTATGCCGCCAACAACATCTCGAAGGGCATTCTCAAATACGCCGTGAACGGCAAGGTCCGTCTTGGAGGACTCATTTGCAACTCGCGCAATACGGACAAGGAAGCTGAGCTCATCCAGGCACTTGCTGCGAAACTAGGAACTGAAATGATCCATTTCGTTCCTCGAGATAATCAAGTTCAGCGAGCCGAGCTGCGACGCATGACCGTTATCGAGTACTCTCCCGAGCATGTACAGGCCGAAGAGTACCGCACACTCGCCCGAAAAATCGTCGAAAATACGAGGTTCGTCATTCCAAAGCCCCTGCAGATGGAGGAACTCGAAGACTTACTCATGGAGTTTGGAATCATTCCTGATGATGATCCGAATGTCGTCGGCGTGAATGAAGCCGTGCCGCTAGCCGCAACTGCGTAATCAGGAGAGGTTCAGTCGAAAGGTGGCCATGATGGAAGCCAAACCCGTAAAGAGAGTCGCTGGCATCACATACGAGTTGACTCAAGCAATGATTGACCGAACGCTCGAAGCTTACCCAACGAAAGGCAAGGCAAAGCGGGTCCCGCACCTTGCTCCCAACGATCCTGAATCAGGCAGTGCCTGCGTGAAATCCAACCGCAAGACCGTCCCCGGCGTCATGAGCGCTCGCGGATGTGCATTCGCAGGCGCCAAAGGAGTAGTCTGGGGACCAATTCGCGACATGGTCCACGTCTCGCACGGGCCCGTGGGTTGCGGTTGGTATTCCTGGGGCACGCGCCGTAACTTAATGTCAGGCATTAACGGCGTGTCCAACTTCGCCATGCAGATGACGTCCGACTTTCAAGAGAAGGATATCGTTTATGGCGGTGACAAGAAGCTCGCGACGTTACTGCGAGAGGTCCAGGAACTATTCCCTCTCGCCAAGGGTATATCGGTCTTGTCTGAATGCCCCGTGGGCCTGATTGGTGACGACATCAATGCGGTTGCCAAAACTATGACGACTGAACTCGATTTGCCAATAATTCCCTGCAACTGCGAGGGCTTTCGTGGCGTCTCGCAGTCGCTCGGTCACCACATCTCGAATGATACAATTCGGGACTATGTGATCGAGACGCGTGAGTTCCCGGAAGACGCCACCCCCTATGACGTCGCCCTCATTGGCGACTACAATATCGGCGGAGATGTATGGTCTGTCAAACCACTCTTGGAAGAATGCGGGCTCAATGTTAAGGCTACCTGGACCGGCGATGGCGAAATTGAGCGCATCGCGGCGACGCATAAGGTGAAACTGAATATCATCCACTGCTACCGTTCCATGAACTACATGGCCAAGGTCATGGAGGAAAAGTACGGTATTCCCTGGATAGAGCTGAATTTCTTCGGGCCGACCAAAATCCGGCAAAGCCTCCTCAAGTTGGGCGAGCACTTTGGCAGTCCAATCAAAGAAAACGTTGAAAAGGTCATTGCCAAATATGACCCACTGATGAGGACTATCATTGATCGGTACCGCCCGCGTCTCGAAGGCAAGAAGGTCATGCTGTATGTAGGTGGCTTGCGCCCACGACATACGGTGAGCGCCTACGAAGATCTAGGTTTGGTCGTAGTGGGTTCCGGGTATGAATTCGCTCACAATGACGACTATGAGCGGACCGGTCCGGAAATGCCGGAAGCTACGGTGATCTACGACGATGCCAGCGAGTACGAATTAGAGAAGTTCGTTGAAGAATTGAAGCCAGACCTTGTGGGCAGCGGGATCAAAGAAAAGTATGTTTTTCAGAAGATGGGTTTGCCCTTTCGCCAGATGCACAGCTGGGACTATTCCGGCCCCTACCATGCCTATAATGGCTTTCCAGTTTTTGCGCGGGACATCGATATGGCGATCAATAGTCCAACCTGGAAACTTGTGAAGGCACCGTTTTAGGCGAGGCACGCAAAGTACCGACACCGTGGGTCAGATTCGACCCCGGCTAAGGAGAAGTTATGTCGAATGAATTGGGTTTAGCAGTAAAGAAAGTCTCTGAAATTACGCACCAGGACGAGTATCGTGTCCTGAATTGGATCAATACCGAAGAGTACAAGGACAAGAATTTCGCGCGTCAAGCCTTGGTAGTCAATCCAGCCCACGCATGCCAACCGCTCGGAGCAGAGCTGGCCGTGCACGGGTTTGCTGAGACGCTACCATTCGTCCACGGGGCACAGGGTTGCGCTTCGTATTACCGCTCGACGCTGAATCGTCATTTCCGCGAGCCCGCGCCGGCCGTTTGTGACTCTATGACAGAGGATGGAGCTGTATTCGGAGGGCAGAATAATCTGCATGAAGGGCTGGAGAATGCGTACACGCTCTACAAGCCGAAAATGATCGCGATCTTTACGTCCTGCATGCCGGAGATCATTGGGGACGACCTGACCGCATTCATCAAGAATGCGCGTCAGAAAGGGCATATTCCCAACGATTTTCCGATAGCATTTGCCAACACCCCCTCGTTCAACGGCTCGCACGTGAACGGCTATGACTCGATGTTGCAAGCCATCCTCGAGACTCTGACGGCAGAAAAAGCCATTGAAGGCCGGTGCACCGGCAAGTTGAACTTCATCGCTGGCTTCGACACAAATACGGCAAATTACCGCGAGTACAAACGAATCTTCGAGGAATTTGGCATCGCCTATACCTTTCTCGCTGACATATCCGAAACGTTCGATTCTCCCAACGACGGACATTATCGCATTTATGCCGGAGGCACTCCGCTTGCCGAAGCCGCCGACTCGATCAACGGCAAAGCGACCTTGACTGTTGGCCCCTTTGCGACCACCAAGACGTTCACGTGGATAAAGGAACAGTACGCGGGCACGCACGATACCATGCCGGTACCCATGGGCATCGCCAAGACTGATGCCTTCTTGATGAAGCTCTCCGAGCTGTTCGAGAAGCCGGTGCCGGCCTCGCTCAAAGCGGAACGTGGGCGCGCGGTCGACGCCATGACAGACGCACAGCAATACATACACGGCAAGAAGTTTGCGATCTATGGCGACCCTGATTTGCTCCTCGGTTACGTTTCATTTTTACTTGAGATGGGTGCAACTCCGCATCACATACTCTGCTCCAAGGGGTCGAAGAAGCTTGATCGGGAAATTCGTGCGCTATTAGAGGCGTCACCGTACGGGGCTCAAGGCAAAACCTATATGAACCGTGATCTCTGGCACTTCCGATCGCTCATCATGACTGACCCCGTTGACGCCATTATTGGCGACACGCATGGGAAATTCGTGGCGCGTGACGCCAAGCTCCCGTTGTTCCGATTTGGATTTCCCGTATTCGATCGCGTGAACATGCACCGTAGTCCGATCATTGGATATCAAGGTGTCATTCGCATGGTCACGGACATTTGCAACAAGTTCATCGATATTGTCGACGACACCTGCGACGATCAACATTTCGAAATGATGCGGTAACAAATCGAACCTAGCGAGTTGACGATGTGGGTTGGCCTATCAATACGCCGCGCGCAGGGTCCGGCCCCTGCGCGCGCAATCAAAAGGAATATGACATGAAAGTTGCATTCGCCAGCAGCGATGGCATGAACATTGATCTTCATTTCGGGTCAGCTAGCGCCTTTCACTTATGGGAAATTGGGGTCGAGACGGCATTCTACCTGGGTGGGCTCCCAATGAGCACGGCGGACGACGACAAGGAGGACAGAATTATTGCAAGGGCAAATGCGCTGCGAGATTGCGCAATGGTGTATTGCCAGCAGATTGGTGGCCCGGCTGCAGCAAAGTTAGTGGCTCGACACGTGCACCCTATGAAGACAGGCAAGCAACTGCCCATCAAACTCGCTATCTCCGATCTTCGACGAGCGCTGAAGCATCCGCCTCCTTGGCTGAGAAAAGCTTTGGGTCTTGCGCCCCCCCGTTTGCAGCACGTCCAGGAAAATGAGCAATAGTCTTTGCCAGAATATGCAGACGAATGCATTGAAGCAGATGTCAACAGTAACTGATGGAGATTTCAAGATGGGTTTTATTACAGGGCTCACACGCGGCAAGCATGAATGGACACCCCGGTTTGTACGTTCAATTGACGACGGCAAATGTATCGGGTGCGGCCGTTGCATGAAGATTTGCGCTCATGGTGTCCTTGCGCCTAAAGAAGTGGATGAAGAAGAGTCGGCCAAGATGTTTTGCAGTATTGTCAATGCAGACAACTGCATAGGCTGTGAGGCTTGCGGCCGGACGTGCAACAAGAAGGCTTTTAATTTCGAACCTCTGCATGCGTAGTGCTGCAATCGGAAACCAAACGGAAAGGTCCAGCTCAAGTGCTCGTGGAACGTGTAGCTGAAGTCGAGTGTTTAGAGGATCTGTTTGGCTTGTTCAAGCTCGATTTCGATAAGTACGCCGTTAGAGTATATCGGCTGCACATGCTCAAGTACTTTGGGCAAATGATCGCAGAAATCGAGTCACGCGGCCCGCCGCCCAGCGAGGAAGACCGCGCGATTCTCTACGCCTCGGCGTTGCTTCAAGCGCATGATCGATACGCGCTTGGAGAATGTAGTTGTGAACCATCGGTATTTCCTGGAGTGAGACAAAATCTGGTGCCACTTGGCCTCAAGAAGCGACTGTGACAAGTCCGAGCTAATGCAATAATCGCGCAGCTCATTTGAATCGTAGCATCCAAGAGAGCGACTAGAAACACCTTTGCCTATGTAGTTGGTGAGCAAACACAGCACAGGAAGGGTCAGGACGTCATGGCATTCGAATTACTGAAGGATAGGCAGTCGCAGGTAGTTCGAACGCAGCGCCGCGAAGTCGCTCCCTTGAGCTGCAACAAGGCCAGCGTTGCAGGGTCGGTCAGCCAGAGAGCGTGCACTTTTTGCGGCTCTCGCGTCGTTCTCTACCCCATTGCTGACGCTCTGCACCTAGTGCACGGCCCTGTCGGGTGTGCCGCATACACCTGGGACATTCGCGGCGCTCTCTCCTCGGGTCCCGAACTGCACCGCATTAGCTGCTCCACGGATCTGAGGGAAAAGGACGTCGTATTCGGGGGTGAACGCCAGCTTGAAATGTCGTTGCGGCAGCTCATTTCGAAGTATTCACCCAAAGCTGCATTCATTTATGGTACCTGTGTGATTGGGGTCATCGGGGACGACGTTGCTGCAGTCTGTCGTCGAGTGGAACAGGATGTTGGCATTCCAGTCATTCCCGTACTGGCGGAGGGGTTTCGCGGCACCAAGCGTGATGGCTACAATGCGGCAACGCGCGCGTTGCTGACGTTAATTGGCCGCGGTGACACCTCGGGTATTGGTGGGTACTCCATTAACCTGATGGGTGATTTCAATGTGGCTGGCGAAAGTTGGATCATCAAGAAGTACTTCGAACGCATGGGAGTCGAAATCGTTTCCGTTCTGACGGGGGACGGTCGGGTCGATGACATCAGCCGCGCTCACGGAGCCCGACTCAACGTTGTTCAATGCGCGGGCTCGATGACGCCCCTGGCCCAAGGTATGCAGGAGCGGTACGGTATCCCGTTTATCCGCGTGTCTTTTTTCGGCATTGAAGACATCAGCGATGCCCTCTATCGAACGGCCAAGTTCTTTGGGTCATCAGAGATCCTAAGCAATACGCAAGCCTTGGTAACTCAAGAATTATCGCGAGTGCTGCCCGAACTCCGATCAATAAAATGCGAATTGGAGGGTAAGCGAGCCGGTCTCTACGTGGGGGGCGCCTTCAAAGCATTCTCGTTGGTCCGTGCGCTGCGGCAATTAGGGGTTTCTGTGGTAGTCGCGGGAACGCAAACGGGCAATCAAGAGGAATACGCTGAGCTTCAGGCACTATGCGACGAGGACACGATTATCGTCGATGACACGAATCCCCTGGAATTGGCCGCGTTCCTAGTTGAAAAGGACGTTGACGTATTCATTGGCGGCGTCAAGGAACGTCCGATTGCTTACAAGCTTGGTATTGGTTTTTGCGACCACAATCACGAGCGCAAGATCGCGTTGGCTGGTTTTGAGGGCGCAGTTGCATTCGCGCGGGAAATTCACGCTGCGGCTACGAGCCCGGTTTGGAGCCTGATGCCGCGACGATCGCGATTCCAAAACGCGCCCGCTGGCGAGACGTGCCCATGATGGCGGTCAACATGCCAAGTACTGTCGCTAGCTCCGACGCGGGCTTGGCACAGTGTACGACGGATGCCACAGTCAACCCCTGCACGCTTTGTGCACCGCTGGGTGCCGTCGTGGCAACTTGCGGGATTCAAGGCGCCATTTCCCTCTTACACGGAGGGCAAGGCTGTGCAACGTACATTCGTCGATATCTCATCAGTCATTTCCGCGAACCCGTTGACGTTGCGTCCAGCAGTTTTGGAGAAACGCAGACAGTATTCGGCGGCGAAGACAATTTAGGCCGGGCTCTCGACAACGTTGAACGGCAGTACGATCCGGAGATCGTGACAGTGGCAACGACTTGCGTCGCCGAAACAGTCGGCGAAGATGTTCCATTACAGCTCAGGCGCTACAACTCGCGACGAAACAGGCCCCTCCCGGTCGTTTATGCTTCAACACCCAGCTACAAGGATGGCCATATTGAAGGCTTCCATGCTACGGTGCACAGCGTTGTTCATGCTCTTGCGACGGACACCGGAGCGTACGAGCGGACAGTGAATGTGTTCCCGCCACTGCTCTCGCCCGCAGATTTGCGACATTTGCGAGAGATAGTCGACGGATTCGGTGTCGCGACCACGATGGTGCCGGACTATTCGGAAACGCTGGACGGCGTCATACTTGATGAATATCGCGCCTTGCCGCAGGGTGGCACCCCGGCGGCAGATATTGCGAAAATGCTCCGTTCCTTAACGACCCTCGACCTGACGATGACGGGTAAAGCGCCTCGAGCAAGTGCCGTCTTGGTCAAGCGCGGGGCTCAAGCACAAGTGTTGGGGTTGCCCATAGGGGTCCGGGCTACCGATGGGTTCGTCGAGCAACTGCGGCGCGTCACCGGAGTCGATTGTCCTCAATGGCTAGTCAACGAACGTGGCCGACTCTTAGACGCCTACGCAGATGGCCACAAGTACGTCTTTGGGAAACGCGTTGGACTATATGGCGACCCGGAATTGGTCGTCGCTCTCGCCAAATTCTTGCTCGAAATCGGCGCGCACCCGGTGCTGTGTGCAACGGGCGCACGCAATCGCGCCCTCACCAGCGCGATGTTGCCCCCGGAGTCAGTTGAGGAAATGCTCGACGACACCGACTTCTCTGGAATCGAGGGAGCCTGCCGTCGCACCGGCGTCGAGTTGTTGATTGGAAGTAGCAAAGGGTACGCAATGGCCCGCAGTCTCGGGGTCCCCCTATTCAGATTGGGATTTCCCATACATGATAGAATCGGGGCTAGTCGAATTCAGATTGTTGGCTATCGAGGCACCCTCTGGCTCTTTGACGCAATCGTCAATGTGCTTCTTGAGCGCAGGCAAAATGCATCCGATGTCGTGTATTCGTACTTGTAACAGGCAGCAGTCCGGATGGAGCTTCGCGCCCGTGCTTCCTGTTGCGGTGGATGTTGACGATATACGGAAACGAGCGTTCGCCTCACTACTGGGCGTTGCAATTGGTGACGCATTGGGGGCGACTGTCGAGTTTCTGACTCCCACGGAAATCAAACAAACCTATGGAGTATTGCGCGATATTCGGGGCGGCGGTTGGCTACAACTGGTACCCGGTCAAGTTACCGATGATACGCAGATGACCCTTTGCATTGCCCGGTCGATTTCCGAATGTGGGTTTTCTCCGCGTGACATTGCTGATCGGTTCGTGCAATGGCTTCGGTCACGACCGCCGGATGTCGGCAACACCTGTCGCCGAGGAATACGTCGCTACATGCACTACGATTCACTGTCAGGACCCCCTTGCGAAGACGATGCGGGAAACGGCGCGGTTATGCGCATGGCTCCCGTGGCAATTGCAACCCTGCCAGATTCTGAGCTCATGCAGACTTGGGCTGTGGCGCAAGCCCACATTACGCATCATCATCCGCTGTCTGATTCGGCCTGCGTCCACGTGGGGACCCTGTTGCAGCTAGCATATCTGGGGCGGTCTCGGGAGAGTATGCGCCAATATTCGCAGTTGGCGATACAGCAGGATCCAGCATTCGGATATTCGCAGTACCGAGGGCTTTGTAGCGCTTACGTCGTTGATACTATGCAGACCGTACTGTACCACTTCTACCATTCTCGGAGCTTTGAAGATTGCCTGGTTGGGACGGTCAATGAGGGTGGCGACGCGGACACTGCGGGAGCGATTGTCGGGGCAATTGCGGGTGCCTATTACGGCCTCGAAGATATTCCGCGGCGATGGATCAAGAAACTAGACCGAGGGCTTGTAAATGAACTATTGAACTTGTCTGGCAGTTTGATAAGTCGCTCACTGCTTGGACGAGATGAATTGATTCCAGGTTTCTGAATTGTTTCAGCAGATATAGGAGTTTTCCGATGGAAGTCAGCGCACGAAACCAAATCAACGGAACGGTCATTGCCATAAAACATGGCACTATCATGGCGGAAGTCGTCGTTGAATTCGACAGCCACGAGATCACGTCCACGATTACAGTAAGTTCCGTAGAGCGGCTTAATCTTGCAGTGGGCGACCGCGTCACGGCCATCATTAAGGCCTCTGACGTGCTAATTGGAAAATAGCTTCTATTGGTAGTTCTCGACGGATATTCGCCGCGAAAAGTTTCCGGACGATCGATGGATGGCCAACGTGGAGCCGACGCAAGTCGGAAATGAAGAACGAGAAACGACCGTTCGTATTGCTGATTTGTACTCGAACGACGATGCCGGAAATATCGTGCGACTTCTCGACGAGTACGCTAGCGACCCGATGGGACGCGGCAAGTCTCTAGAGCCGGCTGCCAAAAGGCGCATAGTTTCCGACTTGGCCGAACATTCTGGAGCCCTCGTGTATTTGGCGGTAACTGAGGGCGAAGTTACGGGTCTCGCTGTTTGCTTCGTGCAGTATTCAACTTTTGGCGCATTCGACCTCATGAACGTCCACGACTTCATCGTGACAACCTCAGCACGTTGACAGGGAATTGGTCGCGCCATGATGCGCGCGATCTGTCGAGATGCCAAGATCCGGGGGTGCCAGAGGGTCACGCTCGAAGTGCGCAAAGACAATGCGGCCGCGCAATTGCTTTATCGATCAGAGGCATTCGACGAATGTGAGCCGCCAATGCTGTTTTGGCAGTGTAATCTGTAACCGGGCTCGGCAGTCACGTACCCCTGGGGCAATTTTCGCGCGATATGGACATGGATGACCTTATCCGTTGGTGCTCCCGTTCTACGGAACTTGCCCGAGACGTCGGTGATACCTTCCCGACATTCAACGCCATTCACTATTGGGTCACCTCTGGCAGGGAGCATCCTATGCCGGACAAATCGGTTAGATTGGAACCATCACTCAACGGGAAGGTTAGCGTACATCCAATATCGCTGACGCGAATTGAAGTGCGCATTGCCGGCGATCTCCCTGAGGTCTGGCCGGAGAGACTTGCCGCGGCCTTGGCAGAGCGAATGATGAACATCATTTGCGGCGAGGCGGAATACCGGGGCACGATTTGGACAGCACGTTTTGAACTTGACTTGACCCACGTGGTGGATAGCGCCGAGAGAATTGACTACGTCACAATGTTGGATTCTGTTGGCGAGTCACGTCCCGCTCGACCGATTGCGGTGCTGGGCTATGGACTCGCGCGTTTGCCCGCTGCCTTGCGACTGGCGATTCAAGCCGAGGATCGATCGGGACTCTGGGCAGACATGTTACTCGAACTGAGGTACTTTGGCCTTTATCCTAGGCGCCTGACTCTCGTTAGTGACTCTGGCATGGCAACCCAATGCTTCTGGCTAACGACTCAAGGTTGCTGCCCTCCGGATGTTCAAACGGAGCACGCACTGCGTGAGTTCTTGGTCAAGAATCGCAAGATACGTCGCTCGCAGGCCAGTGTCTGACGGGCCTCAGGCAGCTCAACGACTTCTCCCAATTCCGGCCCCTCAACACATTTTCTAGGTCGTTCACTTAGCTCGGGATTGGCCCGCGCGACCAACTTTCCGCAGCTCCTGAGGGCTATCCCCTTAGTGAAGGGATTTGAGCCTCATGTGCGATCTTCACCGACCGCGCAATCGACAAAAGCCGATCGCCGTAGCGAGTGTGTCCAACTTTCGGATGAACTGTCGCACGTTGATTCGCATGCTTGGCGACAAGTCGTTGAAACCTAATGGACGCAATGGGCGATGTCTACTACTGCCGTGGACTTCAATTCCTACGCCTTGGACGACTCGAGCTTCGATGAGATGTTTGCGGCGGGCAGCGAGATCCGGCCGCTGTACCGTGCTCTGGTGCAGCGAATGGGTGAGTTTCAGGCCAATGAGTTCGAAACGCGCAAGCGCATGGTTGACCTATTGCTTCGCAATCAAGGTGTTACGTTTACGGTGTATTCGGACGCTGCGGGGATCGAGAAGGTGTTTCCGTTCGACCCCATTCCGCGGCTCATCACGGCCGAGGAATGGGCGCTGGTCGAACGTGGGCTGATTCAGCGCACCGAGGCGCTGAATCTGTTCTTGCGTGACGTATACGGCGCACAACGGATACTCGAGGACAAAGTCATTGATCCGGAACTGATCTATGGAGCTGGATTCTATCGCCGCGAAATGACGGGGTTCGTGCCCCCCGGCGGCATCTACACGCACGTAGTCGGAACGGACCTGATTCGAGACAAGGACGGGCGCTTCCTGGTCCTGGAGGACAATGCGCGCAACCCGAGTGGCGTTAGCTACGTTCTCGGATGCCGTGAGGTGCTAAAGCGGGTCTTCCGGGTCCTGTTCGAGCAATATGGCGTCAGCCCAGTGGACCAATATACCGATTGGCTCCGCGAAACGATGGAGTTCATTGCACCCGAAAATGTGCAGGGGCCGAACGTCGTCGTACTGACGCCCGGAATCTACAATAGTGCCTATTTCGAGCACAGCTTTCTTGCGCGCCAAATGGGGATTCCGCTCGTGGAGGGTCGCGATTTAGTCATCGAAGACGGCAACGTCTGCATGCGAACCATCGAAGGGCTCAAGCGCGTGGACGTTATTTACCGAAGAATCGACGATGACTTTCTTGATCCGGTGGTGTTCAGGCCGGATTCCGTGCTCGGCTGTCCGGGCCTCTTTGCCGCTTATCGCAGCGGCAGAGTGACGTTGGCAAATGCTCCGGGTACCGGAATCTGCGACGACAAGGCGATTTACCCATTTGTTCCGGACATGATCCGCTACTACCTTCACGAGGATGCCATTTTGCCCAACGTGCCGACCTACATTGCGGCACGTCCCGACGACCAGAAGTACATCCTCGAACACATCGAGGATCTCGTCGTCAAGCAGACGGATGCCTCGGGCGGCTATGGGATGATGATTGGGCCTCATTCGACGAAAGAGAAGCACGCTGAGTTTCGTGATTTGATCATGAGGCATCCCCGCAGCTACATTGCACAGCCAACGATTAGTCTCGGTTGACACCCAACACTATGCGATGGGCGTGTCGAAGGGCGTTGTGTTCACTTGCGGCCGTACATCTTGTACGGCGATCGAGTCCGCGTAATTCCGGGTGGATTGACTCGCGTGGCACTGCGCAAGGGATCTCTAGTAGTCAATTCCAGTCAAGGCGGGGGATACAAGGACACCTGGGTTTTGGCCTCCGAAAGTTCCAGCGCAGCGGAGCGCAACTAGTCATGGCCATGCTCAGTCGTGTTGCCGACTCGCTGTACTGGATGGGCCGCTATGTCGAGCGGGCCGAACAAATGGCGCGCCAGCTCGAGGTCACTCGCGACATTCTCGTTGACTTGGCCGAGCCCGACCCCGAGGGGGCGAAAGCAGAATGGCAGGCCACGCTGGCTTCGCTCTGCGTACCCAATCTCTCTTTGGAGAGGCTAATCTTCGATACAACGGAGTTGAGCACTCTGGCCGGTTGTGTCGGCCTAGCCCGTGAAAACGCACGTCAAGTACGCGAGGTGATTGCGAACGAAATGTGGGAACGCATCAACCAGGCCCATTGGGGCATTGTCGAAGCTCGGGGCAGCGACCACGACGAAACGGCATTGACTCAAATCTTGGTGGAAACACTAGCAGCGACAGCGACCTGGGACGGTCTTTCGGATTCTTGCATGCACCGGGGTGAGGCTTGGATTTCCTCAAGTTAGGCAAATGGCTCGAACGGCTCGAGCGGATCGGACGGACGACGATGGCTCGACTTCAGCAGGGGGCATCGTCACAGAGCACGACACAGGAGAACGTCATTTCAATCGTGATGCTCAAGTGTGTCGGCGCCATCGAAGCCTATCGGAAACTTTCGCCCACGCGGGTGGATCGGCGCCCAGTGCTCGATTTTCTCCTGTTTCAACCTAACTTTCCTCGCAGTTTGCGCTTCTGCGCTTTAGAAGCGTCCGAACTGACTCAGCGACTCTCGGATATCTGTCGAGCAACTGACGCCGCAGTCGGGCGCTCATTCGGTCGGTTGGCATCCAGGCTGGAGAACAGCGATGTGGACGAAGTAATGGCTGGAGGAACCGACCAATTCTTGCATGAGGTATTGGCAGACACGGGGCGCGCCAGCACATTGCTGCAGCGCTCATTCTTCCTTCAATAGGCGACGTCCTTCGATGATGAGGAACTCATAACATGCTCTACTCAATCACCCACTGCACCCGACTCAATTATTCAAGCCCAATCACGGAATCGGTCATGGAGGTGCGAGCGATGCCCCTCAGTGACGAACGCCAGGTATTGCGGCAATTCGAGATCTTCGTGACGCCCAGTGCCAAGGCAAGTCACCACGCGGATTGGCTCAACAATACCGTGCATCAGTTCTCCGTGTTGGGCGTACACGATCAGGTTGTAATCATGTCCAAGAGCATCGTGGAGACTCGACCTAGAACCCTAGCGCTTTCTGAGCTTCGTGCGCCACTTCAAGGTTTGATTCAGGACCATCGGTCATGGGACTACTTGCAGCATCATGGCCCCGTCATCAATGACCCGGCCCTTCCGGCTTTGGCCAATCGCCTGGGGCTGGACCGCGTGCGTCGTGTCGGTGAAGCCATCGAAATCGTCCTATTGCGTACGCGCGACGTCATTACGTACCAGCGGGGAGTGACTCACAGCGGCTCCACGGTGAGTGACGTGCTCAAGGCCGGCATTGGTGTGTGCCAAGATTTCGCTCATTTGGGCTTGGCGCTGCTGCGTCGAGTAGGTGTGCCTTGCCGATACGTGTCCGGATACCTCAACAAGCAGGGCGCGTCCGAACTCGAAACCCATGCTTGGGTCGAAGCCTTCGTGCCCGGTGTTGGATGGATAGCGTTCGACCCAACTCATGGTGTTCCCACTACCGAACATTACGTTACCGTTGCCGTCGGACGGAGCTATGCGGACGTGCCGCCGAATCGAGGCGTATATCGAGGCGACGCCAGCGAAAAGATTGACGTGAGCGTCACGATGGAAGTGCTAGAAGAACGGGCGCGGTTGACGCCCTATTCCACGGCCTTCGAGCGTCCACAAACTTACTTGCCACCCCGCGTACCTGCCGTGCCGCCAAAGGTTGGCCGGGGTCTCGAGCAACAGTTGGTTCGCCCCGACGCGGTCGGCTTGGTCATGCAACAACAGCGCCAGCAACAACAATGATCGGTTCATCCGGGATACGCCACTAAGCCATTTCCTCCACGTCTACCAGAACTTCGAGGCGATGCCGGCCGCCGCCGAGGATCACGCCGCGTAGCGGCGTCACGTCGGCGAAGTCCCTGCCGAATGCAAGAGTTACGTGCTCTTCGCCGGAACATATATTATTGGTTGGATCGAAATCCACCCATCCATGCTCGGGGACCCACACCGCAACCCAAGCATGTGAAGCATCTGCACCGACAAGTCGAGAGCGTCCCGGCGGTGGGCGCGTCAGCAGATAGCCGCTCGTGTAACGCGCTGCCAACCCCAAGCTTCGTAGGCAACCCAACATGACGTGGGCGAAGTCTTGACACACACCACGACGCCACCTTGTCACGGAGCTCAGCGGCGTAGCAAGATTGGTGGCGCTTGCGTCGTACGTGAAATCGGCGTGAATTCGGCGCATGAGATCCGAGACGCCGACCAGCACTGGGCGTTGGGCAGGGAAGCTCGGTTGCGCATAGGCTCGAAGTTCATCGATTAGGGGTACCAGCGGAGAGGCGAACCGCATCTGTGTGGCCTCCAACACATCGCGTCGCAAATCGGTTCTGAGGCGCTGCGCAACCTGTTCCCAAGTGGGTGTCAATTCAAAATCAGGCAAATAGACGCGGTCGGTTTCCACCAAACTGGTGGCCGTCACTTCGAGTTTTCGGTGCGGTTCGATAAGTCCAAAGTAGTTCGTTCGGTTACCGAAGTAGTCGAGCCGGCCTCGACGCGTTGCGGGGCTGGGCGAGACATCGAGCTCATGAGTGACCGTGCGTTGCACATCGCTCTGTCGCGGCGTCAGTCGGGCCTCGTGATGCGACGTCGTGGCGGGGTCGCCGTAGTGATAAAAGGTCCGATGCACTACTCGCAACTTCATGATCCACCGTCCGCCTTGGGCTCTTCATCCCGCAAAGCGTCTTGATTGCGAAGATGACGAGCCACATTGGCGTGGTAAAGGTAGGTTTCTGTGAGGGAGTCACTTAGCGCAGGTAGCAACGTTCCTAGTTCGTGCAGTAGGTTGAACAAGTCCTGGCGTCGATTGCACGTTGCGTCAACACGGCACAGTTCATTGATGTCTGACAGTTCGATTCGACTAGTGGCCGAGAGCACCAAGCGTTGTTGTGTCGATCGAACTCCTTGGTTTGCAAGGGGTGGCAACGCACGAATGTGATTCCCCAAGGTCTTGAGCTGAAAGATAATGCTGCGCGGGTTCGAATCATCGGCAACAATGAGGTCAACTGTAGGGGCCGTCTGAAGGCCCGCCGGGTAGCGCCGTCGATACGTCATTCCACTGTCTGCAACGTCGAGAACCGCCTCTAGGAGGGGTGCCTCGTGCTCGTAGGGGTCCACGAGAGTTGCTCGCATCAACGTGACCGAGGCAATCGCGCGCTCGAGGCGTCGTCCCATATCGAGGAACCGCCAAGCAAACCCGCGTGTCATGCTCTCCATGGCCAGGCCACTGAACCCCGCCAACGCAACAATGACGTGATTGAGCGCATTGACGAGCCGTGCAATGCCTTCGCCACTTTCGATGTTCAACAAGCGGTCCACGGCTTCGTCGAGAGACACCAGGATGCGCCACGTGTCGTGCGAAAGACGGTCACGGACTATTCGACCCACTCGCAGCGTCGAACGAATCGTGCTGACTACCGAGCCATTGCAGTTGGAATCCACCACGGCGGCTGCAAATTCACGTTCACTGGCTGATTGACCTAGCGGCGCCGTAATGGGTGCGTCTGCCGTGTAGAGGAACTGCAGCTGCACGTGCAGTGCATTGAACATGCGGCTGAGCTCCACGCTATTTAGCAGGTCCCGTTCGCTCTGAAAGTCCATGAGACGCGCGCCAATGACCCGAGTCAATCGACTAACCGCTTCGGCGCGTTCGGCATATCTGCCAAGCCAGTACAGATTGTCCGCAACTCGACTCGATAGATCTCCACCGCCGCGAGATAGCTCAATTGCCGCGTTGGAAGGTACATTGATTGGGCCGTCTTGGATTGCCTCGTCCGATATGACCCAAACGTCCTTGCTTCGCGCGCCACGATTCAGTGACACGGTCAATTCGTCGTCAGTGGTCGCCACCAGAGCGAGGCCGCCCGGCATGACCATGTAGTCGTTTGGTTGACTGCAGCTGGCAAAACATCGCAAAGCGAAGGCGCGCAACCGTATTTCTCCTTCGGATATGACGGGGGTTTTGGAACTTGGAACGAAACGATGCGCGACGAATTGCGACGGGGCCGCAAGTAGGCGCTGCCGCAGTGCACTGCGCTCGTCGCCGCTAAGCTGATGCACGAAGATGGAATCTGCATGCTCAGTCGCGTAGGCGGCTTTGATTACCATGCTATCTAGGTCGGCCAGTACTTGATCCAATTGACTAGAATCGCCGCAGTAGTAGGTTGGCACAGATTGAAGCAAGAGTTCTTCATGTAACAATTTGCGGCAAAGTCCGGGCAAGTATGCCGAGATGGCTGGTGTTTCCAAGAGCCCGGTGCCTAGAGGATTTAGGGCGTTGACGTTGCCTGAACGCATAGCTTGAACCAACCCCGGTACACCGAGGTCTGAATCTGGCCGCAACTCCAAGGGATCGCAGAAGTCATCGAATACTCGGCGTAAGATCACGTCAATAGACTGAAGTCCTCCCAACGTTTTCAGGTATACGCGATCATTGCGAGTCGTGAGATCTTCGCCTTGCACCAGGGTCAGTCCCAGATAATTGGCAAGGTACGCTTGCTCGAAGTAGGTCGAGCTATTGGGTCCGGGTGTCAGAAGGGCGATTCGCGGCGTATCACGATTGTGCGGCGCGGTGGTCCTGAGGCGCTCGCCCAATTGTCGGAAAAACGACACCAGCCGTTCCACATTGCAGATTCGCAACAGGTCGGGCATTGCCTGGCCGACGACGACGCGGTTTTCCAGCGCATAGCCCATACCCGCCGGTGCTTGAGTGCAGTCTTCGATGACGTTGAACGATCCATTGGGCGCGCGAATCAGGTTGAACGCCATACAAGGGCAACCAATTGCTTTGATGGGTCCCGAGACCGTGAAGCGCGCGAAGAAAGCGGGGGCTGTCGAACACGAGTTCACAGGGAAGGTCGCCATCCGCGAGCGTTCGTTGAGGCCCATACAAATCTGCCAGTAAGCTACTAAGCAGTCTTGCGCGTTGGGCTATTCCCCGACTCAGCTCTCGCCATTCGCCAGGGCCGATCAGTACCGGAAGAGGTGAGAGGCGCCAGGGGCGTTCCATTCCCTGCCGGCCGCCACTGACGTTGTAGCTGGCGCCGTTTTCCTGCAATATCTGTTTTGCTTTGGTCCAACGTGATTTCGCGGCTGCGGTTCCGAGGTTCTCCAGGTGGTCCAGGTAGAGCTGCCATTGTGGCCGAACGACCCCTTGTGCATCACGAAGCTCATCGAATGACATCTGGTCAGTGGCGAAATCATACGCCTGATTCACTTGTGAAGTAGGGTCAATCATGGGATGCGCGAAGATGCGAAAAACTGCCGGAGGTGGCCAGCATGTTAGGTGTCACGCCGGAGATCCAGCGTCAGGGGGTGCTCCAGACTGCGAGATTCCGACCGAATATCGAACTGCCCAGTGCTATGTCCAAACGGGAAGAAGCGGGTCATACGTCGGCTCTCGGCTTCGAGTCCATTGGTAGGAAATCGGTCGAAAGCAAGCCCTCCGGGGTGCGAGACGTGATACGTGCAACCCCCAATCGCGCGACGGTTCCACCGATCGTACACATCGATGACAACTGGTGAATGGGCTGGCATGGTTGGGTGCAGAGACGACGGTGGTTGCCACGCCTTGAAGCGCACGGCAGCGACATACTGACCCGAGCGACCTGTGCCGGTCAACAGAAGCGGCCGCCCTGCAACGGTTATGACATGTCTCGAATCAGTCATGCCGTCAACCTTGACTTGTATTCGCTCCACTGAAGAGTCAACGTAGCGCGCTGTGCCGCCTCCAACCGGTTCCTCACCGAGGACATGCCATGGCTCTAAAGCCTGGCGTAACTCGACATTGATACCCACAGTCGAGAGGTTGCCGAGCCGAGGGAAACGGAATTCCCAATGCGGGCGAAACCAGTCGGGTTGCAGTTCGATGCCCGAGGCAGAAATTTCGAAGAGAGCGTCCTTCAGATCTTCCCACAGGAAATGGGGAAGTGCGAATCGATCGTGCAACGTCGTTCCCCAGCGGACCAATGGATGACGATAAGGGCTACGCCAAAAATGCGCTATCAATGCGCGGATCAGAAGCTGTTGCGCGCAACTCATCTTCGCATCGGGCGGCATCTCGAAGGCACGTAGCTCCACCAACCCTAGCCGTCCCGTTGGTGTATCTGGGCTGTAGAGCTTATCGATGCAGAATTCGGCTCGATGCGTGTTGCCCGTGACATCAACCAGCAGGTGGCGCAGCGCGCGATCGACGAGCCAAGGGGCTACGTCGGGCCCGGCGGCATCCAGCAAGCTGCGTGCAATGTCGAGCTCGTACAGGCTGTCGTTGCGCGCTTCGTCCAGCCGGGGCGCTTGACTAGTCGGCCCAACGAACAAACCGGAAAACACGTACGACAGCGCAGGGTGGTTGTTAAAGAAGGCGATCAAGCTCAATAGCAGATCAGGACGACGCAGGAACGGACTCTCTGCCGCAGTAGCGCCACCAAAGACTATGTGGTTGCCTCCACCCGTGCCGGTATGGCGACCGTCGAGCAAGAACTTGTCGGTACCGAGTCGCGTTAGGCGAGCCTGTTCGTATAAGGTCGTCGTGCGCTCGACGACTTCCGTCCAATCACGTGCAGGATGGATGTTTACCTCGATGACACCCGGGTCAGGGGTCACGCTGATGCGTTCAATCATTGGGTGATAGGGTGGCGGGTATCCCTCGATGCGAATGGGAATTGCCAATTCGCTTGCCGTCAATTCCAGATTGGCGATCAACTCGAGGTAGGCATCGATCGTGCCGACCGGGGGCAAGAACACATGCAAGACTCCAGCTCGAGGTTCCACACAAAGCGCCGTGCGAACGATGTGCTCGGCGGAAACCCCGCGAGTCGGTGGCAGAGCGGCGCGCAGTTCAGACTGTCGGATCGTTCGTGATTCGGTAAGCTGCCGATAGGACGGCAATTGAAAGAAACTGGCGAAGGGATCAACGGCTTGCGGAACGTCAACATCTTGCGCCAAACTCCACGGCAATGAATCGAGCGGCAACCGGTAACCCATCGGGGAATCGCCAGGCAGAAGGTACAGCCGCTCATCGTGCAGAAACCACTTGCCCGTCTCCCATTCATGCGCGCCACCGGCCAGAGTCCTCGCACGTAGTGGTATCGCATAACCGACCACAGTTTTGAGGCCCTGTTGAAAAATACGGCGCAGTCTCACGCGTTCGAGTTCATCGTCGATGTGCGAGTCGAAGGGATCCACATTGCTCGGAAGCCTTCGTTCGCGTAGGAGGTAGTAGAAAGTGTCCTCATAGGCTGGCATCACACAGGAGTCGCCCAACCCGAGTCGCGCCGTAAGCCTTTCGATGAATCGCTGTGCGGTGCCGGCGTCATGACCGATATTGCTGCCATCGGCAATCAGCGCGGCTTCGTGCCACACAGGCTCACAATCTTTGCGAAAGTAAAGTGAGTAGGCCCAGCGCGGGATTGGTTCGCCCGGGTACCACTTGCCTTGACCGTGGACGAGTACACCGGATGGCGCAAAACACTGTCGAAGGCGGCGAATCAGCTTGTCTGACAGAATGGACTTGGTCGCGCCGAGTGCTGCAGTATTCCATTCCTCGGCCTCCATGTCGTCTATGGATATGAACGTGGGCTCGCCACCAAGCGTCAAGCGAACGTCATTGCCCTCCAGCATGCGATCCACTTGCGCTCCGCATTCCAATAGGGCTCCCCACTGCTCGTCGGTATACGATTTCGTTGGACGCGGTTGCTCGTCAATGCGAGCGACCTTCATGTCCACGGCGAATTTGCACTCTAC
Source organism: uncultured delta proteobacterium (assembly GCA_963811985.1). Classification (GTDB taxonomy): domain Bacteria; phylum Myxococcota_A; class Polyangia; order Polyangiales; family Polyangiaceae; genus FEN-1139. The sequence goes on from CAWEUH010000030.1 coordinate 86,515, forward strand.
CGTGTCCTCAGCGTGTTGCGGCTTGAAATCAAAGCTGCCGGTGATGGGGGCAGCTGCCGTGGGGTCTGCCGTGCACGCCAATGGAATGTGCCCCTCTCCGCACATCAGGCCGCTCGTTGCATCGAGCCCAACCCAACCGCCGCCTGGCAGATACGCTTCTGCCCAAGCGTGTAGATCCGTACAGTCCCGACTGACTCCCATTGGACCATCGAGAGGCTTCTGATCCGCAACCAACTGAATCGAGTAGCCTGATGCAAACCGAGCGGCTATGCCGAGCGCCCGCAACAAATTGACGAGCAGCCAGGCAAAGTCCCGACAGGAACCATGACGACGTTCGAGGGTCTCTTCGGGCGAGAAGACCCCGGGTTCCATTCGAATGTCGTAGCGTAACGACCCCTGCAGATATCGGTTGACGTCCACCAGCACATCGACGGTCCGGCGTTTGGTCTGGGTGAAGCTAGTGCGAACGATTCTGACCAAGTCGGCAAATGCCGTCCCTGTCGTCGCCAATTGCAAATAGGGCAGCAGATCCCGACGCTCGGAGTCGAGGTACTGCACTGGAAAATGCTCGGCGCGCGGCTCGAGAAAGAAGTCGAAGGGGTTGATCGTGACGAGTTCGGCAATGAGATCCACTTCGACTGCAAAAACTCGTACAGGGTCAGGAAACACAAGCCTCGCGGTGTAGTTTCCGAAGGGGTCTTGCTGCCAATTGATGAAATGGGCCTTCGGTTCGACCTTGAGGGAAAATGCCTCGATCTTGGTGCGACAGTGAGGGGCCGGTCGCAACCGCACGACCTGTGGGGACAACCCTACTTGGCGATCATACCGGTACTCGGTGCGGTGACGAAGTGCGACACGGACGGCCATCGGTCGATCTCAGTCATAGCTAACCGATTGTTGCGGGATTATGTCGAAACCAGGCAGTAAAGACGTTTTTGCGCAAGCGTACTATGACCACCGGACCTGGGTTGACACCGTGGAACGACGTCCGGATCGATCCCTCTTATTCGCAAACTGATGGCGACCGGTCACCTACCGCCGTGCCGTACCTCTACAAGTTTTCCCAATGCAGTTGTTTGCCGGGGCCCAAACGACCAACACAATCAAAAAACACAGAACGAACGCGCCGATCGCCAAAGAGAAGCCAACGCATGGGCGATCGGTGTCTCAGGTCGGCATGGCAAACATGGCTTCAGAGGCTGGGAGGCAGTCCCGTTAGGTTTGTCCCACGAATGCTCGGTTCATGGTAACGTTAGCCTGATGCTGTTACGTGTCGCGAAGTACGCCTGGCTATTTGGGTTGCCGGTTGCCTGCATCATCACCAAGCCGTCACCGCCGCAATCGCGCGCACCATTGCTTGCTGGGCAAGCCCCAACGGCCAGTCTAGCACCGAGCGCGTCAGGTGTGTCTGCGGCTCCAACCCCGAGTGTCGCGCTACGCGCCGAGCCACTGCCGCCGGCCGCGGTCGCGCCGCTGCCGTACGTGGCCAAGATGATCCCTTTGCCGATGCCGATCAGCAGAGTCACTTCCATTCATGGCACGGGGCCAAGCGACGTCTGGTTGCTGTTCGAGGCGCCTGCGTCTGCTCACGGTGAGGGATTCGATTACCTAGTTATGCACAGCGACGGAAATACCCTCCGGTTAATGTACCGTAATCCCTGTCAACGCGCAGAAGATGGGTTTTTTGGTCCTCACTATTCCAGGGTTCACGCCACACCAGGCCAAGTCACGATGTTGGGCGAGTCATGTGGGGGTCTTTGCGCCTCAGCCATTGCGCAGTCAGTTCGAAATCGCCTGATATGTGACGGTTCGGATAGCCATTCTCTGAGCAGCCTTGGCAGCGCCTACTGCGAATCGGATAGCAGAATCTGGCTAGTACAGGAGTTGGGCGACATGCTCGACATTAGGTCATTGAGCGATGGAACTCATCCCGACGGGGTCAATAGCGAAGAATTCACAACTCCGCTATTGATCATGCACGCCGACGCCCGGCATGGCTGGACCGTGACCAACGACCCCAATCGGAAGTACTTGGTCGAATGGACCGGCATCCGCTGGCGGTTGCGCGACGACGCGCTTCCCGCTGGCGTCGAGGCGAAGGACTTATTGGATATGGCCGTTGCACAAGGAACCGAATGGGCCGTCACCAAGAACCAACTGCTGCGATTCAATGGCGTACGCTTCGAGGCTCTCAGTGTTCCTTTGGGCTTTGATGCGCAAGAGCTACGGGCGGTCAATTCCCATGAGGTGTGGACCTTCGCACCGGGCGTCGTCTATCGCTATTGCGACGCGTCCTGGCAGATGATGAGGGTTGCGCTCGCGCCTACGGCGCAATGGGCAGCGCCGGGCGGTGATGTTTGGCTCGCTGGTGATGTGCTGGCACCGACCCGGGCGAAACCGGTGAGCAATAAGCAAGCCCCAGCTCGATCGCCGGCCGTCAAGGTCCTGCGTTTGGTGCCGGCGGCCAACAAGGGACCACGGCCATGAGAGGGTCCCAATGGAGCGCGTTGGCAGTCGGGTCGCTCTTATGCTCGACAAACCCTTGCGACGCAGACGCGAGGGCCCAGTCAGACCAGGAGCCTTACAGTCCGCGGACCGCAGGAGATGAACGACACACGAATGCGCCTGAAGAGAGTCTCGAAACCCACGCCCGGGTTGAATCACCCGAGACCAACAATGCGCTGGCGCGGCGCGAGGTCCGGATTGCGACGTTCGAGAGAGTACTCGCAGATCCCACCGCACAAGCAGCCGTGTTGGGCGATCAGGTGGCTGCGCTAGACGCTGGTGGACGGGTTTGGGTGATTGGGCCTGGTGACAAGTCCAATTCTTTGGGTTCCCCTCCGATCCCGTACTCCGTAAGCGACGACTGCTTGGCGCGCGGGGCAGGCACTCGGATCGGTTTTGGTGAGAGCGGCGCACTCTGGGCCGCAACGTGTGTGAGCGAGCTCTGGCAATGGAAGGGGCGCTGGGTTTCGGTTTCAATACCGGCAGAACTGCCGGCTGCGCCGTACGCTGAGTTTCCGACATCCGTTCCAGAACCCATCGGAATGGTCGATTTCACGCGCGCCATGGACGGCCGCGAGCAAGCCTGGATACTCAACGATGGCGTGGCATGGGTCTACGCGTTCGGTGATTGGTGTCATGTAATCGACGCACCTCGAGGCCTACGTGATGCAGCACCACAAGGCAAAGACATCTTGTGGCTGGCGAGCGACAATGGACTTTACCGCGCGCGACTGCACGCGCTAACCGAGGTCCTCAAAGGCGATCCACTGCTCGAGCCCACTCCCGAATTGCCCCCGAGCCCAAAGCAAGTTGCGCCGCTGCGGCTGGCGAGCAGCGATTGGCCTGTTGCTCCAAAACGAATCACATTTTCGGTCGATCGAGCCGCGTTCGACCGTGCCGACGGCGTTGCCGCAGCGCCAGACGGCACGTTGTGGTTCGCGGACCGTGGCCGGTTGATCGCCGTTCACGACGGCAAGGCGCAGCTGATCGCAGACAAGATCGATGGCTTTGCAGCTCATGGCCTGGCTCCGCTTTCAGCAACTCAGGGCTGGATTGTTTGGCGCAAGGAGCTTCAGGCTCTCAGCGATGGCAAGCGCGTGGCGCAGCCCGAATTGCTCTTGGATGTGAGTGCCGTAGGCATTCGAGAGGGCCACGGTTGGGCCGCTGCTTGCCGCTGCTCAGCCGAGCAAGAAGAGGATTCGATGCCAGCGGCCACCGAAAGGACGGGGTCAACTTGGCGTTGGGCTCCGGAAATCCCCCACGCCTGTTACCGCGCGGTCACGCTGGCACCTGATGGATCCGCTTGGCTGGTTGGTGGCGAAGGGGGCGACAATGATTGGCCCTTTGGCGAAGGCGTCATTGTGCACGTGGCAGGCAAACAGGTAAAAACGGTCATGAACCCGTCAACGGCACTGCTATGTGTGGCAACCACTGACGCGGGTGACGTCTGGGCGGGCGGCTATGACGGACGCTTGGTGCACATCCAAGGCAAATCGCAAAAGGAGTACCGTCTCGATGACGAGCCGTGGGTGCTTGGGGCCTGCGCGCAAGGCAATACCGTGTACGTTGTCGGCGAATCGCTGATTGGCAAAATCGAGGGTGAACGGTTGCAGCGCATCGCCAGGGAGCAGTTACCGCTCGGAGCGTGGAAGGACGCGACCGTGGACATGGCGGGAAACCTGTGGGTGGTTGGCGTTGGCGGCATATTAAGGATCGATCGCACGTGACCTCGTCGAGCGCCAATGAGCGTCACGCGTGACACGTAGTTTCGCCGGCTGGAATGGCTGACGGCGCCCACCCCGCCGCGAAGCTCGCGACCGTGGCTCGATCTTTAGCGAAGCGGTTCGGGTTCCGAACGCAGATTCCGAAATTCAGAAGCCGGACCCGGCTCCGACTCAGAACTCAACCTGTCGTGATGCGACGTACCCGTGCCGTCAAAAACAAAAAGAATCCCCACGGATGCGTCACGGCACTTGCGTCGTGCGCTATTCGGCATATACTGCTCTTCCGTTCAGTTTTCGAGGCGCGCATCCATGCATGATATTGTAATCAAAGAACTTTCTGCGGATGAGGTGAACTACGACGAAGCGCCCATCGTGGCGCTCGAGGTGGAGGGTATCGAGTATCGCATCGACACGGGTCACGGTTCGGCAGTGGCTATCTCTCAACGTCAGCAAGGGACTTGGGACTGGACGCCAGTCACGGAGGGCCGCTGGGACGGCAGTCGCCTGCGCGCGAAGTGCTTGACGCACGCGGTCAACGCGGCGCTTGCCGAGGCCCTGCGCGCGGCCATGAGCGAGCGTGAAGAGCGGGGGGTCGCATGAAGCAACCCCGAGCCTCAATCACCGAAGACGCCGGGACGTCATCGGACACAGGTGAGCGGCGTGTCTTGTCGCAAAAGGAGTTCGCGAAAGAGAAACGCCACGCAATGTACCAGCGCGCCAAAGAGCGGCGCGCGACCGATCCCCGTTACTTGGCGATGAAGGAAGCCGCCAAGGTGCAACGGCGCGCAGCCTACCAGAAAGTGAAGGAGCGCCGCAAAGCCGTGGCTGCGGACGAAAAGGCCAAGCGAAAGGCGGCGCACACAGTGGCATGCGCTCGCAGGCGTGAGCAGTCGGATCGCGAGCTCATGAAGCTCGTTACTTGGATGGCTAAGACCTCGGTTCCACAAAACGATTGAGCGCGTTGCCTTGGGGCCTCAGTGTTCAACGTTCTTGGCATAACGGCACGGAAACGCGGTTCATTTCGCGGGCCGCGGCGGCTCACCAAAGGCCAGTACGGGTCCCCGTACCAGTTAGGCATATTTTGACACCTCTTGATAACTATGAACGGTCAACAAACTTCAGACGACAGCAATTGTGGGGACAACATTCGCCGCATACTCTTGGCCGATGGGAGAGCGCTCGCGCTCGCGTACGCGCAATGCGGGGACGCCCAAGGCCGGCCCGTATTCTTCTTTCACGGTCTTCCAAGCTCGCGGCTCATGCATCCAGATGCTGCAGTCTGCAGATCGCTTGGTATTCGCTTAGTCACGGTGGATCGACCAGGATTTGGTCATTCAGATCCGAAGCCCGGACGCAGTCTTTTGGATTGGGCTGACGACGTCAAGGCGCTTGCCGATCAATTGGGCATTGACCAGTTCGCCGTTGTTGGCCCCTCAGGTGGCGGCCCATTCGTGGCGGCCTGTGCCTACCGACTGCCTACCCGCATCAAGCGCGCGGCTATCGTGGGTGGGTCAGGTCCCATTGACGAACCTGGAGCATTGAAGGGCGCTGCATTTGATCGCCGCGTCGGCTACTGGCTTGCTCGACACTCGCCGATGCTCTTGCGCGTAGCACTGCGATGGCGAGGCAGCCCCAATCGGGATGCCGAAAAGTTCTTTGCAAGCTTCACACGCCACAATCCGCCTAGCGCTTAAGCGCTCGCGAGAATGTTGCCGTGTGTGCTCGTCAAAATGTGTCCGGGCGTGATCATGGGTTGGCAGAAGTAGTCCAGGGGAGAATTGCGGGGTAGATGAGGCTGATTTGGTCAGTCACCCGCCTTGCGTGGCAGTGCCGTCGTATGCCTCGACGGAGACGAAAGCGTTGTGCTTGTTGTGGCGAGCCGTTCTGGCCAGATCCACGAGTGGGTCAGCGTCAGTTGGTTTGCGGTGAGCCTGAGTGCTTGTCGTGGCGACGCAAACAAGCGCTGCGTCGGTGGCGTCAACGACACCCAGAAGACGCGGTGGCACGGCGGCTACGGGCGGCGCTCGCCCAGGCGAAGCAACCGGAGGTGAAATTGGAGTTGCCACGGCCGCCACCCGTGGGAATTCCGTGGGAGGAGTTGCGAAACGAGATATCACCTCAACAGTTGGTAATTGCTTCGTTTTTCGTCAGGTTAGTTTTTCGGTCTGGGCGAAACGCGATATCGACTGAAGTAGCTAAAATCGCTCAGCAATTCGTCAACTACGCGAAGGCGCCCGCGCAGGACGCGATAGGTCCCCGGGCAGCCCCTTCGTAGCCTCTGCGGCGTGAGCCCATCGCCTGCCGACAACCCCATCGTTGAATTGGAATTGCGGCAGTTGGATTTGAGTCACGCCGATCTTCGAATCGTGGACTCGCTGTCGCAATCGCGCCTGGTGTCATCGATAGAGGCGCAGGGCCAGTTGCTTCCGGTGGTCGCGGTTCGGCAGGGCAATCGCAACATCCTGATCGACGGATTCGCTCGGGCACGTGTCCTTCTGCGGCTGGGCAAAGACACGGTGTGGGCGCTGGTTCTGGCGCACAGCGAAGCCGAGGCACTGCTCTGGTGTTATCGGCAGCAACAAGGTCGGCGGCCAACCGCCATCGAAGAAGCCTGGCTCGTACACGAGTTGCATCTCAGCCAACGACAGCCGTTGCCTCAGATTGCGGCAGGCCTGTGCCGCAGCACGAGTTGGGTATCGCGTCGTCTGGGGCTTGTCAGGACACTGCCCGAAGCCATTCAACAACTGGTCAGACAGGGAGCCATTAGCCCGCATGCAGCCATGCGCACCCTGCTTCCGTTGGCGCGCGCCAACGCGGAGGTCGCACACGATATCGCGCAAATCGCCAAAACCGAGCAGCTCTCCAGTCGTCAGATCGGGCGTCTTTGCGCGGGTTGGCGTGCCGGCGATCCCGCACAACGCCAGAAGCTGCTGGCGCAGCCGCGCGTGTATCTGCGGCTCGATGAGCATCTTGCCGAAAAGCAAACGGCCGAGTCGGAGTTGCCAACGCTGGTGCGTGACTTCGAAACCCTCACGGCCATCGCTAGGCGATGCAGCCATCTGTTGCGTCAACCCGCGCGCCGTGTGCAGGCCGGCTCTATCGAGGCGCTACTGGTGGGTTGGCCCCGCGTCTGCCGAGCGTTTCGTGAATTGACACAAATCGTCGAGGAGCAATCCCATGTTGAGCTACGACACAAGGGCCGCGATTCTCACGCTGCACAGTAAGAAACTTGGCATACGGGCCATTGCCCGCACCCTCAAAGTCTCGCGCGGAGCAGTTCTGCGAGTCCTGCAACAGGGCACAGCCGAAGTGCCACCGCTCGAGCGCGTCGAACAACTCAGCACCGAGCTTGGTCGCATCCGAGAGCTGTACGTGAGTTGCCAGGGAAACCTGGTGCGTGTGCATGAGGAGCTGGCTGTCGCTGGAATCAAGACGGCTTACACGACACTGACCGCGTTCTGTCGGCGCCACGAGATCGGCACCGTCCCCAAACAAGTCGTCGGTCGTTACGAGTTTCTTCCTGGACAAGAGATGCAGCATGATACCTCCCCGCATCGCCCCATCATTGCGGGAGCCCCTCGATTGGTCCAATGCGCCAGCCTGGTGCTGTGTTACTCACGCATGCTGTTCGCGCAGACCTATCCGAAGTTCAATCGCTTCTGGTGCAAGGTCTTTCTGGTCGAAGCCCTTCGGTACTTCGAGGGTGCCGCTAACCGATGCATGCTCGATAACTCCAGCATCATCATCGCCCACGGCACCGGGCCGAGCGCCGTGCCAGCCCCTGAGATGGCAGCCCTTGCCGAAGACTTCGGTTTTCAATTCGTCGCCCACGCCCTGGGCGATGCCAATCGCTCTGCCCGGGTCGAGAGAAACTTCGACTACATCGAGCGAAACTTCTACGCCGGGCGAAGCTTCTCAGATGTCGCCGACTGCAATCACCAAATGCGCCGCTGGTGCGACCAGGTCAACCAAAACTACAAGCGGTCGCTTCACTCGGCTCCCAGGGACCTCTTCGCCGTCGAAAAGCCCGCGCTTCGGCGATTGCCGATGCATATCCACGAGCCAACCGAAGTCGCCCATCGCACCGTCGATGCCATGGGTTTCGTAACCGTGCACACCAACAGCTATTCGGCCCCTCTCAAACTGCTGGATCACGATGTTGACGTCATTGCCACGCACGACCGCGTCCGAATCTTCGAAGGCCATCGTCTCATCTGCGAGCATGCGCGCGAAGAAGAGGGCACTCGCCAGCGCAAAACCCTGCCCGAGCACAAGCGAGAGCGGCAAAATCAACGTCCCCTCCGAGATGCGCCCTGCCGCCAAGAAGAGGAATTGCTCACTCTCGCCCCAGAATTTGCGGAGTTGGCTCAGCACCTCAAGTCTCGTCATCCGGGTCGGGCTGTTCGCGCAATGCGGCGTCTGCATCAGCTCTATATCGATTACCCAACCGAGCAACTATGTCTCGCGATTCGTCGCGCCCTGGACCACGGCCTTTACGATCTCGGCCGCATCGAAGCCATGGTCCTGAGCTCGCTCTCCGGCTCCTTCTTCCGTGAATCAGAAGATCTGTGGGCGGACGATTCCTCGTCACTCGATTCCGAAGACGACACGCAAACCCCATCAACCCCTAGCGTACAGGCTCCCGGCCATGACGAAGAAGACGACACCTGATCTTCCAACAACATCGAACAACGACGAGCTTGACCAATTGCTTGCCAGCATCAAGCTCAGTCGCATTCGTCAGATCGTCGATCAACAACTTCAAGCCGCCACCAAGTCCCAGCCGGCCTATTCAGACTTTCTGGTCCGGCTGCTGCGCGAGGAATTCCTTTACCGCCAGCAGCAAAGCATCGAGTATCGCATCCGCCAATCGAGGCTTCCCGAGCGCTGGGCGCTTGAGACTTTTCCTTTCAAAAAGCAACCGTCGATCAACGCGGCCAACATTCGCGAGCTAGCCAAACTCGACTTCGTGCAACGCGCCTCCAATATCACTTTCATCGGCGAAGCCGGTGTCGGCAAGTCTGGCCTTGCCACTGGATTGCTTCTGAAGGCCATGGCCAACGGCTATCGCGGCTTCTTTATCTCGGCTCAAGATCTCTTCGACGAAATCTACACCAGCCTGGCGGACCGCTCCACCCGTCGCCTCCTAAATCGGCTGATGCGAGTCGATGTCTTGGTCATCGACGAAATGGGCTACCTGAATCTCAAGCCAGAGCAATCCAATGCCTTTTTCAAACTCATGCACGAGCGCTACGCGAAGCGCTCCACGATCATTACCACCAACCTCGACTACCCCCAGTGGTACGACTTCCTCGGCAACAAGAAGATGGTCAAAGCCCTGCTCGATAGGCTGCGCCATCGCTGCCACACGATTCGCATCAAAGGAGAATCCCTCCGCGAACCACAAGGCTAAATACCACCCACAATCAACAGGGGCTCTCCAAGCCCTCGTTCGATGCAACGCCATCAGGCAGATTCGTGCGCACAATCGCGCTCCTGCCGATGGTCAGATTCTCAAGAGCCCAGCCGGGTACATTTTGGCGGGCGCTGAAGCCTAGCGACCAAGTCGTGCTCGGGAATCCAGAGATAAAGGCGATGTTCCTTGCGACATACCGAGAAGCGACACGTCAGGGACTCGACGCTTTTGCGCATGAACTTGAGCTGGTTGCGAAGCCCTGGGGGTTCTCACTGCAGGGAATTCTCGTGCCAACCACCATTTGGCACGGGACGGCGGACAACAGCACGCCGATTGGGATGGCGCAGGCACTTGCGCGAACGATCCCAACCGCGACCCTGAGACTCATGCCCAACGAGGGCCACCTGATCTTCCTGTCGCACTGGCAAGCAATCGCTGAAGACCTGATTGCCTGAACGCCGTGTCTCCAATGCAATCACCTCGAAGTCGAGGCCATTCCGGCCAGAACCTCGCAACCGCGCGAGTCTTCGGCGCTGGCGGTTGCAGTGGGCTCACTTATTTCAATTTCGGTGACGGTGCGGTTGTTGACTTCACGGTCGTTGGCTTCGCGGTCGTGGATGTAGCGGGCGTCATTGGAGGGGTTTGCGCTTGCGGACTATTGATTGCCGAGGAGGTTGTGGCGCTACCCGTCGAGTCTTGCACGCCGTTGGCTCAACAAGAGCATGACGGCAACGCCGAGCGTGATGGCAATATCGGCCACGTTGAACACGGGCCAGTAGTGAACGTAAATGAAATCAATCACGTGTCCGCGAATCAAACGGTCAATGGCATTGCCGAGTGCGCCGCCCAGGACCAGCGCCCAGCCGAGCCGCTCAAGGCCTGACGCGCGCCTCCAGCGAGCGGCCACGAGCAATGTGACGACGAGCACGCCGAGCCAGGCGGTGAACCGCAAGAGTGCCAGCCTCGGCGCCAGCGCCACGTGCCCCGACAAGAGACTGAAGGCGGTGTCCGGGTTCCAGGTGTGGCGAATGTCGAGGACACCGCGGATTAGCTCGCGTGATTGGCCTTCAATCATTCGATTCATGACCCATTGTTTCGTCGCATGATCGCACCCGGTCACTCCGAGAACCATCAGCATGAACGTCAGCCGACCGAATCTCCGCATGGCCATGGAAACGCGCGAAACGACGGTTTATTCCGGCCTGACTCACTTCGTTCGCTGGCACACGAAGTTGAAGAGCCCATCATAACGCTGCGTGACGTAGAGAATGTCGAAAAGCAATGCCAATTCGGAGTAGATCTCCTTGGCCGTGGGGATCTCCGTGTACTGGCAATAGTGGTCGCACCAGGCGCGGCCCGCCGCATCTCTTATGTTGGCGGGCGTCTTACCCGTGTCGATGTGCAGGTTGAAGATGAAAAGGCCGCCCCTGACAAGCAACTTGTGAGTGTCAGTGTAGTACTTAGAGCGCTGGCGGGCCGAAAGATGTTGAAACACGTTCGACCCAATCACGTATGCATATTGACCCGCCTCCGATTGCACGAAGTCAGGCGGAATCAGGCCGTCCGGCGTTGTTGCCATCACGTCTGGCAGGCGAGGGTACACGTCAACCGCTTTGTAGATGTGAACCGTATGCGTCTCGATGAAATCCCTGAGCGACCCAAAGCCGGGTCCAATTTCGAATGTCTTGAGTCTGGCGCCGGGATTTTCTTCAGAGAAATGCCGTAATGCCTAGTGTCTTTGCCAGGCGTAAATTGAGCCGGTTCGAGTCCATTCGCGACTCGACGGTGAACGGCAGCGACCCGACTTGCGGCTGCAGCGTTACGTTGCAGACAGGGTCATCACCGAATAGCTCTTCGCAGACCTTCCAGAAATCACCACAATCGACCGTGTCCGGCGAAAGACGACTCACGAGTTCGGGCGTCGGCACGACCGTGGGCCGCACTTCGGTGACCCATTTCTTGTAGTTGTCGAGGTTCTCGAATCCGAACTCTTGGGTTAGGATGGTTCGTATTTCTTGATATTGCTTCATACGAAGGTTGGCACTGCCTCACCGGCTGGTGAGCATTGCAGTTATTCACCGCCGAAGCACGTCCGGCATGTGCCACGGCGCGGTGACTGCTGGTTGCCTCTGGCTAGCGGTCCGAATGCCCTGCCCGCGTGAGTGTAAAGATACGTTGGAGTTTACGCGAGAGTGATCCCGTGCGGCTCTAACGTCGAAGATCGAACGATTGCGGTAACGCGACGGGCCCCAATGACATGAACCATTCCTCGAGACTTCGGCCACTGTAGCGAGAACGGTTAGGCACGGCGGATTGGAACCGGCAGGGTCGGGACGTGAAGCGGTTTTCACATGCGCGAGCGGCCGAATCGTGTATGGTGCCCGGCGATTCATTCTGCTTCGAGTTGGTTGGGTTGCTATGCGATTTTCAGCAGATATCTCAGGTTTTTATACTCTTGCAATCCTCGTCTGCGCGCCGGTTGCCGCCGCGCAGACGCCTGCGTCTAGCGCGCAAGCCAAAAATCCAGCTCCGTCAGCGCCAGCGCCGGCCGAGCAAGGTGACGCGGGTACGGCCAAAGCCAAACCCGAAGCCGCGCCGCGCAACTATTCCCAGTTTCGGCAGAACTCACTGCTTGGCTCGACGGGGTTGGTACACCTGGTGGCGGCTGACTCAGGGGCTCCCGGCACGTTCCGCCTGTCCTTTGTGCAGAGCACATACGCCGGTTCCGGCTTTCTCTGTCCCACCGCGGCTGCCTGCGGCAATCGCCCGCCCGGGGTGACCGACAGTCAAGACTCGGTGCGGCGCACTGGGCAAGATGTCGCCCTGTCTGCGACGCCCTGGAGCTTCTTGGAGGCGAGCGTTGGGCTGCACGCCTACGCAGTCTCGGACAATTTCGCCAGTCCCAATCTGTTGCAGACGATTGGCGACACTTCCTTTGCAGTGAAGGTATTTACGCCGAGGCGGCCCGACCGAAATCTATTCTGTTGGCGGCCTGGGTCAATTGCGGCTGCTCGGTGGCTCGGGCAGCGTTGGCGTGGGCGCCACTAACGTAGCGCTAGGCGCTCTTGGCACATTGGACTTCACGAATCGCCAAGACCCAGAGCGCAGGTTGCCACTGCGGTTTCATACCAATTGGGGCTACCTATTCGACAATTCTGGCTCAATTGCAACCGACACGGAGCAGTCGCGAGGCAGGCCGATTACACGCATTGAGCGTTTTAGCCTCGGAATCAATCGGGTCGATTCGTTTTTCTTGGGACTTGGCGGCGAATACATTAGCCCGCTCCTTCAGCCATTTGCTGAATGGACAATGGATATCACGTCGAATCGTCAGGGCTATACGTGCCACGCTGGCCAGCTGGGACCGGGCGACAATTGTCTAAATCGTGTAGGTGGCGCAGCAGGCGCGCCTTCGCGGCTGAGCTTTGGAACCCGGGTGACACCGCCGGTCAAGGGGCTGTCTGCAACGCTCGGGTTCGATATTGGAACCTCGGGGACTTCGACCTTCGTCGCGGAACGCGCCCCGGAACTGCCCTGGAATCTGTACGTGGGGCTTGGATACGCGATCGACACCTACGTTGTACCGAAGCCCCAGGCGGCCGCCAGCGCGCCGACGGTTGTCCACATTCCGCAGCCCACTCAGTATCATCTGATCGGTAAGGTGGTGGACGACGCGTCGTCGCAGCCCATTGCGCATGCCGTGATCGAATTCGAAGGTCAAGACCTGACCGGTATGATATCAAGGCAGGATGGCACGTTCGAAAGCGGCAGCATCCCGGTTGGGGAGTACGCGCTTTCCGTCGCGGCAGACGGCTACAAGAGTGGGATTTGTAAGGCGACCCTAGAGAAAGAACCCGAAGCGCAGCAGCCTGAACAGCGGCGACTTGTCGTTACCAATCCACTGGCAACGTGTCCGCTCAAGCCGGTTCCTGCATTAGGTGCATTGTACGGCAAGGTCACTGACATCGAATCTGGCGCGCCCGTTTCAGGCGCGCGCATCAGAGTCCGTGATGAACGTGGGCGCGTTATCGAGGTCGCAAGCGACGCAGCCGGCAAGTTCTCGGTTGCCAATGTCCCGGCGGGTGAGGCGCACCTCGAGCTGGCGGCGCAGGGCTACCTGCCGAACGCCGCGCGCACTGACATCAAGAAACGGAGTGAAGTCAACTTGAGTATGGTGGCCTACAAAGTGCCCAAGAAGCCCAACGTGACGTTGTCACCGAAGGAAATCAAGTTGAATGCTCCCCTGCGCTTTTCTATCACGACGATGACCCTTGAGCATGACTCTCAGCTCTTGCTGAAAGAGGTCGCGAACCTCCTTATGCAACATGCCGATCTCACGGACGTCGAAATTCAAAGCTACGTGGATGATTCGGGCGATGCAGTCTCCGATAGACGGCTGAGCGAGCAGCGCGGCGAAGCGGTCAAGACGGAACTCGTGGCGTTGGGTGTCGAGTCCAGTCGGCTGAGGGTTGCTGGCCACGGCAATGAAAACCCAGTTCTTCCCAACACCAATGAGGCCAATCGAGTCAAGAACCGCCGCATCAAGTTTGCAATCACAAAACCGGGTAATCGCAACCCGTGACCCGGCAGGTCCGGTGCCCGACTTCGCCGATTCAGATGAACAAATCGCCATAAACCTCGAAGAACATGAGCTTCGGTGCCGGGAGCGATACACAAACACTTTGGTAAACTAGGGTCGCGACATTCAGGAGACTTCGATCATGACTGCAGCAAAGTTGTTTAGGATAGGCAGCTTCTGTATCGCTTCGCTGGCCACGGCGTCTTTGATAGCGAGCTGCAGTCGGAGTTGGATGGACCCGTACGCGGAGGGCGCTTTCGACGCGGGCTTGCCCGGAGCCGATGCGGGCCAGCCCGGAGCCGATGCCGGCCAGCCCGGACCGGACGCGGGCACTCCGTGTCGCACGGGGCAGACCCCATGTAATGGACAATGTGTCGATCTTGGGTCGAACCCGAGCGACTGTGGCACTTGCGGCCATCAATGCGCCAGTTCCGAGGTATGTTCGAGAGGTGCTTGCGCTTCGGCTTGCGAACAAGTTCTCACCAGCTGCTCGGGCGCCTGCGTCGATCTGCGTCAGGATGAAACGCATTGTGGCGATTGCGCAACGGCCTGCGCGAGCGGGCAGGCCTGCCTAAACAGCGCCTGTGTCTGCACGCAAGGCGTAAGTCCAGCGTCCTGTGGCAACCAATGCGCGGACCTGGATTCCGACCCGAACAACTGCGGCGCCTGCGGCCAACAATGCGCAAGCAGCAAGGTGTGTTCGAAAGGCGCTTGCACGGCGAGCTGCGACATTGGCTTGCATGACTGCGCGTCAGCCTGTGTCGATACGTCCAGTGACGCCGCTAATTGCGGCACGTGCAACAACAAGTGCGCCGACGGGCAGTCGTGCGTCAACGGGGCTTGTGGTTGCACGCTAGGAACGACACCCGCCGCATGCAACGGTCAATGCGTGGACTTGGCATCTGACCCAGCCAATTGCGGCAACTGCGCAACGGCATGCCTGTCTGGGCAGGTCTGCTCGACAGGCGTCTGTACTTCAGGGTGCGGCCCTGGATTATCGAGCTGCTCAGGGGCCTGCGTCGATTTGCTTAGGGACGCTGCCAATTGCGGCGCCTGCGACACAGCATGCCCGGTTGGGCAAACGTGTTCGAATGGCGCCTGCGCCTGCACGCGAGGCGTCAGTCCCGCATCCTGCGCAAACCGGTGCGTGGACTTGGATTCGGACCCGAACAACTGTGGCAATTGCGGCAATCAGTGCGCCAGCAACCAGGTGTGTTCGAATGGTGTCTGCACTACGAACTGCGCCACTGGGTTACAAGACTGCGGGTCAGCTTGTGTGGATACGTCCAGTGACGCCGCGAACTGCGGCACATGCAACACAAGGTGTGCCAATGGTGTGCCGTGCGTCAACGGGATTTGCGGCTGCACCCAGGGCGTGACGCCCGCCGCCTGTGACGGTCAATGCGTTGATCTGTCGTCAAATGCAGCCCATTGCGGCAACTGCGCAACGGCATGTCCGTCAGGTCAGGTTTGCTCGACGGGTGCGTGTGCTCTCACATGCGGGCCTGGCTTGACGAGTTGCTCAGGGGCCTGCGTCAACCTGCTCAGGGACGCAGCCCATTGCGGCACTTGTGCAACGGCATGCCCGGTTGGGCAGACGTGTTCGAATGGCGCCTGTGCCTGCACGCAAGGCGTAAACCCAGCAGCCTGCGGCAGCCAGTGCGTAGACCTGGATTCCAACCCCAACAATTGCGGCGCTTGTGGTACGGCTTGCAGCACAGGTCAGGTCTGCGCAAACGGTACCTGTGTGAACAACTGCAGCGCGGGGCAAACTGCCTGCGGTAGCGCCTGCGTCAATCTGCAGACCGACGCAACGCATTGTGGCAACTGCACGACCGCTTGCTCCGTGGGGCAAGTCTGCCAAAACGGGAATTGCGCCTGCACGCAGGGCGTCACGCCGAGTTTGTGCGGTGGGCAATGCGTCAACCTAGCGTCAAGTGCCAGCAACTGCGGGATATGCGGCAGGGTTTGCCCGACGGGGGATATCTGCGCGGGCGGCGTGTGCACAATTGCCTGCGCGGCGGGACAAAATGTGTGCAACGGCGGCTGCGTTGACTTGCAAACAAGCGTGCTCAACTGCGGGCAATGCAATCAAGCGTGTGCCTTGGGTCAAGTGTGCACGAATGGCCAATGCGCTTGCGTTACCGGCACGACTCCGGCGCTTTGCGGCAACCGTTGCGTTGACCTTGCATCGAACCCGAACAATTGCGGCGCATGTGGCACTGCGTGCCCAGCTGGCGACGTGTGTTCCAATGGAACTTGCACGTTGTTCTGCGGCCCTGCGGCCCCAACCGACTGCAACAACGCTTGCGTGAACACGAATACTGACAACGCAAACTGCGGCACCTGCGGCCACGTTTGCGCCGGCGGGTCCAGCTGCGTTGCCGGTCTTTGTACGTGCCCAACGGGTCAAACGCTGTGCAACGGGACCTGCATCAACACACAAACGAGCGCTCAGAACTGCGGCACGTGCGGCCACGCTTGCCCGGCCAGTCAGATTTGCACAGCGGGTGCGTGCACGTGTCCTTCGGGTCTGGCACCGTGTAACGGGGCCTGCATAGGGACGCAATCGGACAGTTCGAACTGCGGCGCTTGCGGCAACCGGTGTGGTGCCGGCACCAGCTGCCAGAACGGCGCTTGCGTTTGCCTGAACAACGGTACGCGATGCAACGGTACCTGTACAGCCACCCAAAGCGATCCGGACAACTGTGGCAGCTGTGGCACGGCTTGCACTGCCAACCAAGTGTGTTCGGCGGGCACCTGCGCGACGTCCTGTTCGTCCGCGCTCACCGACTGCAGTGATGCGTGCGTCAACACGCAAACCGATCCTCTCAATTGCGGCCGCTGTGGCCAGCAGTGTCCGATCGGCGCCAATTGCACCAATGGGCAATGCGCCTGCACGACGGGCAGTTCACTGTGCGGCACAACGTGCACGAACCTGGCCACGGATCCTGCACATTGCGGGGCTTGTCGGATCGCGTGCACGGCCAGACAAACCTGTTCGAACGGCGCCTGCATTGCAGGCTGTCCTTCCGCTGGCGAGCTGCTCTGTAACAATGTTTGCGTCGACCCATCTACAAACGTCAACAATTGCGGCAGCTGTGGCAATCGCTGCCCTGCCGGTAGCTTGTGTGTGAACGGAGCCTGTACGTGTTCTGCCGGCTACAGCAACTGCGGCAACGTCTGCGTTGATTTGCAGACGAATACGAATAACTGCGGCACGTGCGGTAACCGCTGCCCGGCGCGAACCCCTCGCTGTGCCGACGGTGCTTGCGTAATCACCTGCACCTCGGGCCTGAGTCCGTGCGGCAACACTTGCGTCGATCTCACGTCGGACAAGAACAATTGTGGCCTGTGCGGAGCGATCTGTTCCGGCAATCTCGTGTGCACCGATGGCGACTGCAGCTGCCCGACGGGTACCGTCGATTGTAGTGGCACATGCGCTAACCTATTGACGGCCAACAACAACTGCGGCAGTTGCGGCACGCAATGCACGAGCGGCAAGACGTGCCAAAACGGCCAGTGCATCTAAACACCTCCAGGTTGACACCGCAATAATGTGACCCTAACCGCTTTGCACACCGCAAAATTGACTTCGGCAGCGATCCCTGGGGCCTTGTCTGCTCTGCCGTCAACAATCGTAGAACCAAGACTGGGCTGCAAGCCTACAACGGAACGGTGATATACCCCATCAGGCCCCACAAGAAATCCCAATTCAGCGAGGGCATGTTCACCGGTTGGCCCTGTTCGGACTGGGTCTTAATGCAGTAAAAGCGCGCCCCACCGGCATTGGCTACGGCCGAGACCAGAACAGAGGGCTTAGTCCTCAGCAGCGTATAAAGATAGCCAACGCTCACATCGCCCTCGACGTAACCAATGACCCATTCCGGCGGCCGCAACCCACTTCTGCCCGGTGTATTGGGCAAGACTTGGTTGATCGTGAGTTTGTCGAGTAGCCGCACCTCGCCCAGGCCAAACTGAACCGATGCGTCAAGTATCAAGAAGTCGGGCTTGCTTGGCAGATTCGCGCCCAAAGCGAGCCCTGCGCCGCGAAAGCGCGCGTCGAACAAGACGGAATCGAGAACACTGTCGCCCACGGTCAATTGGTAGGGCTTCGAGTACTGCGTGAATCCAACGCCGAAATAGAACGGCGGCAACACAGCATTCTTGTGCCCAACTGTAGCGGGTTCGCCACTTTGGTTGTAGCGCATGGCCACCACGAATGTTTCGAACCCGCTCACGACGGTAAGCGGACTCGTTGTCGGGGCAATCGTGGACAGGTCCGTATCGGGTGACGTATTGAAGGGCACGATGCGCACGGGTTGCTGGGGGATGGCGTGCGTCTGAAATGCCCGCGACTCGTAACGAATGATCGGCTCCCATGTTTTGGTGACGGGAACGCCGACCACACCCAGTAGCCAAGCCGCCTTCTTTTCGTAGTCCGCAGCTTGGACGGCGACGGCCGTGCCTTGGTGCCGTGGACCCGCGAGGCCATTGGATTCGTAGTATCCACGATGCAGGTTGATATACTTGAAGAAAGTCCCACTCAAGTCAGCAGACCAGGTGTAATACGTATCGGCGGAAGTCTTGACCGTGGGGTACGATGCGGGTATCCAGCCGCGTAGGCCCCCGCCGATCTTGGGATCCAAGCGGAAATACTGCCCAAACACACGCTGCGGTATACTCGGCCCCGGCGGCTCTTTGGAATCACTGGAGCCCGACAATTCAAGGACGAGAGCTGCGCCGGTCTGGGGCTGAGCTGCGGCAGTTGGATGTTGAGCTGTGACAGGCGTAGGTTGTTGTGCGAGCGCCGCGGATGAGGCTGAACTCTCGGTCTGTGACTTGGGCCCCTGTATTGACGCTGGCCTGGACTCCTGTGTTGGCGCCGGCTTGGCCCCTAGGATTGGCGGTGGCTTGGACTGCTGTGTTGGCGCTGGCTTGGGCCCCTGTTTTGGCGCCGGCTTGTCACTGAGGCCCGATTGGACGTGCTTCCGAACGGTATCCTCGATTGAGTCGGCATGCGCGACGGCACTGCCAAGCAATGGGACAACGACGGCGGACGACAGTAGCAGCGGCCTAATGCTCAAGTTACCGCGATTATACCGATTCAATTGCCCGTGTATAGCCACCATTTCGCGATCAAGCCGCGTGCCAGTGAGGCAGCCGCGACGGGCCTCTGCACCCATGGCATTGGCGTCTGCTGGGCTGGGGTAGTATCCTATGTAGTTCGCCATGCAGCCCCTACTCGTGAAGCGTCTCAGATGGCAGGTGGTTCTCGGAATGCTCTGTGCTTGTAGTTCGGGATCTCCGAATGCTCCTTCTGGAGGCAATTTGAGTGGAACTACGGGCGGGAGCGGTGGTTTGCCCGTGCTCGGCGGATCGAGTTCGTTGCTGGGGGGCACCGCGAATGCTTCGGGTGGCACGGTGTCGTCCCTAGGTGGCACAGCGGGCGCTGCGGCATCGGGAGGCACTCAGGCCGCGAGTGGTGGCGACAACGCAACGGGCGGGCTACGCAATACCGGGGGGAGCGCGCCGGGTGGAACTCAGGCAACGACCGGCGGCACTTCGGGTGCCAGTGTAACGGGCGGAGTCACGGCGACGGGTGGCAGTGTAACGGTTGGCGGCGCGACGGGGGGGTCGAGCGCCTACCCCTTCCCCCAGAATGTTCGCAGTTCACACTGCACGTACCCCCGCAACGCGAATGCCAATGATGTCGTGACGGCCTACCAACAATGGAAGACGGCCGTTGTCACCTCTGACGGCGCGGGCGGCTATCTCCGCATCAAGAAGCCGGACTCAGGCACGGTAATTGGCTCGACCGTGTCCGAGGGCATCGGCTACGGGATGCTGCTGGCCGTGTACATGGGAGACCAAACGCTGCTCGACAATCTCTGGCTATACGAACAGAGCCACCTGGATTCATCGGGCCTGATGAATTGGGAAATCGGTCCTGACAACCAGATCACGTCGGGCGGCAACGGCGCAGCGACCGACGGCGACGAAGACATGGCCTTTGCGCTCATCATGGCCGATCGACAGTGGGGCAAGAGCAGCACGCTGAAGGATACTTACTTGAACTACGCCAAGACGTTGATTGGGGCCATCTGGCAGTACGAAGTCGATCACAGCCGCGGGGAGATGCTCAAACCCGGCGACCAGTGGGGCAACGTTGACGTGACCAATCCCTCCTACTTCGCGCCGGCGTACTATCGCGTGTTCGGTGAAGTCACGGGCAATACTCAGAACTGGAACAACGTGGTTGATTCGAGCTACACGATCATCGCCAAGAGTCTCAACGCAACCAGCGGCAATCAAGACAACGGGCTCGTGCCGGCTTGGTGCAATTCCAGTGGCACACCCGTAGAAGCTTTTTCAGGCGCACCCATGTATTTCCAAAATGACTCGACGCGCACGCCGTTTCGCATCGGTCAGGATTATTGTTACTTTGGGGAGTCTCGCGCCTTCAGCTATCTCGCCAAAATCGGCGTATTTTACGCCAAAGTTGGGGTCGCGAATATCACCAACGGCTACAACCTGGACGGCACGCCTCACCCGGAGCAGAGTTACCCGGGTCTGCAGGCGGCATCGTTCGTTGGCCCGGCGGGCGTGGGAGCCATGAGCGATCCGCAGTACCAGCAATTCATCGACGACGCCTACGCCGAGGTTGCGACACTGCAGCTAACGGCGGGCACTATCTACTACCAAAAGAGCTGGACGGCGCTCTCATTGCTGATGATGACGGGCAACTTCTTCATTTTCGGCTCGACGTGAAGCGGCCGGCACCGAAGCGCAGCCAAAACGCAGGCCCGGCCAGGATCTGCGGGCGTCGTGCCAGGAAAGTTTGTGGCAGTAGTGCTAAAGAACTCAGTTGGTCGCGGAAGCGAGCCAGCTCTTTACCAGTGACCCGAAATCGGTGAGCTGCGTAAGCGCCGTGTCGGAGAAGATATTCGGAGTCCAGGAATTGTCCGTGACCCAGGCGGTCCAACTTGCCCCAGCGTTGTCGATGAATGTCTGCAGGCTCGTTCCCCAAGTGTGGTAGTTCGGATCGGACGTCGTGTAGCCCCATTCCGTGACGAAAACGGGCGCTACGCCGACCCCGGTGGTCACTTGATTCTGGAATGTCGTGTTCCAGTTGGAGGCATAGATGTGAGCCGTGTACATCAAATTCCCGCCGGTGGGTGGGTCGCTGGCGGCATCCCCCGGTTTCTGATCCCAGCTGTTCGATGGGACAATGATGACGTTGTTGAGCGCGGCAGCGCGAATCGTCGTGATCCAACCTTGCACGACAGGCTTGAGCGTTGCCCACGACTTTCCGGTGGTGTCGATAGGCTCGTTGAATGGCTCATAAAACACGTTCGCGTAGTCTTTGAACTTGGGTGCAATATCCGTCCAGAACGTGGTGGCGTCCGCTGCGGAAGTCCCGGTCGTTGCGTTGTCGATTTGGTGGTAATCGATGATCACGTAGAGATTCAAGGCGGTCGCGGCGTCAACCGCGGGCTTCAGAACTTGGGTGTAGTAGTCCGATGCGCTCAGCGGTGCTGTTGGCGCGCAGCTGGCGCTCGTCCCAGTGCCCACTGGATACGGCACAGGGGAACAGTACGGGCTGCCGCCAGTATTGTAACAAATCTTCGGGTAGACAGGTAACCGCACAACATGACCTTGCACACCCGCCGCTGCAATCTTATTCAGCTTCGAACTGAACGCTGTCGCATTCTGTCCGCCGTAAGAATAGATCGCACCGATGTCGATGAGCGAAGAGCCGCGCAGGATAATCGTCTTACCGTTAGGATCTTGAAGCTTGGTGCCATTCACGGTCAACCGCGGTAGCCCGCCCGTGTTGCCCCCGCTGTTCGCAGTTCCGCCGGTTGCCGCGCCACCGGTACTCGACTTTCCCCCGTTAGCTGCAGCGTTGATGGTACCGCCTGTAGCGCCGCTGGTGGTGCCGCCGGAACTCGACTTGCCGCCGCTGGCCGCGCCGTAGGTAGTACCGCCCGTGCCAGCGTTGGTGACACCACCCGTATTGGCCGCCTTGCCGCCGGTAGTCGCGTTGTTGGTCGTGCCGCCCGTGGCTGCGTTGGTCGTACCGCCCGTGCTGGCCGCCTTGCCGCCAGTCGCCGCGCCGCCTGCAGGTGCGCTACCTCCTGTGGCGACTCCTGCGCCGGTATTCGTTGTCCCCGCGTTGGTCTTGCCGCCCGTGGCAAAGACGCTTGTCGTCCCACTGAAACCAGGTTGACCTCCGGTCGCGGTCACCACGGCGCTCCCGCCCGTCGCAGCCATTCCGCCCGGTGAACCACCCGCCGCCGCTCCACCTACAGGTGCATTGCCTCCATTCGAACTACCCCCGCCCGGTTGAATTGGGATCCCTTCCGACCCGCTGCAACCCGAAACCCCGACGCAGAGCGACGCCGCAAAGGCAAGCCAGCTAGCAGAAAGCAGACGCATCACGAAGTCCTTTCAAAACACGAAGCCCATCAATTCTAGCAGCAAATCCAAGCCTTGCGCACCTGGATGCGCAGTCCACTATTACTTCATCTTTCTTTCATGTGCTGCTACCGATGTGGTTTTTCTCACTACTTGTCCGGAGACTACGTTGCGGCAAGTCATGTGGAAATGACGGTTTGTTGCAGAATCAACCTGCGTTGCTTTGCGTGCAAAGTCGGAAATCGTTCTTGATGCGTTTTCTTGAATGGTTTTTTGCGGCACGTGGCCACGCGTTCACCCATGAAAGCAATGTCGGTTTGACCTTCGCTATCACTCCCAGTCGCTTCTTGCAGAGCCAGCCACCGCGTCGCCAAAATGGACCGAACCATAGCCGTACTTGGCACGTACTTGGTCAACGACGGTACCCACGCGCGGAACGCGATCGAACGGCAGCAAGAGTTGGTCGCCGCCGTCTTGCCCCACCAAATTGGATAGCGCGACGCCAAGCAGCCGAATGCGAAGCTTGCTGTGCCGATTGCGGCGATAAAGATCCGTCACGGTGCGCAGCACGACGGCCTCGTCCGAGGTGGGGCTTACCGTTCGCGAGCGCAAGATTGTGCTGAAATCGGAGTGACGCAGCTTGAGCGTAATGGTTCGGGCCGTGATACCACGTTTGCGCACGCGCCAGCAGACTCGCTCGGTTAGCCACAATAGCTCCCGCTGCACTTGACTCTCGTCTCCTATCGCATCGAAGAAGGTCCGCTCATTGGAGATGCTCCCCACGCACAGATCGTCTGGATCATGCTCTTGAAATGCCGGACGTTCTCGGCCAAAGGGCGCCCCGTGCGCCCCGCCCGCGAACACGTCATCGAGTTCACCGAGAATTCTCGCGTATCGATTGCGGCGCGTGCCGCGCGGCAGATTCACCAAATCGCCGAGTGTTTGAATGCCATCGGCCTGCATGCGCGCCTCAGCCTTGGGCCCGATGCCGGGCAATTTGCGCACGGGCAGCGGCAGCAAGAAGCCTCGCTCCGCCCCTTCTGGCACAAGCAGCACGCCCTGTGGTTTGGCGCGTCCGCTGGCAACCTTTGCGATGACGCGGCTTGCGGCGACGCCGGCGCTAGCCGGCAGCCCCGTCTCTTTGCGGATGGCTTGGCACATCTCACGCACGGTGCGCTCGATCACAAAATCGCCATCCTCGTCGCGCACGCGCCGGTAAAGGCCCTCACATCCCGCAAAGTCGAGGTAGAATTCGTCGATGCTCGCAGCGCGTACCTCGGGCGTGTACCGATCGAGTACCGCGCGGACGCGCTCCGAGTAGGTCCCGTAGGTTCCGTGCCGCGGCGGCAAAAAAATAGCAGCAGGCGGCGCCAAGCGACTCGCATCGCGCAGTGACATCCCGGATCGAACTCCGTACGTACGCACTTCGTAACTCGCGGCAGTCACGACCCCGCGTGAGCCGCGCGGTCCGCCCACGACGACGGGTTTGCCCTCGAGTGTGGGATCGAACAATCGCTCGACGGAAACGAAGAACGTGTCCAAGTCCAGGCAACAGATGCGAGCAACCATAGACTGAACAAATATACAGCGATCGCACCCGCTCCGCACCGTCAATTAAAGCGAATAATCTCCGTTAGTTGGAATCATCGTGGCGAAGGGGGTAACGAGCATCCGCTCGGTGCTGGAGCATGTTCCGCTGCCGCCCTAGTCGAGCAACCCAGCGCACGACGCGGCCGTGGCCACGCTCCATGTGCGGCAGCGATCCTGTTCGCATTGCCCACCGGCGCATTCGCCGTCCGAGTTGCAGCCGGTGCCGTTGGCTTTGAGTGCCGTGCAGACCTGGGCATTGTAGTCACAGAACGTGCCCGTCACGCAGTCGTCGTCATTGGTGCACGCGCCTGACGCTGTATCCGCAACGCAGGTGCCACTCTCGCAATGGCCCGCGGCTTCGCAGTAATAGTAGTCGCCGCAGGTCTGCCCAATCAAGGGCGCAGCCACACAGGTGCCGTTGCTGCTGCAATACAGCCCGTCTTGTACCCAGCAGTTGCCGACGGCGGAACTTGCTGCGGAAGCCACGCCTGTGCATCCGTAGCTGTTGGTTGTTCCACTGCATGTGGCATTGCAAGGCTGCCCCGCGCTGACTCGCGGCCCGTCCAACGAAGTCGAGGCCTGTGCCTCGCAAATGCCGGCGTCGCACGTGACATAGCCCCCGTCCGGGGTCACGCAATCATTCGACTGGCCGCAGCTGCCCCCCAGCTCGACGGTGCCGTGAAACACGTCGCTTAGCTTAATGTTCATCGAATCCGACAGTGCCTCATCTGTGCAAGCCGTATTCACTGCGACTATCGCGTCAATTAGGCGCGCTCCAGCGGCTGCGTCGTACTCGATGTGTGGGTCCGCGGCGAGGGTGGCAACGAACGCGTCGAGTTCGGCCTTCAGCGTTGACTCGCAGGTAGCGGTACTATAGCCAGCTTGACTGCAACAAGCACTGATGCTGCTGCAGTATGCATGCGCCAGCGTTGTGGCGAAATCACTGTAGGCTACGGGTAGAGTACTACTAGTGCCCGTTGAGGTGTTACTGCTGCAGGCCCACGTGCCCAGCAGAGCGATCGCCCAAGATAGGCTTCCGAACTGTGGTAACCGGTCAGGTTTGAATAGATAAGGTATTTGCATGGTGCACTCCCACTGTACGTCCAACGAAACAGTAGACACCCTCGTCACGAAATCTCAACATGATTTGACAAATCAGCGGTCGAGAAGCTCCGCCAATGGGCTGGGGATTCAGAGGTCACTTCGGCTTGACTCTGAGAATCAAGTCAATCCAATATCCCTGGCGCGCGGGCTTTGCGCGAGAGCAACCGGTGAACATGACGAATCTCAACCCCGTTTCAGTACTTTCGGCTGTTGTCGTACTCGACCACACACTCGAGGGATGGTCACTCTTGGATGTGCCGGACACGGAACCACGCACAGCCCGGGTCGAGGTCAAGTTCGCGCAACCCTTTGCATCGCCTCCGGTCGTGCACGTGGGCATCGTCGGGCTCGACGTCTGCAATCGGGACAATTTGCGCGTGCGCGTTCAAGCCGTCGGGGTTAACACAAAGGGTTTCACGATTGAGGCCCAGACCTGGTTCAATACCCAGATCTGGATGGTGTCCGTGTCTTGGTTGGCGATTGGCGCGTAGCTTCGGCGCAACGGACTGCAGCGATCTTCTCGCTCATCTCAAAGGGTGGTCACGTGCCGTGATGCCCCACAGCGGCCGAGCCCCAGGGGGCACGACCCCGCGCCCCTTGCCAAAGTTGGTAGCGAACCCAATCAATCGCGCCTGGGTCATCAACGAGGAGAGCTGAACATGATTGTAATTTTCGGAGCCACTGGCAACACGGGTGGCGAAGCGGCGCGACAACTATTGGCTAAAGGTCATACGTTACGCGTTGTCGGTCGCAGGCTCGCCAGGCTGCAGCCGTTCGTCGCCAAGGGTGCTGAAGCGCTCGAGGCCGATCTACAAGAGGCCGGGGACGTCAATCGCGCCCTCAAAGGGGCGGACGTCGCGTACCTTCTGATCCCGCCCAATTTCGTAACGCCCGATTTTCGCAAGTACCAACAAGCGATCACTGCCAACCTCGGCGCAGCCGTCGAAGCGAGCCACTGCCGAAAGGTTGTAATGCTCAGCAGCATGGGCGCCGAGCACGCAGCGGGAACGGGACCCATCGTAGGCCTGCACGAACTCGAACAAAGGCTCAAGCGAATCGCTAATCTCGATGTGCTGGCGATCCGAGCGGGCTACTTCATGGAGAATCTCTTGGGCAACGTCGGTATGGTACAGACCATGGGCATTCTTGGCGCGCCCGCGCCCGCTCAGGCGCCGATGACGCTAATCGCAGCCGCCGACATCGGCCGTTATGCGGCGCCGCGTTTGGCCGCCGGAGACTTTCACGGCTTCGAAGTGGTCAACCTGATGGGGCCAGCAATGGTGACATTCGATGAAGTCACCAAAACGATTGGTGCGGCGATTGGCAAGCCGCAATTGCCATTCGTCCAGTTCTCGTACGAAGACGCGAAAAAAGGCATGCTATCCGCGGGCGTTCCGGAGCAGATGGCTTCGCTGTACATCGAGATGTATCAGGGCGCCGCCCAGGGACTGCTGCGCCCCGAAGCGGGAGCGCCGCTCGTCCACGCGACGACATCATTCGCGGATTTCGCCAACGTCTTTGCGCAGGCCTATCGAGCGGCAACGGCGGCGTAGAGTGGCCTGATAAACTCGGGCATTGGCGGCACGCCAGCGCGTCATTTCTAGTGTCCCGTCGTGACGCGTGGCCACGACGATGAGGTCATGCCAAAGAAAGCGAGAATGCGGCAGCATTGTCAGCATCACAGCGCTTGGTGCCCCAGGCGCACGCGCAGCTTCGGGTGGCGGGCGGCGAGTTCGCGCAGTGCATGCAGGCTGAGCGCGCTCGTCGGCTTGTCTTCGGAAAATGAGCCGGGTTCGACGTCGTTTTGCCAGCCCCAGGCCGTGTGCGAGGCGTCTCCGGTGAACAGGATTGGACCGTCGGGAGTTCTCGCGACATAGGCAATGCTGCCTTGGGTGTGGCCTGGCACGAACAGTGCCCACAATTGACCGTCGCCGAACACGTCGAGCACGCCTCGAAAACGCGCGGACGGGTCCGGTTGGAACGTGAACTCGCGCAGCGGCCCTTTGCCTTCGAGTTCGCTGTTCATGGTCGAGCGCACAAAAAGGTTCAAGAATTGACTGTGCTCCACGTCACCGGGCCCAACGTAGATCGGCACATCGCTTGGCACGTCGGGCAACCCCGAAACGTGATCGAGGTGCAGATGTGTCAAGAACACGCCCCGAAGCGGCTGTTTCGTATGCCCCAGGTACGTTGCCATATCCTCGTGCACCTTGAGGCGCTCAAGGTGCATCACGTGGCGCACCATCCACGAGGCGGCCGATTTCGAGGGGTCATCGCGCAGTGCGCGTTCGACGCCGCTGTCGATGAGATAAAGCCCGCGCACGGGGTGCACGATCTCGTGAAAGTAGATGGCAATGGGTTCGACTCGGTCACCAATCTTGGCGGCTTTCGCCTTCGGGTTGTCGAGGTTGAGCAACCCCGAAAGGTCAACGCCCCAATCAGCGGCATTGATGGTTCTTGCCGTGAGCGTGCCTGGTTGATCGATGACGGCCTCGAGGTCGGCCGTGGATCGCGCTGAACCAAGCGGCGACCTGGTGACGGGATGGGTCGTGGCAGTGCAACCGAGCGCGAGGCTGATCGCCGCTAGGATGCACGTGTGATTCAGAGACTGGGAGGCACTCGCCTTGGATTCTTTTGTCATACACCCACTGTGGCGCCTGCGTGGCCCCTTGAAAAGTGGCCAAAATCGCATGCTATCATGCAAAAATGAATAGCTCCTGGGACGATCTGCACCTCTTTCTCACGGTTGCCGAAACCGGCTCGCTATCGCAGGCAGCCCGCAAATTGCGGATTGGGCAGCCGACGGTGAGCCGTCGCTTGTCACAATTGGAAGAGGAGTTGGGCCAATCGCTTTGTGACAGGGGCACCGAAGGCATTCGATTGACGCCGTTCGGTGAGCAATTGCTCGAACCGCTCCGGCAGATGGCCCAGTACGCGGCACTTTGCGACAGCCACGTCGAGCGCTGCGAACAGACGCCGCGCGGGATCGTGCGCATTACGGCGCCCCCGGGCGTCGCTCATGATTTCTTGGTGCCCTTCGCGTCTGAACTCAAGCGACAGAATCCAGACGTACAACTCCAAGTGCTGGCGCGGGTTCAATACGTCAACCTAGCCCGGCGCGAAGCCGATCTGGCGATTCGCATGCGTCCAACCGAACAAAAGGAACTTACCTCGCTTTTCGAATTGGACGCACCCGTCGGAGCGTTCGCGTCTGCCGAGTACATTGCAAGCCTGCCGAAAAATTGGCAGCAATCCGACGTTGCATTCGTAGGCTGGGCCCCGCCTTTGGAGGATCTGGCGCCGAATCCGCAATTGGCGGCTGCCATAAAAGACTTCGTGCCCGCCTTCGCCAGCGACGACTACCTGGTACAGTGCCGAGCCGCTGAGTTTGGGCTCGGCGTGATCTTTTTGCCACTGATTCAACATCGCTTCGCGTTCGACCGCGGGCTCACGCGCCTGCCAGCCCTCGACCCGGGGCCAACCGCGACCGGTCACGTTCAATTGCTCGCATCGAAGTCGGCAGTCGCCGTCGCCAAGGTGCGGTACGTCGCCGATCGGCTGCTCGAAGAGCTGAAGCAGATTCGGATCGTTTAGACGGTCGCACCCCGCGTGTTCCGGGAAACAACGTGCTACAACCTGCCCATGGTTACCGCGCAGAAGTCTGCCAACAAGCGCTGTGATTGGGCTGGCGAGGACCCGCTTTATGTTCGCTACCACGATGAACAATGGGGGGTCCCCGTGTTCGACGACCGCGTGCTGTTCGAGTTCTTGGTGCTCGAGGGGGCGCAAGCGGGTTTGAGTTGGCTCACGATTTTGCGCAAACGCGAGGGCTACCGCCGCGCATTTTCCGGCTTCGATCCGCGCAAAGTCGCGCGCTTCGACGCGCGCAAGATCCAGGCGTTGCTCGATAATCCGAACATCGTCAGAAATCGTGCCAAGGTTGCCTCGGCCGTAAACAACGCGCGGGCATTTCTTGAGGTGCAGGCTGAGTTCGGGTCGTTTGCCGCGTACCAGTGGCAATTCGTCGGTGGGCGACCGTTTCAAAACAACTTTACGCGCCTGGCCGATATCCCCGCGAAGACCGAGATATCCGACGCCATGAGCAAAGACCTCAAGCGGCGTGGTTTCAACTTCGTCGGCTCGACGATCATCTACGCGCACATGCAAGCCGTCGGCATGGTCAATGACCACCTGGTAAGCTGCGTCCGCCACCGCGCTGTGGCGAAGTTGGCGAAGTCTCTCCTCAAGAGCGGGGCCGCCAGAGCCGCGGCGTCCAAGCCCCGTTGATCGCCCGCATTCGGCCCGTCGGTGTCCGCGATTGCGATGGAAAGAGGCCTCGATAGTCTAAGCAAATGACACCGATGCGCGCGACGGCTTTACATATAGCGGACATGTGTCCATAATAACGGAATGCTGTTCCGAAACGGTGAACCATGCTTGCCGCACCCACAATTCTAGCTCCACTGCTCGGGGGTGCCTTGGTTGGGCTTTCCGCGACGCTACTGCTCGCGTCCCTCGGTCGTATCGCTGGCATAAGCGGCATTGTCGGTAACCTCGTTGCGACCGGCAAGCCTGCGCAGAGTTGGCAATTGGGTTTCGTGCTCGGCCTGCTCGCCGTAGGCTGGGTGCTGCTCGGCCACGCGCCTTCAGCTACAATAGCTCCGGCCACGAGCGTCATCGCGGGCCTGCTCGTCGGTTACGGTACGCGAATGGGCCGCGGCTGCACGAGCGGCCACGGTGTTTGCGGCGTCAGCCGCTTGTCGTTGCGATCCTTGGTGGCAACGGGCACGTTCATGGCAACGGCAATGTTCGTCGTATTCATGTCACGACATGGCTTGTCCCAGTGACTGCAGAAACCAATTCATGAGAAACCACCTGAATCGAGGTGCCCAATGCGGTTTTTGATCGGACTTATCACAGGTGCAATATTCGGCAGTAGGCTTGGTACTGTCGCAGATGACAGATCCGCAGCGGATTCTCGATTTTCTGGATGTATTCGGGCATTGGGACCCGCGACTCGCTTTCGTCATGTTCGGAGCCATTGCCGTTCACTCGCCGTTTGTATTTTTGTTACAGCGGCACAGAAAACCGTGGCTAGCCTC
The DNA here is from genome assembly GCA_963811985.1 of uncultured delta proteobacterium. Lineage (GTDB taxonomy): Bacteria > Myxococcota_A > Polyangia > Polyangiales > Polyangiaceae > FEN-1139. The sequence goes on from CAWEUH010000030.1 coordinate 116,956, forward strand.
CCAGCTCGACCTCTCCTCTGAATCGCGCGTGGACGCCCGGCTCGTCATGGGAGCCGCGATCTTCGGCGTCGGCTGGGGCATTGCGGGATATTGCCCGGGTCCAGCTGTCGTCGCAGCGCTGCGAAATGGTTCAGCGGCTCTGCTCGTCCTTTCGATGATTGCCGGCATGTGGTTCTTCGACTGGAGCAGAGCGCGGGCTTCTGAACTGCATTCGAACGACGAGACGCGTACTTTTACCTGAGGTTCGGCTCATCAACATGTGGGGCGGCACAGGACAGTCCGGTTACCAGCCCTCGTCGGGTTCAGGCGTATCCCCTTCGAGCAGCGCGATGTCGGCTTGATCGCGCAGCGACTTGCTCTTGCGGCGACTGGGATCGGCAGCGGCTCGCCGCTTCATCGTAATGAGATCGTCTTTGGTCACCACCACGATCCGCAACTCGCCGAAAGTGAGCGGTTCGGCGCGGCGGATCATCACGTCGAATCCGTTATCGAATGCAAGTTGAACCGGCTCCCCGCTTGGGTGCAAGAAGTTCAAGCTGTGCACGAACTCACCGGTCAACCGAAAGTTGTGAGTCGTCAACCGTTCGGCGAGCCACTGCCGATCCGTCTCCGATAGGATCGCGGAAATCCACGCCGAGTGTCGCCCTGGGAACGCCACTGCGAATCCCCACCGCTAACCCACCGACTAGGGCGTAGCCAACGTGATGCTCGGTGAATACCGAGATCGCATCTCCAAGCGCGCCCCACTTGTCCGGCAGCTCATGCACCGAGGCAGCATAGCCGCTCTTCTGCTCAACGAACAACTGTTCGCGACGCGTTGCGAAAATGGCGGCCTCGAGGGCGCTCCCAAGCATAGCGACACAAAGCCTAAGCCCGTGCCCTAGACAACGCAACAACGGAGCCCGACGCTCCTGAACTGTGCGCCCGGCTCGCATACGATGGCAGCATGCTGGGCGCAATCAGGACTAGTCGGCCGCATTTGCTTGCTCTCGGTTCGCGATTGGCCCACGATTGTCGCGTGAACAAGGTCTTTGCCTGGACCACTCCCGCGCAAGCCGTGCGCGCCGAAGTGGAACACTGGCAAGCACGTAGTATTGAAGCTCGAGTCAGCGCGGTGGAAACCATTCGCCGGACAACCCTGGGGATCTACGATGCGCCTGCCGCCCGATTGGAAAGAGTTTATCGGCTTGCTGTGCTCCCACCGCGTCAGGTTCCTCGTCGTCGGAGCCCACGCGCTAGCCGCTAACGGCAGACCCCGCGCCACCGGCGATCTGGATTTCTGGGTCGAGCCGACGGTTACCAATGCAAAGCGTTTGGGTCGCGCGATCCACGAGTTCGGGTTCGAGGAACTTGCCGCGCAGGCAGCGGAATTCGCGCGTCCGGATCGAATGGCGACAATGGGCGTCCCCCCTCTGCGGATTGACATCATGACGAGTATCACGGGGGTTGCGTTCGAGCAGGCATGGCCCAAGCGCCTCAAAGCGAGGTTTGGGCAGTATGAAATTGGCTTTCTCGGTCGCGAGGAGCTCCTGGCGAACAAGCGGGCCTCGGGACGTCCGAAGGACCTAGCGGACGTTGCACTGCTGTTGGAAGGACATTCCGATGGCGCAAAATCCCGCCAGCGTCGCAAACTTGGGTCGCGCTGACTTTCGGGTGCGGTATGGGTAGTAGGTAGGTGAGGGTAGTGAAAAACGGGGGCTCGTCGCTCAAGTACTTCGCAAAAGGGGCGTTCTAAACGTGTAGGCGACAAAGCATTCGCCGCATGAGTCATGACCGCCGAGGCACAAGGCCACCCCAAGTTGAAGCAAACTGCCGACGAGTTGTGGGCAGACGCTGGTGATAGGCAAACGCCCGCCGAGGTCATGACGATGACGCAACTGGAAGCTGGCGCCGAACGCGGTCGAGCTAGCCGATACGAGGCTGGCGCCATTATTGCCGGCAAGTACCAGCTGGTTGAGCTGCTCGGCGAAGGGGGCATGGGCTCGGTTTGGGTCGCCAAGAATCGGACGCTCGACGTCGATGTCGCGATCAAGCTGATGCGCGCAGAGTTCGCGCACAACGTCGATGGGATTGCGGAGCGCATGTTGCAGGAGGCACGCGCGGCGGCCTGCATCGAGCACCCAGCGATCATCCAAGTATTCGACTTCGGCTTCTCCGAGTTTGGTGATCCATTCATCGTCATGGAGCTACTGCGCGGTGAAAGTCTAGATCAAGCGCTGTGCCGGCGTCACCACGTGTCGCCGAACCGCGCCGTGCAGACCTTGCTGCCCGTCATTGACGCTTTGGCGGCAACGCACGCGCACGGCATCGTGCATCGCGACTTGAAGCCTGCGAATATCTTTCTTGCGCGCCCGGCGGGCCAGCGACTTCAGCCCAAGGTGCTAGATTTTGGCGTTGCCAAGCTGGAGCGACGCGCGGCACAGCGCCTGACACAAGAGGGTGCGATGGTGGGAAGCCCCGCGTACATGTCCCCCGAGCAGTTTCTTGGCAAAGGGGTCGTGGACGCGCGCGCTGACGTCTGGGCGCTGTGTGTGGTGCTCTATGAAATGATTACCAGCCACTTGCCCTTCGAGAGTGAAGCGGACGTGGGAATTTGGCACCTCGTCATGAACACCGAGCCGCGACCGATTGCCGAGCATGGCATCGACGATCCAGCACTCTGGCAGATTCTGGAAAAGGGCTTCGCCAAAGATCCCGACGCTCGCTACGACGGCATGCACTCGCTCGGGTCGGCGCTTGCAGAGTGGCTGGTGGCGCGCGGCGTCAACGAGGATATTTGCGATGCCTCGCTCAGGACCTGGCTCGACCCGATGGATATTGGTACACAGCCGGTCCACTCATTTTCCCGTCGCAAGAACCGAGCGCCACCGGTTCGCATAATATTGTCGTGGACCCACTGATTCAGGAGATACGACTTGCGACGGAAACCAGCGGGACACGGCCAATTCAACCCACCAAGCCGTCGCTTTTCATGCGCCTCATCGGTTCGCGGCGCAGGTTCGTTTGGATGGCAGTAGCTGGCGTATTGTTTGCGTTCTTGGGGGCCGCTGTCGCGGCCGGAATATCCACTTCCGCGTCGGGGCCTGGCGCGAATCGCTCAGCACCGTCAACCCGCATTCAGCCGGTATCGCCTGCGACCAGCCCGACTCCGCCTGGGACCGAGCAGCCCCACGCTACGGAGCCACCATCAGACCCAGAGCGTTCGAGCCCCGCAGCTCAGCCAAAGGGCTCGCCCGCGCCGCGCGCGCGCAAACCTCAGGTGCGAACTAACCGAAACAAGGCGACGCAAGATCTGAAGAATCCGTTTGGCTGATTGCCGCTCGGAGCCTCGGAGCCTTGAGAAACCGCCAGGCCGCCAAGATCGCCAAGGTTGTTTTTAGAAGCGACCGCTCACGCTTGCTGCCATTGCGCGCCGCTTTTGCGTGGGTGTTGCTTGTGGCTCGTAGAGATCCAAATGCAAGAGCAGCCCGCCCAGCACCGAGGCGGTGATCCCCACTCCGCCGAAGAACGCACCGGTGCGCGTCAGACCACTGGTGTTCTTGCTCGCCATTTCCAGCGCCAACGTCGTTCCGAGCGCTGCGGTCCCCGCGCCGAGTACAAGCCACGTGAGTGTACTCACCTGCGGTGATGACCGCGCCGCCGGAGCTATCCCACCCTGCTGCGCGGTATTGGATGGTGTTACTCGCTCAAGTTCGAATGAGAAATCACGTGCCCGCACCGCGTCAACCGTGATTAGTGTTTCCAGCGGTTTGTGCCCGTCGAGCGTGACCGCGAAACGATGTTCTCCCGGCCAGGTCTCGCCGGTCCAGGGGGTTACGCCGACGGGTATGGCGTCCACTGCGACCAGCGCCCGAGTAGGAGTCGTCAAAACAGTCAGCTGCTGCACGCCTCGTTGTGCAAGCACCGCTTCGAGTTCGCGCACGCGGTTACCGACTTCGTTTGCGTCCGGCGCGCTTGGAAGGTGCCGCAAGTAGTCGCGGTAGAACGCCATCGCGCTCGACGACATGCCGAGCTTGTCGTAGGCCTTGGCCACGTTGAACAGAAGCTGAGGTGCTGGGTACACCCGGTGCGCGTCCAAGAAGCATTCGGCGGCTTGAGAGTATCGGCTGTCATTATAGGCCTGAGCCCCTTTGTCGAACAGGGTCCGCGCTCGACTGCGAGCCGCTTCATCGAGGTTGCCTGCATTCGAGGCGTCGAATGGTGAAGGCATCGGTGGCTGCACCGCGGGCGCGGCAGTTGCGGCAGGCGCAGCGGGCGCATTACTAGCCGCTGCCGCTGGACGACGCGCCGTCTGTGCCTGTGCGCAGGGCGAAAATGGCAAGGACAGTAAGCTGAGCAACACGCCTCGGAGCAGTAGCTGCTCGGCCAACCGAACCCTTCTGTCTATCCAGATTCGATTCACTCCCATTCGGACGGCCAAGCAACGCCGTTCGTTAATGAGCGACCCAGGTGCTTGACCCAGTCCAACCCGACCCCCGGGTCACGGACCTAGGCAATTCAATAGGTTAGCGACGGATCCCGGCAGTGTGGCGGGTAGGAGCGCTCGGCGGGTTCCCGGCATTTTCGAGGCATCCTCGCGAATGGCACTGAAGATTCGCCGAGGGTTTGTCGCTTTGTATTAGCAGCGAGATGTCACAAAGTGGAGGGCCGCCGACCTCATCAGGGCTGCACCAGCCCGCGTTCGTGGACGATACAAGCACCATTGATATCTCTTTGGGCTTGGGAGAGTCCCCCTTCGGGCCCGCCTCCACTCGGGCGGCGCGCGCTCTGCTGATGCGCATGGACGGAGTTCACTCAGGCGCGGTCTTCGCCGTGGAGCATTTGCCCTGCACCATAGGCCGCCACCCGACCAATACGCTGCACATCGATGAAGACAACATCAGCCGCTTCCACGCGCGCATTTCGCAAGACGAGCAGGGATTCTTCCTTGAGGACTTGGAATCACGAAACGGTACGTTCGTGGGCGGCAAGCGCATCACGCGACACCGCCTAAATGACGGTGAGGCGCTTGCCTTTGGCACGAAAGTGACCTTTCACTTCAACGTCACCGATACGCTCGAAGAGCGTCTGTTGCGGCGCCTCTATGAATCTAGCACGCGGGACGCTTTGACTGGCGCGTACAATCGCGCTCACTTCGACGAACGGTTGCGTACGGAAATCGCATTTGCCTCCCGACACAATACCGAAACATCGCTCCTCATCATCGATATCGATCACTTCAAGCGGGTCAACGATACCTATGGGCATCCGGCGGGCGACGCCGTGCTAAAAGAGCTTGTCGCACTTTCGCAACGCTTGCTGCGTACCGAAGACGTTTTTGCGCGTTTTGGCGGCGAAGAATTCGCCGTTATCCTGCGCGGCATTCGCCTCGATGGCGCGTTCAGGCTCGGCGAGCGGCTGCGCAGTGCGCTCGAACGAACGCCCATCCCTTTCGATGGCAAAACCATTCGGATCACGCTGAGCGCAGGTTGCGCTTCGATGACCTGCTGCGCGGCACCCGTCACGCCTGGCGAGTTGATTCGCGTGGCTGACAGACGTTTGTACCTAGCCAAGCGAGGCGGACGAAATCGAGTCGTGGCCGAGGGCTGAAGCGCCTCGCTCACCGTGATTCGTGGCCACGTGCCGTAATGCCAGCACTCTGACAAGCCGTCGGCGGCAAGGCGAAATCAGCGGGCCCCTCCCGTTGACGGGCAACGTACGGGCGTCGAGCATGCTAGCCTCCGCCCGTGCCCGTTGTCTCCGTTCTGTTGCCCACGTACAACGCGCAAGCGACATTGGCGGCGACGCTCGAATCTTTGCGGCGGCAGACGCTTGCTAACTGGGAATGCCTGTTGTGCGACGATGGGTCAACCGACGACACGGTCGGCATCGGTCGGGCCCACGCCGCAAACGACGCGCGATTCGTCGTGATCCCGCGCGAACACACGGGGCTAGTCGCGACGCTGAATGCCGGGCTGCCAATGTGCCGTGCGCCATACGTGGCGCGGCTCGACGCTGATGATATCTGTCGCCGCGAGCGGCTCGAGGCGCAGGTTCGGTGTCTCGAGCAGCACCCTGAATTTGCGGGCGTGGGCTGCTCAGTACGCATGTTCCCGCGCGCTCGGCTTGGCGCGAGTCGCAAGGAATACGAGGCCTGGTTGAACGCGCTTGGCACCGAGTGGGAAATCACGCGTGACCGCTTCGTCGAGTGCCCGCTGGCTCATCCGACGTGGTTCTTCAAGCATAAGACGCTGCTCGACTTTGGCTATCGCGACATGGGGTGGCCCGAGGACTACGACCTGTTGTTGCGCCTGCTCGGCGCGGGGCAGCGCTTGTCAACTGTACGGCGTCGCCTTGTGTGCTGGCGGGATAGTCCGACGCGTCTTTCGCGCACGAGTCGAGCGTACGATATCGAGAGCATCATGCGTTGTCGCGCGCATTTCCTCGCGTCAGACTGGCTTAGGTACATGCCACGCTATGGGCTCTGGGGCTATGGGGGCACGGGGCGCGATCTGGCGCGCGCGCTGGCCGAACATGGAAAGCGGCCGGCGTACATCGTAGAACTGCATCCGGGTCGCATTGGGCAACGGATCCTCGGCGTGCCAGTGGTTGCGCCCTCTGGGCTCGCGGACGTGCGAGGCCCGGGCGACAGGCTAATCGTGTCCGTGGCGGGCCTACATCAACGCGCTGAGGCGCGGCGTTTGGCGACGGGGCAGGGGCTCGTGGAAAACGTCAACTTCGTGTGCGCGGCATAGCCTGGATTAGCGCGCGCGCCAAACGACCTGCGCGAGTGCTTTGGCCCACTTTCAACGGCATAATGAGCAACGCACTGGTTCCGCGACGATGTGACAAGAAGCCGATGGCTGCGAAGAAGACCGGCTAGCGTCTTTGGCAGACGATGTAGTCATCACCGATACAGTGTCAGGGTGGTTCCAAGACGTGGACCCGCAATGAGCCGGTTTCGAAATATCTGGTTGGGTTTGCGGGAATTGTTGCAAAAGTGCATAATGAACGTTTCTACAGGGTGCCATAATGATGAACAGACTATCAGTACCGATCACTAGTCTTTGGCTCGCGTTGTCTTTCGCTGCGTGCGGCGGCTCGGGGTCCTCCTCGACCTCGGATCAGGGTGGTTCCGGGGCCATTAGCTCGGGTGGAAGCGCTGCCGGCAACTCAGGGGGTAGCTTGGGCACCGGCATGGGTGGCGGCCCGATGGGCAATACGGGCGGGGTCGCGGCAGGCAACACCGGCGGGGTCGCGGCAGGCGACACGGGCGGGAGCCCGGCAGGCAATACAGGCGGAGGCCCGACAGGCAATACGGGTGGGGTCGCTGTAGGAAACACGGGTGGGAGCCCGGCAGGCAACACCGGCGGAGGCCCGGCAGGCAACACCGGCGGGCACTCCACAGGCAACACAGGCGGGGGCCCGGCAGGCAACACGGGTGGGAGCCCGGCAGGCAACACCGGCGGAGGTCCGGCAGGCAACACCGGCGGAGGCCCGGCAGGCAACACGGGCGGGCACGCAACGGGCAACACCGGTGGCCAGGGCGCTACTACCGGTGGCGCCGCGAATGGTGGTTCAGGCGCAGCTACCGGCGGCCGCGCAACAGGAGGCGCGGCTGCGGGCGGCGCTGCCACGGGGCCCACGTTGATCACCTCTGGCCAGAATGACTACCTCAACACGACTCATCAGGCGACGGTGGTGACAAGCGGAACCGTCAACTTGACCGTCGATACTAGCACCACGTACCAACGATGGGACGGGTTCGGTGGGACCTTCAACGAGATGGGATGGGATGCCCTCTCGGTGCTCACCGCCGCCGACGTAACCAACGCGCTCACACTCCTGTTCGACCCAAACAAGGGCGCCAATTTCCTCTACGGACGGCTCCCGATGGGAGCTAGCGACTACTCCATGAGCTGGTACACGCTCGACGACATTTCGAGCGGCACCGACTACTCGATGGCCAGTTTCTCGATTACCCGCGACACGCAGAAGCTGATCCCCTTTATCAAGGCGGCGCTTCAGATTAGATCTGACATCCATCTCTGGGCGAGCCCATGGGTCGTTCCCAGCTGGATGATGGACAGCAGCTCTAACATGAAGAGCGATTCGCAGACGCTCACGGCCCATGCCCTTTACATGTCCCGGTTCGTGGAAGAGTACGCTAAGCAGGGCCTGACGATCGAAGCGATTCACCCGCAGAACGAGCCCGGCTACGCCAGGGTCCATTGGACACAAGCGGAACTCATTACCTTCATGAAGACCTACCTGGGGCCGACATTTACGCAACGGAACCTCACCGCCCAGATCTGGTGCGGCACCATGTCAAAGGACCCGGACGACACCAACATCGCACTGGCTGCGGCGGCTGATAGCGCTGCAATGCAGTACATCAAGGGCTTCGGCCTGCAGTGGAACCCGCTGGCCGCGGTCGTCACCTTGGCACCCAAAGGCCCGGTCATGATGACGGAGCACCGGTGTGGCAACTACAACTTCACCACTGATTATTGGAATCAAAGTCAGTACAACGCGAACCAAGCACAGAACGATCATGCCTATGGTGAGGAAAGCTGGCAGCTCATCCGGGATTGGACCGTCGCAGGCGTGAACTCGTACAGCGCCTGGAACATGGTGCTCGATACCATTGGTAAGAGCCTAGATGGCTGGCCGCAGGACGCACTCTTGGTGGTGGACCGAACGGCGAAGAAGCTCATCCAGACTCCGGCGTACTACGTCTTTCGGCAATATTCCCAGTTCATCCTCCCGGGAGCCACGCGCATTTCGGTCACCGGCAGCGGCAGCGGCAGTGCCTTCACGGGCCTGAACACCAAGGCCTGGAACGCCCTCAATGCCGTCGCCTTCAAGAACGCCGATGGGAGCACCATCACAGAGGCCTACAACAAGGGTAGCGCGACGAAGACGACGATTGTCAAGATCGGCAGCGCCATGTACCAATTCGACATTCCTGCCCACGGGTGGGCCACCCTCATTACCCACTGATGAATTTTTGTTGGTGCGGCACGCGTTCGGCGTGCCGCGACGGGCTGCATAAACGGGGTGACCCTGGCTTGGACTTTGGGATTGTCTGGGCCACCCTGTCGGGGCAAGATAATCCGCCCCATGAGACTGCCCCTTCGCGCCCTCTTCTCACTGACCCTGCTGTTTGCGAACGAACACGTTGTAATGGCAGATTCGCCGTCTGGTCGCTCGCGTGCCGAGGGTGATTCCGCCCCCAAGAAGGAACGCCCCTATCATCCTGAACCTCGCGTGATTGTCAATGTGCTCTCGGTAAAGGGGCCACACAACCCGGCAAGGGTTCAGCACGATGCGCGGTTTGGTTGGAAGCGAATCGTTAGTTGCTACAAGAAGCACGGCCCCCGTCAAAAGACCTTGGTCAAGTTGGATCTCGTGGTTGCCGGCGAGGGCAAAGTGGCGAGCGTGTCGAATGTTCGCAGCGATGCTTCCAATCACGACCTCGAACAGTGCCTCGTTGACAAATTGAATGGCCTTTCAATGCCCAAAGCGCCAGCCGACTCCACGGCAAACGTCGAGATTCAGCTGGCGCCGGGCGACGCGGAACGGTGAACAAGGTACCAGGCCGAACGCGGTCTAGCTTTAGCCCGGGCCGTAGCGCCCTCAACCAACAACCCCGAATTGACATTCCCGAGACACTTGTTCACAGAATTCTTACACGAATTTCGACGTCGGGGGCCTTTCCAAGGTCCGAGACGAGACACACATAGTCGGGGCCAAAGTTGAAGAGTGCCGATCCCATGAACGCAAAGAAATCGAACGCCCCAAACTTTGTTGAAAACGCCCCTGCGGGCTGCGTTGTGGTCCTCGAGCCGGGCGCGAAATGGCCCGAGAGGGCTTTCGCGAGCATTGCGGACCGGGATGGGGTGGCGGTAGTTCACGAATCGCCAGGGGAAACGGCCGAGCACTTCTTCAAGCGGCTGGGGCGTCAATTCACGCAGATTGCCGCCAATGGTGTACTCATCGGGACGGTTCTCATCGCGTGTGCTGCATCGGGCGCGGATCGCCTGATTGACCGCAATCAACTGGTGGCCCATGTGCAGAGCCACGCCCTGTTTACTCGAAACGGGTCTGTCATTTTCGTCGAGGAGGGCATGCGATCCACTCGCAAGACCAAGAACACGCGTGGTGAAACCTGACGTGTCCCGAGACAATTGGCCTTCCGCCAAGATTATGGGGCGCGCCGAAGCTGCCTGTGGACGAACCTGCACCACCACCGGTACCCCCCGCGGACGCGCCGCCTGAGCCTTGACAAGAGACTCGGCCCGCGTGCCCTTCTCGGAAGAGCGAGCAGTGACATAGTAACAAGGTGGGGTTCAGTGCGATACCGCCCGAGCTATCTTGTAAAGGCACCGGTTCTCCCCTTTGTTCGAATGGCGCGTCAATCTAGAATCTTTGCTATGCGTACTCTTTACCTGGTTGGGTTCAGTCTCGGGTTGTGTGCGAACATCGGGTGTAGCGGCTCGCCGAGTGTTGGCGCCGCGGGCGGCGCACCGAGCCAAGCCACTGGCGGTGCCGGTGGTGACGGTGGTTCGGACATCGGAGGTGCAAGTACCTCGCCAACCAGCACGGGCGGCAACGCTACCGGCGGGGCCGGTGCAGGAGGCACAGGCGTTGGTGGCGCAAGTAGCTCGCCGCCCGGCACGGGTGGCAACGTCAATGGCGGAGCTGGCAACGGAGGTTCCGGTGCCACCGGCGGAACTGGCCCAAGTTGCTCGCCCGCGGTCATGCGGGGTGGGCAATACTTCAACTTTGTAGAGAAGTTCAATCGCTACTACACGGACTGCGCCTGGCAGCCGTCGAGCACCATGTTCGTGAGTCCAAACGGCACGGGTAATGGCGCGTCACGCACGGCGCCGGCGAGTGTGGCAAGCGCACTCGCAGTGGTCGCGCCAGGAATGATGATCGTGTTCTTGGCGGGCACGTATTCTGGTTGCTTCGAACTCGACTCGGATCACAGCGGCACTTATGACAACCCCATTGTGCTCGCCGGCGAACGCACGAGCAATGGCCAACCGGGCGCACTCATCAACTGCTGCACCACCGGTCGCAAGACTTGCATCAATCTCGAGGCCGCTGACTACGTTGCGGTTGACGGCTTCGAGTTCGTGGGTGGCGACTACGGTCTGCGCTCGGTGGGAGCGGACTACCCGGCCAATCTACATCAAAAGGGCGTTGCGGTGTTGAACAACACCGGTCACGGGCAGAACAAGGACCCCTTCTTCACCGGGCAATCCGACTGGTTCGTGATTGAACGCTGCACGGGCCACGACTCGGGGAGCGCCGACGGTCACGGCATCTACTTGAGCAACGGCAGCGACTGGAACATTGCGCGCTTCAATGAAACGTACAACACGGTTTCGTCGGACTTTCAGATCAACGCGGATCCCATCTCTACCTGTTCCGACGATGGCGTCGCATACACGGATCCGGAGTGTGACGGGGTCGCGGGCAGCAGTAGCACTGCTGGCCGGGGTGCCTCGGATTTCATGCTGATCGACTCCAATTTCTTCCATGATAGCCAGGCGCAGGGCCCCAACTTCACTTCGGTTCGCAATAGCACCATCAAGAACAACATCTTCGCGTTGCCGGCGCGCCACGGCGCGAGTTTCTGGCAAGAGACCGACAACCCGAATCTGGGCGCCTCGAATAACTTCGTAGCTCACAATTTGATCGTGGTTCAAGCCAATAATCGGCAGGCAATTGGTGTGACCAACAGCTCCACCGGCAATCAGTTCAAGAACAACGTAATCATTGCGGTCAGCATCAGCGGCAGCACGGTCTCGGCGAACGCTAGCGGTCAGCTCCTGGCCACGGACACGACCACAGTGCAGTCCAACACCTTCGAGCACAACGCCTGGATCTCGGGCTTCTTCGGTTCGGATGACACGGCGCCTGCGTACACTCCGAACTCGACTGAACTGCGCCTGACCAGCTTTCAAGCCTCCTGGTTTGCGGCCTTCCCAACGACACTCGGGCACGATCCAGCGGCGTTTGCACCGACGGCCACGGCACCTTGGCTCGACCAGGGCAATCTACTTTCCCAGGTGCCCATCGATCGCGACGGCACGGCCCGCACGGCCCCGGTCGACCTCGGTCCGTACGAGCGTTGACGGTCCCTTCAGTGAGCGCTGCGCTCGTCATGGGGATTCGGCTCAGAATTGGCCGGCGTACCCTGGACGACGCAGCTCGACGCTGAGGTCCCGACTTTCGGGAACGCGCGGCTCAGAGCCCTTGCGATTCGCTGGGCGCGCTCACGGTACCCGTTGCTATTGAAATGAATGCCGTCCGGTAGGAACCAGTCGTCGTGGACTTCACTGGCCCAGTCGTAGACGCGCATGTTCGGGTGTCGCGTGCACGCCTGAATGACCGCCTTTTTCCAGCCTTGCATGTTGATGTTGCTGTACGGGCCCTTGTCCTTCATGGTCTTCGTAGTCGTCCAAAGGACGGGGGAACCGTCAATCTTTGCCATCATCTTGTCAATCCGTTCGCCCAACTGCGCGACGTTGCCACCCACGTTCGCCGGATCGTTGGTCCCCAGGGCGAGCACCCAGCAGCCGCGGTACCCGTTTGCACGCGCGCGCGCGACGACTTGGATGGCGTTCGGCTCATCCTTGTATTGCTCGACCATACTGCGCGCGCCGCTAATCTCCAGCTTCACCAATTCGACGCCGACTGCCCGATAGCGTGCGGGGATCTGGTCATTGACGTTGGGTAAAAACGCGCGCGAAACGAGCCCGATCGAGGTCGAGTCTCCGACATGCGCGACCTGTTGGCATAAGGTTAGCAGCGTTTCCGGCGTGTCCTTCTCGGGCGTGTGCAGCGGTGCTGCGCCGTCTTTCGATGGCTTCAGGGTCTCGGCGGGTGCGGGCTCGGCCGCCAAGGCCTCGAGTTCGGAAGGCCGGTGAAGGCTAAGCGGCCACACAACGAGTACGAAGGTTGCGACTGGCGTCAGCAGCGCCCATCGCAAGACCAGGCCCCCACTGGTATGGTAGAGTTCGCGATCGCGGACTGGGTTTTCGATCAGCCGAAACGATATGGCGGCGAGCACGAGGATCAACCCGAGCTGCAGTGCACCGCGCGCAACCGGGAGATCGGCGAAAACCGCGTTCGGCACGAAGGCAACGACGGGCAGGTGCCACAAGTACACGCCGTACGAGCGCTGGCCGAGCCACTTCGCCGGAGCAATTCCGAGCGCGCGCGCGACCAACGTCTTAGGGTGCGAACCCGCAACAGCGAGCGCTGAGGTGGCTATCGCCAATGCAAGTTCGCCCCCACGATAGAGGAATGGAGAGTACTCGTCCGTGTGCACAATAGCCACGACGACACCTACAAGTCCCAGGGTGCCCGCGAGGTCGAGAACCACCCGGCCCCGGCGCGACACTTCCTGCACTCGGTCGAAAGGCAGCAGCATCGCCGCTAGGGCTCCCACGAGAAGCGCTGCGACGCGTGCATCCGTGCCTTCGTACGCGCGCGTATTGTTCACTGCATTGGGGTGATAGAGGTGGAAGATGACCCAAGTGGACGCGGCCGTCGCCAGGACCGTCACGAGTGCGAGTGGCCAGCGCCCCTGCTTCGTCCGTTTCCCGAGAACGAGGAGCGAAAAAACGAGGAGCGGCCACGCAACGTAGAACTGCTCTTCGATGGAGAGCGACCACAAGTGGTCGAGCGGGCTTGGCCCGGAAAAGCGTTGGAAGTAGTCGTCGCCGCTCGCGATGGTCGTCCAGTTCGCAACGTAGAGCAGCGAGAACAGCCCCTGCCGCACCGTGCTGGCAATCTTGTCAGGGCGTGCCGCTGCCGTGGTGATGCCGACAACGGGCAGCATCAGAAGCAGCGCTGGCAGAAGACGCCGAGCCCGTCGAACCCAGAAGGTCTTCAGATAGCTGAGGCCGCGCTGCTCGAATCCCCGAATCAACAGCGAAGTAATGAGATACCCGCTCAGCGCAAAGAACATACTAACGCCGAGCAACCCTCCGTCGAAATGCGGAGCCTTCAGATGGTAGGCCACGACCGCGCCAACCGCGATGGCTCGGATCCCATCGAGGCCCGGCAAATAGACGCCTTTACCAGCAGATCCTTCCGCGACCATGACCGTCAGCAGCCCTTAACGTCCTCCCGGGGCTGGTAATAAGGTTTGGTATGCGCCTCTATCACATAGCCTCCGGGCGAAGGTCCTGAACCGCGGTTACTGGGGCTCCGGGTTTGGCGACGCGGCAGTGTCCTGTGCGTCGGAGGCGGCGCGGGCGGCATGTCTGGCGGCTGACTTCGGCGCGGCGACCCGGACCTTCGGGGCTGGCTTCATCGTGACACGAATGAAATCATAGACGTCCAGAAGGTCGCGCGGCGCATCCTGCTGATCGGTGAGTTTTTTGGCAATGATGCGAGTGACTGCCAATAGCCGTTTGTAAGCGCCGCTCGTCGGTCGAGCCACGACGAGATCCCCGGAACCAGCCGCCTTGAGCTGCAGGCGAAATGCGGAAGGTTGAATCGCCACATGCTCGGTTGGGTGCACGATGGCCGAAAGCGCCGTCGCGATTTCCCAGCGCGCCGACTCACCCAAATACGCCCCGAGAGCGGCAACATAGCGATCGAAGCGCTGAACGTAGGGGGCCTTTCCGTGGAGCAATTCGCGCACGGCCGCTGCAAGGTCGCGCTGTCTCTCATGGTTCGGAAACTTGGGCTTCTTGAGCTGTGCCGAAGGCACGAGATCCGTGCGACCGAGCACACCAATAACCAAGTCCCAGAGTTGCTCGTATTGCTGGCTCGCGATCAGCGCATCGATTGCGACAGCGGATAGCTCCGCCTGCGCTTCTTGAACTAGCGCCGAGCGGTGTTGCGGCGTGCGCTGCTCGACGCCTTCGCCTCGAACGTCACTCACCCATTTTGCGTCTTTCAAACCGGCAGGGTAGATGTCGCGAAGGCTTGCGAGTTGCTCGGAAAAGGTCGGTCCGTTGGCACCTGGAATTACCGATAGTGCGCGAGCGCGCGCCGCCAGCATGCGCTGCAAGCGAACGGACGCGGCCTTTTGGTCCGCGCTCGGCTGCTCCACCTTGCGCATCAGGTCGTGAAAGCCGTTGGCCATGGTGCGTTCCTCGCCATCCTCAAATAAGTAGCCGCGCTTTCCGCCGGTTTCCCAGACCAAGACCCCAACCCCCCAATCTTTACGAGTGGTGTGGGCAAAGACTGAGGGCAAACGCGTGTCGTCGGTGGCTGGAGTCATGAGACCTCTTGGGAAAATGCGATGTCGCGGACAGGACGCGGGTTCCAATCAGCCGAACCACCGCGGATTGGGCGTGCACCAACATCTCCCGACAGGCCACTGTCGAGTTGGGCACACCGAAGGCACCAACCTAGCACAAGCACCGCCCGGGTTCGAGGTTTTGCTCAAGTTGAGCGTTTGTGCCGCGATCCGCGCTTGTCCGACCCGGTTGCCGACAATGATGAACAAGCCCCCCCTCCACCTCGTCGCAAACCTACGGCCGGCGTGAACCGTGGCCACGTGCCGTCATGACCCAGCATCGAAGACCTGGATGGAGATTCATATGCCCCAAGCCCAATGCAGGCGGTCAAGCCCGGAAGCGTTGTTGACAGAGAGCGTGAGTGTGCTCCCTGTTTGTAGCGTCGTCATGGAATAGCTGTCGCCGTTACGCAGGCCCGGCCAATAGCAGCTTCCCATACCAGAATTGTGCATGACATCGGACACGGCTCTTACGTAGGACCGGAAGGCGTCACCATTCGTGTTCGTGTTGCTGTAGTCGCTGCCGTCCGTCATGGGCGCGCCCCACTCGCCGACGAGGGTTCGTGCAGTGTAGCTTCCGAGGGCCGACGTCATGCTGTTGGTCCATTGCGCTTGGGTCGTCCAATCTTCGTGCCAGAACCCGTAGATATGCAGCTCTAGCAGACAGCCGTTGAAGCGCGCATCCGAGCCTACCGGGGTGATGGTGTCGTCGTAACCAGTGCCGGCAACAATGACCCGCCCCTTGGGCACATTCGGGAAGTCAGTCAACCATTGAGCCGCTGCAGTATTCCACGAGGTCCCATAGCCGTAGGGCTCATTGTGGATGTCGAAATAGACCAGGTCGTTGCTCTGATAAGCGGAGACAACGACTTGCCACATGTTTTTGAACGCAGTCGCGTCGTTCGGCATGCCGTTTTGGTAGGCCCAGTAAGCGACAATGACTTTCATGCCTTTGCCCACAGCCGTGTCGATGACGGCTTTATAAGCGTTCCACCAGGTGCCTGACACCGTTGGCTCGTTGATCGGAATGCGTATTGAGTTGGCTTGGAGTTTTGTCTGAAACTCCGACAAGATCTGGTCCGCCTTCTGCTGCACCGTTGAATACGTATCAGACGCGGAAGATAGTCCCGAAAGCTCGAGCAGGCCGTTGACAAAGTTGTCACGCGGATCGGCCCAGTTGACGCAATGAAAGCTTGCCGCACCCTGGACGCTGCCGCCTGCTGCAGTAGAGCCGCCCGCTGCAGTAGAGCCGCCCGTTGCCTTGGTGCCGCCGGTTACGGTTGAGGTTCCGCCCGTTGCCTTGGTGCCGCCGGTTACGGTTGAGGCTCCGCCCATTGCCTTGGTGCCGCTGGTTACGGTTGAGGCTCCGCCCGTTGCAGACGACGTGCCACCGGTTACGTTGGTCCCACCGGATGCCGACGCGCCTCCGCTTGATTTCGCGCCACTGGTATTCGTCGATCCGCCAGAAGCCGTCGCGCCTCCCGCGGTTGCGGCACCGCCGATTGCGGTGACTCCCCCAGTTGCCGTTGCGGCGCCACCGTTGCCGGTCAATTGTCCTCCAGCAGCCGTGCCCGCCGTACTCGATCCACCACCGGTTGCTTGCCCGCCCTGCGCAGTGCCTCCCGAGGCCATTGGGCTCGACGTGGATCCACCCGTCGCGACTCCACCGGAGCCCTCGGGTGAATTGGACGTCGAACCGCCGTAGCCCAGATTTCCGCCACTGTCCGTTCCGCTGCAAGCGGCAAGGCCCACGGTCAACACGCCAACAACCGCAATCTTCGTCATGGCCAATTAAATACCGCCAGACCGGTCAAATGGGGCGGAAAAATGCTAGAGAAGCCAATCATATCCAAAATAGACTTGCGAAAACGCCGGCCCGGCCATTGGAGAGATGTTCTTGCGAAACCAATACGAACCAGTGCCATCGTTTACATGATCCCAGCGGAGTACGGCCAACGTAAGATCCGCCCCAACCATGATTCCCGATGCCCAGCGGTGGCGCAACCCAAGCGCGGGAAAGAAGAACAGCCGGTGCGTTCGCGATATGCAACCGTCCCCGCACGGATCGCCCGAGTCGTAAACCCAGGCCGACAATAACTCCGCGTAAACGGTTAGGCGCTTGGAGTATGCATAGGCGTAGCCGATTCTTGAATCGAGCCCCCACAGACTTTGCCGACCCGAGTAGTCGAACAGAATCGGAGCTGCCCAGGGCACACCAAACCCAACGAAAATTCCCGGCGGTATCGTCAGATCGGCACCGGCATCCCACCAGCCAGCGTGCAGCGCCAGTTGCCAGCGCGGGCCAACTGCCTGCGCCGTTGAGGGGATGGGAAGCTGTGGCGCCGCTTGTGATTCCGGCGGCAATGGCTCCCCAGATGTCGAGCCGTCTGATGCTCGTGCGTCCGTTGCACCAACCAAGAGAACGGCAACGAGCGCACCCCGGAACCCAATCAAGTAAGTCATTCAGTAGGACGAGCCGTCCTTCCGACTGACATGCCACTTTCCCGCGGCCCAGACTAGCTTCAAATCATCGTCGGGGTAGGCGACAGAGTCACCCGGTGTTCGATCCCCTACTTCGAGATACAGGACGTCGCTTGACGACCGATTCACCAGATGATGAGCATTGCCTGTTCCGGCGCGAAAGCCCGCACACATTCCGGGCTTGAGTTCCTGCTCGCCGAAGTTGGTCACAAGCGTCGGTGTCCCTTCGAGAACGTAAACGAACTCGTCCTGCTTCTCGTGGCCGTGGCGCAACGCTGACTCGGAGCCGGGAGCCAGTCTAGTGAGGTTCACCCCAATGTTCTGTAGTTCGAAGAAGTCCCCGAGCGCTCGTTTCTCGCGACCAGCCACACGCGCGGCAAAGACGTCAGGGTAAATCGTCTTCTTGGGCCGGGGAGGCACTTCACTCGCCAAGATCGCTGCCAGTTTCGTTCCTTCGTTCATAGGAAGATCTTAACATCCCGGGCGCTGAAGTGGTTCGCTGCAATCTTCCCGAGGCGGTGGCTCGCGTCCGGTTGGCGCTCCACCCCTTGACGGGAGGCTGCCTTTATGTTCAGTTATCGGCGTGAAACGGGATAATCGCGCCAGGAGGTACGCTACGCCAGTACCCCCCCAATGCTACCGGTCTCCATGACGCAGGCCGCGAAGAAGTGGCCAATCAAGGCGTTTGATCCGCAGCCACTTCTTCGGGCGGATGCTCCGAGTCCCGTCTTTAGAACCGCCCTCGGTGCACTTTGGGCGGCGGATTGCATGACGGTGCTGCCCGCCATCGCCTGTGAGACGATTGACACAGTTTTTGCTGATCCCCCGTTCAACTTGGGCAAGGTTTACGGGAAGAACACGAACGACGCAATTTCCGATGCCGTCTACTTGGACTGGTGCCGGGCGTGGGTCGCAGAATGCGTACGAGTACTCAAGCCGGGTGGAGCTCTTTTTCTCTACAGCTTGCCCAAATGGAACGTGCTTCTTGGCGCCCATGTTTTTGAACTCAAAATGCAGTTTCGTCACTGGATCGCGATCGAGATTAGCTCGTCATTCCCTATCACGGGACGACTGCATCCGAGCCACTACGGCCTGCTCTACTTCACGAAGGGACGCCCGAATACGTTTCGGCGGATACGTACGCCCATCCAGACGTGTCGCCATTGCGGCGGGGAGATCAAGGATTACGGCGGGCACCGTCACGCGATGAACAAGGGCGTCACGCTCAAGGACGTGTGGACCGACATTGCGCCCGTTAGGCACTGGAAATTCAAGTCCAAGGAACGCCGCGCCAATGCGCTCTCAACCAAGCTACTTGATCGAGTCATTGAGATTTCGACGGCCCCCGGTGACATCGTGCTGGACCCATTTGGCGGCTCGGGAACAACGTATGCGGTTTGCGAGGCCAAACACCGTCATTGGCTCGGGACGGAAATCGACTTCGCCCCGGAAATCATCGAACGTCTTGCAGGCGGTGACGTGTGTGCCCACGAGAACCACGACATGGTTGAGATCTAGCCCCGAGCGCGCCAATCTCATGCCACGTCAAGCAAGCTCATCGCCCATGCAGTGCCAACCCCTACGCTGCCGCCGCGCGAACAATTCGACATACGGGCCATCAAGCCACTTTTCCACCAAGGCGTAGAACTCATCGGGTTTCTCCGAATGCCGTCCTACGGACGCCTCAAACGTCGAGCGAATGTTGTGTAGTCTGACGACGCGGCTGCCTCGGCCCCGGGAGCCAATGATGCAGGTCTCATGCTCCGCTCGAACGTACCTTCCCATGCCGAAATGACGGCCCCCTGTGCTCGTCTTCTTGATCCAGACGATCTCGGCCTTGGGAGTGAATCCCCAGGCGCGACAGACGCGAAGTGCCTCTTCGGGCATTGCCGAGACGCGCCAAAGGAGAAGCACGGCATCGTCAGCGATCGGCGGGAGTTGGAATGCGCAGAGGCTTTCCACGTCGAGACATCCGTAGTGCTTGACCGCACCCCGTCCGTTGCCAGGCAAGGGATCACCGAAGCGCCACGGAGGATCGGCAACAAGCACACGAAACCGCTTGAGCCTGACACGCTTGGACGGCAAAGTCTTAGCCTTCATATTTCGACTGGCCAAATATCACGCGCCACTCGTCACGCCATCTCCAATAAGATCGAGGTTTTCCGATATTGTCGGACCTGGGTAGCGTCAAGGGCGGGCGCTAGAGCAGCCCGCCGTGAAACTTGCCAAAGGCGCGGGCCGACATGACCGACATCACAAGCACCCCGAGCCCCAGCACAAGAACGTGACGCGTCTTGCGCCACTCGAACGTTCCAACTCGCGCGACCAGCAGGTACGCAACCACGAGATTGAAGAGCCCCCAATAGACGTTCACGGTTGAAGATGAAAGCCCCTGCCCGGGTGGAGAGGCAAACGGGCTCTGAAACGCGTGGCCCGAGATGCCGGCCACGTAGTGCGGAACGGCGTTGGCCAAGAAGGCGCCGCCGAAGAAATAGGCAATGTAGTGGTTCCAGCGCATCGTGTCCTCCGTCGGGGACGTTCTCACAAACGCGAGGGCTAGACAACGCCAATGTCTTCAGCGCACCAGCTGTCCGGAGTCTGACATGCAGCCTGCGCACAAGGCAGTGAGAGCGGAGCGGATTGTGTTGGCGCACATACAGGATATGACCGAAGCGCCGCACGGATTGGGTAGGCAGGCGCCTCAGCTAAGTACCCGGGACGGTAACATCCTGGCAAGTGCCCTTGGCGACCGAGCCTGAAACCGAGCAGATCCCAGATGTTGCGTCAACGCAGGCAAGCGCAGTGCACACGCTAGATGCGCATTTGTTGCGGTTGAAGACGACGCGTATGGCATCCATGGCGGCAATGGCGTCTGTGTGCTGCGGACTCACTGATGTGTCGCAGGGCGTGCAGTCCAGCCTGTTTTTTACCATCACGGAGCACTGTTGTTCGCCACTGGAGGGATCGCAGACTTTGGCCGTCGCAAGTGCATCAGCGTAGGCCGTTCTCAATTGGTCGCAGGTCATGTTGTCGTAGCTAGTGCCGCCACCCGTGCCGGGCATCCCACCCACACCAGGATTGCCACCGATCCCCGGTAGCCCCCCTGTTGCCCTCAAGCCGCCTGTTGCGGCGAGATTGCCGCCCGCGGCCGGCGAACCACCCGTTGGTTTGGCACCGCCCATTGCGTTGATGCCACCCACCGTAATCGCGGAGCCGCCTGTTGCGTTGTTGCCACCGGCCGTAACGGTTGAGCCGCCGGTCGCTGAATTCACGCCTCCAGCCGCCTTGGTTCCGCCGGTGACTGTGGCCCCTCCGTTGGAGGAGGCGCCACCGGCGGTCACGCCGCCTGTGCCGCCCGGTACCGTTGTGACCGGCTTGGTACCACCGGTTGCCGACGCGCCACCCAACGGCGCATGACCGCCCGTCGCAGATCTGCCGCCCTCGTCGTTCACGCCGCCGGTCGCCAGGTTTCCACCCGTTGCAGCCTGACCTCCGGTGCTCTGCGCACCGCCTGCACCCTGGTCGCCGCCGGTATCCGCGCCGCCCGTGGCTTCGGTTCCACCCGTAGTGGAGTCGCTTCCGCTCGTGTCACCCCCGGTTGCGTTGACATCACCCCCGGTACTGCCCTGATCCCCGCCACCAGCGGCCTCGGCGCCACCCACGCCGTTATCGGCCGAGCTGAACGAGGACCCCCCGCAAGCGTCGCAGACGACAAGTGCCAACCCTATTGAAAGATAACGCAGTTTTGCCATGGCCAAACCTCAATCTAATTCACCAGCCGCAACAACAACATCAATAATGACCCATCTGCCGGGCACAATCCATTGAATCTTTGCGTTCGGCTGCAGCCCACATTGCCCGACCTTCAAATCCCATGGGTTAACTCTTTCATCTGAACGCTATGGTCCCAGCTCTCCGCTGAGTTTGACCGATTTCGGTGTGTTTCCAATCGATCACACTGGCTACGAACGCGGCAGCGATAGGTACGTCGGCTGCCAGCCGTGGTGCTTGAGCCACGCTGTTGGAAACAACGGACGACCTGAACTCAAGGGTCAGCGGTTCCAGCGATGCTCTCAAATCCCCTTTGGGAATTGATGGTCCGCGAGCAACAGGAACAGGCCTCGCAGAGTACCTTGGAAATACTGGGTGTCATCTGCGTTGGGGCAGGTGAGCCAATCATTCAAATACGTGGTCGCCTTGGCTTGACTGACGGCCATCCCCGACAATGCAAATGGGCCATAGAACGCGCTGTTCTTATCGAAGGGGACTTTGCAAACACCGCCTTGGTTATCAACGTACGTCGAGACGTTCTGCAGGAATGTCAGGGCTGCGGCAGTCCCAAACCAGGCATAGTCCATGGCCACGCGCCAAGGCGTTCGACATGCATCGTAGCCGTAGTTGCTATCCGTGCTCGCTCCTTGGATGGTTCCCCAATTGGGCACAAGCGCGCCCGTCGAGTTGGAAATAGTGAGCTTCTGGTAGGCGGCAAGTGCTGTATAGGCGTCGGTAGCCAATTGATTCCAAAACGTGTCATTGACGTACGTGGCCCACACGTGCCAGTACCCCGGTGCAAAATAGGACGGGTTGGTGGTTGTAGTGGCACCCCAGCTGTCGCCCGGCGCCACATAGGATGGCGGCCCAGCTATCGTCTCGGACTTCTTGATTGCGTTGATTAGCGCCGTGGCATCCGTCTTGTAGCCACCCCATTTTGCGTCAGCCTGAACCAACGCCATGGCTGCATCTTCATCACCATCTGCTGCCGAACCCGTACTTTCTTGGCCCGGGTTACAATCTGCGATTTGCCAATTCATCAAGCCTTTGGCATCTTCGTGCGCCTTATAGTAGGCCCAGAGCTTGTCGAGGGTGGTTTGGTCATTGTTGCCAACGGCCAGTAGCATGCCATACCCAATGCCCTCGGAGACCGTGTCATTGTTGTTCTGTGGACGTTGGACCCGAGCTTGGCCGTTGCTTCCACAGTCCGCGAGATAAGTTGTCTTCCAACTCGCGTACCAAGCTGCAGGGTCGGCTGCGGACTGGTTCGTGCTGGTGGGCACCCCTTGGAAACCGTAGTAGCTGCTCGTTGAAGTCGAGCCTGCGGTTGCAGCACCGCCCGTGCTCGGTGAACCCGCTGCCGACGAACTGCCACCGGTGGACTTGGCACCGCCGCTTGGTGACGAGCCGCCCGTTGCGCCCGTTGCGCCGCCCGTGCTGGCACGCGTGCCACTGCCGCCCGTTGCCGTGCGACCACCTAGGCTATTGAGCCCGCCAGTCGCCAAATCGATTGATGTACCGCCGCCCGTCGCCAAATCAATTGAAAGACTGCCGCCCGTGGCGTTCTTGCCTCCTGTACCGGGACCTCCGCCGGCTGTAATAGTGCCGCCCGTATTCTTGGTGCCACCCGACGTGCTCGTGCCGCCGACACCAATAGAGGCGCCACCCGTGGGCATCGCGCCGCCTGACGACGGCCCACCCGCATTGGCTCCGCCAGTGCTTGCGGTGCTTCCACCGTTCACGCCACTGCCGCCGAGGTTGCTGCCCGTTGGCCCCGTGCCACTAGAGGAAGCCGAACATCCCAAGATAGTGACCCAAACTAAGCAACTCAAAGTGCCAAGACCCATTCGCATTCGACTCTCCAATAGTGACGTTTTTCTTTGGAACCAATGGCGCAAAGTCGTCGCCAACGCAAAAGCTTTGGCTACCGGCCGCGGCCTGTCAAACCGAAAATTGCCGCACACATTCGGCGACACCATTCCACTTTTCGCCCATTGTTTTGCTAGAGCTGCGAACTTGCCGCTGCGGCACTGAATCACCGCGCAGCCCCACGTGGAAAATTCTGCAAACAGCCGCCAGAGTCTGCCACTTACAGGCGACTACCGCCCTTGGCACGACCCTAAATAGATGACAAGCTTGTCCTTGCCCTCATCGACGTTTAGCGCGACATTGCCTTCGGACATGGGCACTGGCGACCCGATCTTCAGTTTCTGAATCGGCGCACCCGTTGCGCGGCTAACCGCTTCTTGCCAGGGGACGCTGGCTTGTGGGTATATCGTCAGGCATTGTGGCGGCTGGTCGTCATTGACCTTCGTGAACGTGAAGATGAACAACTCTGAACCGTGCTCAGCGCGGACCGTCGGAGGAGATTCATTGGTCACGACGCGAAAGCCGAGATTCGAATAGTAGTCCTGAGCCTTGGACCAGCTCATGCGAACCGGCTGTAGACCGATGCACTTGATCTGCCGATCGCTTCCCTCAGCCTTGTAGGCCATGCCCTTGGGGCAATTCGGGTCGCCGCGCTTCACTAAATCATCGAGTTCGGCGGGCGTGGGCTTAACGCGCTTTAGACGCGATGCTCGATCTTTGACCGTCTGAGCGTGCAGCGCCAACGTGTTGCGCGCCAGCGTCAGTTGTTCCACTTCTTTCTCACGACCGGCAGCGTTACAGGCTGCGAGCGCCTGTTCCACGGCGCCGAGGCTTGTTTCTAGACCCGCCGCAGACCCCGACTCCTTTTGCACGACGATCTGTGCGTTTTGGAACTGCGTTTGACACTGAAGGGCCGCCTTGGACTTGCAACTGCTCGCCATTGCCATTAAGGAGCAAGCCAAATAGTTCGTGATATAGCCAGTGAACCTCGTGCCCCTTGTGTCAAACATTACCCAAGAACCCCTCACTTTGGAATCGAGTTAGCCGGTCACCGTCAGCGGGCACGGGGACCCGCTGACCCCATGATAAAGCAAAACCCCGGCGCGTCGAGCTGCTTCGTCCCAAAAGCGTTCGCGCTTCCGACCTTAATCGTCTTGAGTCAAGCTTCGAGAACGCGGTTGTTTGGGCCGGCGCTGGGACAGGATACGTTAGGTCGTGCCCTGTGTTCGACAATCCGCTAGAGCCCTTCGATGTCGCAGCCCCCACCCAAACAGGCCGCAGCGCTTGCGGTCCTCGGCAGCGCGTCGGACGTGGGCAAGAGCCTCATCGCGGCGGGCCTGTGTCGGTTGCTTGCCGATGCCGGCTTCGACACCGTGCCGTTCAAAGCCCAGAACATGGCCAACCAGGCGGGCGTGACTGCGGAGGGTCTCGAGATGCCGCGCGCTCAAATCCTTCAAGCGGCAGCCTGTCGCAAGGCGCCTGCCGTCGACATGGGGCCCGTGCTGATGAAACCCGTCAGCGCGACGGGCGCCCAGATCATTGTGATGGGCCGTGCCATCGGGCAGATGCAGGCGCGTGATTATTTTGCCGATACGGCACGTTTGGCCAAAGTTGCGGATCAGGCGCTCGATCGACTACTCGCGTCGCATCAGGTCGTCGTGATCGAAGGCGCCGGAAGCCCCGTGGAGCTCAACCTCTGGCCGCGCGATTTCACGAATCTTCGACCGGCTCGGCGCGCCGATGCGGCCATAATTCTAGTCGTGGATATCGACAAGGGCGGTGTCTTCGCCCAAGCCAAAGGCACGTTGGATCTTTTGCCACAACCCGACCGAGAACGCGTGATAGGGCTCGTCGTCAACCGGTTTCGCGGTGACTTGACGTTGTTCGACGAAGGGATCCCAATGCTGGAACAGCTGTGCGGGGTTCCCGTGCTGGCCGTGGTTCCCTACCTAGAACACGGTCTCGACGAAGAAGACCGCCCGCTGCGCATCGCGGTGGATGCGCGGCCCGAGCCCAACAAACTTCGCGTAGGCGCTGTTTTGTACCCGCGCGTGTCCAACACGGAAGATCTTGCCCCACTGCTCTTCGAGCCCGACGTGCAGCTGACTTGGATAACGGACGCTAAGCTCGTCGCAAGCCAAGACTTGCTGGTGCTGCCAGGTTCGAAGGCGGCTGTGTCGGATCTCGTGCATCTCACGGCATCGGGCATGGCTGAAGCCGTGATTCATGCATATAGGAACGGTGTCTGGGTGCTCGGTCTTTGTGGCGGATATCAAATGCTCGGCCGTCAATTGTACGACCCGGACGGCACAGAAGCAGGCCCAAGTCGATGGGATGGCTTGAACCTGCTACCCGTGACTACTAGATACATGCCCGAGAAGGTTCTGGGGCAGCGCTCATACACGAGTGGTTGGCCCGTCCACAATCTCCCGCTCATGGGATATGAGATACATCACGGTCATTGCACCCTGAGCGACAGCGAAGGCGAACCGCTCGCGTTGGATGCTGGCGTGGAGTTCGGCTGGCGGCAAGAGCGGGCCGTCGGCGCATACCTTCACGGTCTATTGGTCCCGGATGCTTGGCGTTGCGCCTTTCTCAATGTAGTGCGGCAGAGTCGTCACTACGAAAAACAACCCATCCGCGCAGCTTCCAATCTGGACTTTCGGATTGCTCGCTGGGCCTCACACGTAAAATCTCATCTTAGGCCCGGCGCGTGGCAACGCGTGCTGGCGACCCTAAGATCGCTTGAATAGTCAACCAAACAACCCTGGTGGCGGTGGGCGTTCGCTGACGCGCGCGCCAGGCGCCCTAGAGAACTCCCCCGACGATGGCCGCTTGCCGCGATGGCGCAATTCCCACAATCGCAGCTCGCGCTGCGCATCAATGTGACCTGGGTTCAACTCCACAATCAGTCGAAATTCGTGATTGGCCTCGTCTACGTTGCCCAGGCGGCTCAGCAGGCGCGCCCTGCGGAAACGCAATTTCTCATCGACGGGGTTCTGTTCCAACGCATCGTTAAGAACGCTGAGACATCGCGCAAGATCCGCCGCTTCACCGAGCCGACAGGCTTGAATCCACGCACAAACGGCCCGACCTTCAGAATGTTCCGGATCGTATTCCAATGCAAGCTTGGCTTGTGCCTCGGCTTCGACGAGCTTATTCCGCTCCAGAAGGTACTCTGCCCGCCTAACCGCGTGCGCCGCCCGCAGGGCTTGATGGACGCGGTCCTGCTCTTGGGGCAGCGGCGGTACTGTATGTGCTTTTCCATCCGACACATCGCCGCTTGGCGCAATGGCATCGTAACGCACCGAAGCGACATCGACACGCCGCCGTTGGCCGCTGCCGCTGATTTCGAAACCAATGGGCGGCTTTCGTTGACCCAAATCGAGATGCCGCGTTATGGTCAGCACGTACAACATGACCTGAACGGTCCGAGCCGGCACAGGCACATGCTGGATGAGCGTCTGCATATCCATGGACCCATCGGCTAGGCACTCGATAACGCAGCGTTCCTTGGGATCGAACCCGAACCAGCCAGGCCGCGACCGTGGATGCAGTCGCAAGGGCCGATGGACAATCTGCCGTAGCACGGCCGCGACGCATCGCAGATCGACGTGGTTTCTTGCCATCGCCCACACGGCTTCCAGCGGAGAATTGAAATGAGGCGCCCTGGGCCAAGACGCCAAGAAGTCGATGTTAGCGTATAGATCAACCGCTGTGTCGTCCGAAAGCGCGGCAGCCCAGCCAAGCTTCAGAGTCAGCTGCGCGCGTAGCGTCTGCAAAAGTGTCTCTTCGTCGAGCAGTCCCTTTTCGAGCAGGTGCGTGCCGTGCAACCCCTTTTGGCTGCGAGCCTCATCGAATGATTCTTGGGCCGTCTGTGAATCGAGCCGCCCGAGACTTACGAGCAGTTCGGAAAGCCTGCCGACAGGTTCCGCGACCTGCAGCTTCGTGGGCACCCCACCTTCGATGAACAGCGTGCTTCGCTCGCCCCCGGGCGGCGCGATGACCACCGTGCCGGTTGCTTCACGAGCCAAGAGCGAGACGAGCACATGGAGCAACGGGGTCGCTCCCAGCGTACTTCTAGCCACCGGCTCCACGACAGATTGCATCTGTAGAGCTGATTCTAGGACAGAAGTGACCTGTTGTCTAGCCGGTGCGCGTTGTGACCCAATCAAATGGCTGGAATTACTTGATTTGACTCCAATATGGCTCCCAGAATTCACGCGGGTGAAACACAGAAGGAACCCGAACCAGCGCGTCATTTGGGGTTGATTGTCCGCAATGCTCGGTGAGTGCGTTGTAGAGTCTCCGGCAGTCAGCGGTTGTGGGTCGATTTCGTGACAGACTCTCCTCGTTGCCACAATGGCTCGCTGCGACGCCGCCTCCGGCGGCCTTTTGAGGCGTAGGGGTCTGCAAAAGCGCACTGCGCCGTCGAAGCGGGCCCCAATTTCCTCAGTGTGTTGGCCGCCGGGTCCCCAACCCCGGCGGCGGCGAAACATAAACGTGACGGCGAAGATTTGTTGCGTCACTAACCTAGCGATGTGTAGGCTGAAACATTGCATATGGATGGAAATGGACGATCCGCCGTCCAGGGCGCTGCGGCTCTCGAGTCCACGCAGCACCGAACCCAATGGCGTTGGATAGGTCTTTTTGCGAGTGTCGGAGCCTTGGCGCTCGGTACCCAAGTCTATCTACTGCGCGAGTACATGGTCGCGTTGAGTGGCGACGAGGCTGCGGTAGGCCTAGGGCTATCCGCATGGCTTGTCGGGATCGCCATGGGCGCCACGCTGGCTCGACCATGGAGCACCAAACGGAGCGCGTCCATCATCACTTTAGCCATTGCGCTGCTGGCTGTGGGCGGGTTCTTTGAAATGCTGCTCGCTCGAATTGGCAGAAGGCTGCTAGACGTGCCCGCGGCAGAGCTGTTGCCGCTTGGGCCCGCGCTAGTACTTGCGCTTTCGGTGTTCGTGGTTCCCGGCGCGCTGGTGGGCGTTGCGTTCGTCGCGATGGCAGCGGCTTCGGCTGCCGATGATTCAAACACAAGCGCGACGATCGGCAGACTCTACGTGTTTGAGGCCGTCGGGTCGCTCGTGGCCGGCATTGTCGTTTCTCTGGTGCTTCTGCCCATGACCCGGCCATGCGCCGGGCTGCTCATTTTGCAGACGCTCGCGCTGGTGACGGTCCTGCCAGCGGCCTGGTCACGTCTGATTGCCGGACGCATCAGTCTGGCAGCTCTTGCATCGATCACGTTGCTTTGCGCCGTGACGCCGCTCGCAGGACGCCTGGAAACCGCCACACAACGGGCGCGGTTCGCAACGCTCGCACAAGGGGTCACGCTGCTCGACTGGGCAGATACGCCCTACGAGCACCTGGCGATTGGTTCGCGCGAAGTGCTCAATCTTTACGCGGGCGGCGTCTACGTCAAGAGCTATCCGGACGCACTTGATGACGAGTCGCGCGCCCATCAATTGATGTTGCTCAACGCTCGACCAAGCCGCGTTCTCGCGCTCGGCGGTGTTGACGGCGGGGTTCTCCGGTTCTGCCTGATGCATCCGGTACAACGGCTCGACTTAGTCGTGCTCGATCGGCGCGCCTTCGAGTTGGTGGCACGTCATCTTGACGCACCCGATCGGACGGCGCTTGCCGATCCTCGAGTCCACTTGTATTTTCAGGACCCGCGCCGCTACCTTGCGAATAGCGCTGACCCATACGACTTGATCTTGCTACTCGAGCGCGACCCGGCTACGCTTTACCTGGCGCGCGAAACCACCGTTCAGTTTGCGCGGCTCGTGTCGGCTCGCCTGGCACCTGGCGGCACCTATGTCACGCGCTTCACAACAGGGCCGACCGTCCAAGCGGGGAACACGGGGCGGCTCGGGGCCTCGCTCTATCGAACGCTGCGCGACGTGTTTGCCGAGGTTCGCGCGGCGCCCGGTCCAGTCGGACTACTTGTCGCCGGCAATTCGCCGGACGCGGTCACGCTTGACCCGCAACGCTTGGCTGAGCGCTGGCGCGAACGCAAGCTTCAATCGGACGTCTTCGTTCCAGAGCTCTTGCCGGATCTCTACCCGGCTGAACGTGTCGCTACGTTGGGATCTGAACTCAAGCGAGCCGCGCAGCGCGTTGCCCCAAGCCGCGACAACCGTCCCTTGTCGTTTCTGTACGCGCTATCTTTGCGCCAGCAAATGGCTCATAGCACTTGGTCGAGGGTGCTTGGCTGGGGCATCCATCACCCGCGACGCCTGCAGGTCGCAGCCGTTGCGCCAAGTCTGCTGCTGCTCTTTTGGCTCGTGATGCGACGCTTGGCGAGCCGTTCGCGCGGCTCTAGTACTTTGGTCGTCATGCACGCGACTGCAGTAACGGGGGCTTGTGGCATGGCGTTCAGTCTGATGCTGTTCTTTTCGTTTCAGACGCGCGTCGGCGCTTTGTATTCCGAAATCGGCCTACTTAGCGCGCTCTTCATGGCGGGGCTTGCCGCGGGCGGCGCATTCGCCGTGCGGTATCTTTCACTGGCTGCGGCTCAAGCGGTCTCGCTTGGCGCAGGGGCAGTCCTCGCACTTTCGTTTGCGCTGCTCGACAGACAAGGCGTCTCGTTCGGCTGGGTTACACTCATACACGGCCTATTGCTCGTGCTTTCGGGCGCTGCCACGGGTGCCGTCTTTCCGGCTGCGGTCAAGGCACTGATCCACGCCCATCACAGCGTCCAGAACGCAGCCAGCGTGCCACAGTTCGCGGATCACTTTGGCGCCGCAGTTGCGGCCGTCTTTGCATCGATCATGTTCGTACCGATCCTTGGACTCACCCAGGCGGCACTGACGCTCTGTGCGCTGCAAGCCCTGGCGCTTTTTTTGATTGGGTTTGTGACTCGTGGCAAAGGCGGAGTGCGGCTGTGCGGGATTAGGACCCTGTTGATCGCGTTGGGGTCGTTCGCGTGCAGCGCGTCCGCGGTGAGCCATCCGGGTGCAATGCCCATGACAAGGCCCTCCGCCACCGGTAAGTTGCCACTCGGCCCAGCGCCGGCGGTGAAGGCTCAGCGATCAACGGATGGGCTGACGTGGGTGGCGCCCGGATCGAGGCGCCGACGCTGCGTTGGGTGGGCCCGCGTCGTCTTGTGGTTGGCACCGAAGAATCGGGGATCGCGTCAGTGGAAGTGGGCTTTGCTCCACAGGAGACGACTTTATGGAGTGACGGCACGCACAAGGCCCGAGGCCGGGTGATCTGGCAGAACGACACCCTTGAGATCCGAGTCGACATGGAACACTTGCAAGCGCGGGACCGCAAGACCGGTAGTGTGATTTGGCAACGCGATCAGATCCACTTCAATGAGGTCTACCCCGCTTTCTCGGACCACGAGCTCTTGGTGGTCAACGACTCGTCGGGATACGACGAACCTCCCAGGCTCCGATGGCAGCGTGTCGATGCTCTTACCGGGCAGGTTTCGGTCGAGAAGACTCTACGGGGCATTCCCACTCCTGGCCAGCTGTGGACGAGCCCGAAGTGCTCGTGGTTTCTGTTCGTCGAGCGCGGGCGCAAGGGTGCCCCCCGATCCACGGCTGCTATCGTTGTGGACGGTTCGGGGAAGTTCTCTTCCCACGACACGAAAAGCCTGCCACACGGAGAATTCTTGGGTGTGTGGTCCGCGAACGAGGTGTTGCTAATTGCCAAAGATGAGCTTTTTGCGGTTGATATTTCTGGCTGGCAACCACGCAAACTCTGGACACTGCCCGACCAGTGGCAAGCACACACGTTTCTTGAAGGACCGCGAGGCAGTCGGGCGGTAGTCGGCCGAAGTGGCATTGCCATTCTCAAGCTCGATGCGGCAAAGCGAGACGTCACGGACGTAGAACTCGTGGGAACGGCTCTGGATCGCGAGTGGCACTCAGCCGCCTGGTCGCCAGACGAATCGTTTCTTTCCGCGACGTATCAACGTCGGGCGCGCTCCTCGTGGACGTTCAATACCGCGGATCATGTATGGGGAGTGGCGGCTTGGAGTCGCCCAAACAACCACCTGGTGTTTGAGTCCAGCACCCAGCCCGATGCCAAGACCAACTCGGCGGCAGTGGATCCAAGGGGTATCGAGCTTGGGTTAAGTTCCTGCTTGGAACTAGGTCTGCTGGATCTTCGAACCCTTCGCTTCCGCGCCACTGCATACACTCCCAAGGAGTGCCACGGCGGGCTGGCGTTGAGCGATCGTGGACTGGTTGCCTTCAATGGTCCCGTATTGTGGGATTCCTGACAAG
This sequence comes from uncultured delta proteobacterium, assembly GCA_963811985.1. Classification (GTDB taxonomy): domain Bacteria; phylum Myxococcota_A; class Polyangia; order Polyangiales; family Polyangiaceae; genus FEN-1139. The sequence goes on from CAWEUH010000030.1 coordinate 148,570, forward strand.
CAACCTATCCCGATCATTCCAGAACCTTCCGCCGGTCTCTATGGACTCGCAGGAGGCGATTGGGTGGCGGCCGCAGCCTGGGAGCGCACTTTGGTGTCGCTTACAAAACTACCCGAAGGGAACTCCACAATTACGCACTACGACGATGCCATCCTGGCCTTGGCGCCCGATGGTCGGCACGTGGCGTTGGTGGTCGGGGGTCAAGAGCAATCAGGCGCCAACGCAAATCCGCCAGAGCTTGTGGTAGCGGCGCTCGATTCAGCTGCGCCGTTCGTGAGACCGATTTGGCACGCGAACTGCGCGCGACGCCAGGATGCCCAGGCCGTCTTCTCCCGCGACGCGGCGGTGATTTTCATCAAGCCGGGCGAGCACTGGATGCGGCTCAATCTCTCTTCGCTCGAGCTGACACAACTCGACGACGCAGCTTGGTTGAATGACGCGATCCAACTGTCTGCGGATGGTAGCAGAGCTCTGGTTCCTGGCGGAGTGGTTCGCCGCCAGCCAGGGCCGCAGGTGATCTTGCGAATTGAACCGAGTCCAGAGGAACTCTTCGAGAACAAGGAAGTGGCTCGGGTGCTAAGCTTCGCGCTCTATGATCGAGTCATCGTCGGTAACGGTCCGCACGGTGCGTTCTTGTGGCATGCCTCGACGGGGCAGTGGATAGGTCAAATCACATCAGCACCGCAGGGAGGCTGGTATTTTTCCACCGATTCACCGTGGAGCCCCGGCAGCGGACGGGTCGAAATCCTGAGCCCCGAGGCCCGCAAGAGCCTCATGTGCCGATCGGGCGCGCGCCTCTATCCTTGGGGATACTGCGCGGATCGTTTCGAGGAACCCGGCCTTCTGCGCCGCAGTCTCCCCGCAAATTGAAGGATTCGGAATCAATGCAATTGACTTGTCGTCGGGTTTGGCCCGCACATTGGCCGCAGCGCATCGCGCTCGGGCTGCGTCAGGATCGTCACCGCGTGGCTAGGACCTCCCGTTGCCTTGTCGAAGTACGGGTGCGGCCACGCCTTGCCGCGAAGTTTCCAACCAATGATGCGCAAGACCACTATGGCAAACAGCCCCGCGTGAAACTTTGGCGAACCTTGCGGCAGGCCACCCACGGCGAACTTGCCGTGGGCAGCCCCGCGAGACTTGCCAAACAGCGCGTCGCGCCGCTGCGCGTCCGGCGCGCCACGGAACAATTCGATTGGCATCCCGATGAAGGCAACGAGGGGTGTCAGCGTATTGCCAAGCGGTGTCTTGCAACAACTGGCGTACCAGCGGTGCATGCCTTTTGACGTGAGGCGGACGCCAACGATGCTCTCTGCCCCCCGATCGAACACGATCGCATTCGGTGGGAGTTGCACGATGTCCGTGCCGCCGTGTGCATCGAGCAGGTCGGCGCGATCGAGATAGTGCAAGAACGCCTGGCAATCGTCGCAATAACACACGGCGCGATTGACCGAATTCGGTGCGATACCTCGCGCCCACCCATGGATCGAACCACATCGACACCCGAGTTCGACAGCTTCGCTCATGCGAGGCTATAGCACAGAACATAGCGGCGGCAGCTCCAACGGTCCTCGTCGGCTTGAGATAATGCCGCGATAGTAGCCATAGAGCACCACCTTCAAAAGCACCTTGGGATCGTAGGCCGATCGCCTTGTCTCGTCGTTACGATAGCGGTGTTCGAAGACGGACAAGTCGAGATGCTCCTCCACGATCTCGTTTAGCGCATGCTCGAACGAACCCTCGACAATCTGGTCGGCATACGACAGTGGAATCATCTTCGATTGGTTCAAGTCGTAGTGTTTGTATCTTGCCATCGAGCGCTCCAGTAACCTGTCTCGGCGCTCTTTGTATTCATCCCGATCCGAAATTCCAAGTACT